>JBCCGH010000064.1:0-47904 GCA_039029375.1 Planctomycetota bacterium
GCGACCCGTGGCCCGCGTCGAACGTACCGGCGTCGAAGACTTGCGCGATGCCAGGGTGCTTGAGCCGCCCGAGGAGCTCGGCCTCGCGGGCAAACCGCGCCAGGACGTCATCGCGCACGACGCCGAGCTGCAGAACCTTGAGCGCCACGTCGCGCTGCGGGCTGGCCTGCCGCGCCCGGTACACCACCCCCATCCCGCCGGCGCCGAGCGTCCCGATCACGGTGTACGGGCCGATCCGCGCTGGCGGCGCCGGCGACGGCGACGATTGGGGCGCGGGTTCCCCGCCCTGGCTCAGCATCGACAGGCGCTGGTCGTAGTGCCAAAGCAGGTCCTCGACCTGGGCGCGGAGTGCCGGGTCGGAACAAGCGCCGTCGAGCAAGGCCGCACGGCCGGCGGCGGGGACCTCGAAGACCTGGGCAAACAGCGAGCGTACGCGCTCGGCCTCTGGGGGCGGCGATTCGGACATGGCGGGCGAGGGCCCAAGGCTACGCACCATGTTGGGCCCTTGCACAGCCAGGCAGCCCTCAGTACGCGATGCGAAACGTCAGCGCATCGCTGAAGCTGTTGGCCAGCGTCCCGGGGTCGATCGCCACCCACTGCGCGTCGAGCACGCCACCCACGAAGGCGACGTCGTCCGGAATCGGCAGGGGCAAGAACTCCATGCCGTTCGGGTCGGTGGTCTTGGGCTGCAGAAACAGCGGGTTCACGTAGAGCGTGCATCCCTGGTAGGGCACGGGCCCCCAACCCACTCCGAGAATGAACACGGCCAGGGTCGAGGCCGGCGCGCCGCGCAGCCGCACGTTGAAGGTCTGGCCGATCTGGGGCCGGGCGTCGAAGCCAATCCGCGGCGTGCCGGTCGTGTGCGCGCATCCGGTGCCGTAGGTCGACGCCGTGGCGACGTCGCCGAAGAAGCCGACGTCGAGGAGATCGGCAACGCCCGCGGACAGACCGGGAGTGCCGAACAGCACGTCGGCAAGGCCGTCGCCGTTGAAATCACCGGCCGTGGCGACGGCGGTCCCCGCGTGCGCGTTGGCGACGCTATACCACGCGCGGAGCAGGCCGCGGCCGTCGGCGCCGGAGTAGACGTCGATGTACCCGCCGTCCACCGCGCCCACGTCGCCCTTCGGCGCGCCGATCACAACGTCGCCGTAGCCGTCGCCGTCGACATCGCCGGCGTGGGCAACCGAGGCGCCGAACTCATCGGCACCGGTTTCTCCTGACCAAGAGTACAGCTGGGTGCCGTCGCGACCCGAGAACGCGTAGGCGCCGTCGTTGGATGCGCCGACCAAGACATCGGCAAAGCCATCCGCATTGAGGTCGCCGTCGCAGGCCAGCGAGTAGGTGGCAAGACCAGAGGCAGTCACAGGCACCGCGATCGTCCGGACCAAGCTGCCTGGGGGCGACGACTGCGACCAGACCTCCACCTTGAGCGTCCCAAATTCGGAGAGCAGCAGCGCGCAATCGTCGAAGCCATCGTTGTCCACGTCGCCGCCGCCCGACACAGCGAAATATTCGTCAACCGGGGAGACGTACGAAGCAGGCGTAATCGTGGTGAGTCGGCCACCCCCGCTGTCGCCGAACAACACGTACCAGGTGTGGTTGACGGGGAACAGCGAGTCGTCCTGGCTAACAAATGTGATGTCGTCAAAGCCATCCCCGTCGAGATCGCCGCAGGCGTCGAGCGCATGAACGGTTTCAGGATAGATCGTGCGGGTCGTGAGCGAGCTCCCGTCTTGGCCCGAGTACACCCATATGAACGTGGTCGTCGCGACGGCGATGTCGTCAAAGCCGTCAGCGTTGAAGTCGAAGTCCCCGGCCACGAACGTACCGGGACGAAAGGTATGGAGCACCGCGCCGTCGCTCGTCGAGTACACCGTCACGGTCTGGGTTGCGGGGTCGGCAATGACGACGTCGGGGATGCGGTCACCGTTCACGTCGCCCGCACTGTCCACGTCGGTGCCAAACCCCGTCCCCGGGCCGGTGAAGGTGCGCGGGAACGCGGGCGCGATCGAGTCGTACCAGTTGGTGTAGACCGCGGTCGGGAAGCCCAACGTCGTCTCTAGCAGCCAGGCGAGCGAGCTCCGCCACGACGGCCCTGCGCCCGACCCAGCGTAGGTCGCGAAGCTGGGCTGGGTCTCGCGGTTCAAGGTCCCGCCCGCGTAGACGTGCGACTCGCCGAGCCGCAGCTCGCCGTGACCGCGCGGCTCCAGGGTCGTGACCAGCACGTCGAAATCGGTGCCCTGCTGCTGATAGTCCTCGGTATAGGCAATGTTGTAGCCATGGCCGTTGTACTCGCAGACCACCTCCGACTGATCCCAGTCGCGGTGAGGCACCCCGGGCGCCTCGGGTTCCATCCGCGTCACGTTGTAGGCCGGCCCCTCCTGGATCGCGAACGTCTGATCGTTGAACCGGAACACTTGGACCACGACGTCGAGGTTGGCGCCCACCAAGGCGCTTCCGGCCACGATGAACTCGTACCAATCCGGCCCCGCGTGCACGGCCCGCCGTGGCGACGAGATGCTCAGGTCAACATAGCTCCAGGGCCGCGAGCTGGGCGCGATCGACAAGAGCCCGGTGTCCCGGAAGAGTGAGACGTTCCCACCAAACCGGTCGTAAGCCGGCCGTATCCGGGCCGCACTCACGCCACGGGACAACACGGTCGGAGGCAAGGAAACGACCTTCTCAGAGATCGTGGACGGCGGGTCCTGGTCGGCGATCTCGGCCACTTTGCTGTCGCCGAACCATTCGAACGCGCGGCCGGCCGCGGTCGGGCTGGTCAGGATGCTGGGGAGGAGCGATACCCGCGGCGTGGAGAGCAGCAACTGCCGGCTACTGAACGTGGGCGGCGACACCATCGTTTGGGTGAGCCCGAGTAGATCATCGCCATCGCGCCAGGTGATCAACGCACGTCCGCTGTACGGACTGATCGCCACCTGCGGCTCGCGCCAGTTGCCGGTCGTGCCTTCCACGATGTACGGGCTGATGGGATCCAACCCGGACTCATCCCACAAGGACGACAGAATGTCCGTATCCTGCGCGCTAAAGATCCACTCAAAGACCGCGATGGAGCGGCCGTTGGTGTCGACCGCGACTTCGGGTGCGGACACTTCAAGGGGACCGTAGGTCGCCCCACCCACGAACGTCGGGGTCGCGCTGATCAGAGGATCGACGACGAGCGGGAGCTCCGCACCCGCGACGAACGCGGCCGGCACGCGGAGCTCGATCGCTCCGTCGCGCCAGACGCGGCCGACGTCGGTCCGCGCGCCGCGCGCATCGAAGGCGACGGCGGCGCCGTACGACACCGCGCCGTGCTCATTGGCGAACCGCATTGAGCCGCCCGCGTCCGCGGCCGTCAGCGGGGACTCGACGCCGATCCGCAGCACGAGCGCGCCCCGGTCGGGCAGCGCGTCGATGACAAAGGACTGCTCCACGCCGTCGGGCCGGATCGCATAGCGCTCCACCGCGAAGCCGCGATCGAAGGCCACCATGTCGCCGTGGCGCGTCGGGGTTGCGCCCGCATCGAGGCGCGCGGGTGCCCCATCCACGGTCGCGGCGTCGAGCCGGAACTGGACGGGATAGTTCTGCGGCGCGCGGGAGCCGAAGAACGGGATGAAGCTCGCGCCGGCCGCGTCGAAGCTGATCTTGTAGCGCCCGAGCGCTCCGGCCCAGAGCCGGCCCGATGGGTCGACGTCGTGCCACAGGGTCGGGCGCATGTCCAGCGGACGGGTCCCCGGGGCCTCTCCCTTGACCCCTCCCTTTGCCGGGCTGACCGGGGTTGCTGGGCTGGGTGGGGTCACCGGAGCGAGGGCTCCGTGGCGCGAGACGGAGGGCGTCTGGGCGGCGCCGGCGGCGGCCAGAAGGACGGCGGTGGCGGCGGCGAACGCGGCAGAACGAAGGCCGCGACGGCGGGAGGTGGCGTATGGCATGGTCTTGGTCCCTGGATCAGGATCCGTCACGCCATCGTGCGCCGTTGCTGGGCGCAGCGGCTAGAGATTATCGGCCTCGCGCCGTGGCCCGTGCCCTGCGGGCGCTGTTCGTACGGTTGGGCGGATGAGGCTGGAGCGGCCCGTGCGCCCCATCGCCGTCCGGCAGGGCGGACGTCACTTGCGGTGGGCCGCGACTTCCCGCCCCCACCACCGCAGCCAGCCCTCCCGATCCTCGACGCTGAGGTCCACGCCGGTCAGCTCGCGCAGGCAACCCATGGCCACGCGGGCGCGCACCCGATTCCCGAGCCGCACCCAATCGATGAGCGCGTCCGCGGCCTCGTGCCTATCCGTCGCCGGCATGAAGGAGGCGGCCAAGAACAGGTGGCCGAAGTACCGCGACGTCCCGCGCTGCAAGGCGTTGCGCAGGGTGCGCAAGGGTTGCTCGCGAATGGGGTCGACACCGCGCGGAAAGTGGGTCGACGCGTGGGTCGCGGCGGGTAGACGCGGCACCGGGCACGAGGCGTCGCCAATGCGCACGAGGCCGGGCAGCAGCTCGACGTCCACGCGAAGCTCGCGCCGCACGACGCCGAGGCCGGGCACGTCGACCCGAAACGGCAACGAGACGACAGACGCGGGCCCCCACTGGTGGTCGGCGGGAACGCGGAGGATCTGGCTGGTGGCGTGCCGCGTGCGGCTGCCAAAGGCGTCCGTGTCGCGGAGCTCAACGTGGGCCCAGAAGGCGAGCACGCCCGACGCTGCCGCGGGGGCCGCGTCTTCGGTTGGGGCGCCAACGAGCTCGACGGCAAGGTCCAACGGTGCGCCCACGGCGCCCGGCGCCACGCGTGGTCCGACCCGGGTCGCACCGACCACGAACGCAGCAAACTCGAGTCCGCGCACCGCGGCGCGAAACCCGCCCATCCGCTCGCGCACCCACACGGGTGCATCCTTGCGGTCGTGCTGCGCCAGCAACGTGCGCGCTTGCTCGACGTCGCGCTCCGTGACGGCCTCGTGCAGCTGCTGCACGATGCTCGCGTAGTAGCGATCGACGAGCGAAACCGCGCCGCCGCCGGCCCCTTGCATGGGGACGAAGAGTGGCTGCGCCTGCAGCATCTGCGGCGGCGCCTCGCCACCGACGACCGTGACGCAGGCCGGCGCGAAGCCGGCCGCGACGACGATCAGGACCGCGCTGCGCCAGGTGACGCCGCGCTCATATCGCGACCTCCGGGCCGGGGCCCGGAGGCGTACGGTGGACGCCGCGATGCTCGGCATCGCGGGTGGCTACGCGGTCTCGGGCTCCGAAGGATCCGTCGCTTCACCCGCGGGATCAGCCTCGGCCGCCGGGGCTTCCGCGGACGCTTCGGGCGCGGCCGGCTCGGCTGGCGCCTCGGCTGGCGCCTCCGCCGGCGCCTCGGCGCTGGGCTCTTCGCCGCCGGCCCCTTCGCCGGTGGGCTCTTCGCCACCTTCGGTCTCGCGCTCACTCACGCGAACGCCCAGGTCCTTGAGCTGGTTGGCGAGGGTGCCGAGCGGCATGCTGGCCGGTGCCGAGGACATCGCCTCCTCGCGGGCAGCCTGCTCCTCGGTCTCGAAGTGCGCCTGGATGAGCGTCAGGCCGATCTTGCGCTCCTCGGAGTCGATCTTGATGACCCGCACCTCGACGCGCTGGCCGACCTTGACCACTTCCTCGGGGTTGTCGACCTTGTGGTCGGCCAACTCCGAGATGTGCAGCAGCCCTTCGAGCCCGTCCTCGAGCTCGACGAAGACGCCGAAGTTGGTGATCTTGGTGACGTTGCCCGGGACGCTGTCGCCGATGTGGTAGCGCGCCGGAATGTCGCTCTGCCACGGGTCGGGGGCCAGCTGCTTGAGACCGAGCGCGATGCGCTTCTTCTCCTGGTCCACGGACAGGACGACGCATTCGATCTCGTCGCCCTTCTTCACCACCTCGGACGGGTGCGTGATCTTCTTGGTCCACGACATGTCCGTGATGTGCAGGAGACCATCGATGCCCTCCTGCAGCTCGATGAACGCGCCGTAGTTGGTCAGGTTGCGCACGCGGCCGCGGATGACGGTGCCCGGCGGGTAGTTCTCGCCGACCATGTCCCACGGGTTCACCTCGGTCTGCTTCATGCCGAGGCTGATCTCTTGCTTCTCGGGGTTGACCTCGAGAACCACGACCTCGACGTGATCGCTGACGGTGACCACCTCGCTCGGGTGGTTGACGCGCTTGGTCCAGGACATCTCGGAGATGTGCACCAGGCCCTCGACGCCGTCCTCCAGCTTGACGAACGCGCCGTACGACATGAGGTTGACGACCTCGCCGGTCACGCGGGCGCCCACCGGGTACTTGCCCTCGATGTTCTCCCACGGCGACGGGTACTTCTGCTTCATGCCGAGCGCGATGCGCTCGCGCTCGCGGTCGATCTTGAGGATCTTGATCTCGACCTCGTCGTCGATCGCGACCAGCTCCGAGGGGTGGTTGATCCGCCCCCAGGTCATGTCCGTGATGTGCAGCAGACCGTCGATGCCGCCGAGATCGACGAACACGCCGAAGTCGGCGATGTTCTTGACCTGGCCCTTGCGGACCTGGCCTTCCTCGATCTCCGCCAGCAGGGCGGTCTTCATCTTCTCGCGGTCCTCCTCGATCAACTTGCGGCGCGAGATGACGATGTTCATCCGCTCCTCGTCGATCTTGATGATCCGCGCGCTGATCTCCTTGCCGATCCACTCGGAGATGTCGCCGGTACGGCGAATGTTGACCTGCGACGCCGGCAGGAAGACCGGCACGCCGATGTCGACGAGCAAGCCGCCCTTGATCTTGCGCTGCACGCTGCCACTGACGACGTCACCTTCCTTGTGCGTCTCAATGATCTTCTCCCAGCCGCGGATCCGGTCGGCCTTCCGCTTGCTGAGCGCGATGAACCCTTCCGAGTCCTCGATGTCCTCGACCAGGGTCTCGATCTCCATCCCCGGCTCGACGACCGCGGGGTCGTCGAACTCGTGGAGCGGGATGCGCCCTTCGGCCTTGTAGCGGACGTCGACGACGACCGTGCCGTCCTCTTGGACGGCGAGCACTGTGCCCTTGACGATTTGGTTGGGGCTGACGTCGACGACCGTCGCGGACATCGCGCCATCGAGCTCTTGCATGCTCACTACGCCCATGGCCTCCCCGGTGAGCCGATCGAGCTCCTCGGAGTCCATGGCGAAGTGCTTCACCAACTGTTTGCCGTGCATGTAATGGGAGAGAGCCGCAGTCGGGGTTGTGGGTATCGAAACCGCCCGGTGGCGCGCCGACTCCCTCTTGCGGCTGGAGGGCTCGGGCGTTGGCGGACGGGGTCAGGAACGGTCGTTGGCCCCAGAGCCCGCGGACGACGCTGCAGTCGTCGAAGCCGTGGCCACGTCTGTCGCAAGCGGTTGCCCGCAGAGGCGAGCCACGCGGCGGCGCAGCTCCTCCAGCCCGTCCTCGGCCAGTACTTCCGCCGCCGTCATTGGTGGGCCGTAGACCACACTGCAGCGTCGGAAGGGCCGGGGCACGCAGCGACCCCGGGGGAAGGCGGCAAAGCTACCGCGAATCCCCGCCGGGACAACGCTGGCACCGGTTTTCTTGGCTAGCAGCTGCACGCCGCGCTTGAAGGGCCCGACACGGCCGTCCCCGGAGCGCGTCCCTTCGGGAAACATGCACGCGGCGTCGCCTTCCTCCAGCACTTCAATCAGCCGGTGGAAGACCGCCGCCGTGGGGGCGTCGCGGTCGACGAAGAGGGTGCCGATTCCACGCATCCAGCTTCCTACCAATGGGATACGGCCAAGGCTAGCGCGCGCAAGGAAGCGGCAGGGCCGGTTTACGCCGAGCCCGAGCAGCGCCGGGTCGAGGTAGCTCGCGTGGTTGGCGACAATCAGTACCGGTCCGGCGGCGGGAACGTGCTCCTGGCCGCCGGCGCGGAACCCCCAGACGAGCCGAAAGAGCACCCCGAAACAGCGTTGCGAGAACCGGTACAGCAGGATGCTCACGGCGCCGTCCCCGATCGCCCCCGCACCCATCCGGCGAGCTGCTCGACCACTTCCTCGACCGTGTGACCGCTGGTGTCGATGTCGACCGCGCCGGGAGCACGGCGCAGCGGCGCGTCCTTGCGGGTGCTGTCGAGCCGATCGCGGACCACGATCTCCTCCAGCACCTCTTTCTGCGTGACGTCGCGGCCGCTCCGCTGGAAGTCCTCGAGGCGTCGGCGGGCTCGCTCGCGCGGATCCGCGTCGAGATAAACCTTCCACCGTGCGGCCGGAAACACCACGGTGCCCATGTCGCGACCCTCGACGACGATGGGTCCCGCCGCTGCCACCTGGCGCTGTAGGTCGCGCATGAACCCGCGCACGACGGGCATGGCCGACACCGCGGAGACGCGCGATTCGACCTCGGCCGAACGGAGATGCGCGGTCACGTCGCGGCCGTTGACGATGACCCGGCCGCTGTTGCCGATCTGGAGCTGCATCTCGCCGAGCAAGGCCGCGACGGTCACTTCGTCGGGGGCGCCGTCGACCCGGCGCTCCAGCAGGACCCATGTCACCGCTCGATACATGGCCCCCGTGTCGAGGTACGCGAAGCCCAATCGTTCCGCGAGCCGGCGCGCGACGGTGCTCTTGCCGGCACCCGAGGGGCCATCGATGGCGACGACGTCGCGGATTTGCGCGGGATTGGGGTCGGCTTCGCTCTGGGCCATGGGCGGGACGGCGCGCCGGGCGTCGCCGCCAGAGCGGCGCCCAGCCGGCCTGAGTGTAGTCCGGCTGCGCGAAGCCGCGCCGCGTTTCGCCGGCGTTTTCGCGCCCGGGCCCGCGGCGCGGCAGATCGCCCCGCGGCGGGACCGCGCGCCAAGCGCGGGGCGGCGCTGGCGGTTCCGCCGGCCGGGCCGTTGATGAGGTCATTGCGCCATCCGACCGGCGCCTCGGCTCGACCCGTCAAACCTTCCAGCTGCACCCGCCCGGCTGGCCAAAGCACTTCTTCAACGGCTTGCTAAGGTAGGCCGGCGAAGAGTATGGAGACTCCGCACCGTACCGCGTCCCTCGCTCTGATCGCCGGGCTCGTCGCCGCGGTCGTGGCGGCGCTCACATGGTTGCTGTGGCCACACCCGCCCACGCCCCTCGCGATCCCGCCGGGTACCGGCCACGCGGCGCCGCCGCCCGCGTCGGGGTCGCCCCGCGAGCCGGTGTCGAGGCGGCCCACCGTCGCTCCGGCCGGGCCGACGGCGCCGCGCGATCCGGTCGGCGGTGCCGCGGCTGGCGCGACGTTCACCCTCGAGGTGACGGTGGTCGCCGGCGACCCGCCGGTGCCGGTGCCAGCGGCGCGCGTTTGGAGTCAGCCCGGGCCCTGGCCCGCTGGCAGCGTGGACCGCGAACGGTCGATCCGCCAGAGCGGGGCGCCGCAGCTGACCGATGCGCGCGGGGTCGTCCGCCTGCGCATGGCCGACGTGGCTCACTGGATCCTGGCCCGGCATCGCGACCGCGTCGGTGACCTCGTCGTGCGCCGCCCGGTCGACGGCGCGCCTCAGCGCGCCCACGTCCTCGAGCTCCATCCGGAGCACCCCCTCCATGTGCGGGTCATGGATCTCGCCGGCGAGCCAGTGCGCGGGCTCAACGTGCATGCGACCTTCGTGAGCGGCTCTTCCGCCCTCGCTTGGCCGCGGCTCCATCTCGGCGAGAGTGCCGGGCCGGACGCCGGCTGCACGTGGCCCGACTTGGGCATGGCGTGGCGCGACGCCGTGCGACGGCACGGCCCGTTGGCGGGAGTGCGCATTGAGGGGCATCTGCCGGGGCAAGTGAGTGCCCCGGTGACGACGGCCGGCCTGCCGGCACCGGGCACGACCCTGGAGCTCCAGGTGCCACTGACCGGGAGTCTCGACGTGCGGCTCGTCGACCCGCAGGGGCAGCCGGCGCCGGGTCGGTTCTCGGTGTCGCTGCGCGCCATGGGTTGGGGGGCCCGGCCAGACGATCCGGTGGAGCGTCAGCCCCGGCCGCGCTTCGGCCGGGTCGAAGCCGTCGACGGCCGCGCCCGCTTCCCACACGTGCCACTCGGCCAGGCGTTCTCGGTGGGCGTCATGGGCGGTGCCGGTGCTTGGCGCAACACGGTCCTCGTCGAAGGACCGACGCTCGCGCAGCGGCAGGGCCGGGCCGAGCTGGTGGTCGGCGTCGGGCACATCGTGCTGCGCGGCCAAGCGCTCGACGCGGCCGGCACTCCTCTGGCCAACGCCACGCTGTATACCGAGCTCGAGGCTGCGACCGACCCCCAGCCGACGCGGCTCAACGCCGTCACCGATGACGCCGGGGGCTTCCTGCTGGTCTTGCCGAGCGAGCTCGCGGAGCGGCCGTTTGCCAACGCCGAGTTGGCGGTTGCCGACGCCCAGCTCCCGCAGGCGGACCTCACGCCGTGGACCCCATTTCGCGTCGGCGTGACGGATGTGGGGGCTCTGCGCTTCACCGACGCCCCGGTTCTCGTCGCCGGTCGCGTCCGCACGGCGCCGGGTGCGCCGTGCACTGGGTACCGACTCGAGGCGGAGCAGCGCGTGCGCGGCAGCGGTGAGTGGCGGCCCCTGCGGGCTCGCTCGCGCATCGACGGCGAGACGTTCGCGATGTTTCGCGACGTGCCGAGGACGACGCGCCTGCGGTTGCGCATCGAGCCGGCGTCCCGCTGTCACGTGACGCCCGATCCGATCGAGTTCAGCCCGGGCACGACGGACCTGGTGGTCCAGCTCGACCCGGGCCACACCCTGGCGGCCGAGCTGCGGGTCCCGGACGTCGACCCGGAGCAGCGGTGGATTCGCTTGCGGCCGTTCACGTTGCAGCTGCGTCCCACCGGCGGCGAGGCGCTGGAGCAGTTCTCGGCGGCGGCGCTGAGCCGACACGGCAGCGGCCCCAACCCCGCCGAGGGGTGGTTTGAGTACATCTGGAACGGTCTGGTGCCGGGCGAGTATCGCCTCGAGGCCGCGGTCTACGGCGCCGACACACCGTTTCGGGTGGTCGACGGCATTCGGGTCCCCGGGCCCGACGGCACGATCGCCCGGACCCGCATGGACTTGCTCGCCGATCTGCAGCGCGTCGTGCTGCGCTTCCGCCAGCCCGATGGACAACCACCCAAGCGGGTACCACGCGTCTACCTGTTCCACGGGGAACGGATGATTCCGCGCGCCCTGCAGAACTCGCAGGTGCCCGACGAGCTCGAGCTCATGGTGTTGCGCGGCGTCATGGACGCTTGGGTGATGGCGATCGGCTACGCCCCCACCATGGTGCGTGCCCTCGATGGCGATCGGGAGGTGACGCTGCGCCCCACGCTGACCGAGGTCCGCGTCCAGCTGACGCCGCCGCGCCCGGCGGCGTTGCCCGAAGGTGTCCGCCTGCGGGTCAGTCTGGAGGCTTCCGCCGGTTTCGATGCCCACTGGGAGATCCCGGCCGGCGCCGACCTCGCCGATCGCAGCCCGATCGCGCCGGCGCGTTTTCTCGAGCACAGCTGGCCGGTGCAGGTGCAAGCCGAGCTGGACGGCCGCGGGAGCGCGTCGCTCACCGTGTACCGCAGCGGCGTGCAGCGCGTCGTCGTTGAGGTGATCGATCGATTCGATCGGGTCGAGCCAGTGGTCGGCGTCACGCCGCCGAGCGTCTCGGTGCAGTCCGGCGAGAGTCGTGCCTTGACGGTCGGTCTACCGGCTGCTGGACTGCGCGACGCCTTGCAGCGACTACAGAGCCGCTGAACGACCCACTAGAACTCCGGCCACAACGCCTTTCGCGCCGAGCGTCCGCCGGCCTGCTGGCCCGAATCATGCACGAGTCCTCACGCCCAGCACGCGCCAGAGCCGCCCTGGCAGCGTCAGACAGGCGCCAGAGGCGCCTGCCGGCTGATGCCGGCGAGCGACAGACTGCTCGGCGGGGCGTCACCCCGCCTCCGCGGTCGGGGCGACGTTGCTGCTGCCGGCCCTGCGGCACGTGCGCGCGGCCCCGACGCCGCGCCCGCCGAGGCGCTGGCCGATGCGCCGGCCGGACGCGGGCCATGGCGCGACCGAGCGTTTCTGCAAGTGCTCCTGGCGGCGGCGGTCATCGCGCTGCTGTTCTTGCAGATGTTTGGCACCGTGCCTCTCTACTTCCATGAGCGGTACGGCTCGAGCGAAGGGCAGATCGGCTTGCTGTTCGCGGTGAACCCGGCGCTGATTGTCGCCTTCGAAATGGTCTTGGTGCATCGACTGCGGCATCGCCCACCGCTGCCGTGGATTGCGCTGGGTGCGCTGCTGATCGGTTTGAGCGACGCGGTGCGACCGCTCGGCGTGGGCGTCGGCATCGCGCTGCTCGCCGTGGTGTTGAGCACGGCGGGTGAGATGCTCGAGTCGCCCCTGATGTCTGGGTTCGTCACTAACCGCGCCGCTCGGGACGGCGGTCTACCAGCATCTTGGCCCCGACGCGCTGTGGGCCGGCTGTGCGGTCGCCGGCGCGTGGTGCGCGCTGGCGGTGCGGCGGTTGGCGCGGGCGGTGTAGCCGCCGCGATCGCCGCTACTCTGCGTCGAGCTGGTAGAGCAGCCCGCGCCAGGGATCCAGCGTCGCCTCGAAGCGAGCGCCGCGGCCCAGATGTTTGCCCGAGAACACGTCGCGCAGACCGACTTCATTTGGGAACAGCAGCTCGACCGCGAACGGCCCGCGGCGGCTGAGGTCGGCCATCAGAGCGGGGCTCTCCAGCGCGTTCACCCGGATTGCCAGATAGCGCTCACCGTTGCTGGCGCGGAGGCGCAGCCGTTCGACACACGTCGGCAACCCGGCCCCGACAACCTCGACCGGAGCCTCGACCGCGGCCCCCTGAAGGACTTTGCGGACGCGGGCGCGGAGGTCGAGTGCCGTGTCGTGGCGCGCCGGGTCGAGGCGCACCGTGCCGTACTCGCACACCGCGAGATTGAGATACACCGTCTGGCCGTCGCCGTGGCCGTGCTCGATCTGGACCCGGAACTCCCCCACCGGCTCGGCGATGCTGCCGCTGAGACCGGCTTCCGCGGCGCCCGCGCCCTCCTCGAGCCGGGCGCGGCCGACGGGCTGGCCTTCCCTCACCAGCACGGCCTGGAGCTCGTTGGTGCGGCCGGTCACCCCGAACACGTCATCGAGGGCGCCCTGCTCGCGCAGCTTGAGGTGCTCGTCGTAGATGGCTAGGCCGTGGTCGGCGAGCGCTGTGCCGCCCCGATGCACGTAGCCGGCGACGGCGGAAGCTTGCGCGTCGGAGAGCGCCAGCGTCGCTGGTAGCACCAGGAGCAGGGGCGGCGAGCGGCCGAGCATCGCCGGCAGATCCTCCGCTGCGACGAGGCGCGGCTGCACGCCGTAGTCCTCGAGTAGCCGGATCCACGAGTGGCGCGCCGCCAGGCTGGTGCTGTGCGTGTGCTCGTACGACGACCAGCGGCGGATCCAGGTGTCGCCGTCGGCGATGGAGTCGAGCATCCAGTGGGCGCGCACCGACGCCTGCGAGTCGACGAGCCACACCGGGTCGCGGAGCAGCTCGGCCCCGGCGACGACGCGGGCCGGCTCCAGCGTGCGGAACGCCGCGGCCAGCGCCCGGCCGTAGTCGGTCGGCCGTCCCTCCGCATCGATCACGTCCCCCGCGCTCCAGGTGATCGATCCGGCGAGCCCGTGCGCCAGGCCGTCAAACAATCGGGCCCGCAGGAAGTCCGGCGGCTGCTCCTCGTCCTGCGGGAATAGCGTGGCGACCTGGCGCGCCGCCGCCGGGACGTAACACTGGGCCAAGTCGCGCGCTCCACCGATGTCGTAGACCTCGAAGAACGTCTGCGTCGGCATGAGCCGGGGCAGGTCGTGGCCGCCGTATGCCGTGGGCGGTTGGATCCCGGTCAAGCCGCGGAGGAGCTCGGGGCGCCGCGCCGCCACCAACGTCGACAACCGCTCGATGACGCCAGCGAACTGGCGGTCCTTGAACTCCAAGTGCTCGGCCCAAGGACGCAGGTTGCGGGGCAGACTGGCGTCGTCGAACTCGCGGGCGCGGATCTCATCTGCGGTCCAGGGCCGGACCTCGTCCCAGGCCTGATAGTCGGTCCCCCACGCCGTGTTGAGGCGGGTCAGGTCGCCATGCCTCGAGCGCAAGAACGCGACAAACGCCGCCAGACACTCGGGGTGGCGGCAGAGGTCGAGCGGGTTGTTTTGCCGCGTCGTCGAGACCTCGTCGCCGAGGCACGCCGCCATGGGCCCCGCTTCGATCATCGCCCCCAGCCGGGCCTCCAACTCTTTGGCGAGGGCCGCGGCGGAGTCCTCGGTGGCCAAACAGGAGGGCCGCTGCAGCACGGTCGGGTCGCGAGTGGCCTCGTAGCTGTCGCGGAGCCGCGTCCACTGTGGATCCCGGAGCTCGAGGATCCCCTTGCCGACGATTTGATCGGCGTAGAACTGGAGCCCCGCCGCGCGCGCGCCGGCGGCTTCTGCGGCAGTCCCCGCGCTCACCGCGGTGAAGCCAAGCGTGCGGACCGTGTCGAAGAGCTTTGCGTCGCGGGGCGGCCCCCCGTGCAGATAGAGGATCCGCTGGTCGCCGATCCACACCGGCGCCCGGGGCGGCGAAGCCTGGGCCGACGCGACGCCGTTACCGCCCGCGAGGAGCGACAGAACCGCCGCGGCCAAACCGCGGATGCGCGCGCGCCCACTCACTCGATGCCGTAGTCCTTCAGCTTCTCCCACAGGACCTTGCGACTGATGCCGAGTACGGAGGCCGCCTTGGTTCGGTGGCCGCCCACCGACTTGAGCACGTGCTTGAGGTGCTCGCGTTCGGCTTGGACCATCACTTCGCGCAGGGATTCGAGCTTGGTCGGCGGATCCAATGCCGCCCGTCGCGTCTTGTCCACCGGCAGCAGGTGCTCCTTCTTGAGGATCGTGGACGTCCCCGCCATCGCGATGGCCTGGGCGACGTGGTTCTCCAACTCGCGCACGTTGCCGGGCCAAGCGTAGCCACTCATCGCCTCGAGCACGTCGGTCTTGACCGTGAAGGGCCGGCTGTCGCCGAGCTTGCGCACGAAGTGCTGCACGAGCAGCGGTACGTCCCCCTCACGGCCCCGCAGCGGCGGCAACACGACCGGCACCACGTTGAGGCGGTAGTAGAGGTCCTCGCGGAACTTCCCTGCTTGCACGAGATCGACCAGCGCCTTCTTGGTGGCGGAGACGACGCGGATGTCGACTTCGACCAACGACTCGCCGCCGACCCGCTCGAAGTTGCGCTCCTGCAGCACGCGCAACAGCTTGACCTGCGTGGTCAGCGGCATGTCGTCGATATCGTCCAGGAAGATCGTCCCCGTGTCGGCGAGCTCGAAGCGGCCGCGGCGCGAGCGTGCCGCGTCCGTGAACGCCCCCCTCTCGTGCCCAAACAGCTCGGTCTCCAACAGGGTGTCGGGCAAGGCTGCGCACGACAGCGCGACGAAGGGCCGCTCAGCGCGGGTGGACAGCTGATGGATCGCGCGCGCGATGCACTCCTTGCCGGTGCCGCTTTCGCCCTGGATCAGCACCGACGCGTCGGTCGGCGCCACGGTGCGGACGGTGCGCACTACGTCCTGCATCGCCGGGCTGCGCCCAATGACACCCGGCAGTCCGCCGGCGCCGCGCAGGTCCTCTTTGAGCTTTCGGTTCTCGTCGAGCACCGTCCGGTATTTCTCGATGCGGCTCAACCGCTCCAGCAGCGCGTCGTTCAGGAACGGCTTTTGGATGTAGTCATCTGCCCCGGCGCGGATGGCCTTGACGGCCTGCTCAATCGTGGCGAACGCGGTCATGACAAGGACTTCGGTGTCGGGCCGGGCCCGCTTGGCCGCCTCGAGCACCGTCAGCCCGTCGGCGCCGGGAAGGCGCACGTCGGTGATCACACAGTCAAAGGCCTTCTCGCCGAGGATGCGCACGGCTTCTTTGCCGTCCTCGGTGACGACGACCTCGTGGCCCGCCGCAACGAGGTCGTCGCTCAGCGTCAGGGCAATGGTCTTCTCGTCCTCGACGAGCAGGATGTGCATCTCCCTCAGTTAACCCGTTCGCCGCGCTTGGCGACAGGGCGACCCCTCTGGAGATACGGTTCGAGAGGTCAGACCGGGTCACAGGATTGAAGTCGTCACGCTCCGCGCCGCGGCGCCCTCAACCTCGAGAGCGTGTGGCTTTTTTCGAAGTCACGCGCTCACCGCGGCGCGGAGCGGCGCCAGGAGCATGGATCAGAGCCGGTAGCATCGATTTGGTTGCAGGCTCTGAGAGCGTGCCTCAGGACTCGGCGAATCGGTCCTGCTCGAACACCTGGGTCGTGCCGCCGCCGGCTTCCGAGGCCCACTGCAAGGCGACTTCCGCCCGCGAGAGAATGGTGTCGAAGAACAGCGTGTCGTCGTCGCAGGTCGCGATTCCCTGGCTCAGGGTCAACGCCAACGGGCCGCCTGCCACCGTCACCTCGAGTTCGGCGAACTCTTGCCGAATCCGCTCCGCCACCGTGGACGCCTGCACACCGTCGGTGTGCGGCAAGAGGAGCAAGAAACGCTCTTCGCTGATCAAGCCGAGGTAGTCGTGCCCGCGCGTCTTCTCCGTGACGAGCTGAGCCACCTTCTCGCGCACTAGCTCCCGCAGCTCGGAGCCGTGCATGTCGGCGAGCGACTGCAGCCGGTCGACCTGAAGCAACAGGCAGGACACGGGATGGCCGTAGCGACGCGCGCGGGCGAACTCGTTCTTCATCAGCTGCAGGATCTGCACCTGGGTGAACGGCGACGCCGGCCCGGCCTTGCCGGTGCCGAGGGACCGCCCTGGACGCCCTTCGGAAGAACCGCTGCTACGAAACCCGGTCATGGAACTCTCTCTGTATCGGCGCGGCGTGGCCGCGGCCAGGAACCGAGCCCGTCCGCCCGGCGGCAGCGAGGCGTTGCCCCCGGTGGCCGGCAGCGCGCGGTCGCGGGGACGGCGCCGCTCAAGGCACTTCCACCACGTGATAGGTCTTCTTGCCCCGCCGCAGCACCAGGAAACGGCCGGCCAGCAAGTCCTCGGTCGAGAGCACTGCTTCTGGGTCCGTGCGCTTTTCGTTGTTCACCGAGATGGCCCCGTCACGGATGGCCTGGCGGGCCTGGCCGCGGGACTTGGCCAGCTCGGTGTCCGCGACGACGACGACCAGCTTGGCGGCGTCCGTGCCCAGTGCGTCCCGCGCCAGCTGGGTGCGGGGCGAGTGGGCGAACGCCTCCTCGAGCTCGATGGCCGACAACTCGCGCCAGTCCGGGCCGAAGAGGACGGCCGTCGTGTGCTCGGCCCGCTGCCGCACCTCGGCCCCGTGGACCAGCTCGGTGACCTCGGCGGCGAGGACCCGCTGCGCCTCGCGCGCCTGAGGGTTCTCCTGTTGGGCGCGCTCGATCTCCGCGATCTTCGCCAGCGGCAGGAAGGTGAAGTAGCGCAGATACTGCCCGACCACATCGTCGGGCGTGTTGCGCCAGAACTGATAGAACTCATAGCCCGGGGTGAGTGTTGCGTCGAGCCACACCGCGCCCTGCTCGGTCTTGCCGAACTTGGTGCCGTCGGCCTTGGTGACCAGGGGATGCGTGAACCCGTGCACGGTCGTTTCGCGCCGGCGCCGGATCAGGTCGCAGCCAGAGACGATGTTCCCCCACTGGTCACTCGCACCGAGCTGGACGGAGCAACCGTGGCGATCGTGCAGAACCAAGTAGTCGTACGCCTGCAGCAGCATGTAGGTGAACTCGGTGAACGAGATCGAACGGTCCGGATCTTCGAGTCGCGGGCGGACCGAGTCGCGGACGACCATCTGGTTGACCGTGAAGTGCTTGCCCACGTCGCGCAAGAAGTCGAGCAGGCCGACTTGGCTGAGCCACTCGGAGTTGTCGAGGACCTGCGCCGGCCGCGGTCCATCGAAGTCGAGAAAGCGCTCCAGCTGGGCCCTCAGGCTGGCCACGTGGGCGGCGACCTGCTCGGGCGCCAGCATGGTGCGTTCACCAGCCTTCCCGCTGGGGTCGCCAATGAGGCCGGTGCCGCCACCGACTAGAGCGATGGGGTGATGCCCGGCACGCTGGAGGCGGGCGAGCGTGAGAACCGGAACCAAGCTTCCGACGTGGAGGCTCGCGCCCGTGGGGTCGAAGCCGACATACGCGGTTTGCGGCCCCGTCCGCACGGCGTCCGCGAAGTGTGGCGTGGCCTGCTTGAGTAGACCCCGGGCCTCGAGTTCGGCGATGAGGTCCGAGCCCGACGCCGCGGCAGTGTCGTGTCCGACCGGCTTGTGCGAAGTCACCGGTCGCACCGTAACTGCGAGCCGGTCGCGGTGCTGCAGTCTTCCTCTCGATCACGCCCGCGCCGCCTTAGCGGCGTCGCCGCGGTGCCTTGCCGCCCGCTTTTCCGGTTTGGCGGTTGCCAAATAAAAGGGGCCCCAGCCGGTCAGTGCTGGGGCCCTAAGGGAAAGCTATGGAATGGAGAGGGCGGTTAGGGAGGGGGATTTGTCTCCACCCCACAGCGTTCCCTCCGGTGTCTCTGTGTCAGGCAAGAGGGAACTTGGTGACACGATGCCGAGCGGAGGTTCGAGAGGCGCGGGAACACCTACCGAAGACTCTTTCTTGGCGAAGCACCGCCTCACCAGCTGGACACCAGTGTGCCGATGTCTCCCCGTTGTTTCAACACCCCCTCCACATTTTTCACCGTTCGCCTGCGTGACTGTGGGAAACGTCGTTGGTGTCGGTGTCGTGCTCACCCACGCGTGAGTTGTAGGAACGCGTCGCGGATGCGATCGGCTGCTTCGTAGATGTTGAGTTGCGGCCATCGTGCTTGCAGAAGCACGAGCAGGACGACGGCTGCGGTGGTGTAGAGGACGAAGAAGATCGCGCGCGACAGCACCAGTGCCGTGAAGCGTTTGACCGGGGCGCGGCGTCGGCGGCCGGCGGTGGCCGGGCCGCCGCGCATCAGCCAGTCCCGCTGGGCGCGCAAGGCTCGTTGGATCAGCTCGCGATCGTCGGGCGACTCGTCGAGGATCGACTCGGTGACGTCGCGCCAGGGATAGCGCTCAGGGCTCGCGTTGAGCTCGTCGCGCAGGCGGCGCACGGTTGCCGGCGACACGGTCTTCGCCATGAGCCGCAGGTTGGCGTGGGCGATGCGGTCCAGCGCGGTGACGTCGTCGATGTCGGGGTGTTGCGTGGCCATGGGCAGGCACCGGGGCGGACCCGGCAAACGTCTCTCTCCTGAATGCTCTCCTGAACCGGCTTCCAGAAATGACCGGCTTCCCGGAAACGGTTTGGCGGTGCCGCCACCCAACACTAGGTGCCAGCGCCGTTCAGGTTGCAGTTTACAATCGCGGGCGAGACAGCGTATGCGATCCCCGATCCCTGCGAGCGGCGGCCGGCGCGGCTGGGCCGGTGAAGGTGTGTCGTGAGGCTCCCCTGGCCCAGACGCGACGAGAACGTGGCCGAGCGGCTCGAGGATGTTGCCTCGGCGTTGCAGGCCGGGTTGCCAGTGGAGGCGATCGTCGACGGACCGGCGACGGAGGGTTGGCGGCGCGATCTGGTGGCCGGCGCCGAAGAAGGGCTCACGGCGGCGCTCCGCGCCCGGGGCGCACCGCTCGAGGGCGCCGAATGGGCGATGCTGCGCGCCGCGGAGAAGGCGGGGCGGCTGCCCGAGGCACTCCTCGCCCGCGCGCGCGGGCGGCGCCAGCGGGCGCAGGTGACGCGGACCCTGCTGGCGGCGGTGCGCTACCCGATCGGCGTGCTCGTGTTCGGGCTCCTGTTGGTGTTGGTGATCGGCGGCGGCACTGCGTTGGTCACCGCGGCGACGCTGATTCTGGTGGCCGTGCCGCTCGGCTGGTGGGCGCTCCGTCGCGCGTTGCAAAGCCCCTCGTTCACGGGCTGGGGCATCCCGGGGCTGCGTGGCGTGTTACGCGACGCCGCCGAGATCCCCTACCTCGAGTCGCTGCAGGGACTGTATGCGGCCGGCGTGCCCCTGCGCGATGCGCACGAGGAGGCGGCCCGGACCGTGCCGATCGGCGCGGCGCGGTATCGCTTGCTCGCCGCGGCGGCGCCGTTGGACCAGGGCGCCACGCTGACCGAGGCGCTCACCACGGCGCGCGGCCTTGGCGACGAGACGCTGCGCCTGTTGCGCGCCGCGGAGTTGGCCGGGGACCTAGAAGGCGCGCTCGGTCGGTCCCTGCAGCGGCGGCGCGACACCCTGGAGCGGCGGGTTGGTCGCGCGGCGCGCGTCATCGGCGTGGTGGTGTATGCGGCGGTGGCGCTGTGGGTCGCCTGGTTCGCGCTGGATTTCTACTCGGGGCTGTATGGGCGCTTCGCCCCGTAGCCGGGCGCGCGGCCGCGGGCGCCGGCACAACTTCGCGGGTTTTTGGGCTGACGCCGTGGCTGGGGGCCGGCTCTAGCCCAATGCAGTGGCAACCGACGTGAGTGAGTCCCAAGCGGCTGGCCGAGCGCGTTGTGGCCCGGAGGAGCTGGCGCTCCTAGCGAGCTTCCGCGGCGGTGACGCCGAGGCATTCCCGGCGTTGGTGCGCCCCCACCTCGGCGCCCTGCAGGCGCTGGCGCGGCGGCTCGCCGGGGACCGGCAGTGGGGCGAGGACCTGGTGCAGGAGACCCTGCTGCGCGCCTATCGCGCGTTGGCGGCCTTTCGCGGTGACGCTTCGGTCCGCACCTGGCTGTTTCGGATCCAGTGTCGGCTGGCGACCGAGCCCGCGCGGTGGCGTCGTGGCGACCACGCTGGCGGTGCGCCGCCCGCCGATGTGCCCGATCATCTCGGCCCATCTCCGGAGCAAGGCTCGCTGCAGCGCGAGCTGCGCGATCGCCTCGACGAGGCGATGGAGCGTCTCCCGGCGCGGCAGCGCACCGCGCTGCACCTGCGCGCGGTCGAGGGGCTGGACTACGCCACCATCGGTCAAGTGCTGGAGTGCTCCGGCGGGGCGGCGCGGATGCTGGTGCTGGCGGCGCGGCAGCGAGTGATGGAGCGTCTGGGGAGGTATCTGGAGCCATGATGTCGGCGCGGTGTGGACGCAGCGATGCGGTGTTGGCGCTGTTCTTGGACGGCGACGGCGTGACCGCGGCCGGCATCAGCCAGACTGGCACCGGCGCGACCGGTGGCCCGAGCCGCGACCTAGCCGAGCACTTGGCGGGCTGCCCGGTGTGCCGGCAGCAGCTGGCGCGCGCCCGGCGACTCGATGCTCTCCTGGCCCAGACGTCGACCGCTGCCCCGGAGCCGGAGCGCGTCGAGTTGTGGCTGGCCGAGGTCGCCGCCCGCGCCGCGTCGCCCGGCCCGCTGACGGTACCGGCACCGGTTCGGCGCGTCGGCGTGCTACCGCTGGCGTTGGGCGCGGCGGCGATGCTCTTGGTCGGCTTCTTCGCCGCCGTCTGGTTGCGGCCGGAGCGCTCCATCGACGGCCCGGGGGAGACCTCGGCGGCGGTGGCGGTCGCGTCCCCCACCGCGTCCTCCGACGGATCGTCCTCCAACGGGCCGCCGCGCGAGTCGGCCCCGGATCCCGCGCCCCCACCGATCGCCGGCATCGCGCTGCCGCGGCGTGGCCCGACGCCGTCCCGCGAGGCGCGGCGTCTGCGCCCGCGGCCGGCGCGAAGCGCGGCCGAGCTGGTCGCGCGACCGGTCGCACAGCTCGTCGCCGACCTACGCCCCCTGCAGGTTCTGCGGGCCGAGGCCCTGGGGTTGCCAGCCGTGCCGGTGACCGCTGCGTTGCAGGTCGCGGCCGATCGCGTGCGGGCGAGTGCGGTGATGGAGCTGGCGCAGGCGCGCCAGCTGACGCCGGTCGTCGCGTTCCTCGCGGCCGAGCCCGCCGGGCCGACGTTGGATCGAGTGGCGGCGGCGTTGCGCGAGGAACGGCCCCTCTTGGATCGCCTGCGGCACGCGGTCCGGCGCGGTCCCGGTGGTGGCGGGCGACGGTGGAATCAACTCTGTCGGGCGGCGGCGATGCTGGGCGGGGCGCGGCTGGACGACGCGCTGCGGCTCGCGGTGGCTGGTGACTTGGGCTCGACCGAGAGTATTGTCGAGGCGCAGTCGCGGCTCGACCATCGGCCGGGCCGAGTGGCGCTCTTGCTCTGTTTGTGGGCCGACCTCGAGGCCCGGGGCTTCGGCCGCCACGCGGCTGCCGGCGCTCCGGCGAAGGATCGCGTGCACCGCTGGTTTGCGGGTCTCCCGGCCGCGGCGACGACGGACTTGGTTGCCGCGTTGCGGCAGAGCCACCACGGCGAGGAGCGTCGGCGCTGTTTGTTGGCGTTGGCAGCGCGTGGTGATCCCGCGGCCGCGCCCGAGCTGATGGCTCGGATCGGCGGGCCGCGCTACGGCGAAGCGCAGCTGGCCGCGTTCGCGCTGGGCCGAAGTCTGGACGCGTCCGCGGCGGCGCACGCGGTGGCCGGCTTGCGGCGTGGCCGCCGCCCGGAGCTCCTGCTCGCGGCGCTGGCGAGCGGGCGCGCCGCCGCCGCCGAGCCGTGGCTCGACGCGCTGCGCGTCACGTCTGAGGAACGTCAGCTGCTGCGCCTAGGCGGCTTTGATCCGGAGTCCTTTCCGATCGCGGTCGCGCTATGTCGGCGCGGTGCGAGCGCCCCGTGACCTGACGCACCTCGCGTCGCGGTCCCGAAGATTGCCCCGAACGTCTGTTGCCCAGAGGTATCCAATGCGCACCTGGTCCGTACCCATTGCTCTTGTCTTGTGTGTCGCCCCGCTCATGGCCCAACAGCCCGATGGCGGCGGCCGGGTGCTGCGACATCTGCCGATCCGCGAATGGGTGGCGGCATCACGGTCCTCGATGTCGAGCCACACGACCTTGCCGCTCGGCTCCATGATCCAAGAGCGGCACTTTGGTCGGTTCTGGGAGAGCGGGGACATGACGGGGTTTCTGCTGACGCCGCCGCGGGAGGCATCGCGGCTCAGTGCCGACGTGATGGTCGACTTGCTCGACCCGCTCTTGGAGGAGCTCGGCGAGGTGTTGGTGTCCGCCGAAGGCAGCTCCCTCGTGCTGATCGGTCCGCCCGAAGGTGTGCGCAAGGTAGAGACGCAGGTGCGCGAGCTGGTGGCTGGCATGGTCCGTGCGGTGCGCATTCGCGCCTCGCTATTTGAGCTGACCGACGACCGGGCACTGCCGGCGGTCGCCGAGGCCAATCAGATCGGAACGCTTACTCGTGGGCTGCCCGAGCTCTGGAGCGGGACCACGGTTGGCTACAGCGGCGCCGTCATGTCCCTCGGTCGGTCGCGGACCACGAGCCTGGTCCTCGACGTCGACGTCGAAGTCTCGGAGAAGGCGGGGATTGGCGATCCAGACGTCGCCGGCCTCTTCGACGGCGTTTCGCTCGCGGTCGAGCCGCACGTCCTAGCCGGGAGCAGTGACCTCGTCGTGTTCTGTCAGTTCGCATGCGCCGAGCAGCCTCAGCCGGTGATGACGCGGGCGACTGGTGTGCGGGACATGCCGTCCCTGGATGTGCCGGTCGTCGACGCGATCTCCGGCTCGATGTCCGGACGCGTGCGCAATCAGGGGGCCCTGCTGCTCAGCGCTCGTGGCGAGGGCTCCGGCGGTCGATCGGTTCTGCTCGTCGTGCGGGCCGAAGCCGCGCCCGTCACGACGAAGAGCGACACCGTGTGGGTCGCGCCGGTTTCCGGGCTGCTGAGCAAGGCACTACGCGAGCAGGTGGTCAACGAGCCAATGGAATGGCAGAACTGCCCGCTCCGGCTCGACGGGGAAGAGGACTCGAGCCAGTGGCTCGGCCCGCGGGATCGCGACGACCTCGAGGAGATGTTGCGCGAGGCGCTGTCGCCGGACGACGACGCCGATCTTGTCATGATCGGCAACAGCGCGATCCTTCGCGCCGAGGCCAACACGCGCGTCGCCGCGGAACGCGTGCTGGTCGGCCTGCAGGACGAGCTCCTCCGCACGGTCGCCGTGACGGCGCGGACCATCGCGGAGGAAACCGCGACCGGCGAGGCGAAGGATCCTGCAGGCGGCGCGGTGCACGCCGTGACTTTCCCGGCTCTGCTGGCGCGACCACACGTGCTGGTGCGGGGGCGAGAGACCACCGCGGTCACCGGCATCGACGTGGAGATCGCCAAGAACTCGACCATGTCCAATCCGATGGTCGATCGCGTCTTTAGTGGGCTCTTTCTCTCGTGCTATGCGTATCCCGGGCTGTCCGGCCTCGGGGTCGAAGCCACGATCGACGTCATTCACACCGCGCCGCCGCGCCGTCGGCCCCGCGAGTCGGAGGCTGGTGGCGACCTGTATCTGCCGCGCACGGCCCGCGCGCGACTCCGTCACGCTGGTGCGGTGCCGGCGGAGACCGAGCCCATGCATCTCGGGGACGGTCCGGTTCTGGAGTTGGCGGACCGGGCAGTGCGCACCAGCCAGACGCTGCGCGTGCAGCGGCTCGACTAGCCTGCCGCCACACATTGCCGCAGGACCGCCCGGGCCGGGCCTTGCGGCCTTGGCGGGCCCGCGTGCAACCGCGCACCGGCGCTGGGCTATACTGGGGGGCCGACGCCCGCGTCGGTCCCATCGCAATGCGCTTAGGTCTGCAGCAGAGCCTCCGTGCCGAGCAGCGCCTGGTTCAGTCCCCCCAGATGATCCAGGCGATGCAGATCCTTCAGTGCCCCACCATGGAGCTGAAGGATCAGATCGAGCAGGAGCTCCAGGAGAACGTCTTCCTGGAGACGGCGTTGGAGCAGGAGCGGGAAGAACGCAGCGAGCGCGGCGAGGCCACAGCCGAGGCGCCGGAATCCCTCTCACTCGAGGAGAAGCTGCAGCGGCAATACGCCAATGAGCTCGAGCAGCTCGAGCTGCGCACCGAGCGCGTATCGCGGGTGCGGCGCGATGGCGGCGAAGAGGGTGATCGCAAGATCGAGGTGCTCAACAACACCCCGGACTCGCAGTCGTCCCTGGCCGAGCACCTGCTCGAGCAAGTGCGGATGATGGAAGTCGCCGACGAGCTGTTCCGCGTGGTGGAGCACGTCGTCTACAGCCTGGACGACGACGGGCGCCTCGCCGAGAACACCGAGCAGATCGCCGCAGACCTGCTGGTGCCCATCCCGCTCGCCGAACAGGCGGTCGAGCTGGTCCGCGAGCTGGATCCCGCTGGAGTCGGCGCGGCTAACCTCAAGGACTGCCTGCTGCTGCAGCTGCATCGGCTGAGCTACGTCCGGCCGTTGACCCAGAGCCTCGTCGCCCATCACCTCGACGATCTCGCCATGAACCGGTTGCCCAAGATTGCCAAGGCGACCGGGGCGACGCTGGAGGAGATCAAGGAGAGCTGGGTGTATCTGCGGAACCACCTCAATCCGCACCCGGGCCGCGACTTCACCCCGACGCGCAACGCGACGGTGATTCCCGATGTGACCGTCGATGAGGTCGACGGCCGTTTCGAGGTGCTGGCGCAGCGCGGCTCGATTCCGGAATTGGCGATCTCGCCGGTTTATCGCAGCCTGCTCAAGGAGGCGCGCTCCGACCCCAAGGTCTACGAGTATCTGCGCCGCAAGATCGACGCGGCCAAGTGGTTCATCGAGGCGGTGCACCAGCGGCAGAGCACGATCCAGCGCATCGCCAGCGAGGTGGTCGAGCGTCAGCAGGAGTTCCTGCGGCACGGCGTGCAGCACCTCCGGCCGATGAAGATGCAGGACGTCGCCGACGCGGTGGGCGTGCACATCTCGACCGTGAGCCGGGCGATCTCAGCGAAGTACATCCAGACGCCGCAGGGCATCTTCGAGATGAAGCGCTTCTTCTCGGGCGGCACGGTGACCGATAGCGGCGAAGTCGTCAGCCAGCAGGCGATCAAAGACAAACTGCGCAAGATCGTCGAGGACGAGGACAAGAGCGCGCCGCTGTCGGATGACCAGCTCGTCGAAGCGTTGAGCGGCGACGGTGTCCATATTGCGCGCCGCACGGTGACGAAATACCGCAAGGCGCTCGGCATCGCCGCATCGAGCCGCCGCAAGCAATTCTGAGGTTCGCGGGGCAGCGGGTTGGCCGCACTGTCACCGGCTTAGCTCGGCGCGGATTTCGCGGCGCGACCGGCCGTGCTCCCGCGCCAGCCGGGTGAGCTCGTCGTCCTCCGGTCGGCGCAGCACGGCGCCCGACGGCAGCCGGCAGGCTTTGTAGCGCACCCGCCCGAGCGGCGTCTGGTGTTCCTCGCTCCAGCGCTCGAGGACGTCGCGCGCGACAGCATGGGCTCGGACGCCAAGGCTGGTCGACTCTTCGAGGAGTAGCTCGGTGATGCCCAGCCGGCGAGCGTCGTCGACCAGCACCGTGAGGAGCTGCCCGGGACGCCCCTTCTTCATGTGGATGGCCGTGGCAAACGCGTCCGTGGCGCCACGGCGCAACAGCTCCCCCAAGAGATGCCCCAGATCCTCGCCGGTCGCCGTGTCGACGTGACAGTCGAGCTGCCACAGGGCCGTGGCCGAACCGGTGGCGCCTGGAGGACGCGCATCACCCAACGCCAAGCGCACCAGGTTGGGGAAGCCCGGGACGTCGCGCGTACCCGCGCCATAGCCCACGGCGCGCGGGGTCCAGCGCAGCGCCGGCTCGAACTCGGCCACCAGCACTTTGAGCAGGGCGGCGCCGGTCGGCGTCACGGCTTCGCCGGGCGGCCCACCGCTGCGGATGGGCACGCCGATCAAGTTGCCCAGCGCCCCGGGTGCCGGCACCGGTAGCGTGCCGTGGGCGCATTCCACGGTGCCGCCCCCCACCGTCACGGCCGACGCGTAGAGGCGCTGCACGCCCAGTTCCGCGAGGCCGAGGCAGGCGCACACGACATCGACGATCGTGTCCTCGGCGCCCACTTCGTGGAAGTGCACCTCGTCGATCGAGGCCGCGTGGGCGCGGGCCTCGACCGCCGCGAGCGCCTCGAACACGGCCTCAGCGCGCTCGCGCACGTCTGGTGGGAGGTCGCCGCGGCGAACGATGGCGCGCACGTCGCGGAGGTGGCGATGGACCGGGCTCGCCCCGGCGTCCGGCACGGTCACGTCGAACTTGGTCCCGGCGAGGCCAGAGCGGCGCACCGGTCGCGCCGCGATTTCGACCCCGGGCAGCCCGAGCGAGGCCACCGCGGGCTGCAATCGTCCCAGATCGAGCCCAGCATCCAGCAGCGCCCCGACCCACATGTCGCCGCTGACGCCGGAAAAACAGTCCAAGTAGCCGATGAGCATCGGTGGATGAGGGAACGAGCTTTGCGGATGCAGGGTGTGGCCGCCAGCCGAGGGGCATCCCGCCCATGGCTCGGGCGAGAACGTATACATTCAGGCCTTCGGCCGGGCCGTCAAAGGCGCATGTCCGCACACCCTTGTTGCACCACCGCACACTTCCGCCGCGCGGCGTGGGTCGCGGCGTGGGCGTGCCTCCTGATCGCCGTGCTACCGGCGCAAGCGCCCGACGATGAGGCAGAAGCGCCCAGCGCGGCCCTCCAAGCGCTTCGGGAGGAGCTGGAGCTCTTGGTGCGGGACCCCGATCCCCTGGTCCGGGGCGAGGCGGCCCTGGGCCTGAGCCTGGGCCGAGACCCCAAGCACTACCCGGCCATTCTCAAGGTCGCGAGCGATCGTGCTCCCGAGGCGCGGCTGCGCGGGATCGTCGCACTTGGCTACCTGGCGGCGCCGGGGGCCGAGGCGTTTCTCGGCAAGGTCCTGCTCGATTCCGGGCGCCCCGAGCACGAGCGGGCGGCCGCCGCGATGGCCCTCGGTTTGCTCCCGGATGACCACTCGACGCCGGCGCTCGACGAATACCTGCTGAGCGTGCGCGGGGGCAGCTACCGGCGGCACCGTGGGGTTTTGGCAGCCCTGCTCTCCGGCATGGTCCGCGAGCCGCACCCCAGCAAGGCCCAGGCGGTGATGCAGCTGCTGTTGGATCAGGCCAACCGCGAGCAGGAGCTGCGCCGGCTGGGGAGCCGTTTGCTCGAGCACACGCCCTCCGCGCTCGGGTTCGGTGAGCTTCGCGACTGGCTGCGTTCGAGTGACGCCACCGATCGGCTGGCGGCCATCGAGGCGCTGCGTCTGCGTCCGGAGCCGTGGCCGGCGGCGCTCGCCGACATGGTGATGACCTGTGCCAAGGACGATCGCGACTCCAGAGTCCGCGCGGTGGCGCTGGCGGCGCTGACCGACGTGCGGGACCTGGCGGCGCTCGAGCTGGGCGCGCGCGCGCTGCGCAGTCGCAGTCCCAGCGAGGTGGCCGCGGGTGTGCGCGCGGCCCGCCGGTTGGGCGGCGGCGCGCTGCGCACGGCGATGGAGGCCCGCATCATGGCGACGCGGTCCGCCGAGCTGCAGGCGGCGATGCTACGCGCCTACGGCAGCAGCGCGTCCGAACGTTTCACGCGGGCTTGCCTGCAGATCGCCGGGGATCAGGCGCGGCCGTTGACCGTGCGCGTCGAGGCCGCGGCGCTGGTGGGTCGTTCGGGGGACGGCCGGGCGGGAGCGGCGCTCGCGGCGCTGTTCGAGACGTGTGAGGATGCCCGGCAGCTGGAGGTGTTGGCGGCTGCCGTCCGTCGCCTGGACCCCGCGCTCGTGGACGGCGCGAGGATCCATCCGCCGGCGACCGCGCGTGACGTGCGGTTGCTGCCGACGCGGCTGGAGGCCCTGCTGCGCTCGGGGCATCCGCTGGCAGTTCCCTTGCTCGCGACGGCGGTCCTCTCGGATACCGGCAGCCCGCGCTCCCGGGCGAACCTCATCGCCGCATGGCGCCGGGCCGCGAGCCAGCAGTTGCCGAGCGACCTCCTCGAGCAGATCCCCGCCCCGCTGCGCCAGGTCCTGTAGGGGCGCTGCTCTTCTACAGGATCCGCTTGCCGAAGGCGGAGCCGGCGAGCTCGACCGCGACTTCGCCGGATTGATTGCGGACGTCGAGCACGGGATTCAACTCGGTGATCTCGAGGCTGGTCATGCGGCCAGCGTCGGCCACCATCTCGAGCAGCAGGTTGCCCTCGCGCCAGCTCAGGCCGCCCTTGACGGCCGTGCCGACGCCCGGCACGTGGCGCGGGTCCATCGAATCCAGGTCGAAGGAGACGTGGAACCCGGCGGTTCCAGCGGAGGCGTGCTCGATGGCTTCGGCGACGACCGCCGACATCCCGCGCACGTCGATGTCGCGCATGGTGTAGGCGTGGATGCCGGAGCTCCGGACGAGCTGCTTCTCCTTCTCGTCCAGGTTGCGGATGCCGATGAGCGCAACGTTTTCGCGCGCGACTTTGGGCGAGAAGCCGCCCAAGCCCACCAGGCTGGGCTCGCCGAGCCCGAGACACGTGGCCAGCGGCATCCCGTGGATGTTGCCGCTGGGGCTGCTTTCCGGCGTGTTCATGTCGGCGTGGGCGTCGACCCACACTAGCCCGACGCGCTGGTCGCGGTCGCGAAAGTGCTCGGCGACGCCGGCGACCGTGCCGATGGCGATGCTGTGGTCGCCGCCGAGAACGACGGGGAGCTGGCCCTGGCCCATCACTTGGTGAACGCGCAGGCGCAGCTGATCGCAGACCGCGCGAATCGTGGTCAGGTACTTGGCCGACGGCTCGCCCGGATCGTCTTGCTCCGGTGTCGGCACTTCGACGTTGCCGGCGTCGTGAACCGTGAAGCCAAGGCCGCGTAGGCAGTCACCGATCCCGGCGACGCGGATGGCCGAGGGGCCCATGTCGACCCCACGCCGGCCCGCGCCGAGGTCCATCGGGGCTCCGAGAATGCACAGGGTCTGGTCACGTTGCGCGGGGGTCATGTGGCACCTCTTCGGCCGATAGGGTCACGGGGTCGCCCACGGAAGCCGCCAAGCGTTCGTCGGCGCGGCCCTCCCGCACGGCGATCTCGAGGAGTTCGTAGGAGTTGATGAGGGCGAGCGCCGCCCCGGGCGCGACGGCGCCATAGGTCTCGCGCACCGGCACTCGGTGGTCGCCAATCTCGACCGAGGCGATCCCCTGGTCGCGCACCTCGGCGGCGCGGACCCCGGTGATCAGATTGCCGAAGTGGTCGATCGCGACGATCACCGCACCACGCTCCACCGGGGACGGGACGCGCACGACGTCGGCTGCGCGCGGCCCCACCGCGCGGTAGCCATAGCGGCCGCCGCTCAGCATCCCCGCCACGGGCGCAAACACGTCTCGGCCCCAGAAGGTACGCGATGGAGTCGGCAGCTGCAGCTTCGCCAGGTCGAGCTCGCGCACCTCACATGCAGCCTCGTCGGTGCCGCTGAGCACGGCGCTCAGCACGCCGTTGTCGGGCGCGATCCAGTACGCGCCGCGGGCACAAGCGGCGAGGGCCCGTCGCGCCGTGCCGACGCCCGGGTCGACGACCGCCACGTGCACGGTGCCGGTGGGGAAGCGCGTCGCCTCTTCGAGAAACATGCTGCCGATGGCGATGTCGTGGGCCGGCACGTAGTGGCACAGGTCGATGATCTCGGCCCGCGGATGGCGACGTTTGACCTCGGCCTTCATGACCCCGACGTAGGGATCCTGCAGGCCGAAGTCGGTCGTCAGGGTGACTAGCCCATTGGGCGGCGGCAACAGCATGTCGGGCGATCGCGAGGACTCAGTGGGCGACGGGCGTGCCGAGCAGCGCGAACAGCTCGGCCTGCTTGGACTCGAGGAGCTCGGGCGTACTGGCCTCGAGGCGCATGCGCAGGAATGGCTCGGTGTTGCTGGGGCGCACGTTCACCCACCAGTCGGCCGCGGTCACCGTGACACCGTCGAGCCAATCCACTTCGGTGCCGGGGAAGCGCTCCGCCACCGTGCGCATGAGGCCGTCCTTGTCGTCCACCTTGAAGTTGATCTCCGTCGTGCTGTGGTAGAGGCGCAGGGCATCGGCGGCCTCCTTGAGCGTCTTGCCATCGCGGCCGAGCTGGCTCAGGACCATGATCGCCGCCAGCACCCCGCAGTCGGTGAAGTAGTTCTCGGCGAAGTAAAAGTGGCCGGAGAGCTCGCCGCCGCCGACGCAGCCTTCGCGTCGCATCGTCTCCTTCATGAAGGAGTGGCCGACGCGCTCGCGGACCGGCTTGCCGCCCAACCGGAGGATCTCCTCGGGCAGGACCTTGGACGAGCGGAGGTCGTAGATGATGCCCGCGCCCGGCTGCCGCTCGAGCAAACCGCGTGCGAGGATCGCGGTGATCAAGTCGGCGTGCACCGTCCTGCCATCCTCGTCGACGAAGGCGCAGCGGTCGGCGTCACCATCGAACGCCAGACCGAGGGTCGCACCCGACTCGCGCACGCTGGCGCGTAGGTCGTCAAGGTTGGGCTCGTAGAGCGGGTTGGCCTCGTGGTTGGGGAACGTGCCGTCCAGCTCCCCATACAGCGACGTCACCTCGAGGTTGGGGAACTTGGCGAACACCGCCGGTCCCTCGTTGGCACCCATGCCGTTGGCGTAGTCGATCGCCACCCGACTCGCCGGCAGCTCGCCGACAAAGCCGACGATGTGGTCGACGAACGCCGCCTTCATGTCGACCACCTCGCGCTGGCCGGGCGTGCCCGACGCGGTCAGGTCGCCGCTCTCGACCATGGCTTGGATCTCGCGGATCCCACTCTCCGCCGAGAGTGGCCGGGCCTCCTCGCGGCACAGCTTGAAGCCGATGTATTGCTTTGGATTGTGCGAAGCGGTGACGCACAGCCCACCATCGCAGGGCAGCTTGCCGATGCAGTAGTAGACCATCGGCGTCGACGCGAGACCGACGTCCACAACGTCGCAGCCCTGCGACGTGATGCCCTCGATCACCGCGTCTTGGATTTCCGGCGCCATCGTGCGCATGTCGCGCCCGACAACGAGGCGCTTGGCCTGCAAGAATCGGGCGAAGGCGGCACCGATCGCACGGGCCATGCCGGCGTCGATCTGGTCAGGGTAGGTGCCGCGGATGTCGTAGGCCTTGAAGATGGTCACGATGAGTCCCTGTCGATAGCGGTGCCGTCGGCGGGCGCGGGGCGCCACGCCGACGCGGCGGTGATGCAGCGGTCGATCGCTGCGTCGTTCAGGTCATGGTGCGTCACGAAACGCAAGCGTCCCGGACCGACGGTGAGCGCCCGCACGGAGTGTGCCGCCAGGTGCTGTAGGAGAGCGTCGGCGTCGCCCTCGAGAAGGTCGACGATGACGATGTTGGTCTCCACCGGCAGGCCGCGCAGCCACGGCAGTTCGGCCAGCGCCGCGCCCAAGCGAGCTGCGCGCCGGTGGTCGTCGGCAACCCAGCCGGGCCCCTCGGTCAGCGCGATCAGACCGGCCGCGGCGAGCACACCGGCCTGGCGCATGCCGCCACCCAGGGCCTTGCGGACGCGGCGCGCCGCGCGAACGAAGGTTGCTGAGCCGGCCAACAAGGAGCCGACGGGTGCCCCAAGTCCTTTGCTCAAGCACAACGACACCGAATCCACGCCGCGGGTGAGGTCCGCCGCTTGGCAGCCCTGGGCCACGGCGGCGTTCATCAGGCGCGCGCCGTCGATGTGCACCAGCAGCCCCGCGTCCCGCGCCACCGAGACCAAGTCCTGCAGGGCCGTTGCAGCCAGGACCGCACCGCCGCCCATGTTGTGGGTGTTTTCCAGGACGAGGAGCCGCGAGTGGGGAAAGTGCGGGTCATCGGCGCGCTGCGCCGCGCGGATCCCGTCCGCGTCGGGGAATCCTCGGGTCGTCTCGATCGGTTGGATCTGCGTTCCAGACCATCGCGCGACCGCGCCGGCCTCGTAGCGGAAGACGTGGCTGCGGGAGTCGCAGATCAGCTCATCACCCGGACGACAGTGTACGTGCACGGCGGCCTGGTTCGCCATCGTCCCCGACGGCACGTAGACGGCGGCCTCCTGCCCTAACACTTCGGCGCCGCGCTCCTCCAGCTCTCGCACGGTCGGGTCTTCGCCAAAGACGTCATCGCCCACTGGCGCCTCGGCCATGGCACGTCGCATCGCCGCCGTCGGCTGCGTGAGCGTGTCGCTGCGGAAGTCGGCAATCATGTGCCTCCCGCGCCTTTGGTGGCGATCGCACCGAGCACGGCGGCGCCCCACAACAGCCCGCTGAGGACCAGCGGCGGGTCGCGGAACAACAGGCGGGCGGGATCCGCGCCTTCACCCCGCTTGTGGATGAGGAAGAGGTAGCGGAACACGCCAAACACAACGAACGGCACGGTGAACTTCAGGTTGGTCCCGTGCATGGCCACCGAATTCGGGTCCACGGTGTAGAGGGCGTAGCAGAGGATGCTGAGTGCCGCCAGCGGCGCGATCACCTGATCGAGGAACGGCACGTCGTAGTCGCGAATCGTGGCCCGGGTGGCGCCGGTACCGTCGCGCATGCGCTCCACCTCTTCGCGGCGCTTACAAAACGCCAAGAAGAGCGCGAAGAAGAAGGTGCACAAGAGGATCCAGGCCGACGTGCGCACGCCGAGGACCACCGCGCCACCGTGCACCCGGAGCTGAAAGCCGAGTGCGATGATCAGGCAATCGAGGATCACGATGCGCTTCAGCCCAAACGAGTAGCTCAGGTTGAGCACCATGTAGGCGAGCGGCCAGGTGGCAAAGGGTACCACCCCGTCCGGGCCGAGCTGGGAGGCCCAGGTCAGGGACGTCGTCGCTAGGCCGAGCGACGCGGCAAGCGCCACCCCCACCGGGAGCCGGCCCGAGGCGATGGGCCGGTTGCGCTTGACCGGGTGACTGGCGTCGGCCTTGCGGTCGGCGCAGTCGTTCAGCAGGTAGATCGAGCTGGACAGGAGGCAAAAGACAGCGAACGCCGACAGGCTGCTCCGCAGCGCGCCACCCGGGTCCCCGGCGACCGCTGGCTCCTGGTGCGCGAACGCCAACGGAGCCACGACCAGCAGGTTCTTGACCCACTGGTGGGGTCGCATCGCTTCCACCAGAGCCGCGAGCATGGGGCGGGCTTAAAGGGGCTCCGCCCGGAACGCAAGCTTCCGCAACCGCCGCTGGCCGGCCGGGGCCGCGGACGTGGTGCCCGTGCCGGCGACGGGCCGCCCGTCAGCGCCCGAGGTCGACGAACACGCCGCCGTTGGCTTCGGCGAGCTGCCGCAGGAAGCCCTTCTGGAAATCGCCGATGGCGATCGCATGGAAGACGATCCGATGCACCTCGTTGATCCGGTCGATTTCCGCCAGGATCTCCTTCTCGTCGACCAGGGCGCCCGTGGTCGGCCGACCGTCACTCAAGAAGAAGACCGTGTCGAGGGCGTTCTTGGCCTCCCAGCGTCGGCTCCGCGTCACGGGGCCGGAGTTGGGGGTGTATTTCTCGGTCTTGATGCCGAAGGGGCTCATCAGCGCCGCAAAGGTGTTGGTCTTGCCGGCGCCGAGGTTCGCCGTGCCGACCAGGCCGGCGTTGGCGAGCTCGATCGCTTCTCGGCCGCCGAGCGGCTTGAGACGCTCGCTCCAGGCCTTCGCGCTCGATTTGTTGATGATGTTGGCGACGACGAGGTCGCTCTTCCAGGTCTTCAGCTCGCTCGCGAACGCCACCACGTTGAAGTAGGTGTCCTGGCCCAGTCCATCGATGGTTCGGACCAGCTCGGTCTTGGCGATGGTGAGCTTGCGCAGGTCCTCGTAGCCCGCGTCAAACCGCTCGGTCTCCACGACGGTGTCGTCCATCGACCCCGACACATCGATGATGAAGAGCACGCGCTTCGAGGAGGTCTTGATGCCGACGAAGTCGGAGTGCTCGGTGGGCCCGTAGTAGGCCTCGTTGCGCTCGCGCGCCGCGGCCGCTTTGGCCAGGTCCTCGTCCGTGGGGACCTTCCAGCCGAGCTTCTGCAGCTTGGTCCACTGCCGGGCCCACATGTCCGGGTCGGTGCCAAAATCCAGCGCCGTGATCGCGAACAGCGCCTCGGCCGCGTCTTCCTTCAGGCGGCCGGTCTCGCGCATCAGCTCGATCAGGGGCGCGATGGCGGCTGCCTGCCGGAGCGTCCCGAGGGCCGCGGCGGCACCGCTTCGCACTTGCCAAGCGGAATCGCCCAGCAGCTCGATGATGGTCTCGGTCAGGTCGGCGGCGCGAAGGGCCGCGGCGGCTTCAAGCGCCGCGAGACGCACGCCGGCGTCCTTCTCGCGCAGGAGAGCTCCCAGCGGCCCGGCGGACTCCACCGCGGAACCGAGTCGTCCCAGCGCGCGGGCCACCTGCGCCTTCACCCCGGCGCCCGTGCGGTCGCGTGTGGCGAGCTCGTGCAGTGCTGGCAGTGCGTCGCGGAGCCCGACGCAGCCGACGATCTCGACCGCGCGACTGAGATCGTCGGTCTTCTTCAGCTCTGGCAACTCCTCCAGCAGGCCGGCGAACGGCTCGGGGTCACGGAACGAGCACAGCACCTGCATCGCGGCGACCTGCACCTCTGGCTCCCGGTGGTCCAGAAGATCCATCAGCGTGTCGACCGCCTCGCGGCACTCGGCGTCCTCGAGCGTTTGGACCGCGGCCACCCGCTCGGCGGTGTGCTTGTAGCGGCGGAAGAAGCGCTTGAACTCGCGGACGGACTCGAGCGAGGCGTCGGGCCCTTGCGCCGCGAGTGCGCCGCTGAGCACAGGGGCCAGCAGGACGAGAAGCCCCGGGAGGGTGAGCGACCGGAGAGACGACATCGGCTTGAGCATGAGCGCAGGGGTGGGGCGCGGATTGGGGCCGGACGGGGGGGCAACCCGTCATCTTGGTCCATCGTCGTGGCCTCGGCAACTCGCCAGTGGAAGCGGGCCGAAGAGGTGCCGCGCGGTCCGCCGTCGCGTCAGGCGCGTCCCCACCAGGACAGGCCGGTGTCGCGCTCCAGGTTCTGCTGCACGCGCTGCAGGTCGCGTTGTGCCTGGCTCACCTGGGCCGCCGTGATCTCGGCGGTCCCGCGGTGGAATCGCGGCTTCAGGGTCAGCACGAGGCGGGTTTGGACCTCCACCTCGACCACCCAGTGCACGTCGTGGCGCGCCGCCGAGAGGGTCAGTGATTTCACCAGGTTCTCGATGCTGCGCCACGCGTCGGGCGTGGTGGGCGCCAGCTGGACCATCGGCCAGACCCGGGCCTGGGGGTCCCCGCCATGGCTGGTGACGACCCTGAGCCCCGGCAGGGTGTCGAGCAGACGCACCAGCGGATAGAGGTCGGGATCGACGCCCCGCTCCACCGCCTCCCGGCGCAGCAGTGCCCGGCCGACGGCGAGGTCGTTGCCGGTCAGCGCGCCGCAGAGCTCACACTCGAGGACGAGCGCCGGCCCCGGTTCGAGCTCGCTGAGGTGCGCACTGCCGCACTCTTCGCATTTGGCCACGGCAGCACGTTACCGAGCCGCCGCGGCGGAGGGCTCACTTCTGGGTCGGTTGACTGCCGGTTTGCTCGATCCGGCGCTCGACCAGCTGACGAATCCAGGCGTCGTCGTCGGCGTTGACGCGCACGCCGGCCGGCTGATCGGCAGTGATTTCCTGGATCGCGGACTCCGGGATCACGATGCGGCTGGACTGCAAGTCCAGCGCTACGCTGTTGCCATCGCCCATCGACACGATGCTGCCGCGCAGGCGGTTCTGGTTGGTGAGGCGGATGAAGCCAGGGCGGCTGCGCCGCAGCTTGGCAAACTCCGGGCTCTGCACCGAGCCCACCGACCGCAGCTCTTCCACGAGCAGGGTGACCTCGCCGCGGTCGACGCTCAGCGTCAGATCGTCGCCGCGGACCGCCTTGAGGTTGCCCACGAAGTAGTTGCCGTTGCTGAGCTCAGCGAACGCTTGGTCGCCGGCGACCAGGTCGGTGGCACCGGCCAGGGGCGCTGCCTCGGCTGGCGGGCGGGGCGCCATCTCGGCGCGTTCGCCCACGCGGAGCTCCTCGCCGACCTCGATCAACTCCTCGGCCGGCTGCCGACGTTGCGACGAAGGCGGATGCACCACGATCAAGTTCGGATCCACCGCGGGCGGCTTCGCCAGCGGCACGGACGGCTGAACCGGGTTGATCGCCACCACCGGGTCCGTGTTAGTGGGCTGCAGCGCCCCGGGGTTGCCGACAGGCGGCTGCACCTGGGTCGGGTCACTGACCGGTGGCTGATGGCCCGGGTCGGCGCCCGTGGGCGGCAGAGTCGGCGGCTCGGTGGTCAACGGATCGTGCCCGACAGGCCGGACCGCACCCGGGTCCCCGGTGCCGGGGTCGGTTGGGTCGCTCGGATCGCTCCCACCGCCGGCGACCGGGGCCGCGTCGGCCAGGTCCACGGGCGGCTCGGGTAGTTCGAGATCGAGCGCGGGTCGCGCGACGTCGACACGCTCGATGTGCACCGCGGGGCCGCCGAGGCCCAGCCATTCCGGCTTCAGGAACAGCGTGCCCGCGCCGACGCTGACGAGCAGCACCGCCGCCAAGGCCGCCACACCCCAGAGACGTCGACTGCCGTGTTCCTCGTCCGGCTGCCAAGTCGGCGCCGCGACGTAGGGGTCGTCGTAGTCGGGGAAGTCCGGGACCGGCTCGTCGCTCTCAGCGTCGGCGTATTCGCCGTCGGCGTACTCGTCGTCCGCGTATTCGCCCTCGGCGTATTCGCCATCAAGGGCCTCATCGCCCTCGGCGTCGCCGTATTCGCCGTCCACTTCATCGGCCCAGGCGTCCTCCGTCAGGTCGCCCTCGGGCGCGGCGAACTCTTGGCCGTCGACGTCGTCAGCCCCCTGGGTGTCGTCAGCGTAGGCGTGGGTCTCGCCCTCCCACTCGCTCTCGGAGGCGGCACCGAAGAAGCCGCTCTCGCCCTGGAAGTCGTCCATGCCGTCGGACTCGAGCGGCACTTCTTGCACTTCCTCGGTCGCGTCGCCGATCGGCGCGAACGGGTCCTCTTCGTCGGCGTGCGGGGCGTCGAGCTCGGCTGCCGGGTCCAGCCAGGCGTCGTCATCGGCGGTTTCCTCGCCCAGTCCGCTCGGATCGGCGCCGATCGCCTCGTCGTCCAGCGGGTCTGCCTCGTAGCCTTGGCCGTCGTCGTCGGTCAGGACGACCTGCTCACCCAGGTCATCACCGAAGAGGTCTGGGCTCTCGGCGGGACTGCCGATTGAGTCGAAGAAGCCGCTGTCGCCGTGATACTCGCCGTCGCCGGGCTCGAAGTCGATCTCGAAGACGTCCTCGGGCGCCAGCGCTGGCTCGTCCGGTTCGTCGACCGGGAGTCCGAGCTCCGCGGCGGTGAGCGTGTGGCCCCCCCACGCGGCGTTGCCGTGCTCGTCAAATTGAGCGCGCCGCGGCGACGTGTCCGCGCCGGTTGGCCCAAACAGGATATCTTCGGCCGTCTCGCCCTCGCCTGGTTCGGCGCCGGCGGCGTCCGCAGGCGAGCCGGACCCGTCATCGGTTCGGGTGCCCGGGGCTGGAGCTGCTTCCTCCTCGACGTCCGCGAGGACCTCGTCCAGCTCCTCCCAGTCCTCGAGAATGAAGGCGTGTTCCGCCTCCTCGAAGTCGTCTTGCCGCTGCTCGTGCTCGCCACTCATTGGGTTTCTCCGGGAGCCCCGTCGTGATCGCCTGGACTCCGCCACGGCGAAGTCTGCTCCGGCCCATCCCTTCGGTTGGAAGCTATCGACACGACGGGAGCCCCGGCTCAACGGGAACTCCGTCGCCCCCGCGAGAGAGCTCCCCTCAGGCGCTTTCCTGGCCCAGCTCTTGGCTGAGCGCGGAGGACTCGAGCAGTACGCGCACGCCGCCCCGGAGCCGGGTCAGTCCCAAGCCATCGACGAATTCGAGCAGCGGGATCAAGAACTTGCGCGAGGTCTGAAGCTCGTCGCGCAGTGCCGGGATCGCCAGCTCGCCGCCGTGGGCGAGGCAGTTGCGTCGGATCGCGCGGAGGACCTGTCGCAGCGTGACGGCGCCGTAGACGTGGTCTCCGACGATCTCGAGCTGGGCCTCGTCCAGGGCGCGCGCGAGGAGGCCGTCCAGGGCCGCCTCGGCTTCTCCCAGCTCGGCCACGAGCTCCGCCCGGGTCGGCGGGCGCACGCCCTTTGACTCACAAGCGGCGACGAGCCGCTCGAGTCGGCGGCGGTCGTCCGGGCCTAGGGGCTTGAGGCGGTCGGTGAAAAGGAGCTGCCCGGCCGTGCCTTTGCGAACCTTGCCGCGGGCCTCGAGCGCATCGATCACCGCGTCCAAGAGGGCGGCGGGCAGCCGCCGGTCAGGGCGAAAGTTGGCGCGCTTCACGGACGCCGCCAGCGGCTTGCTGCGCAGCATCCGGGCCACCGCTTGCTCGATCTCGTCGATGCCCTCGGCCAGCGTCGCGGTCGTGAACGCGCGTCCCGTGCGTGGGTGGATGTGGACCTCGGTGGATTCGCCGAGAGCCTGTTCGACGGTGGCGGCGTCGACGGCGAGGACGGCCGCCAGCTCGCCGGGCGAGCGGCCCGCCGGGCCGGCCAGCCGCAGCTCTTCGATCACTCGCCGGTCCGCATCCGGGCCGGCCGCCTGGATCCGCTGTAGCTCCTCGCCAACGCTCCGGCGGCGGTAGCGTCGCGGGCTCGGCTCCAAACGGAGCACCACGCCCCCACCCACGGTGGCGACAGGGTTCTGCAGCCGCAACAAGAACCGGTCGCCAGGGGCGCAGCTGATGGGCTCGTCGAGCAGGACGCGCGCCACCGCCTCCTCGCCGCCGGCGAGCTTGTCCCGGTCGAGCAACAGCAGCATGCCTTGGACCTCGGCGGTGCCGGTGTGGAAGCGGATGTCCCGACGATGCCCGATGGCGCTGCTGCGCGGTAACAGTGCCAGCTGGATGTCGACGGCCTCGCCGGCGCGGAAGATCCCGGCCGCGGCGGCCACCATGCCGCGAGCGAGCTCGCCCGCCTTGACGTCGGGTACCGACAGGGCGGCGCTATGGCCGGCGACCGCGCGCCCGACCGAGCCGCCGAAGGCCTCGATCGCGCGGACCTTGGAGCTGGCGCCGCCGGGCAAGAACTCAACCGTGGCGCCCGGTTCGATGACCCCGGACAGCGCCACACCGGTGACCACGGTCCCGATGCCTTTCAGCCGAAAGACGCGTTGGATGGGCATGCGGAACGGTCCATCCGTGGCGCGGGGCACGGTTTGCAGCGCCAGATCCTCGAGCGCCGTCCGCAGCTCCTCGAGCCCGGCGCCGGTCGTGGAGCTGACGCGCAGGATCGGCGCCCCCGCCAGGGCCGTCGCCGACAGGAGCTCTTCGATCTCCGCCTCGGCCAGGGTCGCCACGTCCTCGTCGACGAGATCGACTTTGGTGAGCGCGACGACGCCGCGGCTCACGCCCAGGAGATCCAGGATGTCCAAATGCTCAAGGGTTTGCGGCATGACCCCGTCGTCGGCGGCGACGACCAGGAGCGCGAGGTCGAGCGCGGTGCTGCCGGCCACCATGTTGCGGACGAAGCGCTCATGCCCGGGGACGTCGATCATGCCCAGCACGCGACCGTCGCGCAGCTGGAGGCGGGCGAACCCGAGATCGATCGTCAGCCCGCGCTCTTTCTCCTCCTTGAGCCGGTCTGGGTCGATCCCCGTCAGCGCCCGCACCAGCGAGCTCTTGCCGTGGTCAATGTGCCCGGCGGTGCCGAGCATGACTGGGTGGATGGCCTTTTGGCCGTCCGCCATCACGACGCGGAGCCTGTCAGATCCACGCTACCGGCTCTGATCCATGCCCCAGGCGCCGCTCCGCGCGGAGGAGAGCGCGTGACTTTCGAAAAGTCACACGCCATCACTCGCTGAGGTAGAGAAGGCGCTGGCACGAGCCGCACTGCACGATGCTGCCCTTGCCCGCAAGACGAGCGATGTCGTTGGGCGTCACCTGTGTGTAGCACCCGGTGCACACTTGACCTTCGACCGCGCAGACGGCTTGGGCATCGCGTGTCTCGAAGAGGGCGGAGTACTTTTGCATGAGGTCCGGCGGCACGTCGCCAAGGGTGGACTCGCGTCCCTCCCCCGCCGCCGCCAGATCGCGCTCGCGTGCGGCGCGGAGCTCGGCCGCCTCCTTGCGGAACACGGCGAACGTCTCCTCTTCCTCGGCCAGGGTGGCCTCGGCCTTGGTCGCTGCGTCGCGCAAGCCGTCGACTTGCTCCAGGAGCTGCATGCCCTCGTCCTCGATCGAGCTGCGCTCGCGCTTGACCGACTCGATCTGGAAGAGCGTGGCCTGGTACTCGGCGTTGTTCTTCACCGTGTTGAGCCGTGAGGTCAGCTTCTTCAGCTCCTCGTCGGCCGCCACGATGCTCTTCTCTTGGGCCCGGCTCTGGACCTCGGCCTCTTGGAGGTTGGTCTTGGCCTGCTCGGCCTGTTTGCGCACCTGTTCGAGCTTGTGCTGTCGGCGCGCCTCCTCGGCCGGCAAAGACTCGAGATCGCGACGGATACGGGCCAGTGTCTGATCGACCTTCTGGACCTCGAGAAGCTTCCTAATGTCGGGGTGCACCCGGGCCAGAGTCTAGCTCCGCGCCCGGCCGCCACAAGAGAGAAGCGACTACGCGTGCTCGGCGCCGGCGTCGAGAAAGCCGGAGAGGCGTCGGGCCCGCACCGGATGCTGGAGCTTGCGCACGGCTTTGGCCTCGATTTGTCGGACCCGCTCACGGGTCACGCGGAAGATGCGACCCACTTCCTCGAGGGTGTAGGTGTAGCCGTCGCCGATCCCATAGCGCAGCTTGATGATCTCGCGCTCGCGGAACGTGAGGCTGCTGAGGACGTTCTCGATGCGCTCTCGCAGCATCTCCCGGCTGGCGGCCACGACCGGTGACTCGACGGCCTCGTCCTCGATGAAGTCGCCAAAATACGAGTCGTCGGATTCGCCGATCGGGCGGTCGAGCGAGATGGGGTGCTTGCTGATCTTCATCACCCGCTTGGCTTCCTCAACCGAGACCTGGGCGCCCTCGGCCACCTCCTCGATGGTCGGCTCGCGGCCCTTGGCCTGGATGAGCTTCTTCGTCACGTTGCGGAGCTTGCTCATCGTCTCGATCATGTGGACCGGGATGCGGATGGTCCGCGCCTGGTCGGCGATCGAGCGAGTAATGGCCTGGCGGATCCACCAGGTGGCGTAGGTCGAGAACTTGTACCCGCGGCGGTACTCGTACTTCTCCACCGCCTTCATCAGGCCGGTGTTGCCCTCCTGGATCAGGTCGAGGAACGAGAGCCCGCGGTTGCGGTATTTCTTGGCGATCGACACCACGAGCCGCAGGTTGCCCGAGGACAGCTTGCGCTTGGCGTCCTCATACGCGGCGTAGGCTTGGCGTACGAGTTCGATGCGCCGCTCGAGCTTCTCGATCGACTCGAGTCCTTCGACCTGCAGGTCGCCGAGGCGCTTGCGTAGCTCGACCGCGATGGGGTTCTTGAGCTGGGCGCCCCGGTAGCTGAGCAGCTTGCGCTCGAGGCGCCGCATTTCGGCCAACCGGCTCTCCAGCAGGTCGATCATGGGCCGCACCTTCTTGCCCTGCAGGTTGAGCTCCTCGATGAGCAGGACGCACTTCCGCTTGCGCGCGACGATCCGCTTGCGGGTGGGCACCAGCTGCGGCTGGCCCGTCGTGCCGTTCTGCAACAACCCCGAGAAGTCATCGCGGGCCGCGTGGTACATCAGCCGCAGCGTCTCGATGTTGCCGGGCAAGCGGTCGGAGAGGTCGGCCTTGCCGATCTCCGGATCCTGCTGGTTGACCTTGAGGGTGCGGTCGAATGCCAACTCGCCGCGCACGACGTCCTCGAGGATCTCGATCGCGCTTTGTAGGCCGAACCCGGAGCTCAGCACCTCCTTGCGGAACTGCTTGCGGGTGAGCTCGATCTTGCGCGCCAGGCTGATCTCCTCCTCGCGCGTCAGCAGCGGGATCTCACCCATCTGGGTGAGATACATGCGCACGGGGTCATCGATCTTCTCGGTGATGTCGATGACCGCCGTCGTGGTGGTTTCGGTTTCGGTGCTCTCCTCGGTGCGCTCGGGCCGCGCGCCAAACACCGGGGTCTCCATTTCGCCGAGGGACAGACTGTCCCCGTCGGACTCGAACGGATCGACATCCCCCGCCTTCTTCTTGCCTTTCTTGTTCGACCGCTCTTCGACGATCTCCAAGCCGGCGTCTTCGATCATCGCCATCGCCTTCTCAATCTGGTCGGGCGACGAGGCGTCCTCGGGCAGCACGTCATTCAGCTGCGCCAACGTGACTGGCGCCGCGCCGCGACGTGCGGTCTTAATGAGGGTCTTGATGGCGGTCTCGAACTTATCCATGCCAGAGTGGGGGTCAGGGAGAGAGTGGGCAGGGAAGGCAGGCGGGGACGATCGGGGCGAGGACCAGCAGGGCCTCGCGCGTCGGTCGGGTCAAAAGGGGACGTTGGAGTAAACCGGCGGGCTTCGGCCGCGGTGCGCCTTCATGCAAGGGGTTTCCGGATTCACGCCGTCTCGGGGTTCAATTCGCGGAGCTGGGCGACGTAGCGCTGGGTGAGCTCGTTGACCAGGTCGCCGTCGCCCTCGGCGCGCGCTTGCTGCAGCTCGCGGCGGGTGCGGTTGGCGGCCTGCTTCGCTAGAAACGCGCGGCGCTGGCGCCGCAGTAGCTCAAAGGTCTCTTCGGGGTCTTTGATGGCCTGGGCCAGCTCGGCCGAGCGAGCCAGTGCCTGGCCTTGGGCGGCGTCGCCTTCGCAGCGGGTGAACAAGCCGCTCAGGATGCCGGCGGGGTCGCTTTCGCCACGCCCGACCGCGGCCACGACCGCCTCGAGTGCACCCCGCAGCTCCTCGCGGATCGCTGCTTCTGCGGCCGCGAGCTCGGCGAGCTCGGGCGCGGCCAGCACGCAGGCGAGCAGCTCCATGTCGGCGTTGTCCAGGGGCGATGCCTCCCGCGGCGGCGGGGCCGATGCCTCGGGGGGCGGGGCGTCAGCGTCGGCGCGCCGCGCCGGCCGGCGGCGCGCCAGGCTCGCCCGCATCGTGCCGTCGTCTAGGCCGAGACTGCGCGCCATGCGGGAGAGCAGGATCGCGCGGCGCGCGGGATCCTCGACGCCCTCCAGGACTCGGCCGCATTCCTGCACCACGGCCGCCACGTTGGCGTCGGCGCTCAAATCCATCCGCCCGCGCTTCAGACGAAACCACAGGCCCAGAGCGTCTTCGGCACCGTCGACGAGCGCGTCGAACTGTTGCCGGCGCGCCTCCTGATCGGCTTCCGAGGCCCCCGGTCGGGGTGCCAGGAGGTCGGCCGGATCGCCGCCGTCGGGCACGAGTGCGGCGCGGAGGTGCAGCTCGGTGCGGACCAGCTCGGCGTAGGCCTTCTCGGCCGCGGCCTTGCCAGCGCGATCGCCGTCAAACAACAGCACGACGCCGTCGTTGGCGTAGCGCCCGAGCGTTTGGCCGTGGTCCGGCGTCAGGGCGGTGCCGAGGGTCGCGACCGCGCCGCGTACGCCGGCGACGTGACAGGCGATCACGTCGGTGTAGCCCTCGACCACAATGACCCGGCGCTCGCCGGCATCCTTGACTTGGCGCAGCCCGTAGAGCGTCTTGCGCTTGAGGAACCAGGGGGACTCGGGTGAGTTGAGGTACTTTGCCGGCGCGTCATCCATGGCGCGCCCGCCAAAGCCCACGATGCGGCCTCGCGCATCCTCGATCGGGAACATCAGCCGGCCGGAGAAGGGCTCGCGGCCGCCGCGCAGCAGGCCGGCCTGCTCGAGTACCGAGGTGGGCAGCTTTTGGCGGCGGGCCAGCTCGGCCAAGGCGCCCCGCTCGCGCGGGTGCGCGCCGAGGCGAAAGGTGTCGATGCCGCCGGCGAGCCCGCGTGATTCAAGGTAGTCGCGGACCGGCGCCCCGGCGGCCGATTGGAGGACTTGCTGGAACCAGCTGGCGACCCGGTCGAGCACGCCCGCGGCGTCGACGCGTGGGCCCTCGTTCGATCGGCCGCGGCCGAATGCACCTTCGGTCGAGACTCCGACCCGCTGGGCGAGCAGCTCCACTGCCTCTTTGAACTCCACTCCCTCCCGCTCCATGACGAACGCGTACACGTCGCCACCTTTGCCGCAGCCGTAGCACTGGAAGTACTGGCGATCGGGGAACACCGTGAACGACGGCGTCTTCTCCTGATGAAACGGGCACAGCGCCAGCAGATTCCTCCCGGCACGTTTGAGCGGGAGATAGCTCTCGATCACGGTGACGAGATCGTTGGCTTCTTTGACCCTGAGCTTGACTTCCTCGTAGCGATCCATGGGCGAGCCGCGCGGGGGACGCACGGCATGCGTGGGGAGAGACGGACGTGGGGAGCGTCGGTCACCCGGTCGGATAGAGGAATGAACCCGTCGACGGGAGATCATCCGGTGGATCGCGGTGGCTGTCGTGGACAGCTGCCCGGCCGAATGATGCGTGTTCTCTACCGAAGCGAACCGGTGAACCAGGCAAGTCTAATTCACAGAATGGCTTGGTCAAGCGAGAGTCGACACGTGTTGCCACAGCTGCACCACCTCATCGGGGGAAAGGTCTTGCGGACGACGGTCGGCCCAAGCCTGATGGGCGCCGAGTGCATCGCCTTGGACACCGACCGCGGCCGCGGCTCGCCGCAGCGCGTTGGGCAAGCGTTTGCGGCGCGCGCCGAAGAGTTGTCGGGAGAAATTGCCGAATTGCGGTCCTAGTGTGCCGGCGCTGGGTGCATCGGGCCGAAGCACGAGCCGGACCACGGCGGAGTCGACGAGGGGACGGGGCCGGAACACCTCGCGCCCCACCCGGCGCACCAGCTCGACCGCGTAGCTCGCCCGCACCGTGATCGACAGGCTGCCGTAGGCCGCGGTGCCCACCGCCGCTCGGAGCCGCTCGGCGGTCTCGAGCTGGACGAGCACCGCGGCCGTGGCCGGCGGCTGTTGCAGGCTGCGCAGGCTGGCCAGGAGCGGGCCCGAGGCGGCGTAGGGGAGGTTGGCGACCAGCAGCAGCCGCTGGTCGGGACCGAGCTCTGCGGCCACGGCAGCGCGGACCGCGGCGCTAAAACCGCCGTCCCCAAGGGCGTCGGCGTGCACCAAGCGCACGCCGGCCCCGCCGTCGCGATACGACGGCAGGTCCTCGGCGACGATCGCGTGGAGCCGCGGATCGATCTCCACGGCGACGACCCGCGCCCCGGTCGCCGCTAGCTCGCGCGTCAGAAAGCCGCAGCCGGCCCCCACCTCGAGCACTAGGTCGGCGGGCTGTACGCCCGCGGTCTCCACCATCACACGGTGCAGCGACGGGTCCAACAGGAAGTTCTGCCCGAGCCGCCGCCGCGGCCGGAATCCCAGGGCCGCGAGGCGCTCGCGGTAGCGCGCGAACGGCGCCCGTTCGCCGCTCGCCCCCTCGGTCACGGCGCCAGCGCCTCGGTGACGACGTGCGCCAGCGGGCCGGTCGCTGCATCCCCGATCTGGTGGAGCGTCGTCGGCAGCGCCGGCCGCAGCATCCTCTGGTGGCGGGCGAGAAAGGCCCGCACCGCGCGCGCGTCCCCGGCCGTTGGCCGGGTGGGCTCGCGCAGCAGCGCCCGCAACACCGACCGGGGATCGGTCGCCAGCCGCAAGCCGACGGTGTCGCCGCGTTCGCCGGTGCCGCGCGCCCACCGTGACCCGCCGCCGCTGCGGCTGCTCAACCGCCGGTCGCCGGGCGCCGTGGGGCTGGCGAGACGGGCCCGGAAGTGCCCCCCCACCACCAGGCGGGCGGGCTTCGGCTGCAGCGCGCCGCTCACCATGCTCATCGGCGCGGGCAAGCCACTGCGCAGCCAGCCGCGCAGTCCCGGTACGGCCAGGGCCGCCCGCCAGGCGATCGGGTGCACCGCGCGAAAACCGTCCCCACGCCAGCCGGGATCGAGCGACTCGGTCCACTCGGCGACGTTGCCAAGAAGGTCGTAGGCCCCGCCCTCGTCGCGACCCGACTCAAAGGTGCCGACGGGGGTGGGCTGACCGACCCCGAGCTCCCACGAGTTGACCCACTCGCCGCGAAACACCTCGCCCCACGGGTAGCGGTAGACGCCCCGTCCGGTCGCGGCGTATTGCCATTCATCGGCGCGCGGCAGCCGACAGAATCGCCACTGCGCGAAGCGGCGCGCCTCGGCGAGGGAGACACCGACCACCGGCAGGCTATCGTCCTGCCGGAGCGGCGTCGCCGGCTCCACCACCCGGCCCTCGGCTGCGGCGGCAACGGCATAGATGCGCCAGTCGGCCCAGGTGGTCTCGAAGCGATCGAGGAAGAACGGCCCACCGCGCTCGATCTCGCGCTGGTAGGCCACCAGGTCGCCGAGAATGCCCCAGCGACTGGCGCGGGCGGGCAGCTTGGGCTCACCGGCGCAGCCGGTGATGCCCACCGCGAGCAGGATCACGGCCCCTGCTCGGGCGCGCCTCACTGCCGCAGCATCATGATCTCGACCCGGCGATTCTGCCGTTTCGAGGTTTCGTCGGTACCGATGGCCGAAGGGCGGTGCTCGCCGAAGGCGCCGATGTGCATCCTGGTCGGCGAGATGCCGTTCTCCTCGAGGAAGTGGAACACAGCCATGGCCCGTTCCGCCGACAGACGCAGGTTCGTTTTCCACTCGCTGTGGCGGATCGGGTCCGGGTCCGCGTGGCCGTCGATCCGGAACTGCGCCTGGTGATCGCGCAGGGTGGGGAGCAGCTGCCGCAGCACGTCCTGACCGGACTTGGTCACTTGGGCGCGGCCCGAGTCGAAGAGTACCTCGCCCTGCACCTGGAAGCCCACGCCCTCGGCCGTGGAGATGACCTTGACCCCGGGCACCGCATGGGTGCCGCCGGTCTCGAACTGCTTGATCAGTCGGTCGAGCTCAGCCTTGCGCTGGCGGAGGTAGTCGGCCTCCACGGCGTTGCGGCCGAGCTTCTCGACTTCCTCCTCCAGCATCCCGTTGCGGGCCTCGAGCTCCTTGTGGTACCGCTCCAGGTCGGCAATGTTGCGCTGCAGCGCGTCATTGGCGGTTTGGAGTTGCCGATGCGCTTCCGGGCTGATGCACCCCGCGGGAACGACGAGAAGCATGCCGAGCGTGACCAGGCCGAGACGTGAAAGCAAAGGACCCCTCCGTTGCTGCTGGGTGAGTGGGAAGACCGAAACCGCAGCCGAGGAGTCTCTCCAGGTGCGCCGCGCGGGTCAACGATGAGGCTGCGGCGCGAAACGCCTCGGCGCTGCGGCAGGCGCTGGCGCGCCGCGAGGCCGCGGCAGCGGCCCTGCCGCCCCGTCGAAGGCCGGTCGAATATTGTCTTGCAGATTATCGACGCAATCCGGCGCGCGGTCGGCCCTTCGTTTCCTGTGGGAATAAGGATCAACGCC
>JBCCGH010000065.1:0-47459 GCA_039029375.1 Planctomycetota bacterium
GGCCTTATCCACGGCCCTCAGCGCCGCTCGCAGCGTTGGGTCGTCCTCGCCGTATCCAGCAATATGCCTGCGGCGACCCGCCTTGCGACCGGCGCCGATGTCTCGCGGATAAGGCCCCATCTGCCTGAATCACACCACTAGGAGTCGCCTCTGTGGCACCTGTCACGCCTCCGTGCACCGTGGCCTCCCCCTCGATCCGCGCGGGCGCGGCGTGCGCCCGCCACGCCCGCCCGCGAGCTCGCCGGTCGCGGGATTGGGGACGTGCAGGTCCCTTGCTGCTAACGGTCGCCGCGTCGGGCGACCGGCCCTCAGATCACGGTGATCTGGACGCGGTCGGTGTAGGCGATCGCGCCGCTGGTCGTCCCGACGAGCGCCTGGAGCAACGCGACGGTGCCCACCGGCGACCCGACGGGGAAGCTGACGGTCCCAATGCCGGGGCACGGGCCGGGGCTCGCGAGCATGATGCCGGCGGCGACGACCGTGGGGGAAGCCAGCAAGTTCTGGCCGAGGATCGCCATGCCGGGTGAGCAGAACAGCGGCGGCGGCGACGCCGACAGAACCCACGCCTGGCCGATGCCGCCGCGGATGGTGAAGCGCACCGTCGAACCCATGGCGACGTTGAGGCTGCTGACCGTGCAGGTCGTCACCGTCTGGCACGGCGTGCCGACCGTCGCGCCGCCGGCGGTGGCGGTGAGTTCGCGACCGATCGGGTTGGGCTGAGCGGCGGCGAGGCCGGTGAGAAGAAGAACTGCGGCGGTGAACTTGGCGAATGCCATGTTGAGTCTCCCTTGTGTAGTGGAGGTCGAATGGCGAGCCCGGGTCGAACTTTTTCGACCAGTGGCAGGCTCGCCTCACCCCAAGGGAGACGCGGGGGCAGCGGCCGTTACGCGATCGGCCTTGGGGCCGATGGCCGTGGAATTCACTGTAGCATCGCGGGTCTACGTGCATCTGTCGTGGTGCTCGGCCGCGAGGCCTGCCTTACTGCTCAGGAAGTGGTTCATGCGACACGAATCGCGCTGCGTACTTCTCTCCGTTCTCGCTGTCCCCGGCGTCGCCGTACTCGGCACTTCCCCGTTCCGCGGCGCCGAACCCCAGTTGACGCAGGTGAGCGCCAGCGGCGGGGCTGCGTCCTCGTGGCAATCCTTGGAGCCACTCGAGCTGCAGTGGCGCCGCAGCCGGGGCGCCGATTGGAAAGACGGTGTGGCGAGCCTGAACGAGCACGACGAGTACGCCGTGTTCCGCGCGTTGGCCGACGACACGCACGAAGGGTGCTACGTGCGCCTGGTGGCCACTCTGCACTTCGATGAACCGTGGTTCACCCCCGGCTATCTGCCGAACGAGTTGGACCACTTCCAGGACGCGCGGTTGCAAAAGCAGGCCGGGGTCGACCTGCATCAAATGAGCGGTGGGTTCTGGGACCCGGAGGAGAAGATGCCGCCCTGCGTCCTGCCGCAGAGCGCGCTCGAGGAGATGATCGTCGACGCAGGCGTCGACTTGACTGGCACTCCGGCCGTGGTCGATTCCGAGCGAGTCAAAGATGCATGGATCCCCGTCCTCCCCGTAGGCGGTCAAGTCACGAGCCGCGAGTGGTTGCTACACCATCCGCGGTGGTCGTCGGCAACTCAGACCTACTGGAACTCGGTTCGCAACGATCAGATCTCCGAGAACATCATCACGACGTGGGGGTGGGTCGAGCGATGCATGCACGACCAGACGAATGGCGATCTCGACGCGGGAGAGCTCGTGCACTGGGATGAGTTCCCGTTCAAGGCCGCGGGCCTTATGCACCTTGAGATCCAGATGCTCATGATCTGGGCCGACGCCACCGCGACCGGCTATTACCCGCCGACCGAGCCCTACCCCGAGGCGAGCGGATTGGTCGGCGATTGGGCCGCGGTTGGCACGTCGACGCCGACCGGTCTCACCTACTCCGGCAGCCACGGTGCTGGGTGGAGCAACAAGCACTGGTACGACGTCGCGGGGGCGCCGAACGTGCACCAGGCGTTCCTCACCTGTGGCGATCAGTTCAACTTCAAGATGATCCACAACTTCGCGGACACCTACGCGGTCTTCAGGGTCTCGCCGGGGCCGATGAGCATGGCGGTCCTGCCGGTCTTCCCGCGCGCCGGCATCATGGGGGCCTACGTCAACGTGCCGTGCGGCGTCGCCGCGGGTACCAGGTTCACGCTGCAGCGCTACCAGATCGGCGGGCAGCTCTTCGCCTCCCTCCCGCCGCCGCACCGGCCGTTCTTCGTGGTCCAGTGAGGCTCAGCGAGGTGGGCGCAGCACCGCGCGCCGCCGGGACGTCAGTCGACGCAGGGACGCACGCAGGTGATCGGCCTCGGGCGCGTCGCGGTGCAACGCCCCGAGCCAAAGTCTGAGCGCCTGTTGCTCTAGTTCCCAATCCTGCGTGCGCCGCGCCGCCTCCGCCACCACGGTCATGGTGGCGGCGATGTCGTCGGCCGGTGTGATCGCGGCGGCCGACTGCATGAGATCCATCAGGGCGCGCGCGGCGCTGGCCGCTCGCTTCTCCAGATAGGCCTGCATGCCATCGGGCGGCCCGGCGGGCCAGGCCAGAGCGCGGAATCGATCCGCGTAGAGGAGCAAACTCGAGACGTCGTCGCGGCGCACGCCCCAGTGATTGGGGAGCCGCTCGACGGCCTCGTCGAGGTGCTCTCGCCATTCGGCCACCTGCCGCAGGTCGAAACGCAGCATTCCCAACTTCCACGCGACCCAGCCGCGGGCACGCGGCATCACCAGCCGCTGGAGCAGGGCCTCGCCGCGTTTGCACACGGGGCGGAGGACGCGGATGGTGTCCTCCCAGCGTGCGGCGTCACGCCCGGCTCGGCGCTGGGCGTCGACGACCTGCGTCGCAGCTCGCTCCGCGCGCAGGCGGTAGGCGTCGGCGAGCGCGAGCTCGCGATCGAACCGCGACGGCGCCTCGCGGGCAACGCGGTCAAACTGCTCCAGCGCCGCGTCGGTCGCCCCTGCGTCCGCCAGGCGCTGCGCGGCCGCGCGCTGCACCGCGGGAGCGGCGGGCCATCGGCCCCGTTCGAGCTCCCGCAGAGCTCGCTCGATCTTGGCATCAGCCGTGTCGAAGTCACGGCGTTTGAGGGCCAGCTCGATGTCGAGCGCTGCCTCGGTCGACAGGCGCTCCGCTGGAGGAATGCCGGCGAGTTCCGTCGCGGCCGCGTCCAAGTCGCCGATCGCCAGATAGGCCCGCGCCAGGTGGCGCCGCACGGGGCGCCAGTCGGGACGCTCCTGTCGCAGCAGCATGAGATCGTCGATGGCGGCGCGGCTCAGCCCGCGTTGCTGCAGCAGCACGGCGCGGACCAGGCGGACGCGCCGCGACCACTCACTCGCTTTCAGGGCGACGGCGATCTCGGCGTCTTGCTCTGACAGTGGCCGGCCGGCCAACCCCACCACCGTCGCCGACAGCGCGACGTCATCGGGCCCCAGGTTTGGTCCGGGCGGCAACGGCCAAGCATCGTCATCGCCAGCCTCGACCAGGTTGCGCAGTGCCGCCGCGGCCCGTGGCGCCGGACCACCGGCCGGCTCGCTGGCAAGCTGTGCGCGCGCCAGGTCGTCTTCGCCAAGCAGCCAGTGCGCCAGGCCGATCGCCGCCGCCTCAAGCGGCCACGGCGGCACGCCGGCGTCGTGATCGCGCAGCGCGGTCACCAGCTGGCGCAGGTGATTGGGGTCGAGACCGCGGGGGGACGGCGTCAGCCCGTCGAGCAAGTTCCCGCGCGCCACGGCGGCCTCGGCGCGCCGATGCAGCTCGTCGATCTGAGTGTCCCCGACGTGCACGACACGCAGCGCCTCCGCCGCGGCGAGCGCCTCCGCAAAGCGGCGCGCATCCAGCAGCGAACGAACTCCGCCGACGGCTTGGCGGTAGACGAGCCGTTCGCGACGCCCGCTGTCGATCGCCAACCACAGCGAGCCCACCGAGACGAGGAGGACGGCGCCGGCCAACGCCGCCCGGCGTGGCCGTCGCCGGCACAGCCGGGCCAGACGCGCCCAAGGGCCGAGCGGCTTGATGCCGATCGGCTGCCCAGCGGCAAACCGCTCGAGCTCGTCAGCCATGGCGGCGGCGCTGCGAAACCGGTCCCGGGGGCTTTTCTCGAGGGCCTTCAGCACGATGGTCTCGAGGTCCCGGTCGTCGCGCCCGAGGCCGAGCGGCGGCGGCGGCCGAAACATGATCTGCGCCGCCGCCCGCTCCGGCTGCGTCGTGGCGACCGGAGGCCGGCCGCACACGAGCTCATACAGGGTCGCGCCGAGACCGTAGACGTCCATCGCCGGGTCGAGCTGCGCCGGCCCCGCGCTAAGTAGCTCCGGGGCGAGGTAGGGCAACGTGCCGGGGACGGCGCCGGGCCGGGTCACGGTGGTGTCGGTTGTGGCCCGAGCCAGGCCGAAGTCGACGAGGACCGGCTCACCGTCGTCCAGCAGGATGTTGGACGGTTTGAGATCGCGGTGCACGATGCCGCAGACGTGCGCGTGATCCAGCGCCCGGGCGATTTTCGCGCCGATGCGCGCGACTTGGACCGGCGTCAACCGCGTTCCGAGCTGGTCGAGGCCGGGCCCGGTCAACCACTTCATCGCGATGAAGGCGCAACCCTCGGCTTCGCCGACCCCGTAGATGGGCACGATGTTCGGGTGGCGCAGCATGGCCGCGAGCTCGGCCTCGCGACGAAACCGCAACAGCGTGCGGTCGTCGCCATGGCGGTCCACCTCGAGGATCTTGAGCGCGACCTTGCGCCGCAGCGACTCCTGCTCGGCGAGGAACACCGCTCCCATGCCGCCCCGGCCCAGCGGTTCGAGCACCCGAAACTCGCCGATGCGCGTCTGTTGATCGATGTCGTCGGAAGAGGCGGGGCGAAGGGTTGGGCCGAGGACGGCGCGCACCAGGTGGGGCGGATCGTCGAGAAGAGCCCGCACGCGAGCGGCCAGGTCGGCGTCCTCGCCGCACAACTCGGCGAGATCGGGGCGCCGTCCCTCATCGACCGCGAGAAACCAAGCCGCGAGGACTTCCTCGACCTGCGGGTCGCGGCCGCCGGAGTCGCCGTCAGTCTGCATCGAGGCTGCTTCCCAGCAGCTTCAGCTCGACCAACAGCGCCGCTCTGGCTCGGGCTAGCATCACGCGACATGCGCCCTCCGAGCGCTGTAGCGTCCGGGCCGTCTTGCTGTGCGTTTGGTGCGGGTCCATGTGCAGCGTCAGAATCCGGGCGTAGTCCTTGGGCAGCTGATCCATCGCCCGCGCGAGCAGCACCAGCTCATCCGCAAACGCCGCATCGGAGCTCGGGCTCGTGCTCGGGGCCAGCAGGTGTTCCGTGGTCGACGAGGACTCCCTGGCGCGGGCGCGGCGTGCCGCCTCGAAGAAGCGCAGGCGTTCTTTGATCGTGCGCTCGAGGATGCGAAACACCCAGGCCGCAAACTCCTGCCGCGTCGAGCCGTGGAACTCGGTGACGTGGCTGAGCACGCGCACGTAGGTCGATTGCACGATATCGGAGGCGTGCAGCCGACCGCGCATCCGCTCGCCCAGACCGGCGCGGGCCGCTAGGTGCAACCGCGGCCGCACTTCACGCAGCAGGTCTGCCAGCGCCGCCCGATCGCCGAGGCGAGCGCGTTGCAGCAGTTCGCGGGGCGGACCGTCGTCGGTGGTCCCGGGGTCGGGCGATGCGTCGATCCCGAGATTGTGGAGCGCCCGGACCCAGGGCGCAACTCGACCCGCCCGCACCGACCAGAGGGGTGGCCGCCGTGAACCTCCTTGGGGTGCGTCAGCCATATCGTCGTTCCGAGGGCCAAAGAGGCCGGCGCCTCGCGAGTGTTACGCGGAATTCGAGTCGGGCGGCCCGCAGTGGGGCGAGCCACGAGTTGGGTGCCCGTCCAGACGCACCGGCCGCTTTCCCAAGCGCGTGAAGATCTCTACGGTCGGCGCTGTTGGAGCGCCCCGCCTCGATGCTCGCCTGCGCCAACCGCGAACTCGGCGCCGCCGTGGTGGCGGCGCTGGACGCCACCGCGGGCTCGACCCCGCGCCTGTTCTACGCCCCCGGTCGCGTCAACCTGATCGGCGAGCACGTCGACTACTGCGGCGGGCCGGCGCTGCCGATGCCGATCGACCGCGGGGTCTACGTCGCGGCGCGCTTGCGCGACGACGGCGCCGTGCGCCTGCGGGCTCTCGATGCTCCTGAGGGCTGGGAGCGCTACCCGCGGGCGGTGCTGGAGGTCTTTGCCGACGCCACCGGTTGTCGCGGCGGGCTCGAGGTGGCCGCCGGTGGCGACGTGCCGATCGGCGCTGGGCTGTCCTCGTCGGCGGCGCTGTCGGTCGCCGTTGCCGTCGCGCTCGACGCCCTGCACGCGACGCGGTTGCCCGCGTCGGAGCTCGCTCGGATCGCGCACCGCGCCGAGGTCGAGCACGTCGGCGTGCCGTGCGGGATCATGGATCAGTACGCCTCGGCGCTTGGCCGCGCCGGCCAGGCGCTGTGGTTGCACGGCGGGCTCGTCGGCGCGTGGGAGCACGTGACGCTGCCCGACGACCTCTCCGTGCTCGTCATGGACACGAAGACCCGCCGGCAGCTCGCCGGCAGCGACGCGGGCTACGCCGCGCGTGTGCGCCAGTGCGCGGCGGCGCTCCAAACCATCGAGCAACGCGTGGGCGCGCGCGGCGCGTTGGCCCGGTGCTCGCTCGAGGACCTCGTCCAGGCGCAGCCTAGCCTGCCGGACCTGCAGCGACGCCGCGCCCGGCACGTGATCACCGAGACCGCGCGCGTGGGGGCCGCCGTGACCGCGCTGCGGCGCCGCGACCTGGCCGCGCTCGGCGCGTTGCTCGACGCGAGCCACGCGTCGGGCCGCGACGACCACCAGGTCTCCTGCGCCGAGCTCGACGCGATCACCGTGGCGGCGCGCGCGGTGCCTGGCGTCTTCGGCGCGCGCTTCGTCGGCGCCGGGTTCGGCGGCTGCGCGATCGCGCTCGTGCGGCCCGACGCCGTCGCTGCGACGCAGCGCGCGGTGGCCGCGGATTACGCCGCGCGGTTTGGGATCACGCCGGACTTCGCACTCGCGCGGTCGGGCGCCGGCGCGGGTGAACGGCGCTTCGCGCGGCCGCTCACTTGATGGGCCACAGCACCTGCGAGCGCCACTTGGCCGGGTCGGCTTCCATGGCCGGATCGGTCCAATACATCTCCCACGGTGCGCCGCTGGTCTCCATCCCGTTGGCGTCGCACCAGGCCTGCAGCTTCACGTGCGCCTCGTGGATGGTCTCGTAGTGCCCGTAGTGGAAGATCGACGCCGCCTTCCCCGCTGGCAGCGTCCCCGGCAGGATCCGGTCCTTGCCCGGCAGCTCCTTGGCGACCGGAAAGCCCGCTTCCATGTCAAACACGTCGCCCGTCATGTTGTGGAAGCGCGTGTAGGGCGGGCCGGCCGGCTGCACGCCCTCGCTGCGGAGGTAGCCGATGACCTCCGGCAAGGCGATGGACAGCAGGCTGCCGATCTCGGCCTGTTTCACCTTGGCGCGGATGAAGACGACGTCCCGTTCTTCGAGGGTCGAGATCGTGATGTCCGGATCGTCGCTCTTCGCCGCCTTGGCAGCCTCCGCCACGGCTTCGGCGACCTGCTCGGGCAGATCGAGCTCGGCGTCGTCGACGTCCGCGTTCAGCTCGAACTTGTCGGTGAAGAACGTGATCGACACGACGCCGAACTCCACGCTCATCTCGGTCTCGATGTCGATGCCGTGCGACAACGTGTATTTGGCCATGCGCACCGAGACGTCCTCGACGCCCATGCCCACGGCCATGCGCAGGTCGACGCCAGCCAAACGCGGCGTCTCCTGGGAGAGGAACCAGAGCTCGTCGTCGCCTTCGTTGGGCGTGAGGCGCAGCTTCCAGCAGGGCTGGTCGTTGACCTCGGTCGTCTCCAAGGTCTCGGCGGCGCGGTAGTGATCGCGCCAGTCACGGGCGAGCGGCAGGTGGTTGATCCGCAATGCCTGCGCGCGGGCGTCGCCCTCCTTGATGACCACGCCCGCGGCCGGGTCGAGCTCCCAGGCCACCTTGCCGTCGAAGCCCTCGGCGCGGGCGCCAAAGTGGGGGAACTCACTGTGCATCACGTAGCGCTCACCCTTTTGCGCGCGGTGCCAGCTGCCGACGACGGGCTCGGCCGGCTGGTTGCCGAGCTGGAGCACGAACTCGCAGCTTCCCGAGGCGGTGAAGCTCTTGGGCGGTGGGATCTCGGCGCGCTCGCGCTCCAAGGCTTGCCACTGGTCGAGGATCTCGGCGGCGTCGGGCAAGGCGGGCGCCGGGGCGTCCTGGGCCCGGCCGGCGGTGCCCGTGGCGAGGATGGAGAGCAACAGCAGATGCGACGTTGAGCGGATCAAGGCATGGCCTCCGCGGCGCGAGTGGGCGCCACTAGTTCGCTGACAAGTACGCGATCACCCGGCATCCTCATCGGCGAAAACGAACCGCGAAACCCCAGTCGGGGCGGCGGGACCGGGGCCGCGATGGCTGCCGGTGAAGAATCTGCGAATTGCCCCTCCGGCGGACCTCCGGGAATGCGCCTATCCTGGCGGGCCCCAGGCCCCTGGACCATGAACGACCAGACTCTGCGCCACTCGGGCGATCCCGAGAGTGATCCCATCCTGGAGCGCTACCTGCTCGAGGCGATGGAGCGCGCCGAGACTGGCCAGACCGTGGCGGTCGAGGAGCTTTGCCGGGCCCACCCGCATCTGGCCGAGCCGCTCCGCGAGGCGTTGGCGATCTCGGCGTCGATCCCTGGCCTGCAGCGGGAGGCGCGGACGCGTGATCCAATGGAGGGCGTGTGCCTTGGCGGCCGCTATCGGCTGCTGGTGCGCCTCGGCGCTGGCGCGATGGGCGCGGTCTATCGCGCGCGCGACGAGGCGCTGCGCCGCGAGGTCGCGGTCAAGGTCCTGCAGGCGGGCCTGTTCGCCCGTGGCTCGATCGAAGAGAGGTTCTCCCGGGAAGCCGAGCTGCTCGCGGCTCTCGATCATCCGCGCGTCGTCGCGGTCTACGACAGCGGTACCAGTGACCGGGGCGTGCCGTTCTTGGTCATGCGCCTGCTCGAGGGGGCCTCGTTGGCGGCGGTTTTGGCCGAGGCCGAGAGTCGGGGCCCGGCGGCCTTCGCCTCGCTCGACTGGTTGCGACCGTTGCTCGGCAACGGCGCGCCGCCGGAGGCGACGTTCCTACGGCTCGTCGCCCACTGGGGCCGCGAGATGGCTAACGCGCTCGGCGCGGCGCATGCGCGCGGGATCTTCCATCGCGACGTCAAGCCGTCCAACGTGTTCGTGACCCGCGATGCCCAGCCGGTCCTGCTGGACTTCGGGATCGCCGCGTGCGTCGATGCCGACGGCGCGCTTACCGCTAGCGGCACGACGCTGGGCACTCCGTGGTACATGCCGCCCGAGCAGGCCGCGGGCAACGTTCGCCCCGGCCCAGCTCAGGACGTCTACTCCCTGTGCGCGACGCTCTATCACTTGTCGAGCGGCAAGCCGCCGTTTGAGGACGAGCCGGCGCGGGTGCTGCTGCGCCTGCAGAGCGAGGACCCGACGCCGCTACGGCGGCTGCGGCCGGAGCTGCCGCGTGATTTGGTGGCCATCGTCGAGCGCGGGATGGAGCGCGATCCGGTGCGTCGATACCGCGACATGGCGGCCCTGGAGGCCGATCTCGCGGCGTTCTTGGAGCACCGGCCAGTGAGCGTGCGACCGGTGTCCCCGGTACGGCGGCTGTGGCGTCGCGTGCGGCGAGCGCCGGTCGCTGTCCTCGGCGCGGTGGTGGTGTTGCTCGCCGCGGCGTTGGTCACGGGCGGCGCGCTGTGGCGCCAGTCCGAACAGCAAGACGAGAAGGCGCGTCTCATGGCGTTGCTGCCGGCTCAGCTGTCGATCGAAGGGCGGCCGGAGGAACGGCTCATCATGCCGTTGGGGCGTCACCGTGAGGCGCTGCAGCTCCTCGATCGCATCCTGGCGATCGACCCCGATCATCTACCGACGTTGCTGTTGCGCGCGGCGCTGCGGCTCGACCACGGCGAACACGCGGCCGCGGCCGCCGACTTCGATCGTTTGGCCGCGCAGGCCGAGCCCGGCAGCTACCTCCGCATGGTGGCGGAGCGCTACCGCGGCGCCGACGACAGCCGTCGCGGGGTACAGGCGGTGCAGCTCGGCGGCTTGCCGGAACCGGTGACGCCGGAGGAGAAGTTCGTCGCCGCATTCCACGCACTGCGCGGCCGCGAACCGGCGGCGATCGAGCAGGCCGAGCAATGGCTGCGCGAGGCCATGGACGTCCTGCTCCCGGCCCGCGACCTGCGGCTGCTCGCGCTCCTGGGGCGAGCCGGCAACGCCAGCGGCGACGAGCAGCTGCGCCTGGCGCAGGAGGTGTACGACGAGGCCCTGCGCTTGGAGGGCATCCATGGCAAGACGGCGCGAACGCTCCACGCGCAGGCGGCCGCCTGTCTGCGTCTCGGCCGCTTTGCCGACGCGTTGGCGCCACTGCAGGAGGCGTTGGCCCTGCGCCCCAACCGCCACGGACCACTGCAGAACTTGGGCTGGGCCTACTACAAGCTCGGCGATCTCGAGGCCGCCAACGAGCACCTTGGCCGGGCTCTCGAGGTGTGGCCGCAAGCGCCGAACACGATCTGTGCCGTGGCGTTGGTGCGGGCCGAGCTCGGCGACTTTGACGCGGCCCTCGCGCTGCTGGATCAAATCGCGCCGGAGTCCGGGGCGACGTGGGCCTGGCAGCGCGAGTACCAGAAGGGAAGCCTCGAGGTGAAGCGTGCGATTGCCCTCGACGCGAACGGCGACACCGAGGCGGCGCGCTCTGCCGCGTCGCGGGCGCTGCCGCACTACCGCCAGGCGCGCCAGCTCGGCGCGCCCGGCGCGCGCATCAGGCGGATGGCGCGCTTTGCCGAGGCGCTCGCCAACGCCGATTTGCCGGCGGCGCTGCGGCACTTCCTCCGGGGCCCGGCGGACTTGGACAACGCCGCGCTGATGCGCAACCTCTCCTCCCTGATCACCGAGGAGAGTGCGGCGGCGAATGCCAAGGCTCTGCGGGCTTTCCTGTTGCGCGGCGTCGACGGGTTGGTCGACAAATACGGCAAGCGCGCAGGCGAGCTGCGAGCGGCGCGCTCAGGCGAAGAGGCCGGGCGCCGTTCCGGTGATCCAGTCGGGGTCGTGCGCGAACGGTAGCGGGGCATTGGCGCGCAGCGCCGCGAGCAGCTCGGCGAAGTCGGTGCGGCACCGAAAGCCGAGCTCGGTCTCGGCATGGCGGGCGTCGTACACCCGGCCGATCGTCTTGGGGAGTGTCCAGCCGCGTGCGGCGTAGAGCGCGTCGACGTCGGGAAAGCGCGCGCGGATCACCGCCGCCGCGTCGCGTCGGAGCGCGGCCGCGTCGGCGCGTTGAAACGGTGTCGGCGCGGCCAGGACGTAGACGCCAAAGCCGACGTCGGGGGCGCGATCAAGCGCCGCGAGGTGCGCGCGCGCGGCGTCGTCGACGGTGAGGCGGCGGTAGAGCAGCTCGTTTGCTTTGGTGTTCACGCCGATCGTCGCCTGCCGGTGCGCCTGGTCGTCCTCTTCGGGAAAGAACCGCCCGGTGCGCAGCACCGCGCAAGCTAGCGCGCGCTCTTCGTGCATGAGGCGGCAGAGATTCTCGGCGGCGAGCTTGGTGACGCCGTAGATGTTGCGCGGCTGCAGTGGCCCGAAGTCGCGGTCGAGCCAGACTGCGGTGGTGGGGTCGGCTTCGGCGCGGATCGCCGCAGAGATCATCAGCGACGTCGTCGACGTGAAGACGAACCGGTCGTGCCCGGCGTCCGCGGCGGCTTCGAGCAGGTGAAGCGTGCCCGCGACGTTGACGTCGACGAAGCGCGACGCCGGGTGGTGCGCGATGTCGGGCTTGTGCAGCGCGGCGGCGTGGATGACCGCGTCGATCCCGTGATCGGTGATGGTGCTGCGGACGACGTCGCGGTGCGCGATCGAGCCGACCACGGTGGTGTCGGGCCCGGGGCTCACGTCGAGGCCGACAACCGCGTCGCCCCGCTCACGCAGCAGTGGGGCGACGTGCCGGCCGAGCCAACCCGACGAGCCGGTGAGAAGCACGCGCATGCGGCGGGAGTGTCGCGCGCGCGTCGCGGCGAGGCAAGCCGGTGGCCATCGGCGGGCGGCGGGGCACTCCGTCGGGAGGGGGGCGCGGCGCGTGCCGAGGTTTTGGCAACTTTGCGGGTCGCCCCCAACCGCTTGGTGCAGGGCACGGCGGGGTCTGCCGGCTCGGTGACCCTCGATGTCCCGATTCCCGCTTGGCCTGGTCTCGTCGGTCGGGTTGTGGCGTGGCAGGGCGTGAGTGGGACGGTGCCCGGTACGCTCGGCCCGCACTTTCCCCGCGGGCACGAGTGGCAGGTCCTCGGGCCCGCAGCGTCCGGCGCTAGCAAGACCGTGGTGCTGTCGCTCGATCGGTCGCTGGCGGTCTTGTCGTGGCGGGTCGTCGATCCCCACCGCGCGCCAATCGCCGACGAGAAGTTCGTCTTGCGGCTGCGGTCGATGGCCCCCGATCGCGAAGAGCAGTCCGTCACCTTTGAGAGCGACGCGCGGGGGCGCGCGCAGGTCGTCTTGGATGGGCGGTGGATCGGCCGGCCGGTCCAGTCGGTGCAGATCCGACGCTTCAGCGGTGGCGGCAGCGACGCGACAGACCTGACAGAGTCATGGGCCTGTGCGTCCCACCTGGACCTCGGCGATCTGGTGATCGCCGATCGGGTGGGCCGCTGACCGCGTCAGAAGACCGCCGACAACCCGGTCACGTGTTGGCCGCTGCCGCCGGTGACCCGGCCCAGCGTGTCCGCACCGACGATCTGCGCAAACAATCCTAGCGCGTCGAACCCCGCCGGGAACGTCGGCACCGTGAACGACACTTGCAGCGTGCCGCTCGCCGGGAACGCGCCCACCGGCAGGGCGACGAGCGTCGCCAGGTCGCCCAGCAGCGGGCCGACGAGCGGCGCCGCGGCCTGCGGCGCGGCCGTGGGCGTCACGAACAGCGCCGCGGCGTCTCCGGGCGGGCCGCTCAGATCGAACGTCAGCGTTTTCCCTTCGCGCACCGGTAGGTCGGCGCTGAGACGGTGCGCGGCGCCGGGGGTCTGCACGACGGCGCCGCCACGCACTTCCGTGGCTGGGCCCGTGGCTCCTGCCGGGCACGACGGCGTGGGCGCGCCACCGTCGCCGCCCGCGACCGTTGTGTCGAGCAACTCCAGCGTGGACGTGCCCGAGGTCAGGGCACCCGGTCCGCCATCCCCGGCGGAGAAGCACAAGATCGACTGGAACGCGTCGGCGCCGTTGCCGCCGGTGATCGCGCAGCCCTGCGCGTGCACGGTCGCGGAGCCGACGAAGAGTCCCGGGCCGCCGTCCTCCATCCCCGCGGCTTGCTGATGGCCGCCGACTACCGTGGAGCCGAACATCTGGAGCTCGGTGGTGGCGAGCGACAACCCGGGGCTGCCGGGGACGCCGGATGGGCCGAGCCCGGCGAAGATCCCGCAGCGGGCGATCACGACTTTGCCGGCGTTGCTCAAGCTCACGCCCACGCTGCTGAGCCCGTGGGCGATCAGCACGTCGGGCCCGACGATCGTGCTGTCTTCCAGCCACAAGACGCCGGCGCTCTGCCGAACGTCGAGCGACGGGCCGAGGCCGTTGATCGTGAATCCATGGATCACGACGGTGTCGGTCGGCGCGAGGTTGCGCACGACGACGCCTTGCAGCAGCACCGCGGCGCCGCGGTCGGCAACGAGCTGGAGCGAGATCGCGTCGATCGTCGCCGCGTTGTAGGTGCCGCCCTTGACAAGGATGGTGTCGCCGGGGGCGGCGGCATCGATCGCCGCTTGCACCTCGGTGAACTCGGCGCCCGGCCCGCCGTCGTCGTCGACGACAAGGACGGTTTGGGCGGAGATCGCGGCAAACGGCCAGGAGATGGCGAGGGCGAGCAGCGACAGCTTCATGAGCGTGCGGTCCTTTGCGGGGAGAAACGGGGTCGGGCCGTTTTGGCCCCTTCGGATTGCTGGGGAACGGCTGCCGCGTTCCAACTGCCTGTGTTTTTTGGCAGGTTGGGGGCTGACCTGCGGACCAAGGCCCAACGTCTGGGCGTCGCCATCCGTGGAGTGGATCCCGACCATGCAGCGTTCCCAACGGCTCCCCGTGCGACGCACCGACCTCGGTGCAGCAGACCGCGCCGCCGGTGTGCGGGTGGAGCCCGACGGGGTGGAGTCCCTCGCGAGTCTCTTCGATGGTGCGGCACCGCGGCTGTGGGTCGCGGCGCTTCGGCGCCTGCGCGATCCCGCCGCGGCGGAGGAGCTCGTGCAGGACACGCTGGTGCGGGCCTGGCGCTTGCGCCATCGCTTCGACGCCGGGCGGCCGTTGATGCCGTGGCTGCTCGGGATTCTCGCGCGGCTCGCCAAGCGCCGGGTGGCGGGCGATGCGGATGGCGATGACGTCGATCTCGATCACGTCGAGGGTGACGAGCCCGATCCCCGGCAAGCCGCGCAACACGCCGAGCTCTGTGCGGCAGTGCGGGCGGCGCTCCGCCGCTTGGCGGCGCAGCAGCGCGATGTCGTCGGTCTGTGGCTCCTATGGGGCATGTCGCCGTCGGACATCGCCGCGGCCCTCGATCGGCCCGAGTCGACGGTGCGGGTCCAGCTGCACCGCGGGCTGCGGTCGTTGCGCCAGCGATTGCCGCGCGGCTTGGCTCTCGCGGCGATTGCTTCGTTGGTCGGCGTGCGCGGGATGGCGGCGGTGCGTCGCGGCACGTTGGATCGCGCGGCGCTCGTGCCGCGGAGCGATGCGGTCGAGGTGCCACGCGCCGGACTAGGCCCGGTGGCCGCGGTCGCCGGCGGGCTGGCGCTCGCGTTGGTCGGCACGGCGGTGGGTCTGGCCGGGCGGCGCGCGCCCGACCCCGGGAACACCACCGTGGGGGCCTTGGCAGCGGCGTCAGACCCCGGAGGCGGCAGGAGTGGGCGGCCGGTTGCGGCGTCCGGAGTCACCGCGGCGCGCGCCGCGGTCCAGGTGTCTGGAAGTGCGGTCGAAGTCCGGGTCGTCTGGGCGGAGAGCGGCGCGCCGGCGCAGGAGATCGGGGCGCGACTGCAGCGTCTCGGCGCGCAGACCTCGCTCGCGCAGCGGCTCGCGGTGACGGGTGCCGACGGCGTGGCGCGATTTGCGGACGTGCGGCCCGGTGAGTACTGGTTGCTCGTGGATCGCGGCCCGCGGCGCCCGGTGCGCGTGTCGTCGCACTTGGTGCGTGAGGACGTCGCGCTCCCGGCCGGGATCGATCTCGCGGCGCAGGTGCGCGACGCCCGCGGTCATCCTTTGCCCGGGGCGCAGCTGTGGATCGGCGATCGACGGGCGCCGTTGCGCGATGGCCAGTTCGTCACCATCGCCGACGCCGAGGGCCGGTTCGTCCTCCGCGGTCTTACGGCCGAGAACACCGTGTCGGCGGCCGCGCCGTTGCATGGCTCGCCGATGCCGAGGTCCCTCGAGCGAGCGCGCCACGGCTTGCGGCTGCTGCCGGCGGCCGGCCGCGTCGCCGGGCGCGTGGTGGGCGCCGATGGTCAACCCCTGATAGGCGCGGCCGTGCGGCTCCAGCCGGCGCAGGAGACCGGGTTGTTCTTCCGCGGCCGGACGGTCCAACTGGCGCTGCACCGACAGCTGCAGACAGTCGCGGATGGCACGTTCGACGGTGGCTGGCAGCGCCGTCCAGTGCTTGCCCTCGTCACTGCGCCGGACCACACGCCGCGGGCCGTGCGCCTTCACCTCGACCCGTTGGGTGCCGAGCAGAGCGTGCGATTGGCGCCGGGCCTGCGGGTCCGAGGCCGCGTGACCGACTCCGAGGGCGTCCCGCTGACGGGGGTCCAAGTCCTCGCCGAGACTTGGTCGCCGCTCATCAATCTCGACGCTCGGACCGACGCGGCAGGCCGGTTCGAGCTGGCGAGCGCCGACCCGCGCCTGACGGCGTTGTCGATCGATGCACCAGGCTTTGCGCGCGCGCACCACGTGATCGCGGACGCCGCCGCCACGATCGTCGACGTGGCGCTGGAGTTGGAGCGGCTGCCGCGAATCGACGGGATCCTCGAACTGGAGGACGGCGCGCCCGCGGTTTGGTGGACCATCCAACTCGCCACGCCGGGGATCGCCTTCTCGCGTCTCGCACCGCCGACGCGGACCGATGGCGCTGGACGTTTTGCCTTCGACGTGCCAGACGTCGACTATTGCCTGCTCGCCTATGAGCCGGGCAACCGCACGCCGATCACGATCTATCGTAAGGGAGAGACTGCGCCCGACGCGCCGCTGCGCTGTCGAGTGCGCGACGGCGAGCGAGCCACGGCGTTCTTGTCGGCGACGCTGTTTACGCACGACGGCCGCCCGTTTCCGTTGGACGTGATCGACGCGTATCGGCGCGGGGTGAAGCCCGACCCCGTCGTCGACTACGACGCCGCGACCGGCCGGCTGCGCGTGGGACCGCTGGCCCCGGGGCGCTATGAGCTCTTGGCGCTCCCCGACTCGTTTGCGACGCCACCCCTCGACCTGGGCCGACTGCGCCTCGGTGCGCACGCCGACCGCGATCTCGGCGAAGTGCGAGCGGCGGCGCCTGGCACCGCGCAGCTGGCCGTTCGGGTTCCGGAGGCCCCGGGCGCGACGAGCCCGTTGCTGCTCGTCTACAACGCGCGACGCCGTGCGGTCGCCGCCACCGTCAACCCGATCAGCGCCGTCGCTCTGGCCCCCGGCGACTACTACCTCAAGGCGTCGGGCGACGGTCTGGTGCGCATGGACCGCTACGACTTCTCGGTTCGTGCCGGCCACACGACTCAGGTGTCGCCCACGCTGCGCGCGGCCGTGTCCCTCGCGGTGGCCCTGCCGGACCCTGTGCCGCGTGATTGGCCGGCGCCGGCTGAGGCGACGCTGCGCCTCTATGACCCCGACGATCTGCTCATGGGGACCGCCACCGTCACCTATCGCGCGGCGGCGCCGCTCACCATCGATCTGCAGCTACCCCGAGGGCGCAATCGGCTGGAGGTGACGACGGCGCAGGGGGCGGTGTATGAGGGGTACGTCACGGTGAGCGATCGCGCGGGCCTGACCGAGACCGTGTCGGTGCCAATGACGCGGCGGTAGGCTGCCCTGGTAGTCCGTATAGGCCTGGGTACACTCCCGGCCGTGACCGGTCAGGACCAGCCCGCTGGCGCCGACGAGCTCACGCCGGAGGAAATGGTGGCCGAGCTCGCGGCATTGCGCGCCCGCTGCCAGGCGTTGGAAACCAATGATGGCCGGGCCCATACGGATCGACTGCGTCAGCAGCAGGAGGTCCTGGTGAGTCTCGCGGTGAGCGCGGAGCTCGTCGATGCCGATCTGCAGCTCGCCCTCGAGCGGATGACGAGCGCGGCTGGGGATTGTCTCGAGGTCGAACGCACCAGCGTTTGGCTCTACAACGATGAGGCCTCGCTGATTCGCTGTCTCGACCTCTATGCGCGGAGCGAACGTCGTCACTCTGCCGGCGCCGAGCTGTTCGCGCAGGACTATCCGTCGTATTTCTCCGCGTTGGCGAGCGAGCGGGTCCTCGCTGCGCATGACGCCGCCGCGGACCCCCGCACCCGCGAGTTCACGGGTTCCTATCTGACGCCTCTGGGTATTACGGCGATGCTGGATGCGCCGATCCGGGTGGGGGGGCGCATGCTCGGCGTGGTTTGCCATGAGCACGTCGGCACCGCGCGCATCTGGAGCCAAGAGGAGCAGAGTTTCGCCGCGTCGATTGGCGATCTCGTGGCAGTGGCGCTGGCTTCGCACCAGCGTCGCATCGCCGAGCGGGAGCGCCGCGCGCTCGAGACCAAAGTGCTCGAGGCGCAGAAGCTGGAGAGCCTCGGCGTGCTCGCCGGCGGCATCGCGCACGACTTCAACAATCTCCTAGTGGGCATCTTGGGCAACGCCGCCCTGGCCTTGGAGGAGATCCCGACGGAGTCGCCCGTGCACGAGTGGATTGGCGACATCAAGCTCGCGGCCGATCGTGCCGCCGGGCTGTGCCGGCATCTGCTGGCCTACTCGGGGCAAGGGCGCCTGGATACGGCGCCGCTGGATTTGAACCAGGTCGTGCGCGAGATGGGGCCGCTGCTCGGCGTGTCGCATTCCAAGCAGGCGTCGTTTGAGCTTCAGCTCGAGGAGCACGTGCCGCTCGTCGAAGCCGACGCGGTGCAGATCCAGCAGATCGTGATGAACCTGCTCACCAACGCCTCGGAGGCGTTGGGCGACACGAGCGGCTCGGTCACGCTGCGGACCGGGACCGTCCGCTGCGGCGTTGACGATGTTGGAACCCCGCAGGTCGGCGAGCTGCGCGACGGGACGGAGTATGTGTTCTTCGAGGTCTCGGATACCGGGGTGGGGATGGATACCGCCACCCGGCAGCGGATCTTCGACCCGTTCTATACGACGAAGTTCACCGGCCGCGGGCTCGGCCTGGCCGCGGTGCAGGGCATCGTCCGCGGCCACCGCGGCGCCGTGCAGATCGAGTCGGCGCCGGGCGCGGGTACCACGATCCGGGTCCTCTTGCCCAGCGTGGCCGGGCAACCCGTTGACCCTGCCGCGTCGCCGGCCGCGAAGCCGTGGCAGGGCAGCGGCACGGTGTTGATCGTCGATGACGACCGCGTCGTGCGCGACCTCGGGACGCGGGTCCTGCAGCGGGCCGGGTTCTTGGTGCAGGAGGCAGTCGACGGCCAGAGCGCGGTCGATGCGATGCGTGAGCTCGGCGACCAGGTCGTCTGCGTCGTGCTCGACCTCACGATGCCGCGGATGGGCGGTGAGCGCGCGTTTGCCGAGCTCCGCCGAATCCGCCCGGTGCCGGTGGTGTTGTCCAGCGGGTACCACGAGCAGGCCGTGGTGCGTGACCTGCTGGATCAGGGGGCGACGCGCTTTCTCAAGAAGCCTTATGAGCCCGCCGCTCTGCTCGACTGTGTGCGCGTCGTCCTGGCGGCGGATCAGTCCAGGTAGACGGCGAAGTAGCCGATGGCGTAGAGCGTCGTGCCAAGAGCCAGCGTCAGCGCCAGCTGGCTGTGTTCCCGACGGAGCGCCCGTCCGCGGAGCACGAGCCAGCTCGCGGCGAGCCAACAGCTCCAGTTGATGACGAGGCACAGCGCGCTCGGCCACGGCAACCACTCTGGGGCCCCCGCGCCGCCGTGGCCGTAGATGTGGCGAAGCGGGAAGCCGGCGACCACGATCGGATCGAAGGGCGCCCGCACCGTGATGCCCGCGATGGGTGACGTGATGGGGCCGTGCGAGAGCGCCATCGACAACCAGGTCGCCGTGATGCTGACGAGTGCCGCCGCGATGACCTGCCGTCGGTGTTGCACGCGGGCATGCCCAGCCGTGAACCATGCGCACGCATGCGCGACCGGGAGCAGGGGCAGCAGCACGGCCAGCCAGAACAAGGATCGGTACATGAGCAGGAACACGGCAGCCGTGGCTAGAAGGCACAGGCAAGCCACCGGGATCCTGGCGAACGCGCGACGCACTCCGCCAGTATATAGAAACTGCGCGGACTCAGCGCCCGGTCGGCGCCGCGCCCTGGCGGTGGTCGCGACAGCACAGCTGCCCCGCGCTGTTGCGCAGGTAGAGGCGTCCATCGACCAAGATCGGCGCGGTCCAGCAGTGGTTGCCGGGCTCGAAGACCCGCTCGCGGTGCAGCTCGTCGTAGCTGTCGGTGGACGCAGCCGCGATGAGCAGCTCGCCGTCCTCGGTCAGCACGATCAAGCGATCGCCAGCGAGCGTGAGCGCGCCCCAGCCGATGCCGCGCTGGCGCCAGTGTGCGGTGCCGTCGATGCCAACACAGCGCAGCGTGCGGTGGTCGATGCCGTAGAGCGCCTCGCCGTGGCGCACGGAGCCCGTCATGGTATTGCGCATCGCCTTGTTCGCCCAGACCGGCGTGAGACCGTCGCCGTCGAAGCGCAGGCGCGCGGCGCCGCGGTTCATGCCGGAGGAGATGAAGACGTCGCCGTCGAGGATCAACGGTGACGCACAGTTCTGGTCGTAGGTCGTCTTCCAGCCGTGGGCGGCGAGCTCCGCGCCGGTGCGGGGATCGAGGACGACCAGGCCTTCGGCGACAAAGACCGCAAGCCGCGGTGCGTCGGCGTGCCGGAACGGCGTCGGCGTCGAGTAGGCGTCGCCGTACGAGCGCGTGCGCCAGAGGCGTTCGCCGGTGTGCTTGTCGAGCGACACGACCCGTCCGACGTTGAGGATCAACTGGCGGCCGAGCACGAGGGGCGAGGCGGCGAAGCCCCAGCGCGACGGGCACACCGCTTCTTCGTCGACGAGCTGGCGCTGCCACAGGACGCGCCCGTCCATCGCGGCGAGACAGTGCACGAGCCCCTCGCGGTTCAGCGAGTAGACGCGGTCGTCGTCGACGGTCGGCGTGGACAGCGTCCCGCCGTCGTGCATCTCATTCCACAGTGCGGCGGCGGCCCGGTGCTGCCACAACTCGGCGCCGGTGTCGGCGTCGAGCGCGCGCACCACATCCTCGGCCGCGTCCACGTCGTAGCCCTTGGTGATCAGCCGGCCGTCGGCGATCGCCGGGCCGGAATAGCCGAGCCCGACGGCCACACGCCACCGCTCGGTGCCCGTCGTGGTCCAGGCGTGCTCGGCACTGGCGCCGTTGCGCGCGGGTCCCCGCCACCGCGGCCAGCCCCGGATCGTGTCGGCGTTGTCGAGCGGTGCGGGAATGGGCGCGTCGGCTAGGATTGCGGGCTCGCGCACCCGAAGCTGCACCGCCACCTCCTGCAGCCCGCGTTTGGCGGTGGGCGCCTTCGGCTCGAGCGCGAGGGCGGCTTCGTACGATGCCTGGGCCCGCGCCAGGTCGCCGAGGGTGACGTGTGCCTCGGCGAGGGCGAGGTGGGTGTCCAGGGGACCCCAGCGGGGCGTCCCGGCCACGTCGGGTGCCGGCTCGTCGCTTAGCCGGTCTCGCGCCTGTTCGAACTTGACGATCGCTTGGCGCGGATCGCCGCCGTACTGCGCCGGCGTGCGCAGCAAATCCCAGCCTTGCGCCAGCAAGACGCGTGGATGGTCCGGGTCGAGCTTGGCGGCACGGCCCAAGCACTCGTTGGTGCGCCGCGCGTACCGGCCCTTGTTGGCGTGGTCGAACGCCATCTGCCAGTCGTTGGCCGTGGCGAGCAACGCCCAGCCGTCGGGGAAGCGCGCGTTTGCGTGGACCGCGGTCTCCAGCGCCGCCACCGCGGCGTCGACGTGACGCTGGACCGCGTTGCCGGTGCCGGCTGCGGCCACCTGCGCCAGCCGCCAGTGCGCGTACCCGCGCCAGTAGGCGACAAGGTGTGCGGCGCCGTCGACGTCGTCGAGGGCGGCCAGGCCCGCGCGCAAAACGGGGGCGTCGAGTTGGGCCCCGGCTTGGACCAGGCGCTGGGCGACGGCGGGCAGCGCGTCGGGCGCGTCTTGGGCGAATGCCGGGGCGACACCACCGAGCAAGAGCCACACCGCGAGAATCGTCGTGCTTCGTGAAGGCATGCTGGACCTCGAGCGCGGGATCGTCCGCGTTGCGGTACCTACCCCCGGCGCCGGCCGGGTGCCAAGCCACGTCGACGAACGACCGCTCGGCTCGATGAATCGACGGTGGGAACCGACGGGGTGGGAATCGACGGGGTGGTTCAGACGAAGCGGCGTTTGAGCGCCGCCAGGTAGGTGCGCCCGACCGGGACGCGGGAACCGTCGTCGAGTACGGCGTGCCAACCGCCTTGGCGCCGCGGACACAGCTGGCGTACCGCGGGCAGGTAGACCATGGCCGAGCGGTGCACGCGGAGGAACCGCGCGTGGTCAAGGCGCTCTTGCAGCTCGCCGAGGCTCGAGGTGGCCAAGAACGTGCCGTCGCGACCATGGACCTTGGCGTAGTCGCCGGACGCTTCGATCCAAAGCACCTCCGCCGGTTCCACCGCTCGCGCCCGCGAGCCGGAGCGCACCAGGAGCACGGGCTCGGGCGGTGGCGGCGCGGCGTCGAGTGCCGGCGGCGCCGGGCCGACGGCGCGTTGCACGGCCGCGTGGACGCGCTCGCGGTCGAACGGCTTGAGGAGGTAGTCGAGCGCCGCGACCTCGAAGGCCCGCAGCGCATACTGGTCAAACGCGGTGGCAAAGACGACGCGTGCGGGACGTTCGTGCGGCGCGAGCTCCTGCAGCACGCCAAACCCGTCGAGCTCGGGCATCTGCACGTCGAGGAACAGCAGCTCGGGGGACCAGCGCCGGATGTGCTCGACGGCTTCGAGGCCGTCGCGAGACTCGCCGACCACTTCGAGGTCGGAGAGCTCCTCGCAGTAATCGCGCAGCAGGCGCCGCGCTTGGGGCTCGTCGTCGACGATCAGGGTGCGCATGCGGGCTCCATGGGTACGACGAGCTCGGCCGCGTAGCCGGTGGGCGTCGGCTCGGTGCGCAGGCGAGCGCCGTGGCCGAGGCGCTGCAGCCGCGCTGCCACACTGCGCAGCCCGAAGCCCGGGCCGTCGGGGACCGGCCGCCGCGTGCCGCCTTTGGCGCGGTCGCACACCCGCACGACCGCGCAGCCGTCGTGGCGGGCGATCGAGAGCGAGACTTCGCCGCCGTGACGATGGCTGGCGACGCCGTGCTTGAGCGCGTTCTCGACGAGCGGTTGGAGCACGACCGGAGGCACGGGGGCTTGCAGGGCCCGCTCGTCGATGTCGAAAGCCACGGTGAGGCGATCGCCGAGCCGCGCCTGCTCCAGGTCGAGGTAGTCCCTGGCGAACTGCAATTCCTCGCGCAGCGTGACCCGATCGCGGTCCGCCGCGTTGAGCGTGTAGCGCAGCAACGCGCCGAGCTGAGCGATGCGACGGCGCAGCTCCTCGTGGTCACGTGGCACCGCGGCACTCAACGTGTGCAGCGTGTTGAACAGGAAGTGCGGCATCACCTGCGCGCGGAGCCCCTTGAGCTCGGCCCGGTGCGCGAGATCCCGCAGCTCGGCGGCGAGCTCCTCGCGGCGGCGCAGCAGGTGTTGCTCGCGAACGACGTGCAGGATCGCGAACTCGGCAGTGTAGGTGACGGCGCCGAAGTAGTAGTGCCAGGGGACGCTGGCCTCATAGAGCGGGAGGGCTCCCACAACGTGCACCGCGCCGCGATAGAGCTCGTGCCAGCCGGCTAAGAAGAGGGGGAGTGCGACGGCGTGCGCGCCGAGACGGACCGGCCACCGACGCCCGTCGAGCTGCCGGATGATGACCCACCACACCGGGGCGAGCGCGAGCAGGTGGGTGGCGCCGCCGAGCAGAGATCGGCCGAGGTGCGGGCCGAACGCGGCGCGGCTCGCGCCCACCTCGGCGACGAGGCAGGCGGTGTAGGCCAGCGCCAGGCCAGCCTGGGCGAGCGCCAGAATGAGCACGCCGCGCAGGGTGATGCGGGGCGGTAGGTCTGCAGCGAGGGCGGGGCCCATGGCCGTGCATGGTAGTGCCATCCCCGCGGCGCTGGGGCGCTCTACTGCACTTCGACCCGCAGCGCGTCGCTCAGGTCGACGCCAAGGGGGCAGCCCGAGCCATCGGCGACGACCCACTGCGCGACGAACTGGGCGCCGAGCAGGCTCGGCAGGTCGGGCAGCGGCGCTGGCAGCGCCGCGTTGCCGCGCGGGTCGGTCCGCCCGATCGGGGCCAGAACGCCCGTCGCGAGGTCCGGCCACAGCGTGCACCCACCACAGGAGAACGGCGCCTCGCCGGTGCTGAGCGCGAGCGCGACGGACGCTTCGGCGGGCGCGTCGCGCAGCCGCAGGTGGAAGTCGCCGTTGCCGACGACCGCGCAAGAAGCCGCGGGCCAACCGCGGTCGAGGCAGCCGCCGCCGAGGTTGGCGACGCGGCCGTCCTCGGCGCGGAATCGCTGCGCGCGCCAGCCGACGCGCACGAGCGCGTCCTCGCCCGACTCGGGATCGGCACTGCGTTGGCTCACCAGCGCGTCCACCGAGCCGAACATCACGGTCTCGGTGGTTTCGCAAGTGGCGGTGGTGAACGGATCCACCGTGAAGACGAGGTTGCGCTCGGCGATGAGATAGGACTCACCGAGGAACGCCGCCAGCGGGGTGAGGATCTGCTGCCCCGTCTCGGGGCCCGTGTAGGCCTGCCCGGCCCCCGAGTCCCAGAAGACGGGCACCAGAACGGACTGCCGCGCGGCGCGGTCGCGATAGGTCACGAGCCAATGGCGACCGTCGCCGGCGACGGCTCGGGTGGTTCCCATGCGCCCGGGGGCGACGGCTCCCGCATCCAGGCCCTGCAGGTCGCGGTCGAAGACCACGCCCTCCACCGAGTCCGCGCCATCCCAGACGGCCAAGAAACGGTCATCGAGGCCACCACTGCGAGCGAGCTTTGGGTTGGCGCCGGCGAGTACTGCGGCATCCACCACGCGGATGGCGCCCGCGGCGTCGATCTCGAGCGCCGTGATCGTGCCATTCGGCTCGGCGGCGAACGCGCGGTCGCCTTGGTCCGAGCTTTCTCCGGCGAGCCCGACGACTCTGCTCATCGGCAAGAGCAGCGATGAAGTGATGCTGCGTGTAGCTGCGTCGATCACCGACGCATACAAGTCCGGCGTGAACGCGATCCCGTGAATGGCCACGAAGCAGTCGCGACCGCGGACGTAGGTCGCCGCGACGACGTAGAAGTCGGCGAGATGCCCGCCTCCGCCGAGGGAGCCGCCGGCGGTGGAGGCGCCGGTGGACGACAGCAGTTGCCACGAACCACGCTGGCAGAAGCAGAAGTAGTCGTAGGACTCCGCGATCACCAGATACTCGTCCTCGGCCGAGCCGTAGGCGCTGCGCAGGTCCCGGGGGCTGTAGATGTAGCCGCCGAAACTCCCGCTCAGCAGCGGGTCGATGACCAGAGGGAGCGAGGCACGCTCGACGAACTCGGCGGGCAGCACGAGTTCGATCGCACCGGGTTTGGGTCGCAGCCAGCCGGCCGCGCGTTGCCCGTCGGCATCGATGCCGGTCACCGCGCCCACGTGGATGCCGCGTGTGGCATCGCCGAGCTGAAGCTCGGGCCAGTCGACGCCGGCGTCGGTCGGTGCGGTGAGGGCGGTCTCGAGCTCGATCCGGAGCACCAGGTCGCCGTCCCCGGCTGGGACATCGTGCAGCACGTAGCTCACGTAGACGCCCTCCTCTCGCATCGAGTAGGACTCGACGATGGTGCGTCGATCGACACGTACTTCGTTGTCAATGGCCGTGGCGTCGCGCTGCGCACTGCGGACAGTGAGTGGCGTCCAGTCGCCCGCCGCACTGCGCCGCCCCACGGCCTCGAGTCGCCAGGTGAGCGAAGCCCGCGGCGCGTCGGCGCGCGGCGCCGCGGCCGCGACGAACTGGAGCCCCGTGCGGTCGACGCGGGCCGAGTAGCCCGGGCCCATGCCGAGCACCCCGTCGGCGTCGGCGACGACGACGGCGGGCGGCTGGAGGTTCGCGGGTTGCGCCGGGAGGACGGGCGTGACCGACAGCGCGAGCGCCCCGGCGAGGGCGGTGCGAACGGAGCGTTGGGTCCGAACCATGGATCGATCAGAACGCCCGGCGCACCGGCGGCGTTGCGCGCGAAGCCGGGATTAGGCTGGGGCCTATGTGCCAAGAACCGCCGCAGGTCGGCTTTGCGGTCCTCTATCTCTGGCGCGTCGCGGGCGGCCAGGAGCCGGGCTTTCGCGACGCTTGGAAGCGTCTCACCCGAGCGATCGCGGCCGAGCGCGGCGGGCTGGGATCGCGCTTGCATCAGTTGCGCAACGGCTGGTTTGCCGCCTACGCGCAGTGGCCGAGCCGGGAGCTCTGGGCGCGGTCGCAGGGCCTGCCGCCGCCGGCGTCCGGGGCCGAGGCGGCGGCGGCGATGGGCAAAGCGATCGTCGAGCGCGCCGAGCCGATGGAGCTCGATGTCCTCGACGACCTGCTCGGCGATCAGGTCTGGAGTCAGGGGTGACGGCTCGGGTTTTCTGAAACGAGCTGCAGCGTTGCGGGCACCGATGACGTGAAACGCAAAGAATTCCAAGGAACCAAGAGAACGAACTCATGTTGCACGACTCCCTAGGCACGATGGCTTTGTTTGCCGCCGCTCTAGCGCCGCATAGCACTGCGCAGGACACACCGGCCGCGCCGATCGTGGCCACGCACGACGGGCTGCAAACTCGCGGGCCCGACTACGCAGCCTCCTTTGAGCGTGCTGGACTGCGCTTCACCGGCGATTCGACGACCCCGGCGTTGGGGCTGTCTTTCGAGCGCGCGTATCGCCGCGACGGCGAGTCGCTGCGTGGCGTCGGCCGTGACGTGGCGCCGACGCGGTCGGTGGCGTCGGGCGACGTGGTGCAATACGAACGTGGCCCGGTGGTCGAGGCCTATCACGTCCGCGACGACGGCGTCGAGCAGACGTTCACGTTCGCCGCGCTGCCCGAGGGCGCCGGCGACCTGGTCGTGGCGCTGCGCGTGCAGACGGACCTCGAGCCGGACATCGCTGGCGGCATGGTGCCTCGGCTGACGTTTGGCGATCGGCGCACGGGGCGCGGCATCGGCATCGGCGAGATTACCGGCATCGATGCGCGCGGGGCCCGTTCGCCAGGCACGATGCGCTACGCCGACGGCCTGTTGGAACTGACGTTGCCGGCCTCGTTCGTCGACCAAGCGGCGCTGCCCCTCGTGCTAGATCCGTTGATCGGCAGCCAGGTACTGGCGTCGTCGTGGTACTGCGGCGGTCTCTCTGGCATCGACGCCGCGCACAACGAGGGGACCGACTTGTTCATGGTGGCGTGGACCGGGATCAACTGTGGGGTCGCTGAGGCTGCGTCGCACGGGGCCTGGACCAGTGCGCAGCGCGTCGATCGCGATGGGGCCATGGTCGGCGCCCAAGTCTGCGTCGAGTGCGACACCTTCACCATCTCGTCGACGCCGCGCATTGGGAACGTCGAGGGCGCCGGCGCGTTCTTGGTGCTGTCCACGGATTGGTGGTTCGCCGATTGGATTGGTCTCGACAAGGTCGAAGCCGGCGGCGGCGCGTTTTCGAAGGGCAACACGACGTTCTCGCAATCGCGCTACGACTACGACGTGGGCGGGAGCGCGACCGCGCGCACGACCGCGGTCGTCGTCTACACGGACGGCGGCGGCGTGGCGGCTTGGCAGGTCGAGCTCAGCGGCAACCGGCCGGTGCGGCAGGCCACGCAGCGGTTGACCCCCGTCGGCAGCGGCGCCCAGGAGATCCGCATCGCGTCCACCGGCGGCGACGCCGAGCGCTACCTGGTGGTGTGGGAGCAGGGAAGCGAGCTGTGGGGTGCGGTCCTCGACCCCGACCTGGTGATTCTCGATCAGGGCCGGCTGCTGGATGCAGCGAGCGGGTTTGCCGGTGAGTTCGACATGGATGGCGACGGCAGCACCTGGTTGGTCACGTACACACGCGGCGGCGCCCCCAGCGACGTCTGGGCGCTTCCCGTGACGTGGAACGCCGGCACGGGTACCGCCGACCTCGGTCGTTCGTTCGCGGTTGCGGCGAGCGGGGCCAGCGAGAATACGCCGAGCGTGGCGTACACGGATGGCTCGTTCCTCGTCGGATATCGTTCGTCGACCACGGGCCAGCGGCTCGTCGCCCTCGATCCGATCAGCGGTGTGATCTGTGAAACCGCGAGCGTGCCGCGGTTCGATAGCCTCGGCGCGCAGGGCAACGGCGATCGCGCCGTGATTGGCTGGGGGGGCTACGCCAGCGTGTCGTATCAGTCGTTTCGCGCCGACGACGGGCAGACCCTGGACCTCGGCGGTGGCTGCGGCAACGGCGGCGAAGCGACCGGCAGCTGCGCGGTGCGCGGCAACGCCGAGTTTCAGCTGCGGTTGCGCAACGCCGGGTCCGAGGTCCCCGCGGTCGTCGCGCTGGGCGTGCGCAGTGCCGGGCTCCCGTGCGGGCCCTGCACGCTGTATCCGGATGCGTTGTCGGCGGTCTTTGTCCCGGCGGGTAGCACGACGCCCCAGGGCTCGGCGGGCGTGACGCTGCCGATCCCCGACGTGCCGAGCGTGGTCGGTGCTGCGATCGTCGAGCAGTGGGTCACGATCGGCGGCAGCTCCTGCCTCGGCGCGTTCGCGCTGTCGAACGGGCTCGAGGTGCAGATTCAGTAGGCGGCGCCGCTGCTACTGCAGCTGATAGACGCCGCCGCCGAACGTGCCCGTGAACACCCGTGCCGACGACGACGGGTCGACGGCCACCGCGGTTGGCGTCTCCGGAATTAGACCCGTCGACAGCTTGCTGAAGCTGTCGGCGCTGTTGGTGCTGCGGTAGATACCGGCGTCGCCGTCGGGCCGATCGAAGTCGCCGAAAGTGCTCGTCACGTAGACGGTGGTCGGTGTCTGGGTGTCGAACGCGACGGCAAACACGTAGTCGGCCGGCATGCCGCTGGTGCGCCGCGACCAACGGTCGCCGCCGTTGGTCGTGCGGTGCACGCCGCGGTCCAGGGTGCCGGCGAGCAGCGTGTCGGTGGCCGTCGGGTGCATCGCGAGGCAGAGCACGAACTGGTCCTGCAGGCCCGTGTTGACCGTGGCCCAGGTCGCGCCGCCATCGTCGGTCTTGTAGATGCCGCCGCCGAAGGTCGCGGCGTAGATGATGGCGTTGTCGCTCGAGTCGACGACGACCGCGGTCACGTCGTTGTTGAGGAAGCCCGAGCTGACCACGGCCCAGCTCGCGCCATCATCGGTGCTCTTGAATACGCCGCCGCCATCGGTGCCAGCGTAGAGCGTGCTCGGGGTCAGCGGATCGATGGTGAGCGCTTGCACGTCGAGGTCGGTGAGGCCGGTGTTCATCGCCGTCCACGTGGCGCCGCTGTCGAAGCTCTTGAAGACGCCGAAGTCGTCGGTGCCGATGTAGAGCGTCGTCGTCGTCGTGGGGTGGATCGAGACGGCGGCGACGTCGACCGTCGGTAGCCCGGTGTTGCGGATGGTCCACGTGGCGCCGCCGTCCGGCGTGCGGAAGACGCCGCCGGCGGTCGCGGCGTACATCGTGCTCGAGTCGCCCGGCGCGATCGCCAGCGCCCGCAGGTACGACTCTTGGAGCCCAGAGCTGCTCGGCGTCCACGAGGTGCCGCTATCGGTGCTCTTGAACATGCCGGCGCCGTCGGTGCCGGCGAGGAGGGTGCTCGACGCGGTCGGGTGCGCGAGGATCACTTCGATGTCGTCGCGCGTGACGCCGGTGCTGGCCGCGGCCCAGGTGGCGCCGCTGTCGGTGCTCTTGTAGATGCCGCCGCCATCCAGAGCGGCGTAGAGCGTCGCCGGCGTGACGGTGTCGACGCTGAGGCTCTCTAGCCGGAACGCCACCGGGATGCCGGTGTGCGCCGCCGACCAGCTCGTGCCGCCGTTGGCGGTGCGGAAGATGCCGCCAGCGATCGTGCCGGCATACGCGATGTCGGCGTTCGTCGGATCCACGGCGAGGCAGCGGACGTCGACGCTGGCGAGGCCGGTGTTGACCTGGGCCCAGGTGCTGCCGCCGTCCGTTGTCGCAAACACGCCGTTGTCGGTGCCGGCGTAGAGCGTGGACGGCGCGGTCGGCGCCAACACCAGCGACGTAACGTCGCGGTCGGTCATGCCGCTCACCACGCGTGACCACGAGGTGCCGCCGTTGAGGGTGCGGTATACGCCGTTGTTGTCGGTGCCGGCGAACAGGGTGGTCGGCGCCGTGGGATCGATGACCAGCGCGGTGACGTCGCGGTCGCTGAGCCCCGAGTTGACGCCGGTCCAGGACGCGCCCGAGTCCGTGCTCTTGTAGACGCCCTCGTCGGTGCCGGCGTAGACCGTGGTGGGAGTGACGGGATCCACCGCCATGCCGCGCACCGAGGCCAGGCCCACCTCGCGGCTGGTCGAGGCGTCGGGCAGACCGGTGCTGGCGGCGGCCCAAGTGGCGCCGCCATCCGTGCTCTTGAAGACGCCGCTGCCGCCTGTGCCCACGTAGACCGTGGCGCTGCTGGCGTCCATGGCGATGCTCAGGACGATGCCACCCTGCAGGCCGGTGGACATCGGGGTCCAGCTGGCACCGGTGCCGCCGGATCCGCCGCCGCTGCCACCGCCCCCGCCGCAGGCCATGAGGGTTGTGAGAACGAGCGACAGCGAGAAGCAGGCGGGGCGCGCGCGCATGGACAGCGTCTCCTTGGGCTGGAACACCCCTGGCCCCAGCCGCGATCGCGCGGCGGAAGCAGCAAGTGGGCGCTGTTGCGTCGGCCACAGCGGCGCTGGGCTTGACGGGCCGCGCCGACGGAATCCCAGGCCGGGACGGCCTCACGCACGGGTGGGCCCGAAAGCGGACGCGTGGCAGCCCGGGCGCTGCGCCGGCGGCGGTGTCGGGGTTTCGCCGGTCGGCGACGGAGCTTCCGAGTCGACGAAGGCGCCGAACTTCTGCGTCAGGGCGCGACGGCGCGGCTTGTATAGCATGGTGGCTCCCGACAAAACGCCGCCGAGGGGGTCTCGGCCGGCGCTCCACTGCTCAGAAAATCCCGAAATCGCCCCTCCGGTTGGCCCTGTGAACAGCGCCTTTCCGGGCAATGGCCCCGATCACCTTGAGTCAACGAATCGCGCGACCGTCAGGCGGTGAATCCAATGGCAGCGGCGGGTTCGACTTCCGCCGTGTCGTGGAGGGGGCGATTCAGGGGGACAGCGCTGCCCGTGATGTGCTGGTCCGCGAGTTCTACCCGCGGGTCCGGGAGCTCGTGCACCGCGAGCTACAGCGCGGGTTTCGCCAGCGGCACCGCTGGATCTTGCCGTTGTTCAGCACCGGCGACGTGGTTCAGGAGGTGTTCCAGCGCGTGCTCGATGAGCTCGACCGGTTCGAGGGCGACGACGAGGACACCTTCGTGCGCTACCTGTCCTCGATGGTGACGCATCGCTTGCTCGACGCGGTCCGCTTTCACGAGGCGCAGCGCCGCGACGGTCGGCGGCAGCGGCAGGTGGGCACGACCTCGTTCGAGGAGGCGGCCGCGGCACCCGATCCTTCACCCGCCGCCGGCGCGGCCTCGAGCGAGCACCTCAAGATCTTCCGTGAGGTGGTGTCGGCGTTTCCCGCCCGGCGTGCGCTCCTGCTGGAGATGCGCCTCGTGCACGGCGAGAGCTACGCCCAGATCGCGGCGCGGCTCGGCTTTCCCACCGCCGATGCGGCGCGCAAGGCGTTCCAGCTCGCGCGGGCGCGGATGGCGATCGAGCTGCGCCGACGCGGCCTGCGTCCGATGGACGACACCCAGGCTCCATAGATGACTTTCCTGGCTACCTACACCAACGCGATGCAACGAGCCCTTCTGTCCCTCTCCCTGGCTCTCGCTCTTGGCGCGCCCTGCCTGCAAGCGCAGCGTGCGTCCGCGGGTCCGTTCATGATGTCTGGACACGGCCTGAGCGTGGAGGTCTTTCCACAGCTCGAGGAGCGTCTTGTCTACGAACGCCCGGCCGGCAACAACGCGATTGCGCCGCCGTCGCAGGCCACGTGCAACCTCGCGGTCGACTTTGCCGCGTTCTTCGCGTCGTTGCCGGCCAACGTGGATGTGGACGCGGTGTCGATCGGCATGGATTGGATTCCGACCGACAAGTTCGGCCTCTACAAGGAGCCGCCGGATCCGGGCTGGGCCGCGACCACGTTCTCGGTCAAGGAAGGCACGGTGGCCACGGGCGTGATCGCCCAAGAGGACTTGGAGCTGGATGACAACACGGGCGACCTGTTCAGCTACGTGTTTCCCGGCAGCGAGCTGCCGGGGGCGGCGATCGACGTGGTGCAGCGGGCGCAGAACAGCACCGAGATGGGCGTCTGGAACCCCTATCTCCTCGACAACCGCGAAATGAACGGTCACGACATGTTCATGGACGACTGCAACGCGGGGGAGCGGTTTCGTGCTGGGCTGGTCGAGGCACCGACGATGTACTTCTCGCTGCGGCACGGCGGTGAGCTGATGCAGCTGCCGAGCTCGTGGTGGGGGGGGGCCTCGATGTGGAGTGGCGGGACCGTCCTGAAGACCAAGTGGAACCCGGTTGCGCGCGCCTGGGGCCCGGTCTCGCCGTTCCTGACCTACATGGATTTGGGCCACGCGCGGACCCACGAGCTCGATGCCGTGTCGGTCGACATCGTGCAGGGCTACGTCGTGTATTCCCTCGACGCTTCGGCCATGGCCCCCAGCCAGCTGCTCTTCTACAACGTGGGTACTGGGTTCGGGGCGCCGTTTCGGATCCGCTACGGCATGTCCGAGGTCTTCGTGTGTGCACGCCTCGGCATGGGGGCGACGTCCGACGACATCGACGCGGTCTGCGACCTCGATCCTGGCCAGCCGCGGTTGTATCCGCCGACGGCGATGCCGTTCCCCTCGGACCGGATGGTCGGGCAGCCGCTCGAGGACCCGTTGTCGTGGGCGCCGCTCGCGCCGAGCTACCGCGTCACTGGCGCGGCGCAGGCCGGGACCGGCAGCGTCTCGGTCGGAGTGGCCGGCTATCCGCCCGATGGCGCGAACTACGGTTGGGTCATCCTCGGAATTGGCGATGGACTCGGCGGCGTGCCCTTCTCCGTTCTGGGCCCCTTCCAGCACGAATTTGAGCTGGGCGTCTACTCGGTCTCGTTCCCGGTGCCGGACGCCGCATTCCTGGGTGTGGAGCTCGGCACGCGGTGGTTGGTCGCGAACAACGCGTTGACGTCGATCGATCTCACGCATCCGGTGCGAGTGCGCCTGTAGGGCGCCGCGGCGCCGGGCTTTGGCGGCTGCGGCGACCGCCCGGTTCCCCCGGGTCGGACTGGCCGTAGAATTGGGGGACCATGGCAGAGACGTCCGGGCAAGGCCTGAACGCTCGGCCGGCTTTTCCGACCACGTGCTGGTCGCGAATCCTCGGCCGCGGCAGCGGGCAGCGTGATCTCGAGCAGCTGGCCCACGCCTACTGGCGGCCAGTCTTCGGCTTTATCTCCGCGCTTGGGAAGCCCCGCGAGGACGCCCGCGATGCCACGCAGGACTTCTTTGCCTGGCTGTTGCAGAGCGATCTGTTGGCCAAGGCCGATCCGCAACGCGGCCGCTTTCGCGCCTTCTTGAAGACCGCGCTGCGCAACTTCGTCATCGGTCGTGACCGGCGCGACGGCGCCGCCAAGCGAGGCGGCGGTTTGGCAGTGGTGCCGCTCGACGGCGGTGACGCTCTGGAGGGCTTCATCAGCGGCGACGAGCTGCGCACGCTGCGCCCCGAGGACGTACTGGACCGCCTGTGGCGCGCCGCGTTGGTCGAGCGCGCGACCGAGGCGCTGCGCCAGGAGCTCGAGGAGGAAGGGCGTGAGGTCTATTTCGCGGTCTTTCGCGACTACTTTCTCGCCGCGGAGGACGTCGACTACCAGGACGTCGCGATCCGCTACGACTTGTCCCGCGCCAGCGTGTCGAACTACTTGCAGTACGCGAAGAAACGCTACCGACTCCTGCTCCGCGCCGCGGTCGAGGAAACCGTCGCGGACCCCGAGGCACTGCGCGAAGAGCTCCACTGGCTGTTTGGGGAGAGCGGTTGAGCGAGCGTCTCACTCCGCGTGCGGTCGACAAGCTGCTGCGTCTCGGCGCTGAGACGCCGGTCCCCCCCGGGGGGGAAGGCGCGACGATGATCCAGGGTCTCGGCGCCGTCGATCTGGGCAAGTATCGGTTGATCCACGAGATCGGCCGCGGCGGGATGGGGCGGGTGTACGAGGCCAACGACACGCTGTTGCATCGGCGCGTCGCGCTCAAGCTGATGCCGGAGACGGTGGGCCTCAGCGAGGTCTTGCGCCGTCGGTTTGCGCGGGAGGCGAAGGCGGCGGCGAAGCTGAGTCACCCGAATATCGCCTCGGTCTACGACGCGACGCCCGACTACATCGCGATGCAGTTGATCGACGGCGGATCGATCCTCGACGTCGTGGGCCAGCCGCCGCGGCTCATCGCCCGGCTGCTGCGGGATGCGGCCCTGGCGGTGCAATACGCGCACGAGCACGGCATCGTGCACCGCGATCTCAAGCCGTCGAACCTGCTGGTCGAGGGCGACGGCGACGACCGGCGCGTGTTCGTGTTGGACTTTGGCCTGGCGAAGGAGAGCGCGACCGAGTCCTCGCTTTCGCTGTCGGGGAGCATCCTCGGCACGCCGGCCTACATGCCGCCGGAGCAGGCGGCGGGGCGCGCCCGCGACGTCGATGAGCGGAGCGATGTCTACTCGCTCGGCGCGACGTTCTACTCCTGCTTGACCGGCCGACCGCCGTTCGAGCACGAGGAGGTCCTGCAGGTCCTGCGACTGGTCGTTGAGCAGGACGTGCGCGCGCCGCGTGTGGACCCCGACCTCGACGCGATTGTGCTGAAGTGCTTGGCGAAGGAGCGCAGCCGGCGCTACGCGAGTGCCCGCGAGCTGGCCGACGATTTGACGCGGTGGCTCGATGGGGAGCCGGTGCAAGCGCGCCCGCCATCGCTCACCTACCGGCTCAGCAAGTTCGTGCGCCGGCGCAAGGCCTACTTCATCGTCGCCGGGGCAGCGGGGTTGCTATCCGGCGCGTTCGGGCTTGTGGCGCTGCAGCAGGCGGCGTCGACGCGCGCCGCCGAGGGTGCGGTCCGCTTGGCCATGCGCTCCGAGGCGTTGCTCGACAACGCGCGAGAGCATTTTCGGCAGGGGGAGCCGGTCGTCGCGCGCGAGCTGTTGACGACCGGCGTCGACAGTTGGCAGCAGTTCCTCGCCAACTACGAGGTGCCGGAGGGCCACTACTCGCTGGGCCGGCTGTATCGGTGGCTCGGGCAGCGCGACGCGGCGCTCGGCGCGCTCGACCGCGCGTTGCAGCTCGAGCCGGACCATTCCGGGGCGCGCTTCGAACGGGGCTTGGTGTCCTTTGCCGAGCTCGAGTCGCGTCTCGCCCTGCAGCGCTTGGCGGGGCCGGACGGCGATCCCGACGAAGCGGCCGAGATCGAGGCCTTGCGCCGTTCCGCGACGGCCGACCTGGCCGCCGTCGAAGGTCTGGACGCGGCGCGCGCCTCCTCGCTCGGGCTGATGGACGTGCGCTACGCGCGGGCCCAGGTGCGGCGCCTCGAGGGCAACCTGGCCTCGGCCGAAGCCGAGCTCGAAGCACTCCTCGAGGCCGCGCCCGAGCACGGGCCGGCGCGACTGGCGCTGGCGCGCGTTTGCATGGAGCTGGGGAAGGCCGACAAGGCCCTCGAGCATTCGGCCGGGATGGTCGACCTGGAGAACGGCTTTGCGCCGGTGTTCTTGGCGCGCAGTGCCGGCGCCGGATCGGCCGCCGGGCGTGGCCGCGAGCTGCCCACCGCGTCGTTGAGCGGAGTCGGGGTGCCGGTGGTCGATTTCGTGGTGACGGACCCTGAGCGCGGCGATCCGGCCGTGGCCGCGGCGGCCGCGGCGTTGGCCGCCCTGCGCGCCGCCGCCGCCGCACCGGCGGCGGCGAGCCCACCGCTGGAAGGCTGGAACCGGGCCGTCGTGCTGGGCAGCCGGGCACTGGACGTCGATGCGGGGCTCGCCGGCGTGTGGCACAACCGCGGCGTCGGCCGCATGGTCTCGGCGCAGCTGCTCAGCGATGGCGGGCAGCTGGTGGCGGCGGCGTCCGCCACGCAGGCGGCGCTCAACGACTTTGCGCGCGCCGCCGAGCTGGCGCCGGAGTTCTCCTCCGCGCGGTTGGCGCAGGTGCAGCTCCGCCTGACCCAGGCCGAGCGCCTGCTGAAGGTGGGACGTTTGTCCCAGGCCGCGACGCAGCTCCGCGAAGCGGGCAGCGAGGCCGCGGCGGTGCTGCGACTCGCGCCAGAGGGTGACCGCGCCCTGGAATTGCTCGACGCAGTGCGCCAGCGGCTGGCGGACATCGAGGCGTTGGTGCCGCGCCAGCGATGACCCGCCGACGTCGCGCTCCTATTGCTTGGTGTACTGCGCGTCGAACGAGACCATCGGGTCGGCTTCGCCGGTGAGCGAGTGGGTCTCCATCTCGTCGAAGGCGCCGTGCTCGTCCATCATCATGAGCGTGCGCGCCGCCATCGGCTGGCCCATGGCCTGCCGCGCTTCGAAGAAGGCCAGGGTCGTGTCGTCGAGCCACCATGCCCGGGACTCGGCGCACTCACCCATGTTGCTGAGCCACAGGTTGGTGTAGCAGCCCTTGCCGGCGTCCCAGAACAGGGCGCCCCACCCCTCGTAGACGCCCATCGGGCTGGGGTCGCCTTCGACCTTCATCTCGAGCATCGTGCCGCCCCACACCAGGGAGACGTCCTCGGTCGCCAGCACCGGCATCGTTGGCATGCTCGGCGTCATCCGGACCTTGCCTTCCATGCGGTACGTGCCCACGGCGTTGGCGAACTTGTCCATGTGCTGCGTGTCGGGCTGCCCCATGGGTGAGAATGCCGCGTCGGTGGCCTTGGGCTTGGCGTCATCGGCCCGGGTGTAGTTGCCCTGCACGTGCAGGAACATGTCGCCGCCCTCGATGCTGCGGCGCCCGATCATCTCGTAGCTGTTGCCGTCCTCGGCCCAGCGCACGGTCCAGTGGTCAAACATCTCCCGGCCGTCCTCGAGCCGGCGGTTCGAGTAATGGAACGCCCGCTCCGCGACGCGCACGTCGACGACGTCACCCGTGCCGTCGTTGGCGATCATGTAGGCGACGTGCTGCTGGCGCTCTGCGTCCCAGCCGTAGAACGAGCGGAACAGCAGCGGTGGCATGGAGCCGCCGAATTCGATGCTCGTGTCCTCGCGGACCCAGTGATCGCCGAGGGTCTTCGCCGCGCGAGTCGCGGCGGTCCAGTTCATGGGCGGCGCGCCGGGTTCCATGACTGCGCTGCCCGTGCCCCGCCAGCTGCCGACCAGTGGGTCGAAATGGTCGACTTGCTGGGCGGGCGCGGGCATGCCTTGGCCGGTGAGATGGGCCGCAAGGAGGAGGCTCGAGACGAAGATCGGGGACTTTCGCATGTGCGTAGGTTGGTCGTGGGGACACGCCGGCGGACACCCGCCACGAGGACGAGACGATCGACCGGCCGCGGCATGTACGCGGCTGCCGAGAAATCGCTTAACCGATCCGGCGGCGTTTCGGGTGACGCCTCACGAGCGGCGGGACCGGCGGATCGACCACACCAGCCACAGGCCGCAGGCCAGGGACGACGCGAACGAGAGGAGGGCCAGGGGTGGCAGGCCCAACCAGCGCGGTCCGTCGCTGATCGTGACCATCAACGCCGTGGCCACGATCAGTGCGGCGGTCACCAGGCCGACGGCGAGCCGGTTCGCGCTCCGTTCCAAGTGCGCGCCCAGGCCTTCGAGCTGGCCGAGGTGCACGTCGATGGGGATGCCGCGCCGCCCGGCCTGCATCGACAGTCGCCGCGCGGCCGCCGGTAGGTCGGTCAGCAGGCGCTGCCCCGCGCGCCAGGCCTCGCGCAACTGCTCGCCGCGGAACCGGCGGCGAGCGTAGGCCGCCGCGTGGGCCTGCAGGTGCGACGACATCACAAAGCCGGGGTCCAGGCGGCGGCCGACACTGTCGAGTGTGACCAACACCTTGAAGAGCAGCGCCAGGTCGCCGGGCAGCACCAAGTCGTTGTCGCGGAGCAGCACGGCGATGTCGTGGAGCAGCTCGGTGACGTTGAGCTGCTCCATGGCGCGGCCCTTGTAGCGCTCGATGAACGCGGCGCAGTCTTGGGTGAGCAGGTCGAGGTCGCTATCACCGGCGCGAGTCCAGCGCAGCAAGACGTCGACCACGTCTTCGGCACGGTCGCGGACGACGCCACCCAGCAGCTCGACAAGCTGGCGGCGGCGGGCCTTGGAGAAGTGGCCGACCATGCCAAAGTCGAGGAGCCCGAGGCGCCCGTCCGGCAGCACGATCAGGTTGCCCGGGTGTGGATCGGCGTGAAAGAAGCCGGCTTCGAAGACCATGCCGAGGACGGCGTTGGCGCCGACGCGCGCCAGGTGCTGGCGCGCGGGCGCCGGCGGCTCGGTGCGCAGCCAGACGTCGAGGCTGGGGCCGTCGAGGAAGTCGCTGACGCACAGCCGCTCGCTCGTCCACTCCGAGTGGATGCGCGGCACGGTCACGTCGGCGTGGTCGCGCATGATTTCGGCCATGCGCTCGGCGTTGGCGGCCTCACTGCGCAGATCGAGCTCGCGGCGCAGCGAGCGCGTGAGCTGGCGGACCAGGAGCTGGGGCCGGTAGCGCCGGAGCTCGGGGATCTCGCTCTCGCAGATCTGCGCCAGGCGCGCCAGTAGGCGCAGGTCCGCGTCCACGGTCGCGCGGATGCCGGGACGCCGCACCTTTACCGCCACCGCGTCGCCGCTGGGCAGCGTGGCGCGATAGACCTGAGCAATCGACGCCGCGGCAACCGGCGTGGGGTCGAAGGTCGCGAATGCTGTTTCGGGAGGTTGGCCGAGGTCGGCGATCAGCTGCGCGCGGACGTCGGCGGCCGGCGCCGGGGCCACGCGCTCCTGCAGGCGGCCCAGCTCGTCGGCCCAGGCCTGCGGCAGCAGGTCCGTCCGCCCGGCGAGCATTTGGCCGATCTTGACGAAGGTCGGGCCCAGCTCCTCTAGGGCCTCGCGGAGATGCTGCGCCGAACTCTTGTCGGTGGGCGTGGCCGGGCTGCGCGAGTGTAGCCAGCGTCCAGCACGCTGCAGGGTCCCGGCGATTCCCAGCCGCCGCACGAGGTCCCCCGAGCCGTGGCGAATGAGCACCCCGGCGATCTGCTGCAACCGGCCGAGATCGCGCGCGGTAGTGACCAGCTCCAGCAGCATGAGCGTTCCAGACTCGTCGCAGAACCAGCGACCCGAAGGAGAGCGATTGCCGAGATCAAGCTCTCCACGCCCTCTCCCCGGGGTACTTGGCGTTGCTGCACAACCACGCAACGCCGCGGGGGGAGCGTTTCGAGTGAACGACAGGATACGGAGTCGGCTGCGCAGACTGAAGCGCCGCGTCACTGGTCGACGGAATCGCCGCAGCGGGTTTGCTCGTGAGGCCCAGGGGGCCGCCCCACGCTACAGTGCGCGGATGGGCCGAGGATCTTGCGCCAAGACGCGATCCCCCGCGCTCCGAGCGTCGGCGGGGTTTTGGATCGTCGCGTGCGCGGCGTGCGGCGCGCCGGCGACCGGTGTCGACGAGATCGGTGCCCCGGCCGCGGCCGACTGGCGCGACCTCAAGGCGCGGATCCGCGAGGAGTTTGCCGGGGTGGACCACCTGACGATCGACGACTACCTGGCCCGGCGCGCGGCGGGCGGTGTGGGGCCCGTTCTCGTCGATGTCCGCCCGGCGGCCGAGCACGCCGTCAGCTGGATTCCCGGGGCCCGCCATGCGCCGCTCGGCGCGGGCTTCGAGGCCGCGCTGGCCGACGTGCCGCGCGATCGCGAGGTGGTACTGTACTGCTCGGTCGGTTGGCGCTCGTCCGTCGCGGCGCAGCAGCTACAAGCGGCGGGCTACGCGCAGGTGTTCAACCTGGAGGGATCGATCTTCGAGTGGGCCAACCGCGGCCGACCGCTGGAGAACGCCGGCGGCGCGGCGACGCGTGTGCACCCGTACGACGCGCATTGGGGACGCCTGTTGAAGCCCGGGCTGCGCGGCAAACCGTGACGATCGCTTGGCGTCGGCCCCGTGGCCGGCGACGATTGCGGGCGTGAGTGAGATGCAAGGCGCCGCGCCGGCGCGATCCGGATCACCGCCCGAGCGCGAGCCCTGGCTGCGGACGGCCGCGTATGTCGTGATCGTCGTTGCGGGGCTGCGGGCGGCCGCCGACCTGGTCGTGACCGTGCTGTTGGCGCTGCTGTTGGCGATGGCGTTCCTCGTCCCGGTGCGCTACCTGCGGGCGCGACGCTGTCCCACTTGGCTCGCGGTCGGGCTGGTCGTCGCAGCGACCGGCGTGGCCTGGACCGGCCTGGTGACCGTCGTCAGTCGGTCGGTGCAGGCGTTTCACGGCCGGCTTGACGACTACGAGGAGAAGCTCGAAGGGCGGTATCAGGAAGTCGCGAAGGCGCTGGGGATGACCCCGTCGGCGGCGGACGACGCCGACGGCCAGGCGGGACCGCCGATGCTGTTCGGCGACCTGTTTGGCACGGACGCCCTCTTCGGTTTGGTCGCCACGACCGCGAACGGGCTCCTCTCGGCGGTGTCGAGCCTGTTCGTCATCTTGCTGTTGCTGCTGTTCATGCTGCTCGATGCCAGCGACCTCTCGGGCAAGCTGCAGCGAACGTTCGGCAACGTGGAGCTCCACGCCGTCAGCGAGGCCGGCGCCAAGATCAACTCGTACCTATTCCTCAAGACCGTGGTCAGCCTGCTCACCGGCGTGTTCGCGGGCGCGTTCTGCGCGTTGGTCGGCGTCGACTATCCGGTGCTGTGGGGGCTGATCGCGTTTCTCTTCAACTACGTGCCCAACATCGGGTCGGTCATCGCGGCGCTGCCGCCGACGCTGTTGGCTTTCTTGGACCACGGCGTGGGCTTCGCCGCGGTCGTGGCCGGTGGTTTGACCGCGGTCAACTTGGTCTTCGGCAGCCTGGTGGAGCCACGGCTCATGGGACGCAGCCTGGGGCTGTCGACCTCGGTGGTGTTCCTGTCGCTCTTGTTCTGGGGCTGGGTGCTCGGCCCGGCGGGCATGCTGCTTTCGATCCCGCTGACGATGGTGGTCAAGATCATGCTGGAGCACAACGAGCGTTATCGGCCGATCGCGGTGCTGCTCGGCGGTTGCGAGGTGCCACTCCATGCGGCGAGTGGACCGGCCAACGGCTAGCCGCCGGGGCGTACCGCAGCGTGGGTCGACGCCGAGCCGGTCGCGTCGATGGGCCGCGGCGCGGCCCCTGCCTCCGTGGGCAACGACACCTCAAACACGGTGCCGCCGCCCTTGCGGTTGCGGCAGCAGACCGAGCCGCCGTGCATCGCGACGATCTCCTTGGCCATCGCCAGGCCGAGGCCGGTGCCGTCCGGCTTGTCCGTCAGGAGATCGCCCTCCTGGTGGAACATCGCGAAGACCGCTTCCTTGGCGTCTTCCTGCAGGCCCGGACCGCGGTCGGCAACTTCGATCGTGACCCCGGCCTCGTCGCGGCGTGCCGTGATCGAGACCTCTTCGCCGGGCGGCGAGAACTTCCACGCGTTGTGTACCAGGCTCGCGAGCAGCTGGCGGATGCGCTCGGGATCGCCGTGGTAGGGCGTGGGGCCGGCGTCGATGACGAAGTTGACACCCTTCTCGTCTTGGAGACCGCGAGCATCGTCGATCACCTGCCGCGCGACCTCGCCGACGTCGAAGTCGTCCAATCGCCAGCGGATCCGGTTGGAGGAGAGGTTCACGAAGTCGAACACGCGGTCGATGTGGTCGCACAGGCGATCGCACTCCATCTTGATGACAGAAGCGAACTCCTGGGTCTGCTCCCAGCGGCAGTCTTCGCCGTAGGACAGGAGAATCTCGGCGTAGGCTTGCACGCTGGTGAGCGGGGTCCGCAGCTCGTGGCTCATCGACGCGAGGAAGCGGTCCTTGGCGCGGTTCGCGTGCTCGGCGTCCATCGTCGCGCGCATCTCGTCGCGCACGAGCTTCTCGATGCGGCGCGCCATCGCGTTGAAGGCGCGAGCCAGGCGCCCGATCTCGTCGTCGGTGCGGACCGCGACCTCGGCGCCGAGGTTGCCGGCGGCGAGGGAGTTGGAGGCGGCGACGAGCTCGTCCAGGGGACTGGTCAAGCGGTCGGCGAAGTGGCGGCTGGCGATGATGCCGACCCCAGCAATGGCGAGGCCGCACAGCAGCAGCCAGACCCAGACCTGATCGTTGAGGCCGATGATCTCTTCGGTGCCGCGCAGCAGGACGAGCGTGCCTCCCTGAGGGTGCAAGGAGACACCGACGACCAGCTGCTCGGTGCCACCTGGGTCGAGCTGGAGGCGCTCGCCGCCGCGCAGGCTGGCGAGCCGGTGCACGGCGTCCGCGGGGATTGGCGTGGCGCGTGGTTCGCGCCATGACTCGCGGATGCACGTGCCCTGGTGGAGGACCAGCACGTCGCGGCCCGTGACCTCACGGATCTCGTCGACGGCTTCGCTGTCGAACGGCAGGCCCACCGCCAGCCAGCCGTGGACTTCCCGCCCATCATGAATCGGCGCGACCGCGACCAGCATGAGCTCGTTGGTGAAGCGCCACAGCCGGTCGACGGCCCGCCCGGCGAGGGCGTGGTCGAGGCCCGGCAGCTCGGCGATTTTGTCCAGATGGGCGCCCGTCGGCCAGCCGGCGACGAACTTCGTGTGGTCGTCGCCCGCGGCCAGGAGGCTGGACTCGGGCAGGGCGCGGCGCAGGCTCGTCAGACGGGCGTCCAGGTGCTCGCGGTCGGTGCCGTTCCGGAGGGCGTCCAGCAGCTGGGGGGCGGCGGCGAGGGACTGGGCCTTCTCCGCCAGGGACCGTCGCCGCAGGTCCATGAAGCGCTCGTAGCTCGTCTGCCCGGCTTGGAGATCACGGGCCACCGTGCCGTCGGCGAACTGTTGCACCAGGAGTGTGATGGCCACCAGGGCGATGGCCACGAAGCCGACGACCAGGCTGATCGCGCCGGTGAGCAGGCGCGTCCGGAGCGAACCGCTCATGCGATCGGTCCCTCCACGCGCGCGATGCCAGCTATGTGCTGCAAGACCCCGTATCCGCCAACTCGGGCTCGAACTTCCCCTTCAACTATCGGCTGACCTGCCAGTCTGGCCGAAGGTTGTCCCGGTGGCCCCCGGATCGGGGAACCTCGCCGGGGTCGCGGTGACTGCGGGGTGGCTGGGGGCTACAGTCCCAGGTCTTGCCCCGCCCTTGACCAGAGGTCTGCTGTGTCGCACGCGGTGTCCTTGCTCTCGCTCCTCGCCTTCGTCCTGCCCAGCGTCTCACCCGATGAGGTGCGGCTGCGCGATGGCCGTGTCCTGATCGGCAGCGTCCAACAGCACGGTGTCGAACTTGTCGTCACCACGCGGGACGGTGTCGTGACCGTCAACGAAACCGAGGTGTCGGGGCGGCGCACCGACGCCCAGCTCCGCGCTGAGCTCGAGCGGCTGGCCGCTGGCGACGGCGGTGCCTTCCAGCGCTTGGAGCTGGCGCGCCTGGCGCGCGGCTACGGCCTGGGGCGCGAGATGTGGGCCTACGCCGACGCTTGCCTTGAGCAAGCGGCGCCGGGTAGCGCGGTCGAGCGCCGTCTCCTCGAGCTGGTCCGCGAAGCGGCACCCGAGCTGGTGCCCGAGCGGCTGCGACAGGCGGCGCCGGAGGAGCGTGCGCGGGGGTTGGTCCGGCGGGTTCGGCCCGAGCTCAGCGCCGCCCGGCGCGCCGGCTTGGTGGCGCTGCTGGCGGCGGAGCCGGGGGTCGACCCGACCCTGCGATCGCTGGCCCGGCGCGAGCCCCTGGTCTCCCAGCGGCTCGCCGCGATCGAGGCCCTCGAGCGGCGCGGCGGGACCGCCAACGAGCGGTTTGTGCAACTGCGTTCCGTCCTGGATCGGGACGCTGAGCTCCGCGGCATCGTCGCGGAACGCGTGCGTCAGGGCGGTGATGGCGCCGCGGCCGTGCGACGGCTCACCGCGGGTCTGCTGAGCGATGCCCCCGGCATCCGCATCCGCACGGCCACGGCGCTCGCGGCGATTGGTCATCCGGCGGCGGTCGAACGGCTGGTCCGGGCCGGACCCCTCGCCGGCGTGCCGCGAGCGGGCGACTCGTTCGCCAAGCGGGCGCACATGATGCAGACGACGACTCGGGCGTTCATCCGCGATTTCGACGTGGAGATCGCGCAGGCGGCCGCAGTCGCCAACCCGCAGATCGGCAATGCCCGCACCGGCGTCGTTCTCGACGTGGCCGTGCCGGCGGTCATCACGCAGCGCGTGCAGATCGAGCGTGCCTACCGGCAAGCGCTGGTCGACCTGACCGGCAGCGATCCCGGGCGCGACCCGGTCGCGTGGGCCGGCTGGCTCGATCGACGGCCACGCGGCTGATCGAGCAGGCGCTCGAGCGCCTGCTCGCACGCCTCGGCCTGCCGCGCGGGGGTGAAGGCGAGCGCCCGCTCACTGCCCCGCGTGATCATCGCCTGGCGCAAGGCGCGGTCATTTGCCAGCTTGGCGATGCCGCTGGCCAGGGCCCCGAGGTCCCGCGGGTCGACGAGCAGAGCGGCGTCGCCGGCGACTTCCCGCAGGGCCCCAACGTCGGACGTCAGCACCGGTAGGCCCAGCTGCATCGCCTCGACGACCGGCAGGCCGAAACCCTCATCCAAGGACGGGAACAGCAGCGCGGTGGCGCCGGCGTAGAGTGCGGCGAGCTCGTGATCGTCGACGCCTGTGCGCAACTCCACGGCCTGCGCCAAGTCGGGGGCCGTCATGCGTCGGCGGAGGGCCTCGGCGGCGGCGCCGGGGCGGCCCGCCAGGATCAGGCGCTCGGTGATGCCGGCCTGTCGGCAGCGGGCGAACGCTTCGAGCAGGCGGTGGAGGTTTTTGCGCGGCTCCAGCGTGCCGACGAACAGGAAGTAGGGCGCGGCGTCCCGGGGGCCCTCGGGCACGCGGTCGGGGAACACCCGATCGATCGCGTTGGGGACGACGACGCAGCGGTCGTCGGCCAGCGCCCATCGCTCGCGGACCTGTGCGCTCGTTGCCGCCGAGGGGCACATCACCACGCGCGCGCGCCGCAGCGCCGCACCGAGGCCCAGCGCGAACCACCGCCGCTTCCACGGCCGGGCCGCGTCGCGTTGCAGCATGTGCAGGTCGTGGACGTAGAAGGCAAGAGCGGGGTGGCTGCCGCGCACGGTTGGGTAGCCGGTCGGGTTGAGCAGCACGTCGTGGGGGACGCCGAGCGCCGGGATGCGCCGGAGCAGGTCCCAGTGCCACAGCGCGGTCTTGGCCCACGGCAGGCGAGGCGGCAGCACGGCACAGGGCCGACCCGCCAGGGCCTCGGCCGTGGGGTTGGGGCGACCGTCGAGGGGCACGACGTCGTGACCCCGGGCGACCAGCCCGCGCATCAGCGTCGACGCCATGCGTCCCACTCCGGTCAGGGGCGGGTGGATGGAGTCGCAGACGAACAGGATGCGGATGGGGGGCTCCTTGGGGGGTGAGCACCGGCCCGAGGGCCTACGGAAGAAGATCGGGCCACTGCCACCGCCGACCTGAGCAGCACCCGTCGAAGCCGTCGTCCGGCCCCGGTCGAGAGCCCGTCTCGGCGCCTGCCGGGGGCCGACGTCGCGGGAGGAAACGCGCTTGCCGCGGCCTCTACCGCGTCGCTGGCGCCGCCGGAGTCGGCTGATCGGCGCTCGCCGCGGGCGTCTCCCCGGCGGCGGTGGCGATCCCGTCGACGACGTGGCGCGCAAACGGCACCGCGCAGGTGAACGCCGGCGACACCGCGTTGAGCACGTGGGTCGAGCCCGCGTCGCCTTCGACGGCGAAGTCCATGATGAGCGTACGCGACCGCAGATCGACGAGCTGGGCCCGAATCCCGGGCTTGCCCCACGTGCGCCACTCGGCGGGATGGACCCCCTCGAGGAGTGCCGCGGCTTGTTTGACCAGGTAGCCGCGCGAATACTTGCGCATCTCCTCGACCGCGAGCCGGCGGAACGGGAAGCCGGCGCGCACCATGAGGCTGGCCTCGAGCGACACGACGCGGGCGAGCTCGCCGAGCCGGAAGTTCTGCAGGCCCTGGTAGTGCTCGCACCAAAACGCCGGCGTCGCCGTGGGGCCAATCTTGGCCTTGCCGTCCACCGTCACGGTGAAGTGCACACCGAGGAAGGGGTAGTTGAGGTCTGGGACCGGGTAGATGTTGGTGCGCAGTGTGCCGGGCGGTGCACTGCCGTAGAGGTAGAGCCCCTTGAACGGCAGCATGGTGCGCCCCTGGCAGAAGCCGTAGTCGCGCGCTACGCGGTCGGCATAGACGCCGGCGGCGTTGACGACGTGGCCGGCCTCGACGTCGCCGGTCGCGGTCTGGACGCGCTGCCCTTGGCGGCCGACGTAGCGCGCGCCGCGGCGTATGGTCACACCAGCGTCCTGGGCGTCGAGGGCGAGGCGGGCCATGACTTGCTTAGGGTCGACTGATGCGGTGTTCGGCGACCACAGGGCCCGCTCGCACGTCTTGACGCGCGGCTCGATCTCACGCGCCGCCGCGGCCGAGATCATCTCCAGCTCGACTCCGTTTTGCCGGCCGCGCGAATGCAGCAGGTCGAGACTCTCCAGCTGGCTTTCGTTTTGGGCGACGACCAGCTTGCCGCAGCGATGGATCGGCAGGCGGCGGGCCTCGCAGTAGTCGCGCCAGTACGCGTTGCCGTCGCGGCAGAACCGCGCCTTGAGGCTGTCTGCGGTGTAGTAGAAGCCGGCGTGTAGCACGCCGCTGTTGCGGCCGCTCTGGTGCAGGCCGCATTCGGCTTCCTTCTCGAGCACCACGACGCTCTGGTCCGGCCAGCGGCGGCGCAGCTCGAGCGCCAGCGCCAAGCCGACGACCCCGCCGCCGACGACCACGAAGTCCGCGTTGCTCATGGTTCGCGTCCTGCGAGACGGTCCTGATAGTAGGTCGCCAGCTCATCCCACGCGGCGGCTTCGTCGAAGCCCAGGTCGCCGGCGTCGAGGATGTCGGTGTTGGTGCGTAGCCGCGGCTCGGGAAACTCGGTTTGGTGGGCCAGCTCGAGCTCGCAAGGCAGGCCCAATCGCGGGCGCATCTCGCGGGCGAAGCGCTCGGCAAACGCGCCCTGGGTTTCGATGTAGCCGCATGGCGCCAACCGGTCGCAGCCCGGTGTGTCGCTCAGCTGCTCGGTGAATCGGGCGTAGGCCAGTGCCAGCAGACGCGCGTGGATGTTGTCGCGGAGATAGGCCGGGGTGGCGACGGAGGGCGTCTTCCTGTCGGCCCAGTTCCGCACGAGGTAGCTGGTGAACCGGGGCTCTTCGTGGGGGCCGAACGGGTTGGGAATGACGAACTTGCCCAAGCGGAGTCCCGCCTCGCCCGCGAAGTAACGCAGGACTTGCCAGGAGAGGCCCTTTGAGAGGCCGTAGGGCGAGAACGCCCGGCGGGGCTCTCCGCCAGTGCCCTCGTCGTGCTCAAAGACGCTGCCGGTGGCGACGGTGCGCCGGCAGCCGTGGTCCCGCAGCGTCTCGAACACGCGGCGCAGCCCGGCAGTGTTGTTGGCCAATGCCGCGGCCACGTCGAAGTCGGGGCTCTTGTAGTCGCTCACCTCGGCGGCGTGGTGGCAGAGCACGTCGAACCCGCCGCCGGCCGCAATCTCCAGGAAGCGGTCGCCCCCGAACGTGCACCCGAACTCGGCGCGGCCGAGGTCGCGGGCGAGGGTGACGCGCCGGGCGCGCACGCCTTCGTAGCTGCCGTCGGCGCCGCGGAACGTCACCACGAGCTCGTGACCTCGTTCCGCCAAAGCCCTGGCGAACCAGAGGCCGGTAAAGGAGCTCGTCCCGGTGAGTAAGACCTTCACGATGTGTGCCGCGGCGTGCGGCTCCTGCATCTACTAGCTAGTGTTGTGTGTCGGAAGTTGGTTGCGTAAGTCGGCGAGCCATGTGTGCCGCTCGCAAGGCGCTGTCGACGCAGGGCTTGTTGGTGGACAAGTCGAGGAGACGCAACGCCGCGAGCGGCGCAGAGGGCCGTCGACATA
>JBCCGH010000066.1:0-47367 GCA_039029375.1 Planctomycetota bacterium
GGCTGATGCCGGCGAGCGACAGACTGCTCGACGGGGCGTCACCCCGCCTCCGCGGTCGGTCGCTCGTCTTCCTTGCCACACCGGTCCTCTCACGCACTGGACGCCAACCCTCGTGCATGATCCCGGCTAGTGGTGTGATTCAGGAATCTGGGGCCTTATCCAAGGCCCTCAGCGCCGCTCGCAGCGTTGGGTCGTCCTCGCCGTATCCACCAATATGCCTGCGGCGACCCGCCTTGCGACCGGCGCCGATGTCTCGCGGATAAGGCCCCATCTGACTGAATCACACCACTAGTGGGGCGGCCGAACATCATCAACCGGGATTCGCCCGGCGGCGCGCTCCGCACTCGACAACAGCTTGCATGGTCCGCTCTACCATCGCCATCACCGTTCTCGCTTTGGCCGCGGCGGCCGCCGCTCAACAAGGCCGCTATCGCGACGTCGTGTTTGCCCGGGCGAACGTGCAACCGGACGTCGCCTACGGCCAAGCCGTGAACCGGTTCACGCAGCAGACCGAGACGCTCGAGCTGGACCTCTACACACCGCGGGGCGACACGGCCACCGCACGGGCCGCCATCGTGCTCGTCCACGGCGGTGGTTTCGTCGGCGGCGACAAAGGGAGCCAGCAGTGGCGCACGCTCGGTGATGACTTCGCCCGCCGCGGCTACGTGGCGATCTCGATCAACTACCGACTGGTGCCGTCGGGATCGGCGACGCCACAGGCCATCACTGACGCTTCGCACGACATGAAGGCCGCGGTCCGGTGGCTGCGGCGCAACGCCAGCACGCTCCGCCTCGACCCGCAGCGCATCGGCTGCCTCGGGGGATCGGCCGGGGCGATCACCTGCGCGGAAACCGCGTATGTCCCCGGTGAGGGCAGCAGTGGTAATCCCGGCTTCTCTTCCGAGGTCGGCGCCGTGATCGATCTCTGGGGACTCCTCGCCGACCTGACCCAGCTCGAGGCCGGCGAGGCGCCGGTGCAGATCATCCACGGCACGGACGACCCCACGGTGCTCTACCAGAACGCCCTCGACCTCAAGGCCCGCGCCGATGCTGTCGGGGTTCCCGCTGAGCTGTTCCCGATCCAGGGGGCGGGGCACGGGCCGTGGGGTGCGTACTTCGGCCAATACCACGTCGAGGCCGTCGGCTTCCTCTATCACCACCTGGGGCTCGGCCAGCTCGCCGGTCTCCAAGCGCGTCCCGGCTATGCCTCGCCGGGTCGGTTGACGCTCGACAGCTTCGGGATCGCCGGCGACAGCTACGCCATCATGGTGGCCGCGGCCCAGACGTCGGCGCCGGTCCCAGGCTTTGGGACGCTCTGCCTCGACCCGTTGTCGGGCTTGGTCGTCGCGACGGCGGGCACCCTGCCAAGCGCCCCGCGCCTCGCGACCGCCTCGCGCTCGATGGCGGTGCCCCCAGGCGTCGTGGGCGACGCGTACTGGCAAGCCTTCCACCTCGAGAGCGCCGCCAGCGGCCGTTGGCTCACCAACTGCGTCACGACGACGTTCTAACGCGCGGCGACGGGAGGCGCTCTATGGCCGCAGGCGCCGCTCAACGTCGGCGCGAAACGTCCTCCCGACCGGGATCTCGGTGTCGCCGTCCAGCAGCAGATGAGCGGTGTGCCCACCATCCGATGACCGCAGCTCACGGACGTGCTCGAGGCCGACCAAGTAGGCGCGGTGGACCCGCACGACCCCGAGGGACTGCACCTGGTCCAGGAGCTGCTGCAGCGTCAGACGCAGCGAGTACTCCGAGCCGTCGCCCACGCGCAGGTTGACGTAGTTGCCGTTCGCCACGGCCCAACGGAAGTCGCCTGGGCGCAGGTACACCGTGCGCCCCGCGGTCTCGATGGCGACGCGCGGGGGGCTGGTCGTGGCCGAGCCGATCAAGGCGCGGGCGAGCTGTCGAATGCGTCCGGCCTGCTGTTCGTCGTGGGCCAGGCGCGCGCGAACGCGCGCCAGCGTCTTGGTAAACCGCTCCGGATCGATGGGCTTCAGCACGTAGTCCAGCGCGTGCTGCGCGAATGCATCGATCGCGTGTTGGTCAAAGGCCGTGACGAACACGATGAGCGGCGCCGCCTCTCCCAGCGCCGCGGCGACCTCGATGCCGGTCTTGCCGGGCATCTGCACATCGAGGAACGCGACGTCGAGGTCGCCGGCGCGGAGTGCGGCCAGCGCACTGTCGCCATTCCCGTGCTCGGCCACGATCTCGAAATCCCCGGCCTGCTCGATCTGTTCGCGCAGGGCCAGGCGGCCGTGGGGTTCATCGTCGGCCAAGAGAGATCGGATCCTCATTGCGGTTCGGGCGGGCGCGCGTCGTCGCGAATCCGAATCGTCGCCGAGTACCCGGCGCCCAGCGCGGCCTCGGTCGTGAGCTCGGCGCCGGCCCCGTAGAGCCGTCGGAGGCGCGCCTCGATGTTCGCCAAGCCAAACCCGGCACGGGCGGCAGTCGTCACCTCCGCGGCAGCACCCGCCCCGTCGTCCCGCACGCTCATCACCAACGCGTCCTCCTCGTGCCGGACTTCGACCCACACACAGCCGCCCTCCGGCAACGCGCCCGGACCGTGGCGCAGCGCGTTCTCCACGAGCGGTTGCAGGCAGAACGGCGGCACCAACCGGCCGCCCAGGTCGTCGTCGGCATGGATCTCGATGCGAATGCGGTCCTCGAAGCGGATCTGCTCGATTGCGACGTAGTGCCGCAACACTTCCAGTTCACGCCGGAGCGGGACTCGGTCCTTGTCGATGTCCTCGAGCGTCGCGCGCAGCAGACCGGCGAGGCGCCGCACCATCAGCTTCGCGCCGGCGACGTCGCGATCGATCAGAACTGTGAGGCTGTTGAGCGTATTGAACAGGAAGTGCGGCTGCAGCTGCGCGCGGAGCGCGCGCAACTCACTGCGGCCAAGCTCGCGCTCAATCCACCTTGTGCGTCGGTCGCGAGCTCGCGCCTCCCGGCGAAACGCAAAGCCGCCGACCAGCCCGACGAGCGCGACGTAGAACGCGAACTTGCGCAACAGCGCCGGCGTCAACGACGATTGTGGGCTGGAGATCCGCTCGAGAAGCCCGGCTTCGACACGCCCCGGGGCCGACTGCCTGGCCCGTTGCACCATCTGCTCGATGAAGCCCGGCAGCGGCTCATCCCCGCGCGGACGGTAGGTGGTCTCTTGGACACCCCCGACCAGCACGATGGGCTCGACCGCCGGCGACACGGCGTGGACCGTCCACGCGATGGCCCAGCCGCCGAGGGCGTGCACGATCAGCAGTTGCCACCACGCCATCCGCCCGACGCGAACGAACTCGCCGCACACGGCGATGCACGGCGCCAGGAGGAACCACCCGCGGGCGGTCAACACCTCTTGCCAGACCACGCGACGACGCACGTCGTCCGAGAGCGGAAGCGACGTGACGACATCGGCGGTCTGCAGCGTCCCGAGGCCGACAACGAGCGCCAGCACGCACTCGACGACCACGATCGCGACGATCACGTCGCGTACGGGGCGGCGCTGATCATGCGGTGGCGTGCGCGGCGCTGGGTCGTTGGGCGGCACGACGAGAGCGTAGCCAAACGCGGAATCCGCTGATCACGGCTTGCCGGTCGCTACCGCCCGATTCCCGGCTGTTCGGCCCACCGGCGGAGGGTTGGGCGGCCCGAACGGTTGTGCTGGCCGCGAACCGATTTGCTCGCAGCCCCCAAACCAAGAGCCAAACAAGAGCCAGGCCACGACATGCACTCACCCTCCCGAGCCCCCTCCTCCCTGCTCGTTCCCATCCTGCTCACGCTCGGCGCGGTGCCACGCGCACAGGAGCCATCGACCGCCGAGGCCGTCGCCGGTGCCGCAGATGTCGCGTCCGCACTACAGGCCGCACTCGGCGCCGCCGAACATCGCTTCGTCGGGCGCGTCACCAAACAACAGGACGAACCAGAGACGATGGGTGGCGGCGCCGTCGTCGTCATCAGCCGCAACGGGTTGTCCAACGACCCGTTCACGGGTCGCATCGAAGTCGTCCGTCGCGGCGATCAAACTCTGATCGCCTCCAAGAGCGAGCTCCCCGGTGTGGCGGTGTTCCAGGACGGCAACGCGACGATCGTGCAGACGACCGTTGGCTCGGACCCCTGTGATGCGACGACCCTCGCGGGAGATCTCCCCAGCCTCATGGAGACCGAGCGGTTACTTCGCGAGGTGGAGCGCGCGGATTGGCAATTCGCCGTCGCCGAGGATCAGCAGATCGTGGCGACCGCCGAGTTCGGCGGCAATCTCCTGTCCCGTCGGGCCGGCGGACCCGCCGGCGCCATGCTCGACGCCATGACGAAGAAAGTCGAGCGCATCGAGGTCGAGGCGACCCTGGCGCGAGACAAGTCCCTCGAGCGCATCGAGTTCCGCGTCGTTCGCTTCAACCCCAATGCCTCACTACGGCGGCGCCTGGCCGAAGGCGACCTAGACAGCGGCTTCGTGAGTCCGGCAGACCTCGAAATCGGTGACGATGAGAAGGAAGAAGCCGACTTCGAGCGCGACGTCTACAAGCTGGAAGTGTCGCAGCAACCGGCGTCCGACCGATCGAAGCAGCTGTTCGAGCAGCTGGCGATCGTCGCGAAGAAGGACGGCTTTTAATGGCGTTGCCGTGCCGGCCGCCCGCGGCGATCGTGGCGGGTGCCGCGATCGCACTGGCACCGCTCGCCCCCGCACAAGCAGAGAACCGGCACCGCGAGCAAGCCGTCGGACGCGCGGTGGCTTGGTTGCAGAAGACGATCGATCCTGCAACGTGGCTCACCGAGACGTCGGGCAACGCCCGTGGCAAGCGGATCGTCGCCCGGTCGATGCTGGCCTGGCTGCACGCCTCGGGCGCCGCGCCGGCGCAAGAGGCAGGCACAGAAGCGCTCGACGCGGCCCAGCGCCGCGTGGTCGCCGGCCGCTCGCTCGAGGACATGTCTTTTGCCACGTGGTTGTTGGGGAGCGCCTCCTTCTACCTCGCGGAGTGCACGCTTCGGGATGAATCGGTGCACCCATCTTGGGACCGGCTCGTGGCCCGGTTGGGTGAGCTGCGCAACTCCGAGGGCGGCTGGGCGCACGGCAACATGGAAGGCTTGGTGCCCGGCTATCCATCCACCGTGATGGCGGCGACGAACTGGGCGCTATCGAGCCTCGGCCTCGCACGGGCGCTCGGTGCCGAGGTACCGGCCGAGTTCATCGACGGTGGCGTGGCGCTCCTCGAGGCGACCCAGTCTTCGACCGGTGCGTTCCCGTACGGCGGGCGGCCCTACCGCATCGGCATGGAGGCCGGGCGCACCGGCGGCGCGGTGATCGCGCTCGCCGCAGTCGACCGGGCCGACACCGACGCGTTCCGGCGCGCGACCATGTACCTGTATCGCAACATGGCGCGGGTCCCCGAAGGCCACGCCAGTCCGGCCATGCACGTCATGAACGGCGCTCTCGCCGCCTACGCGCTGGGTGACGCGGCGTGGCAACGCTATGAACAAGAGGTCGTCGCGCGGCTGCTCGCGGCGCAGCGCGACGACGGAACGTTCGAGGACCTGCTCGGTGAGCGGAGCCCAGACTCGATGCGCTTGATGGGCGACGCCGTGTCGTCCCACGCGTACGTGACCTCGCTCTACGCTGCGGCATTGCACGTACCCAAGACCCGGCTGGCCCACTGGCTGCGTCGTCGCGTGCGCTTCACTCCGCCCACGGACACGATCGCCGACCGCGCGCCGCAGCCGCTGTGGTCTCGAGCGGCGGACGGCGTCGTCGGGCTGACGACGAGTGCGGCCGTCGGATCGGCCGGGGCCGTCGTCGCGATTTTCGAGAACGGCGACATCATCACCCTTGCCGCCGCCGACGGCCGCGAGGTGTCCCACGCGGCCACCGGCCTGCAGTTGGAGCCGGCACTCCGAGTCCGCCGCCGGGCCGACGATCTCTTGGCCTGGACGAAAGGCGGTGGCCCGATGTTCGTGTTCGACTTGGCAGCGCAGAACCTGCGCTGGCGCGCCGCGGTGTCGATGGCGCCGTTTGCCGGCGTCAGGCTTGGCGCCCGCGACGTGTACTTCGTCGACATCAACGGCACCGCCACGGCGCGCCGTCTGATCGACGGCGTCGCGAGCCGGAGCCTGAAGCTCCCCGGCGGCCTGAAGCGCCAGGTCGTTCCACTGGACGACGGCGCCGTGATTGCGGTCGCCGACAGTCGCATTCAGTGCATCGAGAGCGATGGCGAGGTCCGCTGGCGCGGGCGCAACCGCCATCCGAAGGCCGCCGTCGCCGGCACCTGGACGGGCATCGTCGCCATCGACGATCGCTGCTTCTTCGGCAGCACCGACGGCACGGTGACCTGCCGCGGGCTCGACGACGCGGAGCTGGTGTGGCGAGCGACGCTCGACGCCGGCGTCGTGCAGGTCGTTGCCGCCGGCAACACCGGCATGGTGCTCGCCCTAACGGCGGCCGGCACCGTCGCCGCATTGAACGGCGAGACCCCCGCCTGGGCCACCAATGTCAGCGACGGGTGCCAGGATCCAGACGAGCATCCCACCCGCATCGTCGCCAGCGACGACGCCGTATGGGTCCAGGCGACGGGTGCGCAGCGCTTGCTCTCGCTGTCGCTCGAGGACGGCTCGATCAACACCCGGCTCCCATGCTCGGCGACAGCAGCCGTCGCGATCGGTGTCGATCTCGCCTACGTCGCGAATGGTGAGGCGGTCGTCGCGTTCTCGCTCAAGTAGCCGCCGCGTCACCCTGGCGGCGCGTCTCCACGCGCAGGTAGACCCGGTCGATCCGCCCGGGCCGCGCGCCACGATTTGCTCCGAGGAGTTGGTTTCCGGTGACGGTGCGTGTGACGCAGAGCGGCTGCTCGGATAGCCGCTCCCGATCCCGCATCGCGCCACCGAAGCTTCTCATGAGCCGCCCGCTGCGTCCCGACGCGGACCTGCTATTTGCCCGATTCCAGTCTTCCGGTGACCCTGATGCTCTCGCCGCAGTCTACGACCTGACCTGCGTGCCGCTGCTGCGCGCCGCGACGCGCTGCGTCGCCGACCTCGCCACGGCAGAGGACGTCCTGCACGAGACCTTCGTCATTGCGATCGCGCGCGCCGACCGGTACCAGCCGGATCGCCCCGTCATCGCTTGGCTGCTAGCGATCCTCCACAATGAAGCGCGTCGCGTACGCGGTGAGCGGACGCGACGTCGCACACTGCCGCTGGCTGACGAAGACCAACCGACCGCCGACAAGGGCCCGTGCGTTGCAGCCGCGCAAAACGAATCGGTCGCCCGCGCCCGCACCGCCATCGATGCGTTGCCCGAGCCCTACCGCGCGGTGGTGCGCCTGCGGTGGTTGCACGCCTTGAGCCACGCCGCGATCGCGGAGATCCTGGATCGCCCGGTAGGGACGGTGCGGATGCAGGCCATGCGCGGCCTGCTCCTGCTGCGCCGCGCGCTGCCGGTGGGGATCATTGGCGGGTTGGTCTTGCAGGCTCTGCCGGCCGGCGCGCGACCGCCGGGATTGCTCCGCATCCGTCGCGACCTGAGGGTCCGCGCGCGCCAGCACCGCCGGCCCGCGCGCCCCGACCCGCTGCGACCACGCCGCCTGGCGAGCACGTTCCTGGTCGGCACCATCGCGGTCGTGGGCGCCATCGTGGCGCCCAGCCTGTTCTCACTCGGCGCCCCCCCACCCGTCGGTGGTCACCGTTCGCCCAAACCACCACCGGGAACCGACGCCGCGGCGTTGGTCCGCTCCTCGACGCCCGCGCGCGTCGCGGTCGCACAGGACATGGGACGCGAGCGCGAAGCCGCGACCCTGACGGTGAACGTGCGGGACCGCTCTGACGATCCGGTCCCCGGTGCGTGGCTGCGGTTGCGCCATCTCGCGACCGCGCAACCCTTCATCTCGGAGCGCTGGCTGCGCGCAGATGCGTCTGGACGCATCGCCGTCTCGGGGCTCGCTGATGGACCCTGGCGCGTAAGCGCCGCGCGAGGCGGCAGCGCGACGGTCGAGCTCCGCCCCGGCCGCTCGCGCGAGACCACCGTCACCATCCCGCCCGGCTATGCCCTGCGCGGTGCGGTGGTCGACGACGCCGGGCAGCCGGTGGCCCATCCCCGCATCTGGCTTTCAAACGTCGACGACGACCGCTCCGGGCACGAGGTCGTGTCGGGCGACGCCACTGGCTCGTTCGCGATCGAAGCGGTTTCGGGAGCTCGTTTCGTCGGCGCCCGCGCCGATGGCTTCGCGGCGGGCTGCGTGGTGCGCATCGCCGCCCGCCCTGACGATGTCGTCGACGTCCGGCTCATCGTGCCGCGGGCCCACGGCCGCGTCGTGGGCAGCGTCCACGGGCCTCACGGGCCGGTGCTGAACGCGCTGATCCAAGTCGGTCGTGGCACCACGCTCCGCGGCGTCGTCCTGCCCGACGGGCGCAACGCGCTGGAGTCACCGCCGATCGCCGCCCGCACCGACCGGCTCGGGCGCTTCGACATCGGGGGTGTGCCGGTCGGCAAGACCACGGTCGTCGCCTGGTCGGAGGGCCTGCTCAGCGGCGCGACCGGCGTCACGATCGAATCCGCAGGCGTAGCCACGTGCGCGCTGCAGCTGACGCGTGCGTCGGTGCGAGGGCAAGTGCGCGGCCCCGACGGTTCTCCGGTCGCGGGGGCACGCGTCGGCTGCTGGGATCTTACGAAGTCCACACGCGGCGCCGGCGTGCGCAGCGACGCCAAGGGGCGCTACTGCATCACGACCTTCGCCACGCGATTCCCCACGCTATGGGCGACCCACCCGGCGCACGGCACGGCCAGTCAGGGTCTACAACTGGACGACGCAAACCCGCACCAAACGTGGGACGCGGTACTGCAGCACGGTCCCTCCCCAATCCGCGGCGCCCTCCTGGACCCTCGGGATCGACCGCTCGCCGGCTGGACGATCCAAGTTCGCCAGGTGCCGCCCGCGTCGGTCGACGGCCCGCCGAGTGCGATCACCGGCGCTGACGGGGGTTTTGTGCTGCCGCGCGCACCGGGGACCCAGCAGTTCCTGGTCGTCATGCCGCCCGACGTCCTCTGTCCCTGCGGCCCGGTGGTCGCAGTGACCAGCGAGGAGGCCCAGGTGCTACGCCTCACGCCCGCTTGGATGCCCACAGCCTCAATACGGGGGCGCGTGATCGACACCGGCGGCGATCCGGTACCGGGCGTGCATGCTGCGCTGACGCGCCGCCGCTGGGTCGCTCGCACCAACCTGGATGCGGACCACGTGTGGGTGCCAATCGCCGACGATGGCACGTTCCACCGCGATGGCCTGCCGCCGGGCGACTATGACCTCGCGGTCTCGGCCGCTGGCTTCGCGCCGCGAACGATACAGAACATCCGCCTCGACGCCGAGCGGGCGGTCGACGTCGGCGTCGTGACGCTCGAGCCGCGGCCCGACCCCGTCCGCTGAGAGCCCGGCCGCTGAGAGCGGCGCCGGATCACTGCGCCGGATCACTTCGGTGGGCCCGTTTTCTTGTGACGTTCGGTGGGCCTCGATTCTCTACCCCCCATCGAGCCCCCAACGTCCGCGAAACGCAACCCCGTGAGAGGCGGCGTTGAGCGCAGTCAAGCGAGCCACCACCACGCCATGATTCGTAGCCGAATCTCCAGCGCCAAGGCGCTGTTCTGCGTATGCCTCCTCGGCGTCTCCCCCGTCTTCGCCCCGGCCCAAGACCACGTCAAGGCGGTCAGCCGTTTCGTGGGCCAAGCCTCCGAGAACCTCGACGACATCATCTCCACCAGCTTCCGAATTCGAGCGAGCATTGATGTGTTCGGCGGCGACGTCACCTTCGCCTCACTCCTCCCGCCGCCGTACAACACGACCATCCACCTGTGGCTTGGATCGTGCTTCGCTGGGACCTGCGCCGTCCCGAGATCGCCCTCGTATCTGATCGGCGCCACCTCGCCGCAGTCGATCGTCTTCAACCGGCCGGCGATGAGGTTCGGCGCGTACTTCACCAACACGAGCGGTCGGGCCGACGCGACCGCGACCTTCTACGACACGACGGGGGCACTCCTCGAATCGGAAACCGTGACGATCCCGTGGCGAGACGAGAACTGGTACTGGAACGGCTGGGAGTCCGATACGCCGCTCGGGCGCATCGAGATCCACGGCAACGGCTCCCTCCAGGGCTTCATCTGGCTCGACGATCTCGAAGTCGACTACGACGTCGTCGCCCGGTGCGCGACGCGCAACGGGACGGGCGTGAACCCGGCCGACTTCTCTTGCCAGTCGCCACCGGCCCTGGGCTCCGACTGGGTGACCACCGTCGACACCACACCGACCGCCGGACAGTCGACGCTGGCAACGGCCGTTCTAGTCGGTCTCGGCGGGCCCCTCAGCGGGACGCTCGTGCCGTTTGGTGAGCTCCTGGTGCTCACGCCAAGCGAGCTCGATACCCGCACCGGCCCGGCGGCCGGCACCCACACGATTCCCGTACCGTTGAATCCGAGCCTCAGCGGCGCGCCGATCTCCACGCAGGGCGTTCGCCTCGAGGCATCGCCGACCGGGCCCAACCAGATCGTCTTGTTGAACGCGATCGATCTGGTGATCGGCGTCTGATTCGCGCCGGCGGTTCGCGGACCGATGGCAACAGGCCGGAGCCAAAGGCGAGACGTCAGCGGCGCGCGGACACGCCAAGCTTCTTCAGTCGCGATGCGAGGGTCGTCGGCTTGATGCCCAGCAGCGCGGCGGCGCCGTCCTCGCCGTAGATGTGCCCCTCGCACTGCTCGAGGGCGGCGAGCAGATTGTCGCGCTCTCGGCGCCGCATCTCCGACTCCGGGACAACCGCGGTGCCCGACTTGCTCGCCTTGACCGTTGCGGCCAACGGCTCGCTCGCCCCACCTTCGACCGCGAGATCGAAGTCGAGCGCGCGCCCGCGCGAAGTGATCACCGCGCGCTCGATGACGTTCTGGAGCTCGCGCACGTTGCCGGGCCACGGGTAGCTCTCGAGCTGGCGCAGCCCGGCCACGGTGAGCCGCGCCGCCGGGCGGGCGAGCTTCTTCCGGGCCACCGCCAGGAAGCGCTCCGCGATCGGGCGGATGTCAGCAACTCGATCGCGGAGTGGCGCGACCTGCATGGGGAACACGTTCAGGCGGTAGTAAAGGTCCTGCCGGAATCGGCCGGCATCCGCCTCCTGGCGCAAATCGCGGTTGGTCGCCGCAATGACCCGCACGTCGACCTTGCGCGTCCTCTCCTCGCCGACGCGCTCGAACTCGCTCTCCTGCAGCACGCGCAGCAGCTTGCTCTGCATCTCGACCGGGATCTCGCCGACTTCGTCGAGGAACAAGGTACCCGCGTCCGCGAGCTCGAATCGGCCCTGCCGGTCGCGCACCGCGCCGGTGAACGAGCCCTTCACGTGACCAAAGAACTCGCTCTCGAACAGCTCGCGCGGAATCGACGCGCAGTTCACCTTGATCAGCGGCTTCTGGCGGCGCGGCCCGTTGGCGTGGATCGCGCGAGCCACGAGCTCCTTGCCGGTGCCGGTCTCGCCGTGAACGAGTATGGTCGCGTCGGTCGGCGCGACGGTCTCGATCGCGCGGCGCAGCGCGCTCGTGGCGGCCGAGTCACCGAGGATCTCGCCGGCACCGAAGTCGCTGAGAATCTCCTCCTGCAGGTAGTCGTTCTCGGCTTCGAGCTGCTCTTTCAGCGCGCGGATCTCGGCCTCGGCGCGCCGGCGCAGCGTCGTGTCGCGGAACACGACGACTGCGCCGTTGGGCTTGCCGCCCTCGAGGATCGGCGTGCTCGTGTACTCGACCGGGAACGAACTGCCGTCGCGCCGCCAGAACACCTCGTCGTCGACGCTGTGCACCTCGCCGTCGCGGAAGGCGGCGTAGATCGGACACTCCCCGCGCGCGTAGGTGGTGCCGTCGGCGTGGCTGTGGTGGTGGTTGGCGTGCATCGGTTGCCCGATCAGCTCGTCCACCGACCAGCCGAGCATGCGCGCCGCCGCCGGGTTCACGAACGTCGCGTTGCCCTGTGGGCAGAGCCCGTAGATGCCCTCCCCGGCCGACTCGAGGATGGTCTGGGTGTGGCGCTCGAGCCGCGCGATCTCAGCGCGCATCCGGTCCACGGGAGACTCGCCGGTCATGGTCCGAGGGTAGCACGAGATTTCGTTGCCGAGACCACGACACTTCGTGGGCCACGAGATTTCGTGCACGCGCTTGCAGGCGCCGCAAGGAGCTCGAAGAAGTCATAAGCGCATCTCAGTGAGTTGTTTGTGCCCGTCAGAAGAGCCCTTCGACGACCGCCGGCACGGGATGTGACTGGGGACGCCCAACGGCCGCATCGGGCCTTTTCAAAACCCAGACCACGGAGCCGACGAATGCCCACGCTCGCGAATCCCCTGCGAATCCTGTCCGCCACCCTGCCGCTTCTCCTCGCCCCCGCGCTCGCCTCGCAGAGCCCGTCCCCCGAAACGCCCGAACCCGCGCGCCTCGCGCCGAACGCGAACGACGGCAGCGGCCTGCCGGACCTCGGCTTCGAGGTCGTCCCCGGCGAGACCGCGCTGGTGATCACCGACCCGCAGAACGACTTCCTGCACGAGGACGGCGTCGCCTGGGGCGTCGTCGGTCAGAGCGTCAAGGAGAACGGCACCGTCGACAACATCGAGAAGCTGTTCGTCGCCGCGAAGGCGGGCGGCCTGCCGGTGTTCATCTCGCCGCACTACTACTACCCCCACGACCACGGCTGGCACATGGAGGGCGCCCTCGAACGAGTGATGCACTCGATCCACATGTTCGATCGGCCAAGCCCATTGTCGACGCAGGGCTTCGCGGGCTCCGGCGCCGACTGGCTCGAGCGCTACAAGCCGTACATCGAAGACGGCCAGACGATCGTCACCAGCCCACACAAGGTCTACGGACCCGAGTCGAACGACCTCGTGCTGCAGCTGCGCAAGCGCGGCATCTCCCGTGTTCTCCTCGGCGGCATGTCCGCCAACCTCTGCTGCGAGTCGCACATGCGTGAGCTGGTCGAGGAAGGCTTCGACGTCGCCGTCGTCGCGGACGCGACCGCAGCGGCAAAGGTGCCGGGCTACGACGGCTACCGAGCCGCCTACACCAACTACCGCATGATCGCGTCGTCGGTCTGGACCACGGATCAGGCGGTGCACGAGATCACGCGCAGCGGCGCGGCGACGGTCGCCTACGGCCACGTCGACGTGGACGGCGTCAAGGTCGCCTTCCGCGAGGTCGGCGATCCGAGCGCGCCGCAGATCGTGCTCCTGCACGGCTTCCCGACCTCGAGTCACATGTTCCGCGCCCTGATCCCACAGCTGGCGCGGCGCTTCCACGTGATCGCGCCGGACTACCCGGGCTTCGGCCTCAGCGATCAACCCGCGCGCGAAGACTTCGACTACACGTTCGCGAACCTGGCCAAGGTCGTGAAGCGCGTGCTCGACGCGCGTGGCTTCGACTCCTACACGCTCTACCTGATGGACTATGGCGCGCCCATTGGCTTCCGACTCGCGACCGCGGCGCCCGAGAACGTCGCCGGCCTCATCATTCAGAACGGCAATGCCTATGAAGAAGGCCTGCGCGAGTTCTGGAACCCGATCCGCGAACTCTGGACGAACAACACCGACAAGGAGCGCCAGGCCCTACGCAAGCTGCTGACCCTCGAAGCGACCAAGTGGCAATACCAGCACGGGACGCGCCATCCAGGCGCGATCAGCCCGGACAACTGGCTCGTCGACCAGCCGCTGCTCGATCGCCCGGGCAACCAGGAGATCCAGCTCGACCTGTTCTACGACTACCGAACGAACGTCCCGCTCTACGGGAGCTGGCAGACCTGGCTGCGTGAGCAGCAGCCGCCGACCCTGATCGTGTGGGGCAAGAACGACCACATCTTCCCCGCCGAAGGCGCGCACCCCTACCTGCGCGACCTGCCGAAGGCGGAGCTGCACTTGCTCGACACCGGCCACTTTGCGCTGGAAGAGGACGGCGAACGGATCGCCGCGCTGATCGCTGAGTTCATGGCCGCGAAGGTGGCTCAACACGCGAGCGCCCCCAGGTGAGGCGGCCCGCGCCGCGCTTGGTCGCCAAGAGTGGCCGGCGAAAGCTACATCGATCGGCTAGGGTGTGAAATGAGAGAGCGGCTCAACCAAGTGTGCGAGGAACGAAACGTCCAGCTCTACGCCGCTTACCGCACGAACCGGGAAGCATGGATCGAGTGCCTCGTCCGTGCCGGACTCGGGTTCGCCTTCTTGCCCGAGCACTCCGTGATCTCGACGGACACCACGCGACGCCCGTTGGTCGATCCCGCCGTCTCCCGCCGGATCGCTCTCATGCGCTTCGCCGATCGCCTCATCGAGCCGGCCGGACACGCGTTCTGGGAGGCGATGACCGCGACTCGAGATCGTGGCGGCTAACTCCGACCACCCCTTTGCGCGCTCGACTCGACGCCACTCGCTAGTGGTGTGATTCAGAAATCTGGGGCATTCTCCGCGGCCCTCAACGCCGTTCGCAGCGTTGAGTCGTCCTCGCCGTATCCACGAATATGCCTGCGGCGCCCCGCCTTGCGACCGGCGCCGATACCTCGCGCCTCATGCCCCATCTGTCTGAATCACACCACTAGGCGCGGCCGCGCCCGCTACACCTTCTGCCGACTCATCATCTCGTTGATCCAGATCGGCGCGAAGGGCGAAGTGCAGCCCTTTGACACCGGATAGTCGCGGTAGAGCCCCAGCGCCTCGCCGATCGCAATGGCGCGGTCGCGGCACTCCGCATGGTGGATGCCGATCTCGACCAAGCACATGTTCATCGTCCATTGGGCCTGAGGCGGGGCCTTGGGCATCTCCTTCTCGAGGCGATCGAGCAGCGCGTCGAGGTCAAGCCCGTCCGGACTCTTCGCGACTCGCTGCGCGGTCAGGCTCCAACCCGCACGCGCCGTCATCGCGTCCTTCGACTTCATCCACTTCTCGCGCACCGACTCACTGTCCGGATGCTTCTTGATCACGTAGGAGTTCAGCCAGTCGGCCACCCACTCGCAGGTGCCTTCCTTGGCCATGGTGGACAGGTTCTTGGTCGACAGCTCCTTGGGACGCACGAGCAGGATCGCCAGCATCTGCGCATCCGCATTGCCGGTCTCCCAGAGGGAGAGGCCCAGCTCGTGGTCGACCTTGATCTCCTTCGCCAGCTGGCGGATGTCGCCCGTCTTGACGCCGAACTGGTTGTCACCCGCGCCGCGCTTGGCGTTGAACGCGCGCCGCTTTTCGTCACCCAGCGCCTTGAGCCGGGCCATCGCTTGCTTCGTGTTCATTGGTAGCGATTCTAGGAGCGGGCGCGCCGCAGTTGCTCGGCCAGATCCGAGTTCGCGCACTCCTCGGCGACCCACCCCCTCGAGCGGGCAGGTAGGATCACGCCAAACTCCGGGAGCCCGCCTCTCGCCGATGGCTGCCCAAGGCCCCCAACCGTCTTCCGGCGCCGCAGGGCACGGCCAGCTACGACGTTCCCGAGCCCCGAGGCCGCCAGCGCGACGGTGGCCGGGGTGGCCGCGTCGACGGCCGTGACCCCGACCAAGACCGCCCCTTGCCACGACCGCACTCCTCACCATGAAGAAGACGACGGTTGCCCTGCTCGCCGCTGTGGCTGTTCTTGTAGGCACGATCACCGTCATCGCGACATCGACCGACGGCCACGCACCACCAGCGAAGGCGCCGAAGACGAGCCAGACCGCCTCGCCGACAGGCCTGCTAAAGTCGGCCGAACTCGCGGCGCAGGATGGCGCCGTGGACCGAGTCGAGGTCCCGGCGGAGGAGGAGCCCCGAACCTTGGTCGCCGCGCGAGATGGGGTGCTGCGCGGGCGGGTCGTGAGCGACGTCCTCGGCGCACCCCTCCCCGGCGCCACTGTGACGATCACCCGTCGCATACACAGCGAGTTCTGGATCCCTGACACCGAGGAGCGCGACGCACCTCAGCCCGTCGTCGCGGCCGTGACCGACGACGAGGGGCGCTTTGAGGTCGCCGTCCCGCCGGCCGTGCCGCTCGACGTGGAGGCCAGCGCCCGTGAGCACGGCACCGCCCGGTCCGACCATGTCTTCGCCGGGGACCACGTCGAGTTGCGACTCACGGCTGCCGCGGCCCTCGAAGTCGTCCTGACGCGCGCGTCGAACGGTTCACCGGTCGAGGGCGCCCTGGTGCTCGGTCGAGACAGCCGGCGGGTCGAGCAGTGCCGCGCGCGCACGGACATCGGCGGCCGCTTCCTCTTCGAGGACCTACCGCCTGGCCTTCTCACGGTGGAGATCACGCCGCGCGACGCGGCCCTGCCGCCGTCGACGAGGATCGAGCTGCACGCGGGCATGCGTGCCCTGCTTGACCTGGTCCTCGAAGCGGGCGTCCGGATCCACGGCGTCGTCAACGACCCAATGGGGCGCCCCATCGCCGGCGCCGAGGTCGGCCTGGGGGCTTCCTGCCAACGGTCCGTGCTCACGGACGTGGACGGGTCGTACGAGATGATCGGGCTCGGCGGCGCCACGCGCCGCGACCTCGGCGGTCTCCGGGCCCGGGCGGAGGGCTACGGCAGCGAGCAGAAGAACCTCGGGGAGGCGGAGCTGGCCGAGGACACCCGGCTGGACTTCGTGCTCCATCCGGCACGGACTGCGACGGGACGAGTCGTGGACCAAGGCGGCGCCCCGATCGTGGGTGTCTACGTCGCCGGCGTCGGATCCAAGAAGGTGGCGGGCGTGTCGCGCTCGGACTGGGAGTCAACGGTCACGGAATCCGACGGTCGGTTCGAGCTGGCGAATCTGCACGTCCTGATCGACCACCAGCTCTTCCTCCGCAAAGACGGGTACGGCACGCGGGTCTACGACTTCCCCGCCGACGAGCGGGACCGGGAGCGGATCGACTACGACGACCTCGTGCTGCACCCGGGCGGGCGCATTGAGGGACTTCTGCGGGTACAAACCGGTGCCCCGATCCCCGACCACCTGGTCAAGCTGCGAGGCGCGAACGAGGACCTAGGTCGCTTCCGCCCGAAGCACGAGGCCCTCGAGAAGACCTGGGTGACGGCGGTCCGGCACTCGCGCACGGACACCCATGGGCGCTTCCACTTCGCCGACCTGCCCGGCGGCCAGCTCCACGTGACCGCATCCGTCCGCGGCCGCCCCGGGTCCAAGGCCGAAGAGACGGTGGAGCTAGCGGAGGGCGGACAGGTCGCGGACGTCGAGCTGATCCTCGACCTCGGCGAGCCCATCAGAGGCGTCGTCCGCACTCCCGACGGCTCGTCCGCCGTCGGGGTCTTCGTCCAGGTGGCAGGGGGGAAGGACCAGCCCCGGATTCGCGCGACGTCCGGCGCGGGCGGCCGCTTCGAGCTGTTCGGTGTGACCGAGGACGTGGGCGTGGTCGAGCTATTCACCATCGTGGCGTCCTACAACTGGTACCACCCGGACGCCCGCCTCGGAGCCAGCCAGCCCGTCGCCGCGCGCGCTGGCGACACCGACGTCGTGCTGTGGCTGCGCGAGCTCATCCCCATGACCGGGAGGGTCGAGGACGCGCAGGGGCTGCCGGCCCCCGGCGTGCAGGTCTTGGCGTACCGCAACGGCGCGGCGCGCGTGCCCGCGGCGGTGCTGACGAGAGCCACGAGTGACGAGGCGGGAGCGTTCCGCCTGGACCTGCCGAAGGGATGTTTGGTCGACCTCGTGACGGGTGCACCCAAAGTCGGTGACGCCGCCGAACCGGTGCCGCCGGAACCCGCGGTGCTCGAGCTCGTCGCGAGCGACGCACGGGGCGTGGTGATCCGGTTCGCGAACTGACGACGATGAAACCTAGAGGACGACGTCGGCGTAGAAACCGTGGCGTCGTTCAAGAGCGAGTTCCTAGCGGCCGTCCAACCCACCGTCTCCGCACTGCAGGGGGACTGAACCTCCGACCCCCTGCACCCCATCTTCGATTGGCGGGTCCGACATGGACCCCGCTGAACGGTCCGAAAGTGCGCAACAACACGCGTTTCCAAAAGGTTAGCAGGCGCGGACTCTGTCTCAAGAATCTCATCTGGCTCACGGAAAACGGGGTCAGCCAGCCCGTTTCGGGGTCAAAGGGGGGTCAGGGCCTGCGCCGAACCGCGCGATCGCGCAGGCCGAGCCTGAGGCTGTCGTGCGCCGCGCGGTCTTCGACCGCCGCTCCAATCTCACCCGCCAAGCAACTCGATGCCGCCGTCATCAGCGACCACCCCGGATTCACGGAGCTCCACGCCAGCGCGCCCGATGCACCCCGAAGTGGAAGCTTAGTGCCGCCGGGCGTCGCGGCGCCGCAAGGCGAAGTCGAGATCGCACATCTTGTCCTGGAGCAACGCGGTGTCGCCCCCTGCCCAGTCCGCCAAAATCCCGGTGTCCCCTCGGCTTCCTCCGTGTCGAATCGCGCGCTCGGCCAACTCAAGCGCCGGCAGCGAGGCCTGCTCCGCAAGCCAACCCCTGAGCGTTTCGGCTAACTCCTGCCACGACACGCCAGCTTGGAGCAGACGGTCGATGTCGAGATCGATGAAGCCACGATGCCCCTGCGCGAGTATGGCATCCAGCTTGCCCCGCAACGAGTGAGCCGTCTCGACGCGAGCCTCGTCGAGGTGCGGGTCGATCAACCGACGTCGCAGATCGTGCCAGCCGTTCTCATTGCAAACGTCGGCCAACTCACCGAGATCCTCTTGTCGGAGATAGCTGAAGTAGGGCACCAAGACTTGGATCTGCTCCTCGCGTGTAATTCCCATCTCGCCCAAGGTCCGGATCCCATAGTGCATGGTGAGGTGCCGGAACAGGCCATCTGGGTCGGCACTGGCTTTGATCACGGCATCCGCCCGCGCAACAAGGTCCTCCGTGGCGACGTAGAGCGCCGCCTGCACGAAGTGCAGTGCCCGGCCGAAACAGCCCCAAGAGCGAAGCAGCAGCCGCTCCGCGTCAGGAGCCGGCAGACGCATGATCACGCGCGTATAGGTCGCACCGATCTCGTACAGGGTGTTCTCGTCAATCGGCAGTCCGCTGCTCTCCCGCTCCAACGCGCGATCCAGCGCGTCGTACATGGCGGAGGACCAGACGTGACGTGCGTAGAACCACCATGGCCTGCCCACATCGGTGTCGAGCTTGCCGATCAAGACCGGTATCGCAGTGGTGTCACCGCGCTCAAGGCGCGCTCGCAGTACACGGTCGCCGAGCATTTGGTCGCTGGCGGCACGGCACAAGATCGCTATGTCGCTGGCATCGCGGCCCGCTGCCCACAAGTCGAACGCAGCGATCCGACGCTCAGTCACAGCAACAATGTCTTGCCATATACGGAGCAGATTGTCGCGTGTCGACGCCGACATTGGCTTGCCATAGCCCTCGTTCGCCCGACGCCAATGCTCGCGCGCCTGACTCGCAAAGACGTAGCGATCGCCGCCAGCCTGCAACCGTTCCGTGCCTCGCTCGACCTGGAGCTGGACGGCGTCAGGATCATCGATCCCGTGCAGCATGTACTCGATCTGCCAGGAGAGATCAGGCTGCCTTGCACGTTCGACAAAATAGCCGAGCGCCCCGACGGGCACCGCGCGCTCGAAGGCGCTGCGGATCGAGTGAGCGGCGAGATCATCGCGCGGCGACGGCATGTTGCCCTGTCTTTTCGAGGGTAGCGCCGCCCAAAGCGTGCAGATCGGGTCGAGAAGACGCGAAGCCGCCTCCGGAGTCGCGCACCGCGCCATCGCCCAGAGATAGACGGGCAGGCGCGCCTCGCGCTCGTCGTCGCGCGCCCAGCAGCGCTCAAGGGCAGATGCCAACCCGGGATCGCCGAGGACTCCCGCGAACTCGATCAGAGCCGAGCGCTTTCCGTCGACACTATCGTCGTCGGCCTCGATTAGCCCGCCAAGCTCTTCCGCCATTGCAGCTCGGCGCGATGGCATCATCGCCTGCAGCGGCCCTTCCGCCCACGTGACGACGGTCTGCACGTCGAACCTCCTCGATAGGGCAACGCCACCGCGGACGTCGCCGTTCCGAAGCACCGCGATCATCCCCGTCGGCCACTGTTCGGGAAACAGCGCGATGAGCCCGCACACATGCTCACCTACGACGCCCCCTAGCGCGGCCATCGCCTGCCATCGCATGGTCACCATTGCGGCCCCCCGACTCTCCGCCGCGCGAAGCCAGTTCGCAGAGGCCTCGGACAGACGATCCGCCACGGCCCCCTCCCGTGGTCCAAGTCGCAGGGCATGGAATAGCGCAAGCGGACCTTCGGACAGGACGCGTGCAACCAATTGTCTTGGCGCACTGCCACGGACCAGAACTGCGCCGATGACTTCAGCCAACGCCGGCTCGGACAGTAGACCGTCGTCCAGCCTACCCTCGCGATCAAGCGCTAGCGCCGCCTCGGCCAACACCCAGTCGCGGACTCGGTCGTGACGAAACCTGAGTCGCGCGTCGGTGGAGGGCCCGCCAATGGTAAAGATCTCCGCGGCCTGGGCGATGGCGCGGACGTTCTCGACGCTGGATAGCCGCCACTCCAGGACGTCGCTCCAGGCGGGCTCGAACCTGCGGTGCCGTAGAAGCGCTTCCCCGAGTTCCAGAAGAGAGGCGCGCAGTTCAGCCGCGACGTGGCCGAACTGTTGCGCAGTATGGTTCAGCGCAGATTCCACAAACCGATCGATCACTTCGTCCGCCATCGGCGCCGACCAGTCCTTGTTCAGCGCGATGAGCAATGGATCGTCGCCGAGTTCCGTCGCAATTTCGGCGGCACGGTCAGCTGGCACTGCCACGCCCACTGAGCTTGCGTGTGCCACCACGGCGGCAATCGCTTCGTCATGCGACATCGGCGCGGGGCGGATGGACATCCTGGCCACTCGGTCGGCCAGCTGAATCTGAACACCGCTCAGCACGTGCGGCCACACCGGGCAAATCAGCCGCCAAGCGGGCCGGCCACTTGCACCTTCCTGCGGGGACCACCCTGCGACCTTCTCAACAAGGCGGGAGGGCTGCACAGACCGGTTGACGTCCTCGACAAGGATCAGCAGGGGATCCTCCTCGCTAAACTGTCCAAACGGATTCTGGCCCGGAGCCAACGTCGGTTGAAGCTGATGTAGCGTGGCCATGACAGCCTGCTCGAGCGATAAGGCCGTCTCGACCGCAGCGTCCGAGACGACGATAGCCCCACCTCCCGCCGACACGTGCGCGGCAAGCGCCTTGTGGCCGGCTACGGTCTTGCCCGATCCCGATCCACCCACCACGAAGGTGACGGGCCCAAGACTCGGGCCAAAGACGGCGTCCAATGTTCGCGGGACGCGGATGCTGGCGTCGTCACCGGAATAGAAGCCTGCGATGCTTCGACGCGAAAGCTCGAGGACCAGCTCGCGCGACAGAAGCTCCTCCTCGATCTGGAGCAGCTTGCGCCGGATGAATTGACCGCGCGAATCCGTATCAAGCCGTGCAGCAATGCGCGACCGCGACCACACATCGACCTTCACGTCCTTCTGACGCCCGGCGGCGACAACCTTGCGGACAAGCTTCTCGTCAGGTTCCTGATTGGTCGCCAGAACCAGTGTCGCCGCAAGACCGGGGCAGCCTACCCGCTCGTCCCGAATGATCTCCAACGACTTGACAACGTCGCCAGGGGTCGGCGGAGCCGACTTGCTCCTCTTTCTCCGCTGGACCGCGCCGGGGTCGAGCAACCACTTCTTCTCCAGCGAATCGATGGCCGCGGTGGTGTGATGTACAATGATCAGCCGACTTCCACTCTCACCCGTGAACACCAAGCCATCGACCGGCGACTTGCGCGTTTTCCCAACGGGATTGATGCCGGTGTGCGTTAACCCTTCGTACTCGGGATCCAACCGCAGCACAGCGGTCGCGATGCGCTCGAACAAGCCCACGTCAGTGAGCCCAGCCAGCTTGGTGTTCGTGCGCGTCTCCATCGCAGTCATCCACACGGCCAACGCGCGGTGAGTAGCATGCCGACGCGATGGAACCGGAAGGGTAAAGCCTGAGCGAGAGCGGCTTCCAGGCTCTCTGAGTGAGCGTTCCCCAATTCGATCAATTCACCGCTCCGTAGCTCCGCGAAAAGTAGCATGGCCCGCTCCAAATGTCCGGCGCCAAGCCACTCGACGCGCGCATCAGGGTTTCTTCCGTACGTCTTTCTCGGAAAGGACGGAACACACCCAGTTCAGCAACGACATCGCTCTACAGCTGTTCGCCCGAGTCCCGTAACTCGTATCCATCCCATGCAGAACGAGGTGGCGGTTCAGGCCAGGCCGCGCAATCGCTTGCCGGTCAGCTTCGGTAGCAACTACTGGCGGCCTCCGAACAAACGCTTCGAAGAATGGGCGCAGGAGAACGTCATCCAAGGAGCGGTCATCTAGGTGCTTCCCGAGTCTGTAACTTGGCACAGAACCCTTTGCGCTACACGCCTGGTAACCCGGCTCGCCCAAGACTTCTACTGTGATGCCTTCGGCTTGTGCGATGAGCACCGGAGTCGAGAGAGCAAACTCCCCCCTTTCGTGTGCTGAAAAGGCCTGCTCGAGAATGCCACGCCGGTCGGGGTACTCGCGGCTCGCTCGCTCGCAGATGTCTGCTGCTCGCTCTTCAAAGTGCTCTACAAGGTCTTGTTCATGCCCGGCAACGTCAGTGCTTGCCAGGTCAGGGAGGGTGCTCCAGGGCCAGTCGTCATCCGGAAACCAGCCCTCGCGAACCAGGTTCGCGCAGCCCTGCGTGATTGCGGGGGAGATTTCCCTCCACCCCTGTTTTGCGTCCTCAACAGCGAGCTCGACTCCTTTGGCGAGCTCTTGAACGAAGGTGCGCGCGACTTCGGCCAATCGCTCTATACCTCCTCGCAAATTCGCGCCGGAGCTCCAAGCCTCACCTTTGGCCATTCCATCCGTCATGTGTCTTGGTTCGATCCTGAACTCGTGCTGAACCTACGGCCCCATTCCTGCGCGGCAGGATGCGGCCGCACGACGTTGTCGCAAATCTCTTGTTATCAACGAATACTCTCCCTGTCGACCGCCCAACAGCTTCTGGATCATGCGATTTCGAACACTACTACAGGGGGTCAGGAGTAGCGCCCTCTCGCATCGACACCACCGCCGTAAGCCTCCGCCTACTGGGTGGTTAGAATGGTCGAAGCGAGAGGATTTGCCGTTGGAGGGGGTCGCTGCGCAGCAGCGGCGCGCGACATACCCGTGATGCCCGCGAAGCGGGTGTCACGAACCTCCGACCCCCTGCACCCCATCCAGGGCGACCAGCCCGTCGGTTGTCGCGGGATTCGCCGGAGGACCCGGGCCGGCATCGACCGATAGAGCCATGGTGGTGCACGTTCTCTACGTCGGGATGGGAGAGGACTGGGGCAACCTGACTCGAGGCGTCGGTTACGAGGAGCCACTGTTCCAACGCTCACTGGCGTCCCTTCCGGGCGTCTCGTCCGAGACCTTCGACTACATGGCGCTCCTGGCTCGCCGGGGTCGGGCGGACATGTCGAAGATGCTGGCCCGCCGGGTGCGCGAGTCGCGACCGGACCTGCTGTTCCTCGTCCTGCTCGACGAGGCGACGGCACCGAGCCGGGAGACGGTCCGCGAGATCACGGAGACCACCGACACGACGACTGCGCTGTGGGTCTGCGACGACCCCTGGCAGTTCGACGAGTTCTCCCGGCACTGGGCGCCCTGCGTCGACTGGATCATCACCACGGACGAAGACACGCTGCCCCGTTACTCCGCGCTGGGGCGCGGCAGCCACACGCTGCTCCTGCAGTGGGGCTGCCATCCGGACAAGTGCTTCGATCAGCGGCCCGCGGCCGAACTCGACGTCAGCTTCGTCGGCCAACCTCACAGTGACCGGCGCCGGCTCGTCCAACGGCTTCGCGATTGCGGAATCCGGGTCTCGGTGTTTGGACACGGCTGGGGCGAGGGTTCACAGCGCATGGACTACGGCGAGATGCTGTCCGTCTTCCGCCGCTCGAAGATCAACCTCAACTTCGGCCGCAGCATCCGCGAGTCCGGCCTACAGATCAAAGCGCGCAACTTCGAAGTGCCGGGGTGTGGCGGCTTCATGCTGTCGTCGGCAACGCCGCACTTGGACCGCTACTTCGTCGAGGGCCATGAGGTCGTCACGTTCGGCGACGAGGACGACCTGCTCGAGAAGGTCCGCTACTACCTCGACCACGACGACGAACGGCTCGGCATCGCGCGTCGGGGCTGGCAACGCTGCGTCGCCGAGCACAGCTGGCGGCACCGGTGGTGCGCCCTGCTGGAGCGGACGGGGCTGGAGCGGACCGGGACCGCCCGCCGGTAGCCGCAGGCGCTACCAACTCGCGCTGGTTTCGTAGCCCAGCTCGAGCAGAAGATCTCCCGCGACGCGCTTGAAGTGCGCCTTGTGCTCGTCGTCGAAGTGGTCACGCCAGCTGCCGATGCGGCCACTTCGAAAAGTCTCGACGTGGGAGGTGCCGCCGCCAAACAGGTCACGGGCGACGGCGGCGATGCGGCCTGCCGAGGCCGACACCCCGATGTGCGCGGCGATCGCCCGGACCTCCTCGATCTGCGCCCGTGAGGAACCGCCACCGCGCTCTCCGACCAGGCGCTCGAACCGGGTGGTGTAGCACAGCCCCGAGTGCATCCACGGCAGGTAGTCGCGGTAGCAACGGTCGATGCCGCGCCGATGGGATGGTGGCACCATGACCTCACGCTCGGCATGGCGGAGCGCCGTGTGCGGCACCGCGCTGGCAGGCGTCGCTCCGACCAGGAGGGCATCCTCAGGGTCCATGAGGTAGTGGAGCAGCTCCGCAAAGCCCATCGTCTGGCACTCCGTCCGCACGTGAGGGTGCCGTTTGACCCAGTGCGCTCGCGACACCAGCAGGTCACGCGGGTCGCGAAGGATGAACACGCCGCGGTAACCGGCATCGCGCAGCGCCGCTTCCCACGTCGGATCCCAAGTGATGTGGCCCACGAGGTACTCGTCGGCGCGCAATCGCAGCCAGGGGCGAAGTTGGTCGATCGGGACGTTCCACAACGCGATCTGGTCCGCGGCCAGCGCACCATCCGTGACCAAGCGTGGGATGGCGGAGCGCGCTCCCGTCAGCAGCTCGATGCAGCGCCCGAGCAACCACGTGCCCCCCTTCGGCACGTTCAGGTTCACGACGGGCTTCGCCGAGGGCCGCAGCGCCGGGACAACGACCGGCGGCGCCGGCGAACGGTCCATCTCCGACCACCCTGGGCCCGACTCGTAGCCGGCCGCCACCAACCCGGCACCATGCCGTCGCGCGAACTCACGGGCGACCGCCGGTGTGAAGTGGTTCCGCCAGTCCCCCGCCACGCCCCTGCGGTAGTGATGCTTCTGATCTTCTTCGCCGCGGCGACGGCCGGCGAGCTTCTCGAATGCCAGCGGCTCGAGCACGCCGCGAATCATGGCCTCATCGACGGGCAGCTGCAGCCAGCGCAGCATGACCGCAACCGCATGATGCGGGGCTGCGACGACCTCCTCGTAGCGCGCGGTGAGAATGCGCGGGTCACCGTAGTCCCACGAGCCGATGCCATTGAGCGCGAACGACGCGAAGTCGATCTCGTCGATCAGGCCGTCCTCGAGCGACAACTGCTCCAAGCGCTCGCGTTGTCCCACGAGCGCCGGCCACTCATCCGTCGGATGCACGTTGCGATGCGAATAGTAGGCCGACACCAGGACGTCGCGCGGATCTCGAATGATATGGACGGCCCGGAATGGGGCGGCCATCGCGTCGAGTGCCTCGACGCAGGCGCGAGCCGCGTTCTGCTCGAAGCAGAGGTCGCTGCCGCATGCCGAGCCCAGATCGGCGGCGAGCTCGGTGGCCGCAGGCGACTGGCCATGCGCGAACGAGTTGACGGTCGCCATCGACAGCCCCAGCTGTCGCGCCAGCGAGTGAAACACTCCGTGGCTCCAAGCGCTCGCGCACTTGTGGTGTGTGAAGACCCACCTGCGCATGCTCACCTCCCCCCCCGGGCTCCCATGTCGACTCCGCGAGAACCTAGTGTTGTGTGTCGGAAGTTGGTTGCGTAAGTCGGCGAGCCATGTGTGCCGCTCGCAAGGCGCTGTCGACGCAGGGCTTGTTGGTGGACAAGTCGAGGAGACGCAACGCCGCGAGCGGCGCAGAGGGCCGGCGACATATGTGGCGAACTTCGGAAACGCCCCACTAGTGAATCTCCACTTGGTGCTCTTCGATGGCGGCGTGACCGTGGTCGTGCAGCGTTCGTTCGCGGCGGGCGAGGCGCAGGTCGGCCTCGACCATCATCCTGACGAGCTCATCGAACGACACGGTCGGCTCCCAGCCGAGCTCCCGGCGAGCCTTACTGGGGTCGCCGAGCAGTAGATCAACCTCGGAGGGTCGCTTGTAGGCGTCGTCGATCCGGAGATGCTCCTCGACGTCAAGATCGAGGATCTCGAAGGCCTTATCGAGGAACTCGCGCACCGAGTGCGTCTCGCCCGTGGCGATCACGAAGTCATCTGGCGCGTCGGCCTGCAGCATCCGCCACATCGCCTCGACGTAGTCGCCCGCGAAGCCCCAATCGCGTTTTGCATCGAGGTTGCCGAGAAACAAATGCCTCTGCAACCCGAGGCTGATTCGAGCCGCGGCGCGCGTGATCTTCCGGGTCACGAACGTCTTGCCGCGACGCGGGGACTCATGGTTGAACAGGATCCCACAGCTCACGAACAGGTCGTACGCCTCGCGGTAGTTCACCGCCTGCCAATGAGCGTAGCACTTCGCGCAGCCGTACGGGCTACGAGGATGGAACGGCGTGGTCTCGCTTTGGGGGATCTCCGCCACCTTGCCGAACATCTCGCTGCTGGACGCCTGATAGAGGCGCACCGGGTAGTCGAGTGCACGCACCGCTTCCAGCAGTCGTAGCGTGCCGAGCGCGTCTACGTTGGCGGTGTAGATCGCGTTGACGAACGACACCTTGACGTGGGACTGCGCGCCGAGGTTGTAGATCTCGTCGGGCCGGATCTTGTTCAGCAACCCGGACAGATTCCCGCCGTCCGTGAGATCGCCGAAGTGGAGCATCAGATCGGTCTTCTGCTCGAACGGGTCCTTATACAGATGAGCGATGCGCTCGGTGGTGAAGGTGCTGGCGCGCCGGATCAGGCCATGCACCTCGTAGCCCTTCGCCAGCAACAGCTCGGCCAGATACGAGCCATCCTGACCCGTGATGCCAGTGACGAACGCCTTCCTCTTCTGTCCGCTGGTCGGCGGCCGAATCGTCGGTAGCAGCACCATGATGGTCGTATCGGCACCATCGATCCGCTCCTGGATAGAACCATCCCCCCCGCCGCAACGGACCCTCGAAGCGGGTGCTGCATGCTTCGACAGCAGTCGTGCTCAGCATGAGACCGATAATCAGGTCATCGTGGCGCCCTCAACCAGAGCCGCAGCTCGCTGGATCCTGCGCACCGACGCGCGGGAACGCGGCACCGGATCCTGGTTCGCGGGATGGGATGCGTTGGCCGCAGCTCTGGGCGGCGAGTGCCTACGAATTGACGCGACCGAGGCCCTGCCGGCATCGACGAGCCTGCTGATCACGACCGTGCGCGACGATCCCGGGCGTGTCTGCGCACCGACGATCTACGTCGCCGAGGCGTTCGAAGACGCGCCAGTGGCAACCTTGACCATCCGCTCGGGCACCTGGTTCCGCCGCGACCTGACGCTCGACGCGCTGGTCCGTGCGGCGCACCGGCTGGCGCCCGCGTCAATGCGAGCGCCAGCCGTTGATGGAGACGCCATGGATGGAGACGCCTGGGCGGTGGTCCGGGCGGCAGCGCCGGCCACCGAGGCCCGGATCGCGCACGTCGGCCACCGCGGCGCCAAGGTCTCGGCGGACGCGGTGGGCTTCGACACCTTTAGGCAGCACGCGGGCGATTGGATCGCCGAGCCACGCGACCTCTGGTGTTGCGATTCCCAGCAATTCGATGTCGTTCTGCTGACGCCAGACTGGCGACAGATGCTCGAGCCACGTGTCGCGATCAACGAGTCCTTGCGGATCCTACGAGTTGGCGGCTCTTTGGTGATCAGGGATGACGCGCCCGACGCGGTCCAAGCAATCGTCGCCGACGCGGCGACCACGTCGGATCGCGGTTTCCTCGTCACGCCCAAGCACGCCGGCCGCTCGTGGTTCGTCCGGGCGGCGTCCCGGCCAACGCCCGCGGTGAGCGTCCTCATCGTCAGCGAGGTGCAACAACCCGAGACGCTGGACATCCCGCGCCTTCGAGCCACGATCGCCGCGGCCCACGCGTCGCTCGGCGACGTCCCGCACGAGATCCTCGTGCTGGTGCGCCACCGCGCCGATGCCGACAGCTTGGCGGCGCTGCGCGAGCTCGCGGCGACGATCCCGGAGTGCCACCTCGAGGTCGAGTTGGCTCCCGACCCGCTGCCGAGGCGGCTGGAGAAGATCCGTCGCGTGGCACGCGGTCGCCGCCTGCTGATCCTGGGCTCCGGCACGGTCGCCGTCGGTGCCGCCCTGAGGACTCTATGCCGCGACGCGGACGACGCCGACGCCGACGCCGCGGTGCCGCGCTTCGTCAGCCCTTCGGGCACCGGCATCGACGCGTCGCAGGCCCCCGGCAGCTGCCTTCTGATCAAGGCCGACGCGTGGCCACCAGGCACGCTCGACCATTCGCCGTACCGCACGCACGAGTTGTGGAACGTCTGGTTCGATGCGCCGCTGGTGGTCGACACCGCCGAAGTCGTCTCGGCCGGTTGGGGCGCGCGCCCGATCCAGGCTTGTGGACCCGGCGAGCTCGCCTTTGACGCCGGCCTGGCCGCGCGCCGCGCCGCGGTCACCGGCTCGCCGACCGGCGGCCATGCGCTCGTCGTCGCGCTCCGGACGATGGGCGACTGCATCCTCGCGACCGCGCTGCTACCAGCGCTCAACCGCCGGCACCGGTCGGTCACGGTGATGGCCGAAGGACGTTTTGGCTGGGTGTTCCGCCGGCATCCGGACGTCCACGAGGTGTTGCTGGCCCCCGATCTGGATCCTGAGGGACTGTTCTGGCACGAGCAGGAGCTGATCGCGCACGTGGTCGAGGCGCGCCAGTTCGATGCCCTCGTGCTGCTCTCGGATCGCCTCGACAACGTGCCATACTTTCGCACACCATCGACGTTCGGCGAGTTCTACGCGCGACAGGCCGGCGTCGAGCGCTCGGATCTCGAGACCTACTACCTAGCGCTATCCGCCGACGATCGCTCGTCGGCGCGCCGCGTGCTGGCCGACCACGGTGTGGCGGGCGACTATGCGGTTCTCCACACGGTCGCCGGTTGGCAAGAGCGCACGCCCCCCGCGACGCTATTCGCCGCGATCGCCGACCACCTCAGCCGGAGTCGCGGGCTCGCCGTGGTCGTCGTCGGTGGTCCGGGCGAGTGGGTCGACGGCGAGAAGATCGTCAACCTCGCTGGAGCAACTTCGGTCGAGGTCAGCGCGGCGATTATCGCCGGGGCGCGCCTGTTTGTCGGCCCGGACTCCGGATCGATGCACATGGCGTCGGCTCTCGACATCCCCACCCTCGGCCTCTACGGCGGCACCGGACTTCGGCTCGTCCCACCGCAGGCCAGGCGCCACATCGCCGTGCAGGCGCGCACGAGCTGCCCGCGGCCCTGCGGGCTCTCGCCCTGCGCGGAGCCGCGGTGCGGCGCGCACGGACTGACCTTCGCGGAGGTCGTCGTGCATCTGGACGCTTTGCTCGACGACACCGTCGTTCCATCCGAGTGGTTCGCCGGCCAGCCCGCTTCGCTGATCGACGGCCCGGAGGGGCCGCACGTGTTGCAAACCGACGCCGCGCTGGTCGCCCTGCCGAGTCCGCCGCCGGCGCCGGGCCGGCCGCGGCAGGGCGACGCTTCGAATCCGCGGCCGCGCGCCACCGTGCTCCCCTGGCGTCGCGATCCGCTGCGGTCGACGATGCTGCAACGGCGACTCCTTGCCATGCGCGGAAGCGGGGCCTCGGGCTCCGCGATCGACCCGGACGTGTTCCCACTCGGGTGGCGCGGCGCGTGCCTGCACTCACTCGCGCTTGACAGCCTGGCACTTGGTGACGAGCCGCTCGCGATGCACTACGTCTGCGCCGCGATCACTGCTGCCGCGACCTCGCGCGAGTCGGACCGCGCCCAAGAGCTTGCCGCACTGCGACGCACGATGGCCAACTTCTCCTGGCCCGACCGACTCCGGTCCGCACTCGACAAGCTCGAGTCGACCCCGGTGCCAGAACTCGGCCCGGACCTGGTTGCGCATCACACCTGCTGAACCGCCATCGACTGCATCACCATCTCGCACAGCCCTCCCATGTCCACGCGCGGCTCCCAGCCCAGCGCGCGAATCCGCGCGGGGTTCGAGACCAGCCGGTCGAAGTCCGGCGTGAAGCTTGCCGAGCTGCTGGAGTGCTCGCGCCAATCGAGCCCGACGTGCTCGAAGCACCGCTCGGCCCACTCGGCGACGGAATGGGCGACACCGGTGCCGATCACTGCCTCGTGGACCTGATCTTGTCCGAGCAAGGTGAGCATCCCGGCAGCGATATCGCCGGCGAACCCCCACTCCTTTTGAACCGTCGCATCCCCGATCTCGAGCGCGCCGGCGCCACCGCTCGCGATCTCGACGGCCGCGCGCGCGATCCGCATGCTGAGGTGCCCCGGCGCTCTCCGCGGGCTGTCGTGATGAAATAGATAGCCGACATAGGTTCGCAGCCCGCGGTCGCGGAAGTAGCGCGCTGCATACACCGTGTGGATCCGCTCGACCGCGTACGGGCTCGTTGCGGAGAAGGCCGTGGTCTCGTCGATCGGCTCGCCGTCGTTCAAGAACTGCAACCCCGACCCCGGGAGGAAGACCTTGGCTTGCGGGCAGTGGCGCGCCACCGCCTCGCAGACGCTCCAACAGCCTCCGGAGATCGTCCGGTGGTTGTCTCTCAACGCGCCGTGCGACGCGGTCGACCGCGCGGCTAGCTGAAACACCAGGTCGGGCCGCACCTCGGACACGAGCGCGTCCACGAACTCGTAGTCGCCGACGTCCCCCGCGTACTTGGGAGTGCTGCGTGAGGACAACACGACGCGCATGCCGCGGTCCTCGCACAGACGGGCGAGGTAGTGACCATCCTGCCCGCTACCGCCAAAGACCAACGCCGTCCTGCTGGCTTCCATTCTGTTTGGATCTTCGACACTTGCCGCGCCGGCCTTGAGGGAAGCCGCCGATGGTGCCGACCGAACGCGTCAAGTCGTCCGATCGCGGAGACCGACTACTGACGTGGGATGGGAGAGACGTTGGGATCACTCTGCGACAAGCTCGCGATCGTCGAGCTCAAGCGCTGGCACACATCATCCGCGAGTCGCCTGCAGGTCCTCGACAAGCAGGCCTCCCAGCTCAGTGACGAGATCGACGCTCACGTCTGCGACTCGGTGAGCGGGGCCATCCAGCCGGATCGCCTTCGATTCCCGTCGAACAAGGTGTTCGACATCGGCGACAGAACACTGCAGGCGGTCGAGGGCGGCCTCGGCCACGTGATTGGCGAGCTCGCCCGCATCAACTGCGCGCTCTGGCACGAGCAAGAGAAGGTCTACGAGGTGCAGAAGAGCCCGGAGACCCACCACGACGCCGTGCAGATCCTCGAGCGACTCGGCCAGCTGAATCTCGAGCGCACGCAGTGCATCGACGCCATCGACGAGGGCTTCCTCAACACGCTGCAAACCAACGAGCAGAACTCATGAAGACACATACCGCACCGCATCCCGGGTTGGCCGCCGGCGTGACGACCTGCGTCGAGTGCCGGATCTGCGGCGTCGCGGACCTCCTACCGGTCCTCGATCTGCACGAACAAGCGGTGGGCAACGCGTTTCGCCAACCCGGTGGAACGGATCCGCTACGCGCCCCACTGCAGCTCGTGCGGTGTGCTTCCTGTAGTTTCGTCCAGCTCGCCCACATCGTAGATAGCGAGGTGATGTACTCCTCGTATTGGTACCGCTCCGGCATCAACCACACGATGCGACGGCACCTCGAGGGCCTCGCCGAACAGGCGATCCGGATCGCCGGGGTGCGAGCCGGCGACACGGTCATCGACATCGGCTGCAACGACGGGACCACATTGGCCTGCTACCCGGAGTCGGTGCATCGGATCGGCGTCGACCCCTCCAACATCCAGCCCGAGGGCTGCGACGTTCACATCCACGACTACTTCTCGCACAACGCCGTGGCCGCGGCGCTGAACGGCGGGCGAGCCAAGGTCATCACGTCGATCGCGATGTTCTACGACCTGAACGAGCCACGGCCGTTCGTCGAGGACGTTCGCCGATGCCTCGCCGACGACGGCGTTTGGATCGTCGAGCTGAGCTACCTCCCGGCGATGCTGAAGGCCGTGTCCTACGACACGATCTGTCACGAGCACGTCGGCTACTACCGAATCAAGACCTTCGAAAGCGTCCTCGATGGGACCGACCTAGAAGTGTTCGACGTCGAGTTCAACGAGTGCAACGGCGGCTCGTTCCGACTGTTCACCGCGCCCCGCGGCACGCGACAGAAGACCGAACGCTACGTCGCGGCCAAGTTCGATGAGTTCCGGCAACTCTTCGACACGGCCGTGCCGTACACCGCCTTCGAGAAGCGAGTCGAGCACGCGGGCCGCGAGCTTCGGGCGTTTCTCGAGAACGCCAACCGCGACGGCAAGGTCGTCTATGGCTACGGCGCCTCCACCAAGGGCATGGTGACCCTGCAGTACTGCGGTGTCACGCCCGACCACATCGTCGCAATCGCCGAGCGGAACCCCGACAAGTTCGGCCTGCTCTGTCCCGGAACGGACATCCCGATCTGTAGCGAGGCCGAGATGCGGGCCGCATCCCCTGACTATCTCGTCGTGCTGCCGTGGCACTTCCTGACCGAGTTCCTCGAGCGCGAGCAGGACTACCTCGCAGCCGGCGGCAAACTGGTGGTGCCGATGCCGGACTTCGCGATCCACAGCGCCGACGAGGCCTTGGCCTGATGACGAGTCGACGCGGCGTCTTCGTCAACTGTCTCCCCGCCAACTGCAGCATCTACGAATCGGGCGTGATGTGCGCCCGCGCGCTCGGCGGGTCGGCGCACTACTCACTCGACTACGTCGAGGTCGATCGGTTCGAGGCAATCCCGACCGGCTACGACCTCTACGTCTTCAACTACCATCACGTGACGATGGCGTGGCTCGACCCGCGTCGCGTGGCGGACCTTGACGGGCAAAAGATCGCCTTCGTGCTGGAGATGGAACAGCACGACCCCTTCGTATTGTGCCCGGACGTCTTCGACGGCTACTGCGTGCCCGACCCAACGCTGACCTGCGACGACCCGCGGGTCCACGCGTTCGGCCGCCCCCTCGAAGTGGCAGCGGATCTGCCGCCGTACCGCGACCAAGGCGTCCCGGTCATTGGCAGCTTCGGCTTCGCCACACCGGGCAAGGGTTTCGAGCATATCGTGCATGCGGTCAGCCGCGAGTTCGACCAAGCGGTAGTGCGGCTCAACATCCCGCCCGCGACCCACGCCGACCCCAGCGGCGACATCGCTCGCCAGTACGCCGGTCTGTGCCGCGAGCTCGCCGGGCCCGGCATCGAAGTGCGAGTCGACCACCGGTTCCTGGACAAGCAGGAGCTGATCCACTGGTGCGCCGAGAACACGATCAACGTGTTCTTCTACAACCGCCGGCAACCCGGACTATCGGCAACGACCGACCAAGCGATCACGTCGGGGCGGCCGCTGCTCGTTTCACCGTGCGACACGTTTCGCCACATTCACCGGTACATCACACCGTTCCCGGGCCTCAGCTTGCGGGACGCAATTGCGACGACCGCACCGGCGGTCGCGCGGATGCAGGCCGATTGGCATCCGCACCAGTATCGACGTCAGTTCGAACAGCTCGTTACTGCGCCCTCCCAAACGCCGGCCAAGGCAACGACGATCGCAGTCGCACCGCGGCAGGATGACGACCGCACCCCAGTGCTCTTCGTGTCACATCAGCAGAAGAGCTGCGGGATCCACGAATACGGCGTCGCGCTCGCAACGGCGCTCCGAGATTCGACGCGGTACCGCGTCGAGTACGCCGAGTGCGACACGGCGGCGCAGTACGAGCGGGCCGTCGCCGCAGTGCAACCGCAGGTCATCTTCTACAACTACCATGCGGTCACGATGCCGTGGCTCCGCTCCAGCGTGATCCACGAGCATGACGTACCGCACATCGGGACGATCCACGAGGTCACGAAGACCGAGGCCGATCATGCGCACCGCGTGTTCTTCGATCGCCACGTCGCGCCTGACCCCACGCTCGTCACGGGCAACCCCCTCGTCGTCGCCACCGGACGCTTGATCCCGGAGTTTCACCACGACATCCCGGCGCCGGAGATTCCCACGATCGGAAGCTTCGGTTTTGGCTTCGCCGACAAAGGTTTCGAACGCGTCGTCGCTCTCACGGAGCGCGAGTTCGACCAGGCCATCATCCGGATCCACATGCCGGTGTCGGCATTCAGCGATCCGACCGGCGAACGCGCGGTCGCGTGCGCCGAGCGCTGCCGCGCAGCCGTGACGAAGCCCGGGATCCGGTTGGCGGTGACGCACGGTTTCCTCGAGCGCGACGACCTGCTCCGGTTCCTGGCAGGGAACACGATCAACGTGTTCCTCTACGACGAGGCCAAGCAGGAAGGCGTATCGAGCGTGCTCGACTACGCGTTCGCCGTCGGTCGTCCAGTCGCCCTGAATCGCTGCGGCATGTTCCGACACGTGTTCGACGCGAGCCCCTCGATCTTCGTCGAAGACCGCAGCCTCCGCGAGATCATCGCCAGCGGCATCACACCCATCCAGCCGTTCATCGAGCGCTGGTCGGCGACCGCGATGGTCCAGACCTACGAGGAGCTGTTCGATGCGGCACTCAAGCAGGCCGCAGGCCCCGGACCGGCCAAGCGGTATGCGATCGCCGTGTTCCACAACCGGGGCGACGTGCTCGCGGCCACGCCGATCGCACGACAGCTCAAAGCAGACGACCCGCACTGCCACGTCACCTGTTTCACGTCGGGCATGGGCGAACCGATGCTGCGGGGCAACCCCCACATCGACGAGATCGTCGAACTGAAGGGAGATCCCCTGGGCCTCGATCCCGAGATCCAACGGCTGCAGACGACCGAGCCGTGGGCCGGCTTCTTCACGCCGGCCAGCTACATGAACAAGGGGGCCGCCAAGGCGGTCACCGGCGGCGCGCGGGTGTCGGCATACTCCGACATGCAGGCGTCGGCCCAGATCGCGTGGTCCGAGCCGTACGAGTTCACGCTGCGCCTCAGCGACCACGAAGTGGCGCAAGCACGCCGGTACTGGAGCCGCCTGCCGGCGGGCCCCAAGATCCTGATCGAATCCGAGTTCATGTCGGACCAGTCGCCGTGGACGGACGATTGGGCGAAAGATCTGTTCGACGCCTTCCGCGACCTCGACCCCGTGTTCGTGTTCTCGGGACTCAGCCAGCCGGGGTTGGATGCTGAGCTGTTGGCGAAGCACGCGAAGATCATCGACTGTCGCGAGCCGATGCGGCTGAACGCCGAGATGTTCAACCTGTGCGACGCCTTCATCGGCGTCGGCTCGGGCATCTCGGCCATCAGCTACAGCGACTGGTGCCGGCGCGACGTCCCGAGGATCGAGCTGTGTCGCAGCCCATACTTCAGCGCTGCGGAACTGCCCGATCCTGGCCAGCTGTGGACCTGCTTCTCGCGCTCGCGCTTTCGCGAAGCGCTGCGTGAGGTCGCTATCCAAATGGGTGCGTCCCCGGACCGGAACGCATTCGCGCCGCCGGCGGCAGGCGTCTGCCCTAGTTGTGGATCGCTGCACCGCCAACCCGAGAAGAGCGGGGTGCCGGGGATCTGGACGTGCCAGGACTGCGGGCTCAGCGTCAACGCGAACCCTCGCCCGGCATCGATCCCGACGCCCCGCCCCCAAGCCGCGACCAGCGCTGCTCTGCTCGATCTCAGCATTGCGTCGCGCGCCGGCGATCCACGAGGCATGGACTTCCTGGCCGTCGGGGCGAGTGCGGACCAATGGTCCGGGCAAGCGGCGGCGCTGGGGATGCGCAGCACCGCCGTCCCGACAGCGCAGCTGACATCGACCGGCACCCTGCCGCGGGGGTCCGTGGATATCGCGATGCTCCACAACGAGCTCCACGACGTCGAAGACCCGGTCGCCGTCTTGCGGGAGCTCGGGCGCGCACTCCGTCCTGGGGGCGTGGTCGCTTGCACTGCCCCTAACTTCCTCAGCCTGTCGTCGATGACGATGGGCTCGCAATGGCGGTGGCTGGCGGACGGTTCGATACGCTGCCTCTTTACGCCTGACTCGCTGCGTCAGGTGTTGCTGCTGGCCGGATTCACCATTGTGGACTGCGGGACGCACGCCGCCGGTCTACGCGACGACGAGCTGCTCGAAATCCTGCGCCGGGTCAAGCCGGACGTCTCCCCGGCGAACGTCGCCGCCATGGTGGATCGCTTCAACCAGCAAGGCGTCGGCGAAGAGATCGTGATCATCGCCCGGCGAGCGCGGGTCTTCGAAGCCCGCACGACCGGCTCGACGGCCTTGCGGCAAGAGGCGGCCGTCGCGTCCTGCGCCGGTGCCGGCTGAGGCCGAAAGCAGGACACCCCGGCACTCGATTCAAGCGCGCCGACCGCGCGCGGCCGCGGTCATGCCGACGGCCACGAGGCCCACCCCCACCCCCACCCCGGCGGGCGGCAGCGCGCCCAGCCGCGGAATCGCCGCCAACGTGGCGAGCACTGGCACGGCCGGGCTAAACAACGCCGCCAGCTGCGCCCCCAGCGTCCGCACGCCAAACGTCAGCAGTGCCATCGCGAGGATCGAGTTGAGCACGCCTTGCTGGAGCGCCTGGCCGATGACGTGTCCCACCGACGCGTCTTCAAAGCCGTCATACCAATAGCCGAAGTAGAGCGGCAGGTAGCCGAGCGACAGCACGGCCATGGCCGTCGCCGCCTGCAGCGAGCGCACGTTCCACAGCATCGCCAGCAGCGTGAACGCACCCCAGCTCACGCCGCTCAGCAGCAACAGCACATCGCCCAGCAACACGCCAGCGCCGAGATCAATCGACGACGCCGTCACCAGCACCAAACCCACGACGATCAAGCACAACCCCAGCACCCGCAGAACCGCGAAGCGCTCACGGCCAAGCCACACCAGACCAAAGAACACCACGGACGGCACCACGCCCTGGTTGAGCACGGCCGCGTGGGATGTCGGTGCGAGCTCGACGCCGGCGTAGAACAGCACCATGTACGGGGCCCCGGCCAGCAGCGTCAGGACGCCCCCGCGCCACCAGCCAAGCGAGCGCCACCCCGCGGACCCGCGCCCCAAGAACAGAGGCAGCAGCAGCGGCCCGGCCACCGCGTAGCGCAGCGCGACGATGTCTTGAGGCGTCAAGCCATGCAGGACGCTGTAGCGCGACACCACGAAATTCGTGGTGAAGATCGCCGCGACCGCCACCATCGCCAGAACGCCAAGCGCGCGCGAGGGGGCCGCCGCCGCGGCGCTGGCGCCGGCACTAGTTTGCGGGGCCGCGCCCAAAAAGCCTCATTCCCGGTCGCCTCGCCCAGTAGTGTTCGGTGCGACGCCTGCGGTCGTAGTTGACCGCGACGAAGGCTCCATCATGCCAATGTTTCGACGCTCGCTCTCTATCGCTCTCGGCGGCTTGATCTGTGCCGCCGCGCTCGCGGCCCAGGACGGGGCCGCGCGGACGATCCCTGAAGACAAGGACCCGGTGAAGACGGACTCCGGACTCGAATACTCGGTGCTGCGCGCCGGCGACGCCGACGGTGTTCATCCGCGGCGGGGCGACCGGGTGCGTGTGCAGTACACGGGCTGGTTGACGAACGGCACGGTCTTCGATTCGTCGCATGATCGCGGCGTGCCCGCCGAGTTTGCCGTGGGCCAAGTCATCGAGGGCTGGAACGAGGGGCTCGGGCTGATGACGGTGGGCGGACACTACAAGTTCACCATTCCGTCCGACATGGCGTACGGCAAGGCCGGCTTCCCGCCGAAGATCGGCGCCGACGAGACGTTGGTGTTCGAGGTCGAGCTGCTGGGCATCACGCCGGCGCCGACGTTTGCGGCCTTGCGTGAGGGCCAGACCGCGAAGACCGATTCGGGACTGACGTACGACGTCGTCGCGTTTGGCGAGGGCGAGCCGCCCGGCGACGACACGCCCGTCGAGATGAACTTCACGGTGTGGAACGCCGACGGCAAGCTCGTCCACTGCAGCAACACCATGGGCGGCACCCGCTACACCGTGCCGGCGCGCCTGCGCTTTGGCGTGCTGCGCGAGGCCGCCAAGCTGCTGAAGCCGGGCGGCGCGCTGGTCGCCGAAGTGCCGCCGGCGCTGGCGTTCGGCGATCGCGGTGCCGGTGACGAACTACCCGGCGGGTCGACCTCGACCTGGCGCGTAGAGCTGAACGGGACCTTCACGCTGCCCGAGTTTGTGCAGCCGCCGGACGAGGAGCTGAAGAGCACGGATAGCGGCCTCAAGTACAAAGTGATCCGCGAGGGTCGCGGCGGCGGGTCACCGGTCATGGGACAAAACGTCACCGTGCACTACGCCGGCTGGAACACGGCCGGCAACATGTTCGACAACAGCTACGAGCGCGGCGACGCGTCGAGCTTTCGCCTCGGCCAAGTGATCCAAGGCTGGAACGAAGGCCTGCAGCTGATGACGCCGGGCGCGGTCTACAAGTTCGTGATCCCCGGCGACCTCGCTTACGGCGAGAACGGCAAGCCGCCGAAGATCGGCCCCAACGCCACGCTGATCTTCCACGTCGAGCTGCTGGCCTACCGGTAGGCCGCGCTCCGGGAGCGGGCCCGCCCGGTCCGGGCCGCTCTTGGGCGGTGAGAGCGTGTGACTTTCTTCGAAGTCACGCGCTCTCCGCGACGCGGAGCGGCGCCAGGAGCATGGATCAGAGCCTGTGGCATCGGTTTGGTGACAGGCCCTGCGGATGGCGCCTCGCGGGCAGCCTTGGCCCGCATGAGGCGCCGGCCGACGCCCCGCACCGATCGGGGCACGACGCCCGGGCCCGGGACCCTGGCGCGCCGATGGAAATTGACAAATTTCGGCAATCGTCTAATGAGTTAGACGATTGAGACACGAAGTCGACAGTAGAACGACGATGACCAACGCCGGCACACCCCTGACTCCCGCGGAATGGAAGATCATGCACATTGCCTGGCGGCTCGGCCGCTGCGCGGCGCGCGAGGTCTACGAGGTCGCGGGCGAACAGCACGGCATGGCCCCGAGTACGGTGAAGACGCACCTGCGTCGACTCGTGGACAAGGGCTACCTGCAGGCGACGCGGGTGGGCAACAGCTTCCTCTACAAGCCGCGCCGCCAGCTGCTGCGCTCGCTGTTCACCGCCGCCGACCGGCTGCTCGAGAAATCGACCGCGGGCACGGCCGGCGCCCTGCTCGCCTACATGGTCAAGAAGAGCCGCATGACCGAGGGTGAGCTCGACGAGCTGCGGGCGTTGCTCGAGCAAGTGGAGCCGGCGGCCGCAGACGGCGCCGCCGACCCGAACGGCGACGAGGCGGACTCGTGATGGGCCCCAACCTCGCCGTAGCCCAGGCGATCGCCGACACCTGGGCCGAGCTGATGCTGCGGAGCCTCATCGAAGGGACCGCGGTGCTGGCGATTGCCCTGGCGATCTGGTGGCCGCTACGCCGGCGCGGACCGGCCCAGCTCGGTTGCGGACTGGCGGTGCTCGTGCTGCTAAAGCTGGCGTTGCCCTTCGCCGTCCCGCTGCCGGACTGGCTCAGTGTGGCCAACCCCGGGCGCGCGCTTCGCGCGGCGACGGACTGGTTCGCGCCGGCGCTCACGGTCGACGCGGCGCACCCCACTGACGCAGCGTCTGCCGCGGCCACGCCGGTCCCCGGCACTGGCGACGGGCTCACTGGCACCGCCGCGGCGACACCGGCGCGTGCGGCCTCCGGCGCGTCGCTGCTGCTCCTCGGCCTGTGGGCCGCCGGCGTCGCACTGCTCGGCCTGCGCTTTGTGGTGGCACAATGCTCCGCCGAGCGCATGGCGCGCCGGGCACGCCCGGCCACCGCGGCACTGCCCGTCGACCCCGAGGCCTTGGCGCGGCGGCTGCACCTGCGGCGCCCGGTGCCGATCTACTTGTCCGACGACATTGATCGCCCGGCCGCGTTTGGCCTGCTGCGCCCACGCATCCTGCTGCCGGCTGAGCTGCTGCGCGAACTCACGCGGGCGCAGCTCGAGTGGACGCTGCTCCACGAGCTCGCCCACGTGCGGCGTGGCGATCTGTGGATCGCGCTGGGCCAACGCGTGGTCCAGATCGCGTTCTTCTTTCACCCGGCCACCTGGATCGCCAACCGCATCCTCGACGAGCAGCGTGAGCTCGCTTGCGACGACATGGCGCTCGCGGCCGGCGGACTGCCGCGGCAGGCCTGCGGCCAGGGCTTTCTCAAGATCCTCGAGTGGTCGCACGGCCGCCGCCCCGCGATTCCCGCGACCCTCGCGATGTTCACCGACAAGCAACTGCACAGGAGACGTCTAATGCGCATCCTCGACTCAAAGCGCCGGCTGCAGAGCCGCGCCCCCCACGGCTGGACCCTTGGCCTGGTCGCCCTGGGTCTCTTGGTGCTGCCGACCGCCGACCTCGCGGTCGCGCAGGAGCCAGCGCAGCGCGAGCTCCGCGCCGTCCTTCGCCAGCTCCGGGAGCTCAAACGCGAGCAGGCCGAGCTGCGCGCCACCCTGGACGCCCTGAGCCGCGCGCGTGGGATTGCCGCGCCGACCCGGCCGGCACCCCCGGGCACCCCGGCCGCGCCCTGGGCCGACATCGAGGTCGCGCCGGGCGCAGGCGCACCGATGCCCGAGCCTTCGCCGTACGTCCCAGGCGTGGGGATCGCGCCCGCTCCCCCCGCGCCGCCAGAACCCGCCAGCATGGAGAACGTGCGGGAATGGGCCGAGATCGTCGAGACCGCACCGACCGAAGAGTGGGTCGAGATCGCCGAGATCCCACAGACCGAGGAGTGGGGCGAGACCGCCGAGGAACCGACCGAGGAATGGGTCGAGATCGCCGAGATCCCACAGGCCGTGGAGTGGGGCGAGACCGCCGAGGAACCAACCGAGGAGTGGGTCGAGATCGTCGAGGTCGAGTCCATCGAGGAGCCCTACCCGGACGTGGAGATCGCGCCGGTGGCGGAGCCCGCCGAGCAGCCCTGGGAGCCCGGTGTCCGCGTTGGTCCCCCACCGGCAGCACCGGCACCGCCCGCACCCGCGGCAGGCCGTCGCCCCACCCGCGGCGCCTCGCCCCCAGCTGGCGGCGTGCGCGTCGCCCCACCGGCGACGCCGGCGCCACCCCAGGCCATCGCCCCGGGCGCGTCGCCGCGCCCGGCGCCGCGCCCCCTACGGACACGCCGCGCCGGGGTCAGCGTCCGACCCACGCCAGTCCGGCGTTCGAGACGGTGACGCTCCCGGGCGCGGCCGCATCGACGAGCAACGCCTGCTGACCGAACCACCGACCGGCGAACGCCGGCACCGCCGGGACGGCTACGCGCCATGCGACGCGGCCCAGCCCGGTTCGCAACGGCAGCACGACCTCGCCACTCACGTAGAGCGAGCAGTTGGGTGCGCCCAGCGACGCGAGCGACGACGGCAACCCGACCGCGCCAAAGCGGTGCCGGGAGACCCCGACGAGCAACGCGCCCGCGCTGCCAACCGGCAGGTTGTCGAGCTGCATCGCCAACCGCGCCCCGAGCGCCGGCGCGCCCGTCGCGGCCAGGCGTGGCACGCCGACGCTGCCCGGGCAGCCAACCCCAAACGGGACAAACGACCCCTCCGGCGCGCCGGCGCCCTCGGCCAGCGTGACGTAGCGGTCGACCGCGAGGTCATCGAACGTCTCGCACCGCCCCGACGGCCAGGTCACGCGGGCGCTCGCAAGCTGCGCGTCGGCCAAGCCGAAGAGTGGCCACGGCGACTCACTGCAGAGAAAGCTGCTGCCGGCGCGCACCTCGCGCACCTGGCGGCGCGGGCCGGCAATGACCTCGACGAACGCCCCGACCCCGCCGTGGTTGCCGTGACTGCCAACCAACCGCACCCCGAGCCAGTGGTTGGCGCTGCCGAGGTTGCGCAGCAGGATCGGCTGCCCCGGGATCGGGCCCTGCCGCCCGACGACGACGACGAGATCGGCACAGCCGTCGCCGTTGTAGTCCGCCTGCGCGACGCCGGTCGTGTAGAGCCGACTCATGTCGACCGGCTGCGCGCCCGGGATCTCGGCGAACGTGCCATCGCCCTGGTTGAACAACAGCCGGCCCGGGTTACCGCGCCCGGGGCCAATGATGCGAAACGGCGGCATCGGCAAGCTGCCGGCAAAGAACAGGTCCAGGTCGGCGTCGTTGTCCACGTCCAGGAAGCTGGCGCCCCAGCCGAACTCGAAGCCCGCCACGCCGGCCGCGGCCGCGACGTCGGTGAACGTACCGTCGCCGTCGTTGCGCAGCAGGGCGTGCGCCTTGCCGACACCGCCGCTGTTCGTCGCAAAGACGTCGACGTCGCCGTCGTTGTCGTAGTCGCCTGGCGTCACCGACATCCAGAACCCGGGCTGATCCAAGCCCGCGCTGGCGGCGACGTCGGTGAAGGTCAGGTCGCCGTTATTGCGAAACAGCTCGAACGGGGTGAGCTTGAAGTACGCGTCATGACAGACGGCGACCAGGATATCCTGATCGCCGTCGCGGTCGTAGTCGAGCATCGCCACCGCGCAGGCGCCGTTCGCGGTATCGACCCCAGCGCTGGCGCTGATGTCGGTGAACGAGAAGTCGCCGTTGTTGCGGTAGAGCTGGTTGCGGTGCTGGGTCTTGGTCGCCTGCGAGCCGCTGCTCGTGATGAACAGGTCGAGCCACCCGTCGTTGTCCAGATCGCCGAGCGCCGCACTGAGCGGCGACGGGCCGCCGACAACCCCCGAGGTCTCGGTGACGTTGCGGAACGTGCCGTCGCCGTTGTTGCGATAGACGGCGCTAGGCGTGGCAGCGGGCGTCATCATGCTGCCGTCGCCGCTGAGGAAGAGATCCGGCCACCCGTCGTTGTCGAGGTCACCGGCCACCACGGCACCAAAGCCACGCGTGCTCGTCAGGCCCGCTTGCGCCGCGACGTCGACGAAGCCGCTGGGATCATTGCGAAACAGCCCGCACCGCCCGCCAGCGCCTGAGGGCAGCATGAGATCGAGGTCACCGTCCCGGTCGTAGTCGAGCCAAGCCGCGCCGCCGAGGCCGCCGCCCACCCGGTCAAACGGGATGGCGGCCGAGGCGTTGGCGAAGCCGGGCTGCGCGGGCACAACGGAACCCATCGCGAGCAGAGTGAGGAGAGAGCGAAACAACATGGTTTGAGATCGAGTGCGGCGTCGGGCGCGGGACTCCGCACCCCCAACGGGCTCTGCCCCGAGTCACAGCACCTGTTTCAGATTTGTGGGACGAGACGGACCGGCAGCGCCAGCGCCAGCGCCGGCGCCGGCGCCTGGCACCTGCACGCTCGGGGCGCCCTCACACTGCTCCCGCTCGATGGCGCCCCCACGGTCGCCGTCGCGCTCGGCGACGTCTACGGCGACCGTGACCTCGACGTGGTGTTCGCCAACACACCCTCTCTCGGTGCGTCGCAGGCCGAAAACCGGCTCTACGTGAACGACGGCGCAGGGACGTTCACCGATGCCACCGCGAGCCGGCTCCCCGATGCGGTCACCGGCGAGTCCATCGTCGCGACCGCTCTGGTCGATGTCGACGGCGACGACGACCTCGACGTCGTCTTCGCCAACAACGGCCGGCGCAGCTGCCGACCCCTTGGGGGGTCTTCGGCCTCGACCCATCGCAGATGGTGCGCAGGGCCTACTGGTCGACGGCTCGACGGGCGTGCTGACCAACGCCCGCGCCGACGTCGTCACGGCACACTAGCCCCCCCCCACGCCTGTGCAACGCGGCAAGGGCGCACCAGCCTCAGCGTCACAGCCGCGCTAGACTCGACGATCCCCGAAGGAGTGCCATGCGACCCTACACCCTGCCCATCGTTCTCGTCGCCACCCTATGCCCCGGCGTCGCGGCGCAGCGGCAATTCGACGAGCTCGCGCGACGTCACCTGCCGGCTGCCGCGGCGCCGGCTCTGGCGGTGGCCCTCGGCGACGTCGACGGCGACGGCGACGCCGACGCGGTGCTCGGGGGCAGGAGGGCAACCCAACTGCTCCTCAACGACGGCGCCGGTCGCTTCACCGACGCGTCGTCTCGCTTGCCCACCAACAGCGACACGACGAACGCGGTGACGCTCGGCGACGTGGACGGCGACGGCGATCTCGACCTGGCGCTCGGGCTCACCGCGCGCCGGTACCTGCCGGCGCAGAACCGTCTCTACCTAAACGACGGGACCGGCGCCTTCGCCGATGTCACGGCCACACACCTCCCCAAGATCGATGACACCACGATCGCGGTCGCGTTCACCGACGTTGACGGCGACGGCGATCTCGATTGGGTGAGCGGCAATCGCCAGGCCGCCAGCGCCGGGACCAAGTTGCGCAACCGCCTCTACTTGAATTCCGGGAACGGGGTGTTCGGGGACGCCACCGGGCGCATCCCGTTCGACGCCGACACCACGCAGGGCGTCGCGATCGGGGACGTCGACGACGATGGCGATGTCGACCTGGTCTTCGCCAACGCGGGCACGAACCGCCTCTACCTCAACGACGGCGCTGGGCAATTCACCGCCGCCGCGTCGCTCCCGCCCGACCAGAACGACAGCCGGGCGGTCGCGCTCGCTGACTTGGATGGCGACTCCGATCTCGACCTCGTGGTCGGCAACGACGGGCAAGACCAGCTCTACCTGAACGATGGCGCAGGGGGCTTTACCGCCGCGACCGCGGGGCGCATGCCCAACCGGGCGGACGACACCAAGGCCCTCACCATCGCGGACGTCGATGGGGACGCCGACGTCGACCTGATCATCGGCAACGGCGGCAGCCCCGCGCAGAACCGCCTCTACCTCAACGACGGTACGGGGTCGTTTACCGACGCCACAGACCCCCACCTTCCGGACGACCAGGATACGACGTGGGCCGTAACCGGCGGCGACGTCGACGGGGATGGCGACGTCGACCTCCTCTTTGGCGGCTTGGGAACCAGCGGGCTGACAAACCGCCTCCACTTCAATGACGGCGCCGGGCGATTCCGCGACGGCACCGCCACCCGCATGCCGCCCCAGCACCACGTCGCCCGCGCCGTCGCGGTCGGCGACGTCGATGGCGACGGCACTCCCGACCTGCTGCTGGGCACGAACGGCCCGAACGCCCTCTACCTCAACGACGGGCGGGGCGGCTTCGCGGCTTCCCCGGCGGGGCGCCTGCCCGACAATGCCGATCTGACGGGAGCCGCGGTCATCGGCGACGTGGACGGTGACGGCGACCTCGACCTGATCGCCGGCAACAGCAGCGGCTTCTACGGTCAGCAGAACCGACTCTACCTCAACGACGGCACGGGCTCGTTCGCCGACGTAACCCAAGGCCGGATGCCCGCCGACACGGACGGGACCGCGGCGGTCGCGTTGGGCGACGTGGACGGCGACGGGGACCTCGACCTGGTGCTCGCCAACGCGCTCGTGTTCTTCGAGCAACAGAACCGCCTCTACCTCAACGACGGCACGGGCACGTTCACCGACGTGACGGCAGCGCGGCTGCCGAGCAGGTTCGACTTCAGCCGGGACGTCGCGATGGGTGACGTGGATCGCGATGGCGATCTCGACCTCGTCTTCGCCAACAGGGAGACCAACACGCTCTACCTGAACGACGGTGCCGGCGTGTTCACCGATGCCACAGACACCCACATGCTCCCTGCGAAGCTCGCGAGCACCGCAGTGGCGATGGGCGACGTGGACGGCGACGGCGACCCCGACCTGGTGTTCGCCAACAACGACACCATCCGCCCCACCCCGCACCGCAACCGTCTGTATCTGAACGACGGCACGGGGGTCTTTAGCAACGGCACCGAACAGCTCCCCCTGGACGGCGACCCAACCTTCGCGGTCACATTCGGCGATGTCGATCGCGACGGCGATCTCGACCTGGTGTTCGCCAACTACCCCGTCCGGAACGTGGCGCCGCAGAAGAGCAAGCTCTACCTAAACGACGGAGCTGGCAACTTCAGCGACGCCACTGCCGCCTTCCTGCCAGATGTCGTCGATGAGAAGGTCGCCGCGGTGACGATGGCCGACGTCGACGGCGACGGCGATCTCGACCTCGTCTTCGCCAACGACGGGCGGCCGCTGCTCTACTACAACCTGCTGCGACAGACGGAAGCGCCGTTCGTCGCGCGGCTCGGCGAGGCCTACGCCGTCGAGCTCCACGCCCGAAGCACCGGGCTCGACCTCGCCGTGCCGTTCTTGGCAACGGGCGCGGCGCACCTGCCGACCCCCTGGGGGATCTTCGGGCTCGACCCCGCCCAGCTGGTGGCCCTGCGCCCCGTCGCGTTGCCCCAGCCCGCCGGCGTCGTCTCGGTGTCTGTCGACCTACCTAGCGCCCCAGTCTTTGCCAGCGCCACCATTTACGCGCAGGCCCTACTGGTCCGCGGCTCGACCGCAGTGCTCACCAACACGCGCGCCGACGTCGTCACGGCGCACTAAGCGCTTCCTGAACGCACTCATGCTCGTGCTCGCGCACTCGCTTGTTTGGCGACTAGGAGTCGTGTTGCGCGAGGGCCAGCCCTGTTCGTTGCGCGTTGGCGGGCGCCCGCCGCCATCGCGCTATTAAATAGCGCAATCATCGCGCTGATCCCCGTGACTTAATTAACAATAGCCCATACAATACCCCAGATATGGGCGAGCATATGGGATTAGGAGTTTCGATCGCGTTTGGCCTTCCCGCTCACCAGGTTGCGGGTCACTTGATTGCAGCGGTGGAGCGGGTCGGGCATTACAAACACGCTTTGGCGTTCTACCTCGCCGACATGGAGCAACGGCGGCTATATCAAGTCACCGGGCACGGGAGCACGGTGCACTTCGCCGAAGCGAAGCTCGAGATGGATGCGCGCCGCACCCGTGAGTACATCCAAGTGGGGCAGACGCTGCTCGAGCTCGACCGCGTCCGCGACGCCCTCGCCGACGGCGAGCTGAGTTGGTCCAAAGTCGTCGGCATGCTGCCTGTCGTGCAACGAGAGACGCAGGCCGCTTGGGTTGATTTTGGCAAGGCCCACACGTTTCGCGAGCTCCGCAAAGAGGTCCACGCCTGCCGGCCGGGCGACCTCCCCGGCGAAGGCAGCGACTACGGCCTCATCCACAAGCGGGTCGTGATCGAGGCGCGGCTCGATGACGTGACCTATGCGATGTTCGAGCGCGTCCGCATAATGCTCTCCGACCAACCAGAGAAGCCGCTCAGCGACACCGAAGTGATCGAAGAGCTGCTCCGCCGCCAACTCAACGGACCGGCCC
>JBCCGH010000067.1:0-46943 GCA_039029375.1 Planctomycetota bacterium
GCCTCGATCACGACCCGCTTGTGGATGAGGCCGTAGTCGCTGCCTTCGCCGGGGAGGTCGCCCGGCCGGCAGGCGTGGACCTCTTTGCGGAGCTCGCGAAACGTGTGGGCCTTGGCGAAATCGACCCATGCCGCCTGCGTCTCCCGTTGTACGACGGGCAGCATGCCGACCACTTTGGACCAACTCAGCTCGCCGTCGACGAGGGCGTCGCGGACGCGGTCGAGCTCGGCCAGCGTCTGCCCAACCTGGATGTACTCGCGGGTGCGGCGGGCATCCATCTCGAGCTTCGCTTCGGCGAAGTGCACCGTGCTCCCGTGTCCGGTGAGTTGATATAGCCGCCGCCGTTCCATGTCTGTGAGATAGAACGCCAAGGCGTGTTTGTAGTGCCCGACCTGCCTCACTGCCTCAATCAAGTGACTCGCAACTTTGTGAGCGGGAAGGCCAAACGCAATTCGAACTTCAGACCCCATAGATCCCTCCATCGCCTGAGTATTATACATATATTGGCGATGAAGTCACGAGGTCGACGCAATAATCGCCCTATTCTGGAGTGCAATGACGGCGTGCGCCCGCCAATGCGCAACGAACAAGCCTGGCCCTGCCTCCCTGTCCGTCGGATGGGTGCAACCCGGCACATGGGAGAGTGCTCTCGATCCAGCGGCCGATGACACACAGCGATCGATGACACACAGCGATCGATGACACACAGCGATGGATGACACACAGCGATGGATGACACACAGCGATGGATGACACACAGCGATCGATGACACACAGGGCGATGATTGGCCGTGTCCGGGCACATGGGTGACAACCCGCGACGAACGGCAAGGCAGTCCAGGGCCGCTCCGCTCACGGGAGCGGGTCCAGCCGGAAGGCGGCCAGTCGGCCCTGATGAACGCCCTGACCGACGATCTGTCCGCGATCATTGATGTCACGCGCGACCAACAGCGTCCAGCCCGCGGCGGGGTCGATTTCGTCATTGAGATCCGCCAGCTGACCGCCGCGGTAGCGCACCGCGACGATGCCGCGCCGCGACTGGGCGAAGCCCACGGCGACGCCGAGATCATTGATCGCGTCCAGGCGCGACTCGCCGATGAAGGCCGGCGCACCGGCACCGACGTCGACCACCGTGCCGTCACGCCACAGCGCCGCCGAGGACCAGCCGCCCGCGCCGGCGGAGAACTTGGCTTGGCCGACGACGTCGCCCGCGTTGTTGATGTCCCGCGCCCAGCTCCACTGGCCCTGGATTGCCGGATGCTCGTGGAGGTCGCCAAAACGGCCGTTGGCCCAGACGAACGCGCGCGACCAACCGGCGACGTACGAGCGCCCGACGACCTGGCCTAGATCATTGATCGACTCCGCGTCGGTTTGATCCCCCGGCGACCCACTGAGGGTCCCCAGCTCTGTGACGGCGCCGCGCGCGAACACCCAAGCCTGCCACGGCAGGAACGAATCGCCGCGGTAGCCGCGGCCGACCATGTCCCCCAAGGCATTGGCCTTGCGCGCCTCATAGAGACGCAACGGGGACCCCCGCCGGAGCAGCCGTTCGATCGGCACCGCCGCACGGGTGCGCCACAGCAACGCCGTCGCGTTGAGAATCTCGATCTCGCAGCGGTCCCCCCGCGCCAACCGACATTGCACCGCGACTCCGTATCCCAGGGCGGTGCCGTTGTCGCTCAGGTCCAAGGCCTCGCCGAACCGTTGCCCACGCCGGAGCTCCAAGACCACGGTGCCCCGGTCATCCCACACGGCCCCCCGCCGCCGGCCGCCCGCGACGACATAGCCCGCGACGGCGCCGTGCGCGTTGATCGCGTTGGCAGCGGACTCTGAGAACGGCGCGGCGGGGCCCAGTTCGACGACGGCGTAGCTTTGCGCCGGCGTCCAAGCCGCGAACGCCAAAACGGGTAACGCGCGGATCCAGACAGAGGACCAAGTCATGCAACAACCTCCAAGAACGGCGTAGCGAGCGTTGCCTCAGCCGCGGTGATCGCGACGGGAAACACGCCCGCGGCGCGAGAAGGTGCGCGTCGCCCGGCTTGGTTACGGCCGCGTCGGGCGAGCTAAAGAAACCAAGGGCGCGGCGCTCGAGTCGCAAGAACGCCACCAACCGGGCAATGTTCCGGTCGCAAGCGAGGGCGCACGGCCCCCCCCTCTCGCACCCCTCTGCCCCGTCCCATCGACCAGCCACGACACGTGACGACCCGACGCCGCGCGGAAGCCACGCCTCCCTGCCCTCCCCCTGCCTCGCCGACCGACCTCACCCTCGCGCACCAAGGCTTCATCCGCCGCATGGCGCGACGCCTACTGCGCTGGGACGACGCCTCGGCACGAGATCTCGAGCAGGAGACCATGCTCGCCATCTTGCGTGCCTCGGTGCCGCCACGTGACGGTGCCGAGCGCGCCTGGATCGCGCAGATCCTGCGACGCCAGCGGGCGCACACCGCGCGCGCCGAGATCCGCCGGCGTGCCGTTGAGCTCACCGCTTCGCGCGCCGAGACCGCGCCCCCAGCCGTCGACGAGGTCGCCGCCGCGATGACCGCGCGCGACGTGCGGCACTGCCTGCAGAAGCTGCGCGAGCCCTACCGGACGACGCTCGTGCTGCGCTACTTCGAGGGCCTCCCGCCACGGGAGATCGCGCGGCATGAGGACATCACGATTCGAACGGTCAACAAGCGGATCGAGCGCGGCCTCAAGCTCCTGCGCGCCGCTCTGGTCCGGCAGCGACAACGCGACTGGCGGCAGCTCCTGCTCCCCGGTTGGCTGTTGCGGCGACCGCCGACCGTGCGCGACGGCCGCCCGCGCCCCGCGCGATGGCGCTGGGCGATCGCCGCGATCGGCGGCGTGGCCACGTTGTGGACGGCGTGGCCAGCTGACCCGCGCCCGGGACCACCGCTGCCGCGGCGCGCGGCGGCCGGCCATCCCGTCGTGCGCGCCGTCGGCACCTCGGTTGGCCCCGCGGGTGCGGCGGCCGAGACCGGCCCGCCTGCCGCACGCCGCCCGGCCGACACGAGCGCGCCCGCGGTCCGCGTCACCGGTCGAGTCGTCGACGTGGCGGGAACTCCAGCGCCCGGCTTGACCGTGCAGTTCGAGGCGGGCGCCGCGCAGCACGACGTTCACGGGATGGCCGCGTTCGCACCCAGCGACCCGCCCCTCACGATCGTCGCGACCTCGGGCCCAGACGGGGCCTTCGCGCTGCCACTCGAGCCCGACGTGCCGGGGCGGATCCTCGCGCACGGCGCTGGCTATGCCCCCCTCTTGGGCTTGGCCATCGACGAACACTCGGGCCCACAGCGATGCGCCGAGATCGTCGTGGGCCGCGCGCAGCGAGTGCGCGGCCGCGTCATCGACGACCATGGCGGCCGCTACACGGTCGCCCTTGCGCCACCGCCCTCCTTCGTGGCGACACCGCTGGCACGCAACCGATCGTTGCACGTCATCACGCCGCGTTGTCGCACCAACGCCGATGGAACGTTCGAGTTCTCCGCCGTCGCGGTCGTCGAGGGCGGCTTCGCCTCCGTGTTCGGAGCCTCGATCGCCGAACACCACGTGCCGTTGCAGGGGCGCGATCTCGACGCCCTGCAGCTGATGCTGCCGTTGGGCGGCTTGGCGACCGTCGTATCGGGCCTGGTCGTCGACGCCGACCAACACCCCATCGCCGACGCGGTCGTCGGGTGTGGTGCGGTCCGCGTGCGCACCGCCGCAAACGGCACCTACCGGGTGAAGGTCGGTGCGAACGCGCGCCGCATCTGGGCCGCCCGGCGCGGGTACTGTCCGGACCGGCGGCGGTTGCCACGCACCGGGGCTGGCACCCTCGCCCCGATCCAACAACCACTGGTACTTCGCATCCAGCACCCGACGCGCACGCTGCGCGGCCGCGTGCAGTGGCGAGACGGTTCGCCCGCCAAAGGGGCCGTCGTCTTCGCCGAGAACCCCGTCATCGCCGGGCCGCGGCCGGAGTGCCTCTTCTTCGAGACGATCATCGGCGCCCCGGGCCCAAGCCCGCACCGCGTCGTCACCGACGCGCGCGGTGCATTCGAGCTCGACGGCCTGATGGATCGCCGCTACAAGCTCGTGGCCATCGACCCCACGACCTTGGCCCAGGCGACGCTGCGCCCCGTGCCCGCGGGCCAGTGCGGCGTCACGCTGGAAATGAAGCCACTCGCCCTGGCCGTCATCCACGGCCGCGTCACCTACCCCGACGGCACTCCCGCCGCGCGGGTGCCCCTGACGCTGCGCCGGGTGATGATGGTCATGCCCTTTCCCTGCGGGGAGAAGTATGGGACCAGCCTCGCCGGCCCCACCACCGCGACCGACGCCGACGGGCACTTCGAGCTCCGCGGCCCGCGCGCCGCCGACCTGCTGCTTGCCGTCGCCGGGGCGAACCTGAGTCCACGGGTGTTTCCCGTCGACACCAGCCGCGGCGACGCCCATCGCGAGGTCGTCGTGAGTCGACGCGTACCGGTGTGCATCCGCCTGCTGTCCGACGACCTCGTCGCCGACGAGTTCGAGCTGCACGATCGCCGCGGCCGACGCCAACCGTTGTGGAGCATGGCACGCAACAACTCCAAGAGCCTCGAGAGCCAGAGCCCTCGCGCCACACTGCGCGCCGGCGAGGGGCGGTGGGTCGTCTGCCCCGAATCGACGCGGAAGATCGTGTTCTTCCACCGCGGCGAAGAGACCGCGCGCCGCCCTCTCGCCCTGGTTGCCGGTTGCGAGAACGTGCTCGACTTCTAGAGGGGCGGGGCTAGACGCGAACTTCGAGGTAGGCGTAGATGGCGCTGAAGAAGAAGCGCGCTGCCTCCGCCGAGGTGACGACACCGGCCGCGCGCAACTCCAGCAGACTCCTCGCCACACGCGTGACATACCGGCCCTGCGAGAGCGACGGGTCGTCGTAGCTGACGGGGATCTCCGGGAACCGCAGACGCTCGCCGCGCCGCACGTCGTAGAGCCGATTGCGCACGCCACCGGGCCACAGCACGTCGACCGTGCCAAAGCGCGCCGTCCCCATGCCGAAGTTGGCTGTCAGGCTGTCCTGCGACGCGTAGCTCGATCCCGCGACGACCGGGCGCATCGCGGCGGCCGCGCCCGCGGGCTGGAACGTCACGACGGCGCCGATCCCACAGCGGTTGACGCGCCCCCGCCGCAGGGTTCCCACGGACCCTCGGAGCTGCACGGCCACCCAGCCGGCGCCGTTGTCGGCGCTGTTGATCTCCACCGAGAGTGAGCCGTCGGGCAGCGGCGGAATCGCCAGGTTGAGCTGAAAGGCCCCGGAGATGGGCGTCGGCAAGAACGTCGGAATGAACGCGGCGGTCGGATCAAAGGGGCTCCCCAAAGCCGTGAAGGGGATGAGGATGTTGGGCTCGGGGTAGTCGAAGTTGGAGACCGACACGATGTCGACAAAGCCGTCGTCGTTGAGATCCCCGGCGGCCACACCGTGCACGATGCGGCGAGAGTGATTGGTCGACGCCGCGAGGGCTGCGGCGTCGTACGAGAAGTGTGCGGCACCGTCGTTCTGCAGGATGACGCCGGGGTTGTCAGCCGTCACCAGCGGACCGAGGTCCAAGCCGCCGTGGAACACCAGGTCGGTGTCTCCGTCGTTGTCGTAGTCCAACGCCGACGTCCCCCAGCCAAACGGGATGGCGACCAAGCTGCCCACGCCTGGATCGTCGAAAGTCCCGTCAGGTTGCGCGAGGAACCACCGCGAGTCGTACTGCCCCGGGGCGATGACGACGGGAAAGTTCTGCTCGGCGTAGGAGCCGAAGTTGGTGCCGAAGAAGTCCATGAGGCCGTCGGCATTGAAGTCGGCGAAGGCGATCCCCATCCAGCCGCCGATCTTGTTGATCCCGGCCGCTACGTTGACGTCGCGGAACCTGCCGCGGCCGCCGTTCTCGAACAGATGCAGGAGGCCGTTGTCGGCGCCACCGGCCACTGTCGGGGGGATCGCGCCTTGATCGTCGCCGGTCAAGAGATCGACGTCGCCGTCGAGGTCGTAGTCGACCAGGGAACACACGTGCGTGAAAGAGGGAGCGTTCTCGAAACCCGGCGGGAACCCCTGTTGGGTCTCGACGCCGGCGGTCGCGCTCACGTCGTGGAAGACGTTGCCGCCTTGATTCACCCACAGCTGGTTGTGTTCGTTCACGGCGGGAAACGGCTCGAAGATCGCGATCTGCTGATCGAAGTCGGTGGCGTTGCCAACGAAGAGGTCGAGCAGGCCGTCGCCGTTGACGTCGCCGAGGGTCGCGGACTGCGACGTGCGCGCCCCCCCGCTGGTGCCGCTCGCCGCCGTGATGTCGACGAACGTCCCGTCACCGCGGTTCTCGAACAGGAGGTTGGGGCCACCGATGCCCAGCACGTAGAGGTCCAGATCATCGTCGTTGTCGATGTCCCCCGCGACGACGCCGGCGCTGTCCTGCGCCGAAGCCGCCACGCCGGCGATGATCGCCACGTCTTCGAACACCAGGTTGCCAGTCTCGCGGAGACGATTGGCAAAGAGGCTGTTGGGTGTGCCGGGGCCGTTGGTGACGTAGACATCCAGGTCCCCGTCGCCGTCGTAGTCAAAGAGGCACACGCCGGGTGTGCCGCGCGGCTTGAGCGGGGTCTTCTTCACATCGTCGGGCACGACGTAGAACGTCTGCTGCTTGAGCGCTTCGAAGATCGCGTCGCGCGGCGAACGCGACCGCTGATAGTGGATGCCGGCGCTGCCGTCCGCGACCACGTCGCGGAACGTCACGCCCTGCGGCGCCGCCAGACTTGGGACAGCGGCGGTGACCAGAGAGAGGAGCACAAGAGGCAGGCGGCGGACGCCGCCGAGATGGAGTCGCAACATGGAGTGGGTTCGCATGCGAGGGTGGGACCACGGGGTCAGGCGCGGGAGATGTGGGCTCGCGCACCCGTTTGGCGACTGCAAAGTCGGCGGCGCCGCGACGAGCCAAAACCTGCGGTCGCGACAAAAGCGCCCCGCACGACTCCACCGCAGCCCCCGCCTGGTTCCGCGCGGCCACCTGGTCCCGCGATTGCCGAAAGAACCTGCGATGTCTTCTGTCCCTTCTTGCCCGTGTCATCACTCGATGACGTACCGACCAACCCGGCGCGCGTCTCTCGTTCGCACGGGCACTGGACTCCTCACGCTCATCGCGCTCGCGACCCTCGCGCCGGCGCAGACCCGGCTGCGTCTCGACGCACTCGGCGTACCGACCGCGGTGCTCGATGAAACTTCAGGCGCCCGCCGCCTCGCCAGCATCGCCCCCGGCCGCGTGCCCGCGATCTCCGGTGGCACCGCGCAGACCCTCCAGCCCGGGACTCTCTCGCTCGGCGGTCGATCGCGGATCGACGCGGTCCCGGCCGGCGATCCCTTTCCCGCGAGCCAGCGACCGTTCCGGCCGGCTTTCGTCGGGGCCAGCGGGCAAACGTTCGGCGGCCGCGTCGGTGTCTCGGCGCATACGAGCTTCGATCGGTCAGGCACACCTTCGCCGACCCACTACCGCCTGACGATCGATCCTCCCGCGCCGCGTTGGGTCACGCTGCGGCTCAACGGCCGACTACAGGTTTCGGGCGATGCGAGTGCGAGCCTGACGGTGCGCGTCGCTGGAGCGGTCATCCAGTTCACGCCGGTCGTCGGCGGCCCATTCCGGCCCACCACCGAGCGTCTGGCGATCCCCATGTTCCTTCGCCCCGGGACGGTGTTGGACGTCGAGCTGCAAGGCGTCGCCCGCAACGATGGTAGCGCGTCCTCGGGCGGCACCTACGCGGCCGAGCTCTTCGCCTGGGTCGATCGCCCGCAGGATGAGACGTCGCCCTGGGGCCCCCTCACGCAGCCGTTGACGTCCGCTCTACGAATCGTCACCGGGGGGCGCCTGCCGTCGCCGGACCACCGCGCGCGCGAGCAGGAAGGCCGCGCGCCGTGAACGGCGACCGCCGCCGCTGACGGGCCAGCCCGCCCGCGCGCGCCGGTTGCGCCATGCGCGCCAATCACCGGTCGCGATTGTGCCGCGGCACACGATCCACACGGAGCCCCTCCAGCGCCGGCCCCACTCTGATCGGAGCTCCGACATGTCCGTCCGCGTTCTCGCCCTTCTTCTCCTTCCCACCTTGCCAGCGCAGGTTGCGCCCGGCGACGGGATCCGCCTCACCATCGTTTCGTCCACGTGCCTCGCCCTGCCGGAGAATCCGCGGGCCATGTCACTGGTCTCGCCGGTCACCGGGGCGGTGACGGCCGTGTTGGGTCTGGTGCCCGCCGAACGACACCCCGGCAGTGGTCTGCTGGACCCGGCCACCGGCGAGATCGTCGTGGGCGGACCGTGCGGCGGGCTCCGTGCCCTACGCTTGGCTGGCCATGAGGTCACGCAGCGCCGCCAAATCCGCACTCCTGCGGCGCCCGTCTCGATTGCCGCCGTGGCCTTGGATCGCGACGGCAACTACTTCTATTGCACGGGCACGGAGCTGCTCCGCGTCGATCGCCAGACCGGGCTCGTCTCCGTTTGGGATGAGCTGACCGCCAACGGCGTCTACAACGCGCTCACCATCGACGCCGAGGCCGGGCGCATGTATGTGGGCACGTTCTCGCTGCTCGTCGGCAACCCGGGCTTCATTTTCGGCTACGACATCGACGCTGGGCCCGCCCCTGGCGACCTCTTGCTCGACACCGGCGCTGCCGGACTCGACGGCTTCATCACCGGCCTCACGCACGATGGCGCAGGCACCATCTACATAGCCGCGACCGGCTTCTCTGGCCCGACGGTCGCCGCCTTCGAGCCAGCAACCGGTGCAGCGGCACTCGTTCCCGGCGCGCCTGCCACTCCGGTCAACGGGCTCGCCTATGACCGCGAGCGCGACGTGCTACACCTTGTCGGCCGCGGCGGCTATGGCCTGCTGGATCTGGGGAGCGGCGCCCTGACCGAAGTGGCGTCCCCGGTCAGCAGCGGCGCGATTGGTGAACCCGTGTCGTCAGGTGTCATCGTCAACGACCTGCTCGACGTGACCACGGCATTCCCACGCCAACCGTCCGCGTCGACACCGTTTGTCTTCGAAGTCGCGGCCCACGCCCAACCGGGTGAGCTCGCCGCGGTCATCGTGGTCGCGGTCGACGGCATCGCGATCGACCCCGTCGCCCTCGTGGTGGGCCAAGCGGGGCGCGGCGGTGACGTGCGCGCCTCCTGGTCGATCGATCCGTCGGCGCTCGGCGTGCGTGCCGGGTCGTCGATGACGCTGCGCGGCGCGCGGGCCTCGGGCCGCGTTGGTGTGGTGCTCGGGAGCTCCATCGACGTGGTGTTCGTCCCCTGACGGGCAGGCGGCGGCCCGACCGCCGCTCCGCGGTGCCTTCGGGCTTGTCGCTTCGAGAGTAGCAAACCCTCAGGATTCCTCGTCGCCAAGCTCACTCCGTAGGCGCGCCAGCTCGGCTCGCGACCGGGTGCGCATGCGGAGCGCCACGACCGCCTGCCAAGTCGACAGAACGACATTGGCGATGCCGAGCGGCCATTGCCAGCTGCGGTGTGATCCCGCCAGCTCAGCGGCGATGAAGATCGCGCCGGCGAAGAACATCGTCGCGGCCGACGCCAAACACCAGCGCGCCGCGCGGCCACGCTGCTCGAGCTCATCGCCCCAACGCCGTCGTAGCTGCTGCCAATCGGCACGCGCGGCGGCGAGCTCGTCGCTGCGGCGACGCGCCAAGTAGGCGACCACGAGCAACAGGGGCGCGTCACCGATGAGCACGCCACCGGCAAGGCCCGCCAACAACGGGTCGGAGCGAATGAACACCACCAACGCCGTGATGCCGGCGGCGAACTGTATGACGAAAGCCCCGACCAACCAGCGCGAGCGGCGGACCAACACCCGCTCTTGGGCCCCGGCCGCATCGACGATCCACTGCGCCGACGCCGGCAGCGGTGCCGACGCCGAGGCGCCAAGCACCGCGTCGATCTGCCGAAACGCCTCCGCTTGCTCCTGGCAAACCGCGCAGTCGCGCAGATGCTGCTGTGCTTGCCGGGTCGCCTCTGCATCGAGATCGCCGGCGAGCAGACGGGTGAGCGCGACGTCCAAGTGCTCGGTCATGGAGTGTGCTCCGGTCGGGGCGCGAGATCGGCGAGTGCCGCGGCCAAACGCCGCTTGGCGTGGTGCAGACGCGACCACACCGTCCCCTCTGGGCACCCCAGCATCGTCGCGATCTCCGCCGCGGTAAGGCCGTCGAGCGCCGAGAGCGTGATCGCCAGACGCTGGCTGGGCGGGAGCTGCCGCAGCGCCCGATCGAGGCGCTGGCGCAGCTCCGCCGTGGCATCGGGGTCGGGTGGCGCCGGCGCCGCGGCGTCGCGCTCTTGCCTCGCTGCCAGCGCGCGGCGGCCGACTTCCGCGTGCACCAAGGCCCGCCGACTGAGGTTGGCGGCGATGGCCAACGTCCAGCCGCGGAGCTCGCCCTCACAGGTCGCCGCGTTCTCGGATACCGCGATGAAGGTCTGCTGCACGATGTCCTCCGCGCCCGCGCCGACCAGGCTCCAGGCGATCCGATGCACGTCACCCGCCAACGCGGCGTAGGCCCGCTCCAAACCACGCCGGCGACGGATGGGGTCCGTGGCCTGCAGCTCGACGAGGACTTCATGCATGCGACGTGCTTTGGAGAGCCGAGCGGGTCGCGCCCTTCAAACAAAGCGAAAATCACCGCGGCGGCGGGACTAGCCTGAGAGGCGAACGCAGGACGACCCATGATCCGAACCGCCGCCCTCCTCGCCACGCTGTCGCAGCTCAGCGTCTCGTCTGTCACGGTCGCCCAGGAGGCACCGCCCCTCAAGGTCTTCCTGCTCGTCGGCCAGTCCAACATGGTGGGCGCCGGCGAGATCCAGGCAAAGCCCGACCGCAACGATGGCCGGGGCACGCTCGAGGAGCTAACGCGGTCCCCAGACACCCGCGACCAGTACGCCCACCTCGTCACGGCCGACGGCGACTGGGTCACACGCGACGACGTCTGGATCTCGTTCTTCGAACGCCAGGGCAAACTGACGGTCGGCTACGGCAGCAATGAACGCACCATCGGCCCGGAGCTCGGCTTCGGCCACGTCGTCGGCGATCACTGCAGCGATCCGGTGCTTCTGATCAAGGTGGCTTGGGGGGGACGCAGCCTCGCCGTCGACTTCCGGCCGCCGAGCGCCGGGGGCGACGTCGGCCCGTCCTACACCGCCTTGCTCGACCAGATCCGCACTGTCCTAGACGACCTCGGCGCACGCTTCCCCGACGTCGTGCACGATGGCTACGAGCTGATGGGCCTCGCCTGGCACCAGGGCTGGAACGATCGGATCAACCAGGAGTTCAACGACGCCTACGAGCACAACCTCTGCTGCTTCATCCGCGACGTGCGCGCGGCGCTCGACCGGCCGGACCTCCCGGTGGCAATCGCGGAGACCGGCATGATGGGCCACGAGGAGAAGCATCCTCGCGCGCTGTCGCTGATGCGTGCTCAGGCCGCGGTAGCCGAGCGCGAGGAGTTCCGCGGCAACGTCGCGTTCGTCGGCACCAAAGACTTCTATCGTTCGAAAGAGTCCTCGCCCGCCGACCAGGGCTACCACTGGAACCGCAACGCCGAGACCTACTACCTCATCGGTGAAGCACTGGGCCGGGCGATGATCGAGCTGCTCGAGTAGGCACGGCGGCCGCGGGTCACAGGGACCGGGTCAACGGCGGGCCGCGACGAAGGCCGCTCAACGACTCTTCGGTGATGAAGCGCGTCACTTCGGCGAAGTCGCCGCCTTCGACGACCGCTCGTCTAGCGCGTCTGATCGATGAGCAAGGTCTTCTGCCCCACGGTGCGCTTGCTCGTGTGGGTGTACGCCGTCACCCGCACGGCGGCGGCCGCTTGGACCGGCGAGGATGCCATGATCGGGTCTACCAAGTTGGCGACGTTCACCGTCCAGAACTCCGCGGCGTCGTAGAACGTGTAACGCGCTTCGGGGCCGGTGGCGCTGCCGACGCGCAGAACTCGCGCGGCGGCCCCTTCGCCCACGCGCAGCTGGGCTTCGACCCGATCAATCCCCGCGAAGGGGACCTCCGGCTTTACGTCAATGGCCGCGGCATGGACCGAGACGCAGAACGTGTCGCTGTTCGTCTGCACGTGCAGGTTGTCCAACGCCGGGGCGACGATGTCGAGATAGGCCAGTCCCATGAAGTCGAAGTTGCTCGGGCGATTGACCGTGACGGACATGGCGTCACCCGCTGGGCTCAAGCCGTTGCACGTGATCGTGACTCCGGAGACCGGATCGGTCCAACTGGCGGCGGGGAGCAACGTGGGTGCAAACCCCGGAAAACTCGCCGGGCCGGGAATGGTCGGCCCAGGGTTGAGCTCCACCAGGCGCGTGGTCGCGCGGATGTTCTCGCGCGACACGATGGCGACGCACGCGCCATCGGCCATTTGCGGTTCGTTGTCGCGCCAATAGACCAACAACGAGTACGGCACGTTCGGCAAATCCTGGCGTGGGATCTCCACCGCGCGCAGTCCCGTCGGCTGCGACAGACCAGCAATGTCGTATTGCGTCGTCCCCTGCGTCGTGTCTCGGGTGATCGAAGCACTGCCCAGCCAGGAGTGCATCCACTTCACGATGGGGTTGGCGTGGATGTCGAGAGGATCGGCGAAGACTGGCGCCGGCGGCGCGATGGGCCAGAGGGACTCATCGAAACGCCATTGGAACGGGCTCATCCCGCCCATGTAGTCGTACACATCACCGTAGTTGATGCGCCGCCGGCTCGGCTCGCGCTGCAGATTGGCGTGACCCAAGCTGTACTTGTGGCCCATCTCGTGGAAGACGCCGGCCGCAGCCTCGCGCATCGGGTCGGCGCTGGGCGCGCGGGGCTCAAAGTTTTGTGGATAGGTAATGTACCCCGCCGCGTTGCTCGGCGAGACCGGTCGCTGCTGGTCCTGCGGCCGAAACACCACCACGTGGTCGCACTGGTCGATCGGGACCGTGGGATATTGAGCGTCGAACTCGCGCAGGATCCGCAGCAAGTGAGCCGGGCCAGCCACCGGTCCCGGCAACGCCAGCGCCACGTCGAAGTACGGCACCGTGCCGTTCGTCAGGAAGTTGATGCCGTACCCCGGCGCGTTGTAGGCGTTGTTCTTCGCCAACTGATCGACGTAGCCAATGAGCTGCGTGGCCTCGGCTTGATCTGGCCACGTCGTGTTGGCCGAGGCGTACTGGGCCCGGATGAGCAGCGCCGTCTCCGGCGTCAGGCGTGGGGCCCGGTTGGCCAAGTTGGCCGGATAGGCCGGCGTGTGCACGTGGCACTGGGAGGCCACGCCGCCGGACAGGCCGAGCAGCCCAGCAAAAAGAAGAACGAGAACTCGCATCGGGCGCCTCCGTGGAGAGTTGTCTTGGATGGCCAAGCAATGGCCGGGGGCCCGCGCCGTGCCACGGAGACGCCACCTCGTCTCAACAATCTCGGAAATGCCTCACCACTCGGACCCGCGGGTCATCCGCGTGGATCCGCCGATTTTGGTGCCGCATCGGGCCCGGCACGCCGCCGTGACCAGGAAGCCAACCTTCCCGGAGACCCTGATGCGCATCGCTCCCTATCTCGCCGCTCTGCTGCTGTGCTCGTGGGCCGCGACCCAGCACGACCTCCTGCGCGGACCGTTCCGCCACCCGACGACCGGCCACGACTACTACGTCTCCATTAGGACGCAGGGCATCCGCCCCGCGAAGGCGCTCGCCGCTCGCCTGGGTGGCTACCTCGTCGTGCTGGACGATGCGGACGAAGAGCGCTGGCTGGCCGGCCAGTTCGGCACCGGAGACACCACCTGGATCGGCCTCGAGCGCCCCGCGGTGGGCCAGCCGCACCAGTGGGTCAACGGCTCGACCTCGGCGTATCGCAATTGGTGCCTGGGCGAGCCCAGCACCGCGACCGAAGTCTTCGCCATCATGAATTGGTGTGCGCAGCGCCGCTTCCCGTGCTTTCCGCCCCAGCCGCCGGGCTGCTGGAACGATGGCGACGGCATCCCTGACTTTGACTCGTATCGGGTCTTGATCGAAGTGGAGCCTCGCGCGGCACGCCTCATCGCCCCGCCATTGCGGGCCGGCGACGACGCGCTCGCCCCAGCAAGACTGGCCCTGGTGCCGCACGCGAGCATGACCGCGCCCGCGACGGGCGGCGCCACCATCCTTGCTCTCGACCACCTGCCGCACGCCGGCACACCGGCGATGGCGTGGGTGCGCGCCGCGGCCGCCAGTCCTCTCGACCCTGCCAGCGACCACGAGGAGGCCGCACCATCGGTCGCCGTGCCCTGGCGGCGTGCGACAGACGGGACGTGGACGATTCGCGTCCCCCGCTGCGCGTTTGACGTGATGGTCGCGGCGGCGGCGCTCGTCGACGGGCGGCTCATGCGGACAGCGCCGGTCCGGGTGCGGGGCGGTGACCGCGCCCGCAGCGAACCCGTCACGCCCCGGCTACCGTTGGATGGGCTCCGCAATGACTCCGATCAACGCCGCGGCTCGGCGTCAGCGAAACCCAGATCTTCGATCCAACAGTGGTCGACCGGCATCTGACGACCACTGACGTCCGCGAAGATCCCCCGACCGTGCCACGTCGCCCACCGACTGCACCCGACGGCTGCCACAGCGCGCTCTCCACGCCCCTTGCTCATTGATTGCTTGCTCGCGGGCCGTTGCGCCGATGCCGTCTTCCCGCGCCGACTCTCACAGCCTGCGGGGCACGAGGCGGTACGCGGCGATCGCCGTGCCCCCCACGTCCTCGAAGCGAAAGTGACGGTGTAGGGTCTCGGCAACGACCGGAGCTCCCGGGTTGTTCTCCGGCCACCAGTCACCGCGCAGCAGCTCGCGACCGCGCGCCGTGATGACGACATCGCACCCCTCGCCGATCATGCGTCGCAGGTTCGCGACGGTCCACGGCTCGAGGGCACGCGCGGCGTCGGGCTTGGCCGCGGTGAACGCCCGCAGAGGAAACCACTCGGCGTGCGGCGCGCCGAGCAACAGCGGCTCAAGATCGGCGTGATGCGCCATGAGGAAGATGGCGTTGCCTGCGGCGAGCTCGGCCAACTCGGCGCCCTCGGTTTGGAGCGTGTCCGCGCGTCGCTGCGGCCACGCGGTTGGGAGAACGGCAAGACCCGAAGCCGCCATGATCACGGCCGGCACGGGACCCCGCAGCGCGGTCCGCGCTAACCACACGGCGGGCAGCGCCAATGGGAGCAGGTAGGCGCCTTCCTCGTCAATGTCACCGAGCAGCCCCCAGCTCACTCCAACGTACACCGGGAGGGACAAGCCCAACGCAACGGTAAGGCAACGCGCGCGCCCGCCCCGCCAGGCGGCCAGCCACAGCAAGGACACCGGAAAGAACGGCAACAGCCACTCGCGCCACACCGTGCCGGCCGGATGGCCGATCGCCGGCGCGAACTCGGATGGCAGACTGTCGGACCAGCTGACCGCGACGCGGGCCGCGTTCGCCACACTGGCGATCGCGCCGTTCCAACGCGCCAAGGCCAAGGCGGCAAAGATCGTCGCGACACCCGTGGCGAGGGCGAGCGCCGCGCGCGGCACCTCAACGCCGAGGGCTTGCCATCCGCCACGACGATCCGCGGCCGCGGCGCCACCGCAAAGGACCAGTGCACCGAGCCACAGCGCCCCAGTGGCGTGCGCGAGATAGCTCAGGGCGGCGCAACCGCCCATTCCCACGGCCCGCCACGCCGACGGCCGCATGACGTACGTGGCCATCACGCGAAACGACGCGCCGGCGAACGCAAAGAACACACCGTGCAGCTCGTAGACCGTGCCGTAGAGCACAACGGACGGGCAGCACGCCAGCACGAGGGTCGCCCCAGCCGCTTCCACGCCGCCGAAGCCGAGCCGGCGCCACGCCGCGTGCGCGAACCCAACCCCGATCGCCATGCCCAACGCCGACCCTGCCGCCGCGGCGTGGTAGAGCCCGATTCCCGATGCCTGCGACAGCCATTCCGCCAGCCGCACGATCGGATACGCCAAGCAATGCGTGGCTGAAGCTCGATGGCCGACGAGGTGATTGTAGAGGTACAGCATCCCGTCGCCGTGTCCCTCCCCGCGCATCGCTGCCACGTAGGCGACAAACGTAACGACGACGACGAGCACACTCGAGGCACAGCCGCGTTCGACTCTCCAGCCGGACCCCATGCCCGCAGCATAGTGAGCTTGGGGATCGCCGGGAGCCCCCCCCCCACAACGCCGCTCGAGCGGAGGGTGCCGCCGGCGACCCGCGTGGTCGCGATTGGCCGTGGCCGGCGAGGCCGGCCACGGCGCCGGGCCGACTTAGGCCGAACTGCGCGGCAACGGGCTGCCGGGTTTGAATGCGGTGGTTTTTGTCGCGGCTCCGTACGGTCAGCGAACATTGCGCTCTCGTTCACACGCTGTTGCGCTGGCGCGGGAGCGCCCGCTCCGCCAAGTGCGCGTAGCCATGCTGCCGAAAGTAGGCCCCCCACGATGTGTCGATTGCGTCGACGAGCTCCGGCTCCAGCTGCGTGAACCGGTTCTTGCGGAAGCGACGGCGAGCCTCGATCGCACCGGTCAGGCGCTCGCGGGCCACATCGCTCAGTCCGGGTGCGCGCGACGGGCGATGCAACCCCAGCTGGTCGTAGATCCCGTCGATGCGGTCGACGAGCACCGACGGCGTATTCTCTTCTACGGTCGGATCGAGCGACTCGTAGGCGACCTTCACGTAGCGTTGATCAAACTCCGGATCCTCGGCACGCCAGACGTCGAGCTGGGATTCGAGAGATGTGTGCATGTCCTTGAAGACCTCGAGGACAAAACGGTCGAGGCCTGCCGCCGTCGCCGCGCTCTCGAAATCGAACGACTGAAAACCCTGGTGACCACACAGTCGAACCCACAGGTTTCGGGTCGACGGGAACACCGCGTAGGGATCACGCGTGATGTGGATGAAGCGCGCATTCGGGAGTGCGCGCCGCAGCTCGTCGACCCGCCAGCAATGGGTTGGCGACTTCATCACGACGTGGATCGGGCCGTCGGCAGGCTCGCTCGCACGGCGGCGCTGGTGCACCCATGCGACCTGGTGGAGGAACCGCTCGACCAGCGGCCCGGCCCCCGGCGCTTTGGCAAGTTCAAGGAAGCGAGCGACGTCCTGATTAGTGCGCGGAAACGAGAACCGTTGGTACGTCGACGAGGCGCCACTATGCAGCAGAGCGAACTCGTCTTCCTGCGGGCTATCCCAACTGAGCCGCATGTTGTCGAATGGCCGCGACCGCGGCAAGCGGAGCGGCAGCAGCCTCGCGCCGCGCTCTGACAGCCACGGCGACAGATGGGGGGCCAGGCAATCCCACGTCGTGGGATATGCGTTGCGCGGGTCGCAGGTCAGCAGCTCATGCAGGAGCGTGGTACCGGTGCGCCAATGGCCAATGACGAAGACGCCGCGCACGTCCACGCCCAAACGGCGGCGCCGGCGCGGCCCCACGACGCGGTTCGCCACGCGACAGCCCTGGTTCAGCACCGCCATCCCGGACGTCAACACCGCCAGATGCAGCCGCTGCGGCGCGACAGCGAAACGGTTGGCCGCCAGGACCCGGTACCACGAGCCGAGGTCCGCCCCCATGAGCGCGCGGGTGTTGCTTTCCAGGAAGTCGTGCACACGTTGACGGATGTTCATTGGGCTGGCGCACCGCGGTGGCAGAACGCGCCGGGCTCCGCAGCGGGGCCGGCGACGGGGGCTATCCAGACCACGCCAGGAGCCGCGGGATGGGGCACCAAAGCCGGTCAATTCTCGGCTGGGGCTCTCTGGACAAGGTGCAGCGCGCGGCCCGTGCCACATCCCAACCGGCAAGAACGGCCAGAATCCGACCTCACCCGCCGATTTCTGCCCGGCGAGACCCTCTTCGCGGCAGGGGCGGCCCGATCCAAGACGCGCGGCCCGGCCCGCGGCTGGGGGCATCGCGACGCTCCAGAGCACCTCACGTGGCTCGCACTCCGCACCCGATCAAAGAGGGTATGGAACTCCCTCAGGCGACGAACCACCGTCCGTTCATCGTGTCGGTGAGCTTGGTCAAGAACGAGCAGGACATCATCGAGTCGTTCGTCCGGCACAACCTGCAGTTCCTCGACGCGATGGTTGTCGTCGACAACCAGTCCGCGGACGCCACGCGGGAGATCCTGGTCGCCCTCGCCAGGGAGGGCCTGCCGGTGATCGTCACCGATGACCCCATCCAGGCCTATCACCAGCAGCTCAAGACGTCGCGCGTCGCGCGCGCGGTGGCCCAGCAGTTCGCGCCCGACTACCTGTGCATCCTCGACGCCGACGAGTTCCTCATGGCCCCGTCGAGAGACGCGTTTGAAGCGGCGCTGTCCACGATCCCCTACGCCGGGCAGGGGATGGTGACGTGGCGCCAGTACGTGCTCCCGCCGACGCCCGCCCCGACCGGCGAACTCGAACCCATGCGGTTGGTTCGGCACCGGCTCCGAGACCAGCGACAGGAGTGGTACAAGTGCATCCTCTCGGTGCCCGGGCTCGACCTGGACCGGCTCCGCATCGTGCAAGGCAATCATGGGGCGACGTACGGCGCCGGCGAGCAGCCACCCGATGTTCGCCTCGACGGCATCGCCCTGGCCCACATCCCAGTGCGTTCCGCGGAGCAGTTGACGGCCAAGGTGGTCGTCGGCCGGATGGCGTACTACGCGCTCGCGCCGCACTGCAGTGAGCTCCGGGCCGGTTCTCATTGGGACAAAATCTACCGACAGCTCCTCACCCAGGGCTCTTTCGACGATCGTCAGGTGGCTGAGATCTCCCTCCACTACTCGCGCGTCGACACGCCGGAGAGCTTCGAGGAGGCAACGATCGAGGATCCGTTGCCGTGCCGTCACACGCTCCACTACACCGAGCAGAATCGCGAGAGCCCGCTCGTCACCATCACGAAGAGCTGGGAGGGGACGGTGGCGCGTCCCATCCCCATGTCCGACCAGACCCGACAGTTGAGCGATCAACGCCGCCGCGCTTTCGAGGCCCTGCCGGAGGCCACGCGCACCCAAGCGGGGACGAGCTTTGATCCAACCTGGCACTTCGAGCGGATCTACGGCGACCTGCCACCGTTCCGCTACTTGTTTGGCATCGAGCAGCCGCAGAGCGTGCTCGACCTCGGCTGCGGGCTCGGCGTCTACCTGCTGTATGCGCACTTCTGCGGCGTCAAGACCGTCGTTGGCGTGGACGGCTTCCCGGGTGAGGCCTCTCTCGTGGGACCGGGAGCGTTCCGTCAACACAACCTCGCCGAACCGCTGCGGCTCGGCCACCGCTTCGATCTCGTCATGTGCCTCGAAGTCGCCGAGCACCTGCCACCCGACGCCGCGCAAGTGCTGCTCGAGACGATCGCGGCTCATGCCAACGACGCGATTCTGTTCTCGGCAGCCGACGTCGGGCAAGCGGGCAACGGTCACATCAACTGCCGACCGATCAGCGATTGGCTAGAGGCGTGGGACGCCCTGGGCTGGGAGCCCGATGGAATCGCGTCCTTTGGCTTCCGCGCGCTGTCGACCCTGAGCTGGTTCTGCCGCAACCCGATGGTGCTGCGACGCAAGGGCAGTGGCCGCGTCGGCACCGGGCCGACCTGGACCGAACGCGTCGCCGCGCACGGGCGGCGGCCGTGGCGCTGGTGGAACCAAGACGCGAGCGTGATCGAGCACCCGTTCCTGGACCCCATTCCGGTGTGGGGCGGTCCGGTTCGTACGGCCGCGACGGCCTCGACGACTTAGCCCATACGCCACCCGGAGCCCGACGCGACGAACATGGGATGCGCTCACGGCGCGCTCCACCCGATTGGATCGGCACCTCCTCGACTAGTCTGCGCCCATGGACGAACCCGCTGCGACGTCGCGCCGCCCGCGCGGGCGGCGCTGGATCCTGGGCTTCATCGCGGCCGTACCCCTGCTGGCACTCGCCATACGATGGAGTGAGTGCATCACCCCGCCGGCGGTGGCAAACACCAAGACGCGCGCCCTGCCGGAAGCACGACAGCCCTACCCCGACGGCACGGAGATGACGTCGACCCAAACCCCCGCAGGTGAAACGCTGCGGGGCCTCTGGGTCCCCGCCGAGCCCAACGCTCCAGTCGTACTCCATCTACTGGGGTCCGGTGGCTCCTGCGCGGACCCGTTGCTTCACCTGGCCGAGACCGCGCGGCGACTTCGCGACCTGGGCTACGCCTCCCTGTTCCTCGACTACACGGGAGTCGGCAACTCCACGGGAACCCGCTCGACCCGCAACCTCGCCGGGGACGCGCGCGCGATGTTTGACGCCGCGGTCGCCCGCGCCGGCACCGAGCGACGCGTCGTGATCCGCGCGCTGTCGCTCGGCACGATCGCCACAGCCAGTCTCTTGCGCGACGGCGCGCGGCCCGGCGCCCTCGTGCTGCTCGCACCCGTGCGAGGTCGCGATGTGGCCGTGCGGTTCGCAGCAGAGGTCTTCGGCCGCGCCGCGAGTCTCGCCGCCTGGGCACTGCTGGCGCCGGTGCACGACGCGGAGCTCGCGGATGCACTGCAGCTGGGTGCGTCGCGGCCCCTGCTCGTCGTGCGCCCAGCCGACGAGCCCCTCGCCGATGCCGACTGGCTGGCACAGATCGAGGCCGTGACCCACGCGCGCGGGGGGCGCTTCGCCGTGCGCGCCGGGGATCACTTCCGGCTGGGGGTCGAGTCCACCGAGCTCTTCGTCCCCGAAGAGCTGGCCTTCTTTACCGAGGGGATCCCCTGGGGGCCGCGACGTGACGCCGCGACCCGCCGCGAACTGCGGCTCGACTGGGCGCTCGGGCCTGCCGCTGCAGACCTCCCGCCCGAGCCCGCGGCCCAGCGTCGCGTGCTCGACGACCCCGCGGGCGCGATCCCGCTCGACCTCCTCGAGAGCTCGGCCCTGGTCGGGCGACGCATCCGGCGCCTCACACCATTCCACATCAATCTGTACAACGCGAGCGACCACGTCGAGCTGGCCCTGCCGGGCTACGCCAATCGCTACCGCACTGCTGTCTCCGTCACTCTCTCCAACGGCATTGGCGTCCGCCAACGCCAAGACTTCGACGCGCTGTTCGACCGAGTCGTAGAACGTGGCTACGCCGGCGATGACGCGCTGCGCGTGACGGTCCGGATCATCTTGAAGAGCCTGGGCATCCCCGACCGGGTCCGATCCTCGCCGGACGCGCCGCCGATCGTGGAAGCCTGGGAGGACGGGGCTTGGCAGCAGGTCCTCCCCAAACCGGCCGGCTGAACGGGAACCGGTCGGGTTCCCGCGGCCCGGCCGCGTCGACCGAACGGCACGGCGGTGAACATCACTCCGGATGCGGCGCCTTCGCCGACGCGAGGGGCTGACCCATGCCCCGAAAACCACAACCGTCGCGGGGCAGAGACGAATCTCCCGCACCGGAGGCAAAAAAGCGGCCCCTCGGTCGCCGCCCGGGTCCAATCGACCTCGGTGTTCGGCTAGTCCCTGGGAGAGACCCCATGACCCCACGCACCAGCCTCCGAGTCGTCCTCATCCTCGCTGCCACGGCCAGCGGACTGCTGGCCCAGCGGCTCACCGAACGCCCGGTCCGGGAGCACATCCCCTACGACCCCACCGGCACGGGGCCGTTCTGGCACGCCGACTTCGACGGCGACGGCCAGGCCGACCTCCTCGAGCACAGGATCGACGCACGGTGGTTTCTGATGACCGGCGACGCCACCGGACTCTTCGCCGAACGACGCCCGGCGCAGTTCCCCCACAGCGAACGCGCCTACGCCATGACGGTGGCGGACTTTGATGGCGACGGCGTCCTCGACGTCGCCTACTCGCGCGTTCAGTCCTCGACCGCCGTCCTCGGGATCGCGCTCGGCGACGGGACCGGCAACTTTCCGACGAGTGCCCCCGTGCCGTCGGTCGACCTTGGCCTCACGCACGGGCTGGACGCCGGCGATGTCGACGGGGACGGCGACGTGGATCTTCTCGTCGTCGCCGAGATCGGTAGGCGCGTCGACATCCTGCGCAACGACGGCGGCTCTTGGTCGGTCGCACAGTCGATGCGGGATCCGTTTGTGCCCTTTGGCGACGGCGCCCACCTCGTCGATCTCGACGACGACGGCGACCTCGACGCGATCGGCGGCCAGCGACTCTTCATCAACCGGCTCGGCACGTTCGATGACGAGACCAGCGCCCGGCTCCCCGACGGATTGGGGGGGAGCACCGTGCGCTCCGGCGACTTCGACGGCGACGGCAGGACCGACCTGCTGGCGGCCGGGACCAGCGCCTCCCCCCTCTTCTTGGACGATGGGACCGGAGTCTATCGGCAAACTGCGGTCCCGCCGTCCGCGCATGGTGGCTTCGGCATTGCGGCGGGCGACATCGACGGCGACGGCGATCTCGACATCGTCGTCGGTGGCCTGAGCTCGTTGCGGGGTCCGCCGGTCCTGTTGCGCAACCTCGGTGGCGCGAACTTCGAGGACGCCTCGGAGCTCTTACCGCAGGCCGCGCCGATCATCGACATGGAGCTGCTGGACGTCGATGGCGACACCGACCTCGACTTGCTGGCTCCGCCGCGCCTTTACGTCAACGACGGGACCGCGTTCATCGACGGCACCCGACACCCGATCGAGCCGACCCCCAAGTGGGGCCGAGAGTTCGTCGTCGGCGATCTCAATGGCGACGGCCACGCCGACGTCGTCGCGAGCTACGACGATGAGACGCGGGTCTACCTCGGCGATGGCGTCTCTGGCTGGGACGACGTCACGGCGACCCACTTTCCCCCCGACCAGCACCGCCCCGGTGGGCTTTACGCGCTCGACCTCGGCGACCTCGACGACGACGGTGATCTGGACCTGGCATTCGGCCGCGACCTCCTGATCAACGATGGCAGTGGCCGCCTGCAACCGGACCCGATCAGCGTTGGCTCCGGCGCCGACGTGCATCTCGACGACTTCGACGGCGACGGCGATCTCGACGTCCTGCACTTGCGCGGCATGTTGCGCAACGATGGGGCTCTGCAGTTCACCGCCATCTCAATGGCGACTCTGGGACTGCCGCCGTTCCCCAGCCTGCCGGGGATGGCCACCGCCGACTTCGACGGCGACGGCGACATCGACGTCTTCATCGGCGAGCGCCTGGGCCAAGACCGGCTGTTCTTCAATGAAGGGGACGCCACGTTCGTCGACGTCACCGCCACGCACTGGCCCAGCGGCCCCCAGGCGACCCTCGCGATCAGCCCGACCGACTTCGAGGGCGATGGCGACGTCGACCTGCTGCTCGGCTACGACATCTACGGCGACAAGCTCCACGTCCTCGTCAACGATGGCGGGACCTTCCGCGATGAAACCGCATCACTGCCATTCGAGCCCGCCGGCAAGACCGGAGCGTGCGCGGACTTCGACCTCGATGGGGACCAGGACCTGCTCGTGTCGGGCACGATTCGCGCCCCCATCGCCCTCCTTGAGCGGACGCCGCAGGGCTTCGTCCAGCTGACGGGCGCGTGGCTTCGGGTCCGAACGGGTGGTGTCGTCACGGTCGCCGACCTCGACGGCGATCACGATCCCGACGTGCTACTAGGGATTCCCGGGTCCACGCCGGGGATGCTCACGCTTCGCAACCATCGGCGCCACTTGCAGTCCTCGCAGCTGGCGCGGACGGGCGGCGTCTTGCGCCTGGACGCCTACGCCGGGTCCGGTACCGGCGAGGTCGCCGCGCCCATTCTGTCGCCGCGCCTGCTGGCGACGCCGATCCAGCTGCCGATGGGGAGCCTCACCATCGACCTTCAAGAGGCGGTGGTGCTGCCACCATCGGTGCCGCCAGCGCCGCGCCGCACCCGCTGGACGATCGCTGTGCCGGCCTCGCCGGCGCTCGTCGGGATGTCGCTCTACACACAGGCGGTGTTTGGGCAGGCCACGCCCAGCAGCTGGCGCCTCTCCAACACGGTCGCCGATCGCATCATCGAGTAGGACAAACGCCCGCGAGATGCGTCGCTCAGGCCGACCGCGAAGGCCAAAGAGCTCGTAACGCGGCTCGCGCGATCTACGATCTCGGCGTGGAACGAGGTCAACTCGCGCACGTGATGGCGACTCGGCTCCGGCGCGATGAGAACGCGCTGCGCCAAACCTTTGCCGCCGCGCAACCGACGCGCCACGTCGTCGTCGACGACGCCATCCCCGATGCAATCGCCCAAGAGATCAGCCGGCGCTTTCCGCAGCAAGCGCAGCTGATGCGCCGTGCCACGCTGCGCGAACGCAAGCACGTCGGCGTACGTGTCGAAGACTACGAGCCGCTCGTGCGGGAAGCGTTGCTCGCACTCCTCGAGGCGCCCGTCCTCGCCGCCGTCGGCGCGATCACCGGGATCGCCGGCCTCCGCGCGGATCCGACGCTTTACGCGTCCGGCGTCTCCGTGATGGCACGGGGCGACTTTCTCAACCCCCACATCGACAACTCGCACGACGGGGACAACAAGCTGTTCCGCGTGCTCAACTTGCTGCTGTACGTGTCGCCGGCCTGGTCGGCGGAGTGCGGTGGCAGCCTGGAGCTGTGGGACCCGGCGGTGCGCGTCGCCACGCCCATCGAGGCACGCTGCGGCCGCTTGGTCATCATGCAGACCGACCGCACCAGTTGGCACTCGGTCAACGCGGTGTCCAGCGAGCGGCCGCGCCAGTGCTTGTCGAGCTACTTCTTCGCGCCCGAGCCCGCCGACGGCGGCCGCTACCGCCACGTGACGACGTTTACCGGCCGGCCCGAGCAACCCCTCCGCCGCACGTTCCTGAATGCCTGGGACGGCTGCGTGCTCAACGCCGTGGGCCGCACCTTGCCGGCGCTCACGCGCCGCACGCGGCACCGGCGCTCGAGCGACGGCGAGAACAGCGCCGACACCTAATCGTAGAGAGGGCCGCGCTACGGCTCATCGATCGCGAACACCTGCACGCGATGATTGCCAGTGTCGACGACGTAGCAGCGATCACGGTCGACCAACAGGGCGTGGGGCGTGACGAACTCACCGGGGCCGGAGCCGACACGGCCAAAACCACCGAGGTAGGCACCGTCGGCGGAGAAGGCCTGTACTCGTCCGTTGAAGCTGCTGACCCACACGCGGCCGCGGGCGTCGACCGCGATCCCGAGCGGCCCGAGCGTGTGCTGCGCCACCGAAGTCTCGAGGCTGCCGAAGCCGCCGGGCCCGTCGTCCTTCGAACCCCACGCGGCCATCGGCACGCCGGTCAAGCTCAGCCGCTGGATGCGACCGCGGGCGCCCTCCGTCGTAAACGCATGCCCGCGCCCGTCCAGGGCGATGTAGTGCGGCCCCCCAAAGCGCGAGGATGCCGGCTCGAGGCCGTCGAAGCGCCCAGGCTCACCGCCGTCGCTCCCCCACGCATCGATCCACTCGCCATCGCGCGTGAACCGTTGCACCCGACGGTTCACCTGATCGCACACGTAGACCAGGTCGTCGCGCCCGACCGCCAGACCACCGGGATGGTCCAGCTCCCCCGGCCCACCACCCTGCCGTCCCCACTCCCGCACGCGCTCGCCGTCCCGCGTCAGCACGACAACCTTGTGTGACGCCATCAAAGCCACATACACCAGGCCGGCACGATCCAGGGCGATACCACCTGCCGAAGCCGAGGTTCCGTACGCAGTGGCCATATCTGCAGGTAGCGGGATCGCGCCGCACGGCTCCCCGTCGGGCCCGAAGCGTTGCACGCGCGCGTTGTGCAAGTCAGTCACGAAGAGCTTGCCAGCATCATCCATGGCGATGCCGATGGGACCGCGCAGCTGGCCGCCCCCATGCCCACCGCCATCGGTCCCCTCGGCGTCCGTCCCTCTGGCACCCCACGACGCCAAATAGCGGACCCGCAGCGACGGGCGGGGCCCGTCCCGCAACCTCGCACAACCCGCCGCAACCGCCAGCGCGCCGCCGCCGGTTGCCCACAGGAGCGCGCGCCGAGTGATCCCGTTGCCAACCATGGCCCGACCAGCGTACCGGACGTACGGAGCCGCGACAAAAACCACCGCATTCACCAATCCCTCCCCCCGTCCGAGCGTCCGACGACCAAACGCAACGCCGGAGCGCGCGGCTGGCCGTGGCGCCAATGCGGCGGTTTGGTCGCGGCTCCGTACCTCCGTACCGCTGTTAATTAGCGCAGAGGTGGGACGCTCACCGCGCGGCCGACCAACCCCCATCGGCATGCAGCTAGCCCGGAGAGTCGCCTATTGGGCGCGGCAACTCATGAACCGCGTCTACTACCGAGCCGTCGGCCGTGACCGCCGACCGGTGTTCTTCGACATCGCGAACACCTCCCCAGCCCTGCTGCAAGTCGAGCGACACTACGAGGCAATCCGCACAGAGCTCCACGCCGTGCTACGCCAACCGGCGACCATCCCTCGCTACCACGAGATCGACGACGCGCAGCGCAGCTACTCCGCCGGGGAGCGCGCCTGGCGCGTGCTCTTCATCCACCTGTATGGCGTCGCCGAGCCGTTGCCCCTGGCCGAACGGCTGCCGCGCACGGCCGCACTCCTGCGCCAGATCCCGGGGGTGCTCCAAGCGTTCTTCTCGATCCTCGAGCCGCACAAGGGAGTGGCCGCACATTGTGGCCAGTATCTCGGCGCCTTGCGCTATCACATGGCGTTCGTCGTGCCGCGCGATCACCCGCCGCGGATGCGGATCAAGGACTCCCACTACGAGTGGCGCGAACGCGAGGCCGTCTTGTTCGACGACAGCTGGGAGCACGAAGTGCACAACGACAGCGCCAGCCTGCGCGTCGTCCTGATCATCGACGTGATGCGCCCGATGCCGTGGCCCCTCCACGTGTGCAACCTGGCGATGCGCGAGCTGCTGTTCTGCCGCGCGCTCACGGGTCCCGCCGTCGCCAAGATGCCGCGGCCACGACGGCGGGCGTAGCAGCCCATTGAAGAAGTGCTTTGGCCGGCAGGGTGCTGCTGGGGCCCGGGCCTTCACCCAGAACCCGACCCCGCGCCCCGATGCGCATCAGCCCGGCGGCCCTGCCGGCCGATGGCATCGGAGAGGCGCGCATGCAGACACCGGCAGAGATCCCCGCGGCGGGCACGGCGCCGCTTCGGCCGCTCGTCGTCTTCGACAGTGGGCACCTGATCGAGCGCGGGACCGACGTGGCGCTCTGGGACTATGCCCACTTCAACGAGACGCTGCTGGGCAACCGCAGCGTGATCGCTTGCCCGGCGCAGGCGCCGATCCCGTGCGTGGATCGATTTCGCGAGCGCTTTAGCGTCGTCCTCTACCGAGACCGGACCGACCTCGAGTGGGTTCTGCGGGACGCGGCCCTGTACTACACCATCGCCCATGGGCACCCGTCCGGCGCACCGCTGTCGCGTCCACCGCGCGGACGGACCGCCGTGCACTGCGTCTTCCGCTGCGACCGTCCGCACGGCGATGTGTACGCCGCGGTGTCGGACTGGGTCGCCGATCACCGGGGGCTCGAAGGCGCGCCAAGGGTCCCGGTGGTGCCTCACATGATCCACCTCGACGACGGGGACGGGACCAACCTGCGCGCCGAGCTCGGGATCCCGCCGCACGCCGTGGTGCTCGGGCGACACGGCGGCCCCTCGACGTTCGACCTGCCCTTCGTGCACGCCACGGTGTCGGAGCTCGTGAAGCACCGGGACGACCTGTGGTTCCTGATGTGGAACACGCAGCCGTTCTGCCCACCGCACCCCCGCATCGTGCACTTGCCGCCGACCCCGGACCCGCGGTTCAAGGTCCGGTTCATCGACGCTTGCGACGCAATGCTGCACGCACGCCGCGAGGGCGAGACCTTTGGACTCGCGGTTGGCGAGTTCTCCGTTCGCGGGAAGCCGGTACTGACCTGGGGCGGGAGCTCGGACCGGCACCACCTCGACGTGCTCGGCGATCGCGCAATCGTGTACCACGAAGTCGAGGATCTCGCCGAGCAACTACTGCTGTGGCGAGGCCCGCCGCCGCCTCCGGCCGGGGGATGGGATGCCTTCTCGGCACGATTCGGGCCAGAGCCCGTGATGCGCGCGTTCGCACGGGTGTTCCTCGCCAGCGCAGCGACTCTGGGGCGGCCGATACCGACGCCCGCGCCGGCCCAGGCCAGCGAGGCCGCTCGCCCACCGCGCCGGAGCGGCCTACGCATCTCGTCGCGCTGACGGCATCAACCCAACGAATCCGCCGGCCTGGCTCGACGATCAGCTCCGGGGTCGCAGCGCTGCCCCCAAACGCACCAACGCCCGGGCATGCAGGATCTGCGCGGCGTTGCCCGATCGATCGAGCTTGCGCCCGATCTCGGCAAACGGCAATCCGTCCAACCAACGCAGCTCGATCACGCGCTGCTGGTCCTCCGGCAGCGCCGCCAGCGCCTCGACCAGTCGCTCGCGCTCTTCGACCCCGACGCGTCGGGATCGCCTCGCAGCAAACCGGTGGCCGACGCGAACGCATCGAGGGCGCTCTCCCGCCGTCGGCGCACGGCGTCGCGGATGTTGTTGCGGGCGATGCCGGTCGCCCAGCGCAGAAAGTCCGCCCGGTCGGCCAAGTCCTGATGCGCCCCGCCCTCGAGCACACCTACGCCGCGGCAACGCCGACGCCGCAAACGATCGCCTCGCTGGGCACCAACCCGGTCGACATCGCCGCCGCCGACCTCGACGGCAGCGGCATCGACGATCTGGTCGTCGCCCTCGAAGGCGGGCTGCTGACCGGCGGCGGCGGGCTCGAGGTGCTGGCGGATGGCGGCGCCGCGGTGCTGCTGGCCGGCTCGACGGGAACCAGCTACACCGGGCTAGAGCTGGGCGATGCCGACGGCGACGGCGACCTCGCGTTGGCGCGAGGCGGCACCGACACCATCCACATCTACGCCAACGATGGCACTGGAGCGCTCTCGTTCACGCTGGCACTGCCGTTGACCTCGTCCGGGCTGGCCGCGACGTTGTGCAGCGGTGACTTGGACGCCGATGGCGACCTCGATCTCGCCGCGGTCGCCCCCGTTCTTCTGCCCACGCCCCAGGACCAGCTGACGCTCTTCCTCTACTCCGGGAGCGGTAGTCTCACGACCGGCGACTACGCCGCCCAGACCGTGGCCACCGCCGGCGCCCTCGCGGTCGACCTCGCGTGTGGCGACTTTGAGAACGACAGCATCGATGGGTTCTGCGGTCGCCTCGATCTCGTCGTCGTCAACGCCGGGACCGAGGACGTCGAGGCCCACCTCGGCTTCGACGCCACCACCGGCGCTGGAGAAGCGCTACGGCACCGGCTGCGCCGGCACCGCCGGCATCCCGCAAATCGGCGCCAGCGCGCCACCCGTCGCCGGCGGTTCGTTCGACGTAACCCTCAGCTCGGCGCGGCCAGGCGCGCCCGCGCTACTGCTCTTCGCCAGCGACACCAACACCGCGACCGTGGCGCCCGGTTGCACGCTACTCATCGGCCCGCTGCCGCTCACGATCCTCGTCCTCACCGATGCGACAGGCAAAGCGTCGCTCGGCCTCGGCGTGCCGGCGGGGCCGCTCGGTGTGGATGCCTACCTGCAATGGGCCGTCTTCGACCCGAGTGGTGGAGTCGCCAGCACGCTGGCCTTGAGCGACGCGCTGCGCCTGCAGATTGGCACGTAAAGACACCCGCCGCCGAGCCTGCGGTACGGCGCGCGCCCCCCCCTTGCGCGATCGATCGTTGCCGCTATCGTTAACCATATGGTTAACCGATCTCCGGTGCTGGACGAGGTGTTCCACGCCCTATCCGACGGCACGCGGCGCTCGATGGTCGAGCGGCTGTGCCGCGGGCCGGCCACGGTCGGGGAGCTCGGCGAGCCGTTCGCGATGTCGAAGCCCGCCGTAACCAAGCACGTGAAAGTGCTCGAGCGCGCCGGGCTGCTGACCCGCGAGATCGATGGGAGGGTCCACCGCTGCGCAGTCGACCTGCGCGGTCTCACCACGGCCCAGCGATGGGTCGCCCGCGTGCGCGCGTTCTGGGAAGACCGGTTCGACGACCTCGCGGACTACCTCGACGCAATGCAGAAGAAGGACAAGACGTCATGACCAAGCCACTCTCTGTGACCATCACCCGCACCTTCAAGGCGCCCATCGACCTCGTCTATCAGGCGTGGGTCGACCCGCAGCAGGTCGTGCGCTGGATGAAATGCGACCCCGGCGTCGAGCTGGCCTACGAAGGCTGGTCCCCCGCCGTCGGCACGACCTTTACCAGTGTGATGGCGAAGCCAGGCGAGTGGGAAGTGCGCGGCACCGGGCGCTTCGTCGAGGTCGAGCCGCAGCGGGTGCTGGCCTACGTCACCGACGCCAACCCACAGATGCAGATGCCGGAGATGCAGGTCCGCGTCGAGTTCGAGGCCACGGGCGACGGCACCACGCTGACCCTGACGCACACCGGCCTACCCAACGACGACATGTGCGGGATCGTGAAGGGCGGCTGGACCAACGGTCTCCAGCAGCTGGAAGAGCTCCTCGCCGTCAGTCGCTAGTAGTGTGATTCAGACAGATGGGGCATTAACCGAATCACACCACTAGTGACTAGAGGTGCGGCCGGGAGCCATACCATGCCATCGCCCAAGCCCGACCCGCGCGAGACGGCGCCGATGCTCGCGCTGCGCAAATTCGCCAACGGTTTGCCCGAGGCCGAGGAGGGAACCTCGTGCGTCAACCGCGCGTTTCGAGCCCGCAACAAGGCCTACGCCTACCTCGGCATCAAGGGCGACCGCTACAAGCTGATGCTCAAGCTCGTCGACTCGCTGGCGCAAGCCGAGGCATTGCAGGATGAAGACCCCGACACGTGGCGCGTCGGCAAAGGTGGCTGGACCACGGTCTGGCTACCGCTCGAAGAGCGCGCGCCGAAGGGCCTGCTCGAGTCGTGGATCGAAGAGAGCTACCGCGCGCTCGTGCACCCATCGCTCGTAGCGCAGCTGCCCAAGCGCCGCGCCAAGAAGCAAGGGCGCCGCTGACGAGACGAGGACCGCGAAGTCACCGGAATCGATCGCGCCACACGCGCTCGAGCTCCTCGATGCGCTGCTCGCATGCGGCGGCCTCGGCGTCACGACCACACCCTCGATGCACTCGGGCCAGCGCCACCAGCACATTGCGGTCCTCGCGGTCGGCGCGCATCGCCTCGAGCAGCGCAGTGGCACGAACGACATCGTGGCGCTCGACGAGCTTGGGCTCGGCCAGCAGCTGGGCCAGATGGAGTCGCTCGGCACGCGAGCCCTTGCCGAACGCCTCGGCGACGTCGAGTGCGCGGGCGCCGTAGTCACGCGCCAGAACCTGGTCGCCCCGCTGGAACGCGGCCTCGCCGGCCCGGGTCAGCGCTTCCACCCACCGGCGACGCCATCGCGGATGATCGGTATCCAGCCGCCAGGCGCGCTCGGCGGCATCGACCATCCCTTGGGTATGACGCCACGTTGCGTCGGGGTCGCCGGCCGCATCATCGATCTGCGCCATGGTGCCGTGCAGACGCGCGAGCTGCCCCCAGCCCTCGGCCCGCACACCGTCCTTTGCCACCGCCGCCGCGGCCTCGCCCAACGCCGCGACAACAGCGGGCCGCGCCTCGTCGCTCCGACCGACGGCCAGCAGCGCGGCCGCCCACGCGGCCTGCGCGTTGCGATCACACCGGCGAAACGCCGCTCGAGCCGGCTCTCGATCGACGAGGTCCGACGCAACCGCCGCCGCCCGCCGCGCCAGCTGGAGCCGCGCGGCGCAGCCCGGTGCGACGACGCGTAGGAGCTCGACGCGCTGCAGCCGCACTTGCGTCCGCGCCAAGTGGCTGAGCGCACGGTCGGGATGGGCGTCGAGCAGCTGGTCCGCCTCCTGGGCGGCGTCGGCCATCAGCGCGTGCGCCGCCTCAAAGTCGCCCTGCACCAATCGCAAATCCGCAACCCGCAGCAAGCTCCACACGAGGTTGTCCCGCGGCGTCGCGCGGTGCGGCGCCACGGCCGCGATCTCGCGATCGCGAGCCAACGCCCGCTCGTAACACTCGCGTTGGCGGTCTCCCTCCCGCAAGTCCCCATGGACGTCCCCGAGCTTCACCAAAGCGACGGACCAACGCGCGGCAGCGTCGACGTCGGCGGGGCTCGCCAGTGCCAAGGCCCGGCGAATCTGCAACGCGCTCCGGCGATTGCGCAGCGCGGTCTCGACGTCGCCACGCCGCTGCTGCAGGTCGGCCACCTGCTCGAACCACGCGGCCGCGGCGGCCGTCAACGCCGGGTCGTCGAGCATCGCCCCCGCCAGAGCTGGTGCGAGTGCGGTCTCGAGAGCCGCCAGCTGTCCCTGAACCTCGGCCGTGGGGCGGGTCGACTCGACCAGGCTGCGACTCAGCTCCAAGGACGTCCGCAGAACGCTCGCCAGGTCGCGCTCGGCGCGGCGCGCGCGCAGCCACTCCGCCGCCGCCACCCCGAACCCACACGCCAACGCCAGGAGCACGGCACCGACGGCCAGGCAAAGACCCCGATGCCGGCGCACCGCGCGACCGGTGCGGTAATGCCACGTGGGCCGCCGAGCCGCGATCGGCTCGAGACGACGGAAGCGCTCCACGTCGTCGGCCAGGGCGCGCACCGATGCGTAGCGCCGATGCGGCTCATGCGCCAACGCCTTGCCCGTCACGACCTCTAGGTCGCGCGGCAAGTCCGGGGCGACGCGCCGCAATGGCGCCGGCGCCTGCTCGCAGATTCGGCGCAGGGCCTCGGGCAAGGACAAGGCCTCGAGGAGCCGCGCCGGCCGTTCCGCGAGCAGCTCAAACAGCAGGAGCCCCAGCGCGTAGACGTCGACGGTCGGGCCGAGGGCGACGCCGCCCTGGGCCTGCTCCGGACTCATCGCGCTCAACGTCCCGAGCAACTCACCGGCGCTGGTTTGCGCGTGCGCGTCGCTACCGTGGAGCGCGCGGGCAATCCCGAAATCGAGGACCTTCACGCGGCCTTCAGCGGTGACCAGCACGTTGCTGGACTTGAGGTCGCGGTGCACGACACCCTGCTCATGGGCGTGCTGCACGGCATCGCAGACCTGTCCAAACAACGTCAAGCGGGCCCCGAGCGCCAACTGGCGCTGCGCGGCATGGGCGACCAGCGGTTCGCCTTCGACCAGCTCGATCGCGAGGTACGGCTGGTCATGGGGCGTCTTTGACTCGAGCCCCGCCTCGATGACGTGGGCGATCGCCGGATGGCGCAGGCGCGCAAGCAGGCGCGCCTCGCGGGCGAAGCGGTCGAGCGCGCGGCGGGACAAGAGCTCGGGACGCATCAGCTTGAGGGCGACGTGGCGGCCGGTCTCGGCTTGCGCCGCGCGCCACACCACACCCATCCCACCGCGGCCAATCGGCTCCAGTAGGCGGTAACGCCCAACGCGGTCGTGAACGGGCGCCCGCGGCCGCGGCGCGGCAGCGGTGGCCAGCAGGGCAGCCCGCGCCAGACGATCCGCCCACGCGGTCGGCAACGCCTCCGCCACTTCGAGCAACACGTCGGCGACGTCGGCGCCTTGGGAGCAAGGCACTCCGTGCGACAGCAGCGCCTCGGCGTCGCACAGGACGAGTCCCAGCGCCCCGGCGAGAGCGTCGTCGCCGGTGCTCCGCGCGGCCCGATCATGGGCGGTCCGACCGGCGAGGATCTGCTCCCATGGCACCGGGATACCGTCGAGTGCGAACGAGCACGCCAACCGCGCGCGGGCTTGCTCAAACCAGGCGGGGCCGTCGTCCCGCTCGAGTCGCGCGACGAGCCGACGCAGCACCGGCGAGCCGGCACCGAGGCCGAGCCGCAACAGTGCGCCGGCGGCATGTGGATCGCCCGCGCTCACCGTTCGCACGTCGCGAGGAGCTCGACGATCGCGTGCTCGATCCGCTCCGGTGGCACACCGTCCCGCCCCAGCAGCTCACGCAGGGCTGCGCGGAACCGCTTGGTCGCGGTCCGCACCATGACCGCGGCGCGCTCCGGCGGCACGCCAGACGACACGGCAAGATCTCGGTAGGGCATGCCTTCGTAGTGATGACGCACGAACAGGGACCAGTGGTGCTCGAGCCCCTCCGATCGGCAACTCGTCGCGGCGTGCTCCATCGCGCGCCGCGCCACCGAGATGGCAAACGCGCGATCCAAAGCCTCGAGCGGGCCCGGGTCCTCGCTGGATAGACCCGCGGGCAGTTCACCGACACGGGTTTCTCGCGCCGCCGCCCGCCATCGCTCTCGCAGGTAGAAGCACAGGCCGTTGGCGAGCCACCGGTGCAGCGGTATGTCGCTGTTGTGCCAAGCGTCCAAGTAGCCCGGCTGCGCCAAGCGATCGGCCAAGAAGCCGTGCACTACGTCCGCAGGCTCACCGGCGCCGCGCCAACGCGTGCCGCGAAAATAGACCTGGAGCGGCCAAGTGTAGACCTCCATGACGTAGCGGATGGCCTCATGACGGCCGTCATCGTCGCCAAGACGGTCTCCCAGCCAGGTGCGGCGGGTCGCGGGGAAGACCTGTCGGGAGTCCGCCATCGTCGTTTTGGAACGTGCCGCAGGGGCCGACAGCCGGCAAGGGCACCCCGCGCGTTTTGTCGCCGGCGTGACCGCGCCGCGCAATTTTGCGGAAACCCGCGTCGGGCAACCGCGGCCAGGTCTTCCTCGAACCATGTCCCCTTCCCGTCGACGACTCCGTGGCCCGCTGGCCGCCGCGACGCTGAGCCTCGGCTTGGCCTGCAGCCCCCTCGCCGCCCAAGCCGAGTGGCAACGAACGCTGCGCCCCGGCAGCGCCTACCCGAACTCCGCCGCCTACGATGCTGCCCGCGGGCGCCTTGTGGTCGTCCAGAACGCCCATCAGTTCGTCGAGGTCTTCGAGTGGGACGGTCAATCCTGGCACCACCCACGCCCGCCGCAGACGCCCCCCGCGCGCAACGGCGGCGCGTTGGTCTTCGATCCGACCCGCCAACGCACCGTGCTCTTCGGCGGCCGGGACCGATCGGCCACCGAGCTCAACGATGTGTGGGAATGGGATGGGCGGCGGTGGCATCAACCGAGCCCCGCGGCGCCGCCGCCGGCGCGCGCCTATGCCGGTGCCGCGTTTGACCCGGAGCTCGACGAGATCGTCGTGCACGGTGGCAGTCGCTCGGCCGGTCCCGGAGTGCCGGCCATCCTGCTAGGTGATCTCTGGTCCTGGAACGGTAGCCGCTGGCTGCTGCACGACGACGGTGCTGGCGCGGCGCCGCCGCCGCGCGATCTGCACGCCCTCTTTCACGACGACGCGACCGGCGAGCTCGTGCTGTTCGGTGGCTTCCTCGGCGGCGCGGTCTTTGAGGACGACACTTGGGCGTGGCAACCCGGTGGCGGCTGGCAAGAGCTCCAGACGAACGGCGCGCCGTCGCCGCGAGGTTGGCACCGCGTCGCCTTCGATCGCGACCGCGGGGTCGGCGTGCTGTTTGGGCAATACCTGCAATGGAACAACGAGGAGACGTGGGAGTGGCGCGGCACCACCCGGTCCTGGACCCAAGTGTCGGCCACGCCGCCCGGCGGGATCCGTCGGCAAGACGCCGGGCTGATCTACGATGGGCAACGGATCGTGCTCTTCGGCGGCAACGCCAACTACGGCGCCGGCGTCTCCGGGCAGTACGGCGCGCGCTCCGATCTGCATGCCTGGGACCCCGGCGCGAATGCATGGACCAACCTCCAGAGCTCACTGCCGCCGCGAGGACGTTGGATCATGGCCACCGACACGTCGCGCAACGCGCTGGTGGCGTTCCCCGCCGATGCGCGCACCCGCGTCGCCTGGGAGCGCAAGGACGGCGAATGGCGCGCGGTTCCCACGGACACGGCGCGACCGTCGGCACGCTGGAATCCCGGACTGGCAAACACGTTCTCCGGGGCGGTGCTCCTGTTCGGCGGGGAGAGCCGATCCCGGTTCCTCGGCGACACCTGGCGCTTCGATGGCAGTGACTGGTCTCTCCTCGGTCCCGGCCCCTCGCCCCGGACCGAGTCAGGGATGACCGGAACGCCGTGGAACGGTGGCACCGTGGTCCTCTTTGGCGGGCTCACGGCCAGGAGCCCGGACGTGGTCACCGATGAACTTTGGTTGCACGACAGCGCCGGTTGGCGCGTGGTGCCCAGCCAAGGTCTCTGGCCGCGCGGTCGGCGCGAGGCCGCCATGGCCTATGACCCCGCGCGCGACCGGGTGGTGCTGTTCGGCGGCCGTGACACCTCCGGCGTCCGGTCCAACGCGACCTGGGAGTGGGACGGTATGGCGTGGCATGCCCGTACGCCGGCGACGCGGCCCCCGGCCATGGCAGGCCATCGCCTGGCCTTCGACCCGACGACCAACACGTGTCTCGCCCTGCGCTGGAACGGCGACGCGTGGCGCTGGGACGGCTCCGACTGGACCCAGGTCGCCACCTGTGAACCGTTCGGTGTGCGCAACGGCGCCGGCCTGGGGTTCGATCCGTCGACGGGCGAAGTCGTCGCCTTCGGCGGGGATCGGGACCGCGACGAGTGGACGCTGACGACCAGCAGCCGTGCTCGGTTTGAGACCTTTGGCGTCGGGTGCCCGGCCGGCGACGAGCCGGCGCTCACGTCGACCGGCGCGCCGGTGCTCGGGACGGCGTTCGATGTCGACGTCGCCTGGATCGGCTTGGATGCCGCACTGTTTCTCCTCGGCGCGTCGCGCAGCAGCTTTCGTGGCGCGCCGCTCCCCGTCGAGCTGTCGGCCATCGGCCTCGTCGACTGCTGGCTCCAAGTGGCCATTGACGCGAGCGTCCCGGCGACACTGATCGGGTCTCCAGCGGGGACCGCGCGGCTGCGCCTTCTCGTGCCCAACAACCCGAGCCTCCTCGGTGCGTGCGCGTTCACGCAGGCACTCGTCACCCGCCGTCGCCTCCCCGGCTTGAGCAACGCCGCTCTCCTGCGCTTTGGCCTCTAGAGGTCCTCACAGGGCGCGTCGCCCGGCACGCGGCGGGAGTCCCCCACCCGTGCCCGGTGCCGACCTGGGTCCCCGGGGTTGACGGCGCCAACCTGCGCGCCTAGGTTCCGAATCCGAATTCGGATTCGGAACCATGGTCACCTCGCCAAAAGCCACCCAACCTCGGCCCCACGCCACCTGCCAGGATCGCAGCCGCCGGACGCTCGAGCGCATCCTGGTGGCGGCGGAAGCGCTCCTCCAGGAGCGCAACTTCGACGAGCTGACGATGGTCGACCTCGCCAAGCGGGCGGGCTGCGCCGTCGGCACGCTCTACGCCCGCATTCCCAGCAAGGACAGCTTGCTCACCTGCTTGTACGAGCGGGGCCAAGAGCTCGCCCGCGACGTCCCCGCCGCCGTCTTCGAGCAGCACCGCAACGCCGCGCTCGAGGAACGAGCGCAGGTGGTGTGCCGCATGATCATCCAGCGGTGCGAGGCCAACCGGGGGATCATCCGCGCCACCACCGAGCACCTCTTTCGCCATCCTCACGAGGACGCGCACGGCTTTCGCCGACAAGTGACCGCGACCATGAAGTCGATCGCGGCGTTCCTCGCGGAGAAGGCCGATCGCATTCCGCGAGCCGAACGGCAGAAGGCGTGTGAGTTCGCGCTTCTCGCCGCCTTCGAAGTCGCGCAAGGCCGGGTGGTCTACGGGGACCGTTCCGGCTGGCGTCTGCGCTACTCACGCAAGGAGCTCGAGCAGCGCATCACGCTCTTGATGCTCTCGTACCTACAGGCCTGCACCTCATGAACTTCGCCCACCCCGCCGGAACCACCGGAGTTGCTTCGATGCATGTTGCCGCCTCACTCGCCGCTCTGATCTCGCTGGTGGGTCTATGCCCATCGGTTGTGGCGCAACAGGATCCTGTCGGCGCCTTCAAAGGGACCATCAAGCCGGACAAGGCCATGCCGATGATCCCGCCGCAAGGCATCCCCCTGCGCCTCGAGCTCACGCGCGACGACGGGGGCAGCTTGGCGGGCCGCGCCCACGTCGCCAGCTCCATATCGGAGCTGAACGAGCTCCGCCGCGAAGGCGACGGCTGGACGGCCAAGTGCAAGATCATGGGCATGGCGACCCAAGTCTCGTTCGCCCTCGACGACCAGGCCTTGGTCGGGCGCATGCGCGGCGGCGGGTTCTCGGTCGAATTCCGCGCTGAGCCAACGGAGGTCGTCGCGGCCCCCGCACCGCGCCCGCGCACGCCCGTGGCACTGCATGAGCTGACCATCGAGCAGTGGCTCGAGGACCTGGCCTTTCTCGAACAGCAGCTCCCGGCCCTCCACGCCAATTGGTTCGACGGCCTGGACCAGGAGCAGTGGCAAAAGGCGGTCGCGGCCGCGCGGCTCGAGATTCCCGATCTCAACGCCCCGCAAGTCGTGATGCGCTTGGCCCAGCTGGTGGCCTTGCGTGGCGACGCGCACACGACCTTGGGCTACAGGACCACGGCGGAGTTCGCCCGCTGCCCCGTGGAGTTCCGGCAGTTCGCCGACGGCGTCTTTGTCACCAAAGTCGCTGCGGCGCACGAGGAGGTCCTGGGCGGCCGGGTCGTTGGCGTCGGCACGACGGCGATGGACGAGGTGCTGGCGCAGCTCGCCACGGTCCGTGCCTCGGAGAACGAGCAATGGAAAAGGGGCAATGTCGCGATCCTGTGCCGGCCCGCGGCGTTGTACGGTCTGGGGCTGATTCCCAGCCCGAACGAGCTGCCGCTGGTCGTCGAGAGCGACGGCGAAGAGCATCGCATCACGCTCCGCTCGGATAAGGCGGCGATGGTCGGGCCGTTCGACCGCGACACGCCGCCGGCGCCAACGTGGCTGACCCGGGGGCATCAGCCCTACTGGTTTGAGACGCTCGACGACGGCGACACGCTCTACTTCGCCTACAACAAGTGCCGGAGCGATCCCCAGCGCGCCTTCCCACAGTTCGGAGTTGAGCTCGTCGAAGAGATCGAACGCCGCCAACCCGCGCGCGTGGTCGTCGATCTGCGCCGCAACGGCGGCGGGGCTTCGATGATCTTGGAGCCGATCATCGACTGGCTGGGCGTCCACCCAGTGCTCAATCAGCCGTCGCGCTTGTTCGTCGCGATTGGTCAAGACACGTTCTCGTCGGCGATGATCAACGCCGCTCATCTCGATCAAGAGACCCGCGCGACGTTGATTGGCGAGCCGACCGGCGGCAAACCCAACGCGTATGGCGAAGTGCGTGGCACCTACCTGCCGCGTTCGGCCATCTCCCTTTGGTACTCGACCAACCACTTCCGCGCCGAGCCCATTGAGCGGCCGAGTGTCGAGCCCGACCGCCGTGTCGATCTTCTCTCGAGCGACTACTTCGCCGGCCGCGACCCAGTGCTTGCGGCCATCCGCGGGACCGAGCCCGCCGGTCCGGGCTGGAACACGATCGCCGGCGACGCCACCATCGACGGCGTTTGGGAAGGGGCGTTCGCCCGCACGGACAAGCTGCCCAGCGACAGCAAAGGCACCATGATCGGGGGCAGCCTATCGTTCACGTTGGCGGTCCGGACGAACGAGGGCCAGGTCGACGCGGCGCTGGAGCTGCTGCGGCCGCGACGACTCCTCGGCGCGACCTACGACCCCGACGAGCGGGTGCTGTCCGGGCGCGTCCAGCAACCAGGCGACTCCGGTCTCGTGCCGGTGTCCTTTCGGTTCGAGGGGCAGACGGTGCGGGTCAAGATCGAAGACGCCGCGATCGGCGTGCAGGGTCACGGCCTCCGCCGGCGTGGCGCCGACCCGGAGGAGGCGATCGCACGGGTCGAGTTCGAGGCGCTGGCCGCGGCGCCCGCCGAGCAAGCGGCGGCGCTGGCGCGCGGCGAGCGTTTCATCGATCTGCTGCAGGATGACGCTCCGCAGCTGAACACCCTGGCCTGGCGCCTACTCACGGAGGAGGCGTACGGCGGACGTTTCGACGGGCTGGCGCTGCGCGCGTCGCGCCGATCGAACGAGCTCACCGGTCACGACGATTGGCAGCACCTCGACACGCTGGCGCTGGCCGAGTTTCGCGCCGGCGATGCGAAGCGAGCCGTCGACCTCGAGCGCCAAGCGCTCGCACGCATCGGCGACGACCCGCGGCGCGGCGAGCTGGAGGCGGCGCTACAGCGGTTCCTGGCAGGACGCGACGACCGCTAGTGGGGCTTCGCCGCACGGCGCGCCGAGCGGCCCGGGGAGCGGCCCGGGGAGCGGGTCGCGGCGGCCGAATGCGGTGGTTTTTGTCGCGGCTCCGTACGTTCGTAGACTGGGGCGCATGCGGCTCGCAGTGACTCTGACATGTGCGCTTCTCGCGACGGTGACGGCGACACCGGCGGCGGCTCAAGCCACCGCACCGCCGTCCACCGTACCGCAGGCTCCGGCGGTGCCGAGCGATCTCACCGACGCCAACTGGGCCGCCTGGGCCGCGCATGTCCGCGGCGACGAGGGCGAGCGGGCGTGGGCGCGACTGCCGTGGGAGCCGTCGTTCCACGAAGGCCTGCAAGCGGCCGCCGCACAGGGCAAGCCGCTGCTGCTGTGGACGATGAACGGCCACCCGCTCGGCTGCACTTGAAACAACGGCGTTGCGGGCCGGCGGTCTGTCTGGTCCAACCCCGAGATTGCGCGCGCGACGGCCGACTTCACGCTGGCCACGGATGAGGTTTGGCGGCTCCAGGGCGGGTTCGATGCCGCTAGCTGGCGCGCTGGCGGCGGCGACGACCCCGAGTGCCTCGCGTTCCAGGACCTGGCGCGTGACGGGCACTACGGCGGCGGCCCCGGGAGCAAGCAGGGGATCTACGTCTGCACGCCGAGTGGCGCGCATCTCGCCTCGGTGAACTCCAATCGCCCGGGGGTCGTGCTGGCCATGCTCGAGCGCGGACTCGCGGCCTGGCGCGCGCTGCCCGCAGCCGACCGCGAGAAGCCGCCGCAGACCACGGCGCCGAAGCATCGCTTCGAGTGGCAATGGCCCACCGACGGATTGGTGCTCACCCAGACGATGCGCTACCTACCCGACCACGACGATGCGGCGGCGACGCCGGAACCGTACTCCAACCATGACCACGCGTGGTTCACCGCCGCCGAGGCGCGGCAGCTCTTCGCCGCGGCGCCCCGCGTGGGCGCGGAGCACACTGTGCCGCCGGCGCTGTTCGAGCGCCTGGCCCGCTTTCACTTGGTCGACGCGGTGCGTGGCGAGACCCGCTCGTTCGATGCTGCGGAAGTGGCGGGCGCTCTCCGCACGACGATCGGCGCCGTGCGAGGCGGCCTCATCGACGTCGAGCTCCGCGGGTCGAGCCGCGCGACGCGGGGCGCGCGGCCGCGCGGCCCCGGCCGATGGGCCACCGCGATCAGCGCGCAGCTGCTCGGTCGAGCCCGGTATGACCTCGACAAGGCGCAGTTCGTCGCCTTCGAGCTCGTCGCCAAGGGTGAGCGCGTCCAACTCAGATCCCGGCGCCGCGGCCACCAACGGCAACGCCCGATTGGCTGGCACTTCGCGCTGACGCCCCCCGACGCCGCCGCGAGCCGCATCGCACCGACGCACATTCGAGAGTACGGCGGGCGCTGGAGCGCCGGCCGCCGCTAGCGGGGCGTGGGCTCAAGCACCGGGCCGCACGTTCACGCGTCAGTGAAACGTACCGGTCGCGTCCCAGACCGCTTCGGTGCGGTCGATCCGCTCTCGCGCATGGTCTTGAAGCTCGCCAGCAACTTGTGCCACTAGCAGCTCGGCCACGGCGACGGCGGGTACCGAGCTGTCGAACGGACCGATCCCCGGCACGTCGAGCTCACACCAGGTCTGGGTCAACGCCGCCAACGGCGACAGCGGGCCGTCGGTGACCGCCACGAGAGCCACACCCTGGTCGGCCAGTATGCGAGCCGCCTCGACCGAGTGCCGACGGTAGCGCGCAAAGTCGAACACCACGGCGGCGTCCCCGGCGACGGCGTTGCCCAGGTCGCGGGCGCCGGAGTGCGGTTCGACCCAATGCACGCTGGGGCGGACCATGGTCAGCCGGCTGTAGAACGCATGCGCGCCGGCGCGCGAGGTCTCACCGGTCAGCACCCAGACGTTGCGCGCCCGCACGATCGGTGCCGCGAGCTTCCGCAGACGCCCCTCGTCCAGCGAAGCGAAGACCTTGGCCACGGCGGCTTGCAGGGCACGACGCGCCGGCGCCAGTGACTCGTCGGGGTGGCGGATGCGCTCGCTCGGCCGCGACAGCCTCTGCGAGAGTTCCTGGCGCGCCCGACCCTGGAGCTCGACGTAGCCGTCGAAACCGAGCTTGGTCGCGAAGCGCACGACCGACGGGCGGCTGGTGCCGACCCAGCCGGCGAGGTCCGACACAGTGCCAAAGGCCAGCAGGGTGGGGTCTTCGACGATGGCCTCGGCGAGCAACCGCTCGGTCGGTGTGAGGCGCTCGCTGGCGCTCGCGATGACGTCGGAGAGGGACACGGGGCCTTTTTGGCGGCGGGTTGGCGCCGCCCTGTTCACAATGTTACATTCACGACCACAGGATATCCACCTGGTTACAGACGCGTCCCCTGGTTAGAGACCGTCTGGCGGAGCCTAAGCACGATGAGCCAAGCGAACACCCACGTCCCCTCGCCCCGGGAGCAGGCGTTCCTCGACACGGTCGAGAACCCGAAGTACGACCGCCAGGGCGTCCACGGCCTGAGCCCGTTCTTCGACGGCAAGGCCCCCGCCGGGATGGAGGGCTTCTACACGCCCGAAGAGATCGAGCAGCTGCGCGCGCTGAAGGGCACCGACCGCGACGTCGAGAAGCGGATGCCGGTCAAGCTCACGCGGCACTACTTCGAGCTAGCCAAGAACAGCCCTCCGATCCAACGCTTGGTCAAGGCGAGCCCGGAGGAGACGGAGAACCTCGAAGGTGCCGAGGACCCCGGCAACCAGATGGACTACAGCCCGGTCGAGGGGCTGCTGCACAAGTACGAGATGGGGCTGATGTACGTCGTACCGACGTGCTCGGCCCACTGCCGGTTCTGCTATCGCGAGGAGCTCATCGGTCGCAAGGAGATCACGCGGCAGGACGGCACCGTGGCGAAGAAGGGCATGGCCCAGATCCACGAGATCGTCGCCTACGTCAGCGATCACAATCAAAAGGTGGCCGCGAACGGTGGCCGGCACCCGGAGACGGGCCGCGAGAAGCTGCGCGAGATCCTGCTGTCGGGCGGCGACGCGATGGTGCTGCAGAACACCAAACTCGCGGCCTGGTTCGGCGCGCTCGCTGAAGCCGGCGTCGAGTCCATCCGCATCGGTACCAAGGAGCTCGCGTTCTTCCCGGATCGGTTCGACGACGCGTTCCTATCGATGCTGGATCGCTTTCACGAGACGTGGCCCGACGTGGGCCTGCGTTTGATGGTGCACTTCAACCATCCCGACGAATTCCTCGCGAAGGACGCCGCCGGCAACTACATCCAGCAGGACTCGGGGGTCTATCAGTGGATCCCAGCCACCCACCGCGCGATGCAGGGGATCCTCCAGCGCGGCTGGATCGCGGTCGAGAACCAATCGCCGATCATCAAGGGCATCAACGACGACCCTGACGCATTGCGCATCATGCAACGGGCGCTCAAGCGCGTCGGCGCCAACAACCACTATTTCTTCTGCGGCCGCGACATCGTCGCCCATAAGGCGTTCAACGTCTCGATCGAGAAGGCGTGGCACATCCTGAACGACTCGCAGAAGGGCCTCTCGGGCGTCGAAACGCACGCCCGCCTATCCATCACGCACTACAAGGGCAAGACCGAAGTCGCCGCGGTGACGGACACGCCGATTCCCGGCGTGCCGGGCACCGAGAACGGCGTCGTGATCTTCAAGCTCCTGCGTAACGCCGCTGACGCACCCGACCGCGGCAAGGTGTGCATCGTCGGCCGCAACCCAGATGCGATCTGGTTCGACGGGTACAACGACCGTGTCATCGTCGACGAAGCCGGTCTGTACGACTACGCGCGCGTCGAGGCGGCGACGGTCAAGGCCGGTTCCTAACGCGCCGGCCATGATCGACAAACAAGTAGCCAGCACCGCGGCAGCGGTCGCCGACGTCTTCGACGGCGCCACCGTCATGATCGGGGGCTTCGGCGAAGCCGGCAGCCCCATCGAGCTGATCCACGCGCTCATCGACCAAGGGGCGACGAACCTCACCGTGGTCAACAACAACACTGGCAGCGGCGAGGTGGGTTTGGCGGCCCTCATCAAGGCGGGCCGCGTGTCGAAGATGATCTGCTCGTATCCGCGGACGACCAACTCGACGGTGTTCCCCAAGCTCTACCACAGCGGCGCCACCGAGCTCGAGCTGGTGCCGCAGGGGACCCTGGCCGAGCGCATCCGCGCCGGCGGCGCGGGCATCCCGGCCTTCTACACCCCGAGCTCGCTGGGGACGCCGCTCGGCGATGGCAAAGAGCGCCGGACGTTCGACGGCCGCGAGTACGTCCTCGAGCGTGGCCTCACCGCGGACTTCGCGTTGATCAAAGCGCGACAAGCGGACCGTTATGGCAACCTGGTCTACAACAAGACGGCGCGCAACTTCAGCCCGGTGATGGCAACCGCAGCGAAGACCACGGTCGTCCAAGTCGCGGCCGTGGTACCAGCGGGCGAGATCGATCCCGAAGTGGTCGTGACGCCCGGAGTGTTCGTCCAACGCGTCGTGCACATCGCCGAGCCGGCGCACGAGTCCGCCCTCGTCGCCGCGGGATTGAGCTACCCATGAGTACCGCACCGGAACCGGTCGGCCGCGACCGTGACGCAATGGCGCAGCGCGTCGCCCTCGACATCCCCGACGGCAGCTACGTCAACCTCGGTATTGGCATCCCCGAACGCATCGCCAAGTTCGTGCCGGAGGGCCGCGAGTTTGTCTACCACACCGAGAACGGTCTGTTGGGGATGGGGCCGTCGCCCCCACCGGATCACGGCGACCCCGAGCTCATCAACGCCGGCAAGCGGCAAGTGACGGCGCTGCCGGGCGCCGCCTACTTCCACCACGCCGACAGCTTCACCATGATCCGCGGCGGTCACATCGACCTGTGCGTGCTCGGGGCGCTGCAGGTCGCGCAGAACGGCGACCTGGCCAACTGGTCCACCGGCGCCCCGGATGCGATCCCGGCGGTGGGCGGCGCGATGGACCTAGTCGCCGGCGTGAAGACCATCTACGTGGTCACGCAGCATTGCACCAAGCAAGGCGCGCCGAAGCTCGTCGAGGCGTGCACCTATCCCCTCACCGGGCTCGGGGTCGTCAGCCGCGTCTACACCGATCTCGCGGTGATCGACATCACGCCACAGGGCTTTCAGCTCGTCGAGCTCAGCCCCGGGGTGAGCTTTGACTACGTGCGCGAGCGCACCGGCGCCGCGCTCCTCCCCCTCCCGGCCGACGCCGCCTCCCAGCCAAAACGTGATGGCCCAAACGTGACGGCCCAAACCTGACGGCCCTAACATGAGTCGCCACGTTGAAGCCCGCACCAAGAGCGCCGCCCTCTACGAGCGCGCGTGCAAGGTGCTCCCCGGCGGCGTCAGCCGCAACACCGTCTTGCGCAAGCCGCACCCCCTGTACGCCGATCGCGGCCAGGGTTGTCGGGTGACGGACATCGAAGGCGTCGAGCGGATCGACTTCGCCAACAACATGGCATCGCTGATCCACGGCCACGCCCACCCGGCCATCGTCGCTGCGGTCAGCGAGCAGGTCGCGCGCGGCACCGCCTTCACCGTTGCGACCGAGGCCGAGGTCTGCTTCGCCGAAGCGCTGTGCGCGCGCAACCCAGGCTTCGAGCGCCTGCGCTTCGTGAACTCCGGCACCGAAGCCATCATGAGCGCGGTCAAGGCGTCACGCGCCTTCACCGGCCGCGCCAAGATCGCCAAGGTCGAAGGCTCCTATCACGGCCAGTATGACTACGCCGAGGTGAGCCAGGCGCCCAGCTCGGCGAGCTGGGGGCCTGCAGAGCGCCCAGCCAGCGTTCCCCTAGCCCACGGCACGCCCGCGTCGGCGCTCGGTGACGTGGTCATCATCCCGTTCAACAACCCCGAAGTCGCGCGGGCAATCCTCGAGCAGCACCGCGGCGAGCTCGCCTGCGTCCTCCTCGACCTCATGCCGCACCGCGTGGGCCTACGGCCCGCGGAGGCCGAGTTTGTCACGGCGCTGCGCGACTGGACCCACGACGACGGCGCCCTGCTGGTGCTCGACGAGGTCATCACCTTCCGCTCGGAGTACGCCGGCGCGCAGGATTGGTATGACGTCACGCCCGACCTGACCGCCCTCGGCAAGATCATCGGCGGCGGGTTTCCCGTCGGCGCGCTCGCCGGCCGCGCCGACGTGATGGAGGTCATGAACCCCAACGGCGGCGACTATCGGTTCCCGCACTCCGGCACCTTCTCGGCCAACCCGATCACCATGACGGCCGGGCTCGTCGCCATGGAGCAGTTCGACCAAGCCGCGGTCCGACACGTAAACGCGCTCACCGAGCGCGCCATGGACGGCATCCGCGCCGCCATCACCCGCACCGGCGCCCGCGCCTGCGTCACCGGCGGCGGCTCGATGTTCCGCGTACACCTCAAGCCGCACCCCCCCACCAACTACCGCGAAGCCTTCATGACGCCCGACGAGAACCGCCAGCTCCTCATCCTGCTGGACCATCTCTTCGACGAAGGCTTCATGATGATCAACACGTGCTCGGGCACCATCTCCACCCCCATGACCGAGACCGAGATCGATGCGCTGGTTGCCGCCGTGGCCACCGGCCTCACCAAACTCTGAACGGACCGAGCAATCCCCGCACCAACACCGTCGTGCCCTAGTGTTGCGTGTCGGAAGTTCGTCACATATGTCGACGGCCCTCTGCGCCGCTCGCGGCGTTGCGTCTCCTCGACTTGTCCACCCACAAGCCCTGCGTCGACAGCGCCTTGCGAGCGGCACACCTGGCTCGCCGACTTACGCAACCAACTTCCGACACACAACACTAGTGGTGTGATTCAGAAATCTGGGGCCTTATCCACGGCCCTCAGCGCCGCTCGCAGCGTTGGGTCGTCCTCGCCGTATCCACCAATATGCCTGCGGCGACCCGCCTTGCGACCGGCGCCGATACGTCGCGGATAAGGCCCCATCTGCCTGAATCACACCACTAGCGCGCGGTCCGACACGCGC
>JBCCGH010000068.1:0-46932 GCA_039029375.1 Planctomycetota bacterium
AGAGGGTGCGTGACCGGACGCTGCTCGCAAGAAGCACCGACGCAGGCATATTGGTGGATACGTCGAGGAGGTGCGACGCAGCGAGCGGTGGCCGGACGGGTGCCATCTGTGCAGGAACTTCGGATCCAGGACACTAGGTGCCCTGCCGACGTCGTCCCCGCAGAGCGATCGAACCAACGAGGAGCAACAGCAACGCCCAAGAGTGAAAGTTGTGCAGCCCCGCTTGCCAGGGCGACACGCGCGGCATCCCACTCGCGTATCCCGACGCGGTGGTCGCCGCGGCCAAGATCGTTGGGATGTAGAACGGCAAGAGAAACGGGTACGTGCACACGGTGACGTCGAGCAGGTTGGCGCGCCGCGGGGCCGGGATCCCGTGCGCTTCGCCGAGCTCGCGCGCCCGTGCGCCCACGGTCAGAATGGCCACCACGGAGTGCGCGGTCAGCAACGCGGCCGCGGATACGGCGGCGAAGATCGACAGCTCGGCCGCGCGGCGCGAGCCGGTTCCTTGCCGGGGTGCCACGAGCCCGTGCAACACGCCAGCGGCCTGGATCGGCGCGACCAGTCCCATCAGCAGCAACGTAAAGAACGAGATGCCCACGGCGCGCTCCATGCCCTCGAGCAACAGCCCGCGGGCCACGAAACTCTCCCGGTCGAGCCAGAGCAATTCGGACCCGGCGATCCATCCTCCCAGCAAGCCGATTGCGACCGCGACACCACAGCCGACGAGCAGACCTTCGACGAGATGCCGCCGCCTGAGTAGTAGGATGATCGACGCGGCGGGCGCCAGCAGCATCACCAGGGGTCCCGGGCCCACCTCGGATTCCGGCCCCGCCGACGTCGCGGCGGGCGGTGCCCCGCCCCCCAAGACCGCGAACGCGACCGCAGCCAGCAGGGCGGCCGGCAGCGCGAAGCCCAGGCGGCTGCGCACGACGTCCGCCATCGTCGCGCCCTGGGTCGTCGACGAGGCGATCGTGGTGTCGGACACCGGCGAGAGGTTGTCGCCGAACGTGGCACCCCCGAGGATCGCACCGATCAGCACGGGCGGCGCGGCGGCGGCGCCCGCACCCGCGGGATACAACAACGGGCCGCACACCAGGATCGTGCCGAGACTCGTGCCCGTCGCCGTCGAAACGGTGGCACAAATCGCGAACGCCGCCAACGCAAACCCGCCGCCGCGCACGCCGAAGCGCTCGGCCAAGCCGGTCAGCGCGTCGATGAGTCCGCTGGCGCCCAAGCAGGAGCCCAGCACGCCAGCCAAGAGCCAGGCCAAGACCATGGTCATGACGATGGGCTGGCTCATGCCGTGGAGATACGACTCCGCGTACGCACGCCGGTCGCGCGCGACGGCGAGGCCGAGCCCCAACGACCCGAGCAGCACGGGCCAGAAACCGCGCTCGTCCGGCGCACCCGCCAAGCCGAGCGCCGCGACGCCGGCGAGGAAGAACGCGAACGGCGTGAGCGCACCCCAAACGCCGCCGTAGAATGACGGGGTGTCGCGATCCGAAGGGCACTCCATTCCGGCTCAGAGGGTGCGGCGGCCAACGGCGAGGAGCAAGCCAGGAGCAAGATCCGTGCAGACGTCCGATGAATTCACGCTCTACGACCTCCGCGTCGAGGTGGTACAGGGACCCGGCGAGATGGTCTGCAACCATCGGGTCGGCGACTACTTCGAGCTGCGCGGCGAGAACCTCAGGATACCGGCGGGACAGACGTTCCCGATTTATCCGCTCGCGGCGCTGCTGCCCCTGCTGCCGGCCAAGCAACGCCCGACCGACGACTGCGACTGGATGACCACCGACATGGAAGTGGCTTGCCCGGATCCAAACTGCGCCGCGCGCTTTCGGATCACGCGCACCGGTCAATCGACGTTTCGCCACGGCGACGTGACCCGCGTGCCGCTGCGCGGCGACGACCCGTGACTGTACCACGGGTGCCGCTCGGTGCGGATGGCTACACCATCTCGCGCATGCTGGTCGGCGGCTGGCAGTTGTCCGCCGGTCACCGCGAGGCGCGGCTGGACGAGCGAGCGATCGGCGCCGACCTGCTGCGCATGGCGCGCGCCGGGCTGACGACGTTCGACTGCGCCGACATCTACACCGGGGTCGAGGAGCTCTTTGGGCGGTTCGCGGCGCGCGTGCGCCAAGACCTCGCGGCGGACGGCATCGAGCTGCAGCTGCACACCAAGTTCGTGCCGGACGAGCAGGCGCTGGCGACGTTGCGCAAGGCGGACGTAGCGCGCGCGATCGACCGGTCGCTGCGACGGCTGGGGGTAGACCGGCTGGACCTGGTGCAGTTTGCGTGGTGGGACTACGCCGTCCCTGGCTACGTCGAGGTGGCGCTATGGCTGAACGAGCTGCGCCGAGACGGCAAGATCCGCCACGTTGGGGTGACGAACTTCGACGTCGCCCGCACGCAGGAAATGCTGGACGCCGGCGCGCGGCTCGTCTGCAACCAGGTGCAGTACTCCCTGCTCGATCGACGGCCCGAACGCGGCAACGGCACCGGCGACGAACCGAGCATGGTCGAGCTCGCGCAGCAGCGCGGCCTGGGCCTGCTCGCGTACGGCACCCTCGCCGGCGGTTTCTTGGCGGAGCGCTACCGCGGGCGGGCGACACCGCAAGAGAGCCTCGGCAACCGCTCGCTCGTCAAGTACCGCCTTATGATCGACGAGTTCGGCGGTTGGGAACGCTACCAGGGCCTTCTCGCCGTGCTGCGTGAGGTCGCGGTCCGGCGCGGTGTGGGGATCCCTGCCGTGGCCCTGCGCTGGACCCTCGACCGATCCGCGGTCGCCGGCGTCATCGTCGGCACCTTTCACGGCGGACACCTGGATGCCAACCTCGCCGCGCTCGGCTGCGAGCTCGACGACGCAGACCGCGACGCGATCGACCGAGTGCTGGAGCAAAGCCTCGGCCCGATCGGCGATGTCTTCGGGCTGGAACGCGACCCCGACGGCCCGCACTCGGCCATCATGTGGAAGAACCTGAGCCGGCCGCGTGACGCCGGCCCCGCGTCCTAGTCCTCAGCCCGGAAGCTAGCAGGTAGTGGTGTGATCACGCGAGCCCGATCCCCATCGAGCTGTCGTCAACGCACGCGGCTTGCGAGTAGAGGGAAACGCCGAGCAGCGCGGCCCTCAGTTGCGGATGCGCGCCATGCACACGGCACTGCCCTTGAGCGGGACTTGTCCGACCCAACCGAACGCCTGCGCATACACAAACGCGTCGGCCAAGCTGGGCACCTGAGGGATCGTGAAGGAGAGCGACGCGGCGCCCGCCGAGGTCGTGTAGGTGCCCGCCCACCCCGCGGTCGGGCTCACCAAGACCCATGTTTCGGGACTGATGAAGGGCAAATAGAACGGGCGCGTCGTGGTGTCGAGGAACAGGACCGCACTGTTGCCGGAAGCACCGTGAATCTTCCACTCAGCCCGCTCGCCAAGGCGGAGCTCGCGCGGGCCAACCAGACTGGGTTGGCTCCGCGACGCCGCCGTCGACTGCGCATCTGCGGTCGCGCTCACCGCGCCATCGAAATCGATGCGGCCGCCCCCGGTCGCATGGGCGCGGACCGTCCGCTCCAGAGTGTGGTTCGCCAGCAGGAGGTGAGTCCCGCCACCTTGAGCCATGACGTCGGCGGTGGCCCCCACGCCGGCCGTCAGCTCGCATTCATCCAGAGCGACCCCGTTGGGCGCCGCGTCCGGCCCGCAGATGCACGCCGGAGCGCCATTGCCGCCGCGGAACGTGCTCGCCGTCGCCGTGTAGCAACCGTTGGTAAAAGAAGCACCCGCGCCGCCGGTCAGCCCATCGCCGCCTACCGCCAAGACATGATCGCAGACGACGTAGCTGCGAGGGCTCAACAGGGCCACGCCGCCCGCGGCGGCCGGATTGTCGGGGCCGATGAGGGCGCAGTCGTTCACCAGGACGTCCCAGCAATAGTCCGCGTACAACGCGACAGGTCCGCCCGGAGGTGCGATGCGCAATCCTGAGAGGACGAGCCGTTGACCGACCGGCAAACCGTTGACCGCGATCGCGCCGACGATCGTGACCAGCTCGACGCCGTCACCGAGGATCCGCACGCCCTTCGCAGGCCGAGCGAACCCGCTGTACGAGCCGGGGCGAACCAAGATCGTGTCGCCGACCGCGGCCTGGTCGTAGGCGGGCGGCAGGTCGGTGAACTGGCCGGCGCCACTCGCGTCGACGACCCAGGTCTGCTGTGCCGAAGCGGGGGCTGCGGCCAAACCGACGGCCAGAGCAAAACAGAACGACGGTAGGAAGCGGAGAGTGAGCATGGCAACGAAGAGCAGTCGACGCCGTGGATGATACCGGCTCGGATTGGGATCGGGCCGGTTGGGTCTCTTTGCCGGAGCCGCCCCCAACGCTGCACGGTTCCGTCGTTGCGGTGGACCGGGCACATGACCCCGAGGGGCGAAGGCACTCGGGCTCCCGGGCGCCTACTGGCCGATGTCCATCTGCAGACCCTGCGTGAAGCTGACGCCTGCGCTCGCGCCCGGATCGACCTCGAGCACTTGGACGAACAGCGACACCCCACACAACGAGCCCTCCAGCGGGATGCTCAGAGGCGCCTGGATGCCCGCGGTGGGGAGCACCGCATTGAGGGTCAGGTCTGGCGTCACCAGGAGCGTCCCCGCCAAGGGCGTCGGCACCGAGATCGCACCCGTGCCGAACACCAACGCGGCCATCGTCGCCTGCCCGCGCGAGTTCGTAGCCAACACGTTCAAGCTGGCACCGATCGAGGGCATCCGATCCAGCGCGATGTCCGGCGCGCCGTAGGTGCCCGGCCACCCCGTCCCGTAGCGTGACCAGCCCGCGGGATCGACGCCGAAGACGTAACACGCGCCTGAGTTGTCGCCTTGGTCATCCGTGTTCTGCGCGCCGGCGAAGACGGTTCCGTCCCGCAGGCCGAGCGCGCCGCCGAAGTTGTCGGACGGCTGCGCGTCGTCCGCGATCAGCTTGACGCTGTGCGACCAGGTCGCGAGGTTGCGGGTGTAGACGTAGGCGGATCCCGTGGCGGAGCTGTAGGCCGAGTCGTTCCACGCGCCGACCACCGCGATGTTGCCGTCCAGCGCGACGTCTTCGCCGAACTGAGCATTGGTGCGCCCGTCGATGGCCAACAGCTTCTGCGTCTCCTTCCAAGAGCCGAACGAACCGGCGAAGACGTAGGCCGCCCCCGACGCCTGGCCGAAGTCGCTCGCGCCCGGCGTTCCAATCAGCAGTGTGCCGGCTTGCATCGCCATCGACTTGCCGAAGTTTTGGCTCGCGGCGGCGTCGGAGCCGAACAGCTTTTGGCGCTCGATCCAAGTCGAGCCCGCCCGCGTGAAGACGTAGGCAGCGCCGGCGCGGTCGCCTTGGTCGTCGTCACCGATCGCGCCGGTGACGAGGGTCTCGTCCTCGAGCGCGACCGACCAGCCGAAACCGTCCCGCGACTGGCCGTCGCTCGCCTCCAGCTTCTGTTGTTGGGTCCACACTCCGCCGCTGCGCACCCAAACGTACACCGCTCCGGTCTCGGCCAGCACACCCTTTGCGCCGACCGCGAGTGTGTCACCGTCGAGCGCGACCGCGTAGCCGAATAGATCGGTGCTCGCACCGTCGGCGGGGAAAATCTTCTGTTGCTCGACCCAACTGGAGCCCTGGCGCACGAACACGTACGCCGCGCCGGAGTTGCCGGCCACCGGATCGTCCTCGCGCGCACCGACAACGATGGTGTCGCCGTCGACGTCGACGGCGTTGCCGAAGTGGTCGCCGACGTCAGTGCCGCTGCCTCGCAACTCGGTCGTCTCGATCCACAGGCGTCCCGAGCGCGCGAAGACGTACGCCGCGCCCGCGCAGGGGGCGGCATGGCCGTGGCCGAACGAACCAGCCACAGCGGTCGTGCCGTCGAAGGCCACCGAGAAACCAAACTTGTCACCCGCGGCGCCGTCACTCGCGAGCAGCTTCTGGAGCTGCTGAGGGCTGCATTGCGCGGGAGCGGTCGCGGCGGAGAGGCAACCCAACGACGATAGAAGAGCGAGTTGCCGGCAACACATATGGGCCTCCAAGCAGGTGGTGGAGCGGGATCATACATGGGGGGCCTAGACGGCTTTAGGGATTCCCCTACAATCGGCAACCCCTGCTCGATCCCATCACGAAAGGACGATCGATGAGCATCCCGTGCGGCCGTCGCCTTCTCTGGACCGCGGGCTTTGTCGCCGCGCTCGCCGCCGCCCCCGCGGCGCAGGGCACGACCGGCATCCCCGGCGTCAACGATTACCTCGTGGCCGGCGGGACGTCGGGAGCCTCATCGTGCACCGTTCGCTTCCCCGTGGGACCCGGCGCGGTGCCGTTCGTGGTCAGCACGGCGCCGTTGGCGCCGGTGGTGTTCCTGTTCAACGTCGGCCCGGGCTGCCCCTGCCGGCCGTGCTTCTTCCCGTGGGCGCCGTCGGCGGGCTGTGGCATGGCACCCCTTGGCTGCTTCCCACCGTCCAACCAAGCGCTGGAGCTGGACTCGACGCTCTCCGGTTGCAGCCTGGTCGTCTTGACGGCGGTTGCGGACGCCGCCGGCACGGCCGCCATCACCGTGGTGTTGCCGCCCGGGCCCTACCGATTCTCCACCCAAGCCGCGCTGCTGCATCCGTGCGACCCCACCACGATCGTCTTCACCCAGGGCTACAACGTCTCGGTGCCATAGGGCCCCTCGGGCCTCCAATCGTCGCCTCGGGGATGTGGTGCGCGGTCAGCGCCCGATGCGCGCCAAGGTCGGCAGCTTAGTCGTTGGGGATGACGCCTCACGGGTCGGCTGGCACCCAATCGAGATGATTCCCAAGCCCTCGTACCAGGGTGCGTTCGGATCCCGCTCTCGGCTCATCGGCGCCGCGCAACATACACCCGTGACTACGCGACGACCCGCGTCATCGCCTCGAGCCCTGAACTCGCGGACCCGAGACGACCCGACATGGGTCGCTTGCAGCGCGCGCTAGAGATTGCCGTGACCGCCCATCGCGGCAGAGGCGCAAGAACGGCGATCATCGCGACGGTTGAGCGCCTGCCCCACCGCGACGGCGAGGACGACTCGAGCGACGTCGATCGGGTCTCTGGTTCGACATGAGCTGCGAGGGCATCGGTGACGACGTCTACTTCAACACCTTTCCCGATCGCGCCGTCATCACGTGGCATCGCGCATCCAGAGAGGCTCCTCAAGCAAGCCAACGGCCGCCGGTGCGCAAAACACACCTTGGCCTGAATTCTCGCAGCCACGAGACTTACGCCAAGCCGATCGCCCGGATTCCAGACTCCCCGAGAAACAGCCAAGAGCCCGTCACCCCAGTCGTGGAGTGACAGGCGGTGCGCCGAAGACGCGCCTCGGGATCAGAAGTTCGCCCAAGGCGACGTCGCCGTCCCCGCGGCCTGTTCCGGACCGAAGTTGCTGCCGGCCACGCTATAGCTGCCCAGGCTGTTGTCGACCGCCCGGTTGCGGGTCACCGAGTTGCGGATGTCGGTGGAGAAGACGCCCCAGCCCTGGTTGAGGACCAAGAGGTTGCCGTCGACCAGGTTGCGCTCGTTGGTGCAGCGGATGCCGTCGCCGGCGTTGCCGCTGGCGGTGCTGTTGCGCAGCTTGTTCACGCGGACGAGGTCAAATCCATCGCCGGCGTTGTCGTGGCTCTTGCAGTTGTCTACGTCAGAAGCGAACAGCGAAAAGCCGTCGTCGCCATTGTTCCCGGCGACGGAGTCGCTCGCCGTGCACTGCACCAGCTCGAAGCCTCGACCGAGGTTGGAACGGGCGGTGCACCCGCGAACGGCTCCCTCGGAGGCTTTGATGCCAATGCTGCCGTTCGACCAGGCGGCGCAGTTCTCCACCGTCATGGCGAGCGCTCGGAAGGCCCGAATCCCCATGCCGCCGTTCGAGCTCGCGACCGAATCGGTGATGACGGCGCGGCAGTTGGTGTTCGGTGAGTTGCCGCCGACCACAATGCCGTCACCACCGTTCTCCGTGGCCACCACCCGGTGGACGGTGCTGTCCTGGGCGACCGACAGACCCGGCTCTCCGAAAGGGATGCCGTTCTTGGCGACGGTCAGATTCTCGAGCCGCGCGGTCTTGGCGACCTGCAGGTAAATGCCTTCCTCGTCCCAGTCGCGGACCATGCCGTTCAGGATGACGATGCGCTCGACGCTCGACGCGGCGTCGATGCCCCGCTTCGAGCCCGCGACGCCCTCCAGGGTATAGCCGTTGAGGTCCAGCGTGACGTCGCTGGCGGTCACCGTGATTCCGTCGGACCCGGACACGCCCTGCAGGTTTCGCGGCAGGAAGTAGGAGCCGGACCGCGAAATCGTGGTCGGGATGGTCTTGATCGGGATGCGACGCTCGGTGCTCGTGCTGTCGAGGAACTGCGCGAGGGCCGAATCGGGAGATTGTGCGATCGTCGGCGCCGACATGAGGCCCGTGAATGCTGCGGTGGTCGCGAAGAGAAAAAGGCGCGAGGTGCCCATGGGTGAGTCCGTTGGTTCTCGGTCTGGGAGCCAGCACCGCCAGCCCCCAGTGGGCCGCGCCTGCTGCGCTCTGGAACCTGAGCGCGCGGTCCGCCCGCGAGATGGCTGAAAGTTTCTGGCGCCACACAAGCAGCCTCACTGACTCCCGCCCGAGTGGATCCGCCTCGGCGGGCGCGCCGGGCCGAGGCATGGCGTGTCGGAGACCGCAAACCGCGACCGAACTTAGGCAATCCACCCGGTGCTTCGAGCTGCCCATTCCGAACAGTCCCTCACTGCTCGGCATGGACTTCTACCAACAGGTTGTGCGCTACGTCCCGTCCTCCGGGATTGGGATCGCGCCGCCGCCACATCGAACCTCGCTGTCCCGGGCCGGCCACGGGGTGATCGGGTGGTAGCGCCGTGCCGCTCCGGCGCCGCTAGAGCTCAGTACGACGGTACCGAGCCGCGACAAAAACCGTCGGATTCAGACCGTCCGCGGGCGCGCGGACGAATCCGTTGCCTTTGGTCGGTGGCCCGTCCGAGCGTTTGCGGGCCGGGTCAGCGACGAGTGGGGTCGCGCTCCACGGACCCTCCGACAAGCCGCGCACCACCCAGCCGGGCTGGGCCGAACGCCAGCAGCGACGCGACGCCTTCGGCACGCCGCCGCTCGGCAGCAGCGTCATCGACAACGACGCGGTCTCGCTCATCGGGCGCTGGATCGACGGCCTGGCGACAACGACGACGGCGCGCCGATTCGCATGGTGGCGCGAGCCAGGGATCGAGGCGCTGTCCTTCAGCGCCCGGCATCGCGGAGAATGGCGCCGATCCGGTGGTTTTTGTTGCGGCTCGGTACCGCCGGATTCGGTCCCGACCAACCTCGGGCACCTCGGCTCGAGCCTACCCCCCGTCCTTGAGATTGGCCCTTCCCATGCGCGCAACCTGGCTCGGCTGGCTCCTGACCGGGCTCGCCGCCGCCACTGTTTGGCTGGCCGTGCTGCGCCATCCGCCCGGCGCCACGCGCGACCTGTTCCCGTCACCGGACGCGCCCGAGTACGTGGCCGGTGCCGTGCGCCTGCACCAGCAGGGCGACTTCGCGATCCTCGTCGCCGGCGAACGGTTGCCGTCGCGCTACCCGCCGGGCTATTCGGCCGTGCTGGTGCCGTGGCTCGCCGCCGGCGTCGAGCCGATCGACGCGCCGCGCCGCGCCAACGCCGTACTGGCTGCGTTGCTGCTGGCGATCGTTCACGCCGCGCTCTGGCTGCGCGGCCGACCGGCTGCCGCCGGACTCGCGACGCTGCTACTCGCCACGACGCCGGCGTTCGTGGTGCTGGCGCGCGCGCCGCTGTCCGACTTGGCCAGCACGGTGCTGACGACCCCTGCGCTGTTCTTGCTGTGGCGCTACGCCGCCGGCGCGCGGCTCGCGTTCGGCGTCGGCGCCGCGCTGCTGCTCGGCCTGGCGATCAACGTGCGCGTCGGCAACGTACTGTTCGCGCCGGCCGCAATGCTGGCGTGGGTCGCCCACACCGGCGCCAACACGCACCGCGCGGCCACGCGCGGCACGGCTCTGTTGCTGGCGACCATTGCCGGCGCTGCGCCGGTGCTGCTCTACCAGGCCAGAGAGCTCGGCAACCCGTTCCGTACCGGCTACGAAGTCTGGATCCCGGGCCGCGCGACGTTCCTGCAGGCGTTCGATCCCGACAACGTCGAGCCCAACCTGCGCTACCTACTGCGCGAGCTGCTGCAGCTCGAGTGGAGGACGACGATCGCGTCCGAGTACGGCTACGGCTCATACTTCGGCCCGGCCGTGGTGCTGCTGGTCGCTTTGTTGGTCATCGTCAGGCCGCCGTCGCGAACGACGCGCTGGTTGGCCATCGCCGCCGTTGGCTACGCCGCGGCGATGCTCTGCTACTTCTTTCGGGACGCGCGCTTCTTCGTGCCGCTACTACCGGGGGCGGTCGCCTTCGCCGCGACGCGCGCGATCGACGTCCTCGGCACCGGCCGCCGCTGGCTGCGCGCGGCCACGGCGACGTTGCTCATCCTGCACGTACTCGGCGTCCCCGGTTCGGGCTGCATCGCGGACGTGCCACGCTATCTCGTCGCGCCACCGCCGGCCAACGCGCCGCGCCACGACTTGCTGGCGAAGCTGCGCCGCGTCGACCCCGGCCTGCTGTTGGTGACGTTCAATCCGCCGCACGCGCACGCCATGCTCTCCGACGCGTGGACCGTCGCGCCGGCGAACGACGACCACGACTATCGCTTCCACCCGGCGTTCTTCCGCTACGGCGCCGCCGAGCGCCGCCGCCAAGTGCGCGCCACTTTCGCGGCCGGGCGGCCGGTCTACCTACTCGCCGACGAACGGTTCGACGAGTGGTGCCGGACGATCGAGGTCCCCGAGGGAACGGCGTGGTACCGGCTGTCGGGCGACAGCGACGCCGGGATCGCGCGCCTTACCGCGCGCTGAGTTCACTCGACGCGCAGTGGCCCGAACACCGTCTCGGCGTTGCTGGCGCCGCAGCCCCAAGCGCACAGCTTGCTCCAGTCCTCAGGCAACGGTCGGCGCCCAACGGTGTGATGCGGGCAGTCAACCCGGTCAGCATGAACTCCGCGCCGCTGCACGCCTTCTCAGCCAATCCCGGAGTCGGCAAGCGATCTGCCTGGTCTCCGAGGTCACCGATCCGGTATCACACGAAGGCTGCGGCTTCGGGGCTCGGCGTGTGGAAAACGGGCGCTCTCACACAAGCGCAAACCACTTTCACTCCGGCCAGTGACGCTGGCGGCGCCGTGGCGCTCGATCGGCGCGAGGAGCGCGTTGCGCGCCATGGGGCGAGCAAGCGCGCCGGCTAGTCTCAGGGCCGAACGACGGTGACGCCCACCGGCTCCAGCTGCACCGCCAGCCGGCCAAGCTCGGCGTCCGCCGCAAGGAACACCACCGCGGTGGCGCGTCCTGCGACGCGCGCGGTCGCGGTGCGGCCGTCGCGCAGCGTGAGTTCCTTCTGGCTGCCGCGGCCGCCGTCGGGCGTCAGGTAGAGCCGCTCGCCGCGGGCATCGAGCACCCGCACGCGGTCGGCGCGGGCGAACGAGTGATCCGCCGGAAGTTCGATCCGCAGGCGCGGCACCATGCGCACCTGGATCTCGACGTGTGGTTGCGTGCCGGCGTCGCCGAACGCGTAGTCGTGCGTTGCCAGTTCGGGATGGCGCAGCTCGAGCGTGACGCCGGAGACCGGCACCGGCGCGAGCGTGAACGTGCCGTCTGCCGCCGTCGTCGTGCGCTGGCCGTAGGCGTGGTAGCTCATCTGCATGGTGTCGGGTGCGCCGTAGACAAACGTATGCCGCCGGACCACGACCTTGACGCCACCGACGCCGCGCCCGCGTGGGTCGACGATGCGACCGGTGACTTGCGGCAGCGGCTGCTCTTGGCCGAAGCGTAGCTGCGCGTCGAGCGTGCCCGCCCGCACTCGTGCCGTGCTGATCTCGGCCGCGCCGCGTTCGACCGCGCGCACCTCGTACTCGCGGTCGGCGAGGCCCGGCAGTAAGCAGTAAGAAGCGCCCTTCGGCGTCGGTGAGCACCGACTTCATCGTGATGTCGCCGGACGGATCGGGGTCCATCTGGTACTCGGCGCTGAGGCTGATACCGTGCGTTGCGGCGAAGTACTCGGGGTCGTGGATCCACACCTCGGCACGCTCGAGCGGGGTGCCGTCGGCGGCGAGGACCATGCCGCCGATCTGTAGCGGCCGCTCGGCGAAGGTCAGCGCCAGCTGCATGGGCCAACGACCCAGTGGCATGGCTTCCCGGCGCCGGACCACCGGCCGCCAGCCCGCAGCCACGGCGAACAGGACGTCGTGATCCTGCCCCTGGTGCAGCACGAACGAGAACCCGCCGGCCGCGTCGCTCTTCGCCACGGTGTCGCCCAGCGCCACGTCGGCGTCCGCGACCGGCGCGCCGCTGGGGTCGCGGACCACACCGCTCAGCGTGCCGACGCCCGCCGAGGCGATCTGGATCCGCAGGTCGGGCAAGTCGTGGGCGGGTAGTGCACGCTCGTCGAGCACGTCGTCGTGCCAGCGCGTGGTCAGTTGGCACCCGACGAGCTCCGGAGGACGCGTCAGCTCGAACGCGCCCTGCGCGTCCGTGGTCGCCTGCCACCAGCGTCGGTGGGAGTGATCCAGCAGCAGCCCCAGAGCGGCACCCGTGTCCCTCGGGATCGCGAGGGTCACGTCGGCCCCCGCGATCGGCGAACCGTCGGCGTGCACCACGAGACCTCGGATTCGGCGCGCCGGCGCCACCAGCAGCACGCTCTCACCGACGTCGCCGAGCGGGCGCCCGGCGGCCAGCAAAGTGGCGAAGCGCCGGTCGTCGGCGACGGCGACGCGCACCTGGCCGTCGAGCGCGAAGCGGAAGTGGCCGGTGTCGTCGGTGGCGGTGCCGGTCGGTTCGGGTGGGTGCAAGGTGCGCGGGTGGCGCAACGTCGCCGCCAACGCCAGCCGCGCGACCGGCTGCCCGTCGAGGCCGAAGGCGCGACCGGCGAACGAGTGCGGTGCGGCCGGCCCTGGTGCCGGCGCCGAATCATCGGCCGGGGTGGGGACAACGGTCCGCGCCGCCTCGGCGTCCACGGGCGTATCGTCTCCGGCGGCGGTCAGGGTCGCCGCGTTGGCGAGTGCCGCGGTCTCGGCCGATGGTGTCGGCTCGGTCGGGGCGTTCCACCACCAAAGGGTGAGGGCGGTGGCCGACGCCGCGGTGGCGACGGCAGAGAGTTTGAGCAGAGTGGCAGTCGGCATCGCTAGACCCGCAGTGGCAGTCGTGGCGGTCGCGAGCCCGGTCGCGCCTGTGGCAGTGCCGGACTCGGGAAGAGCAAACGCTGCGAACGCCGCGAGCCACGCGCTGCGGTCGCGCGCGTGCGGCTCCAGGGTGCCGCGCAGCTGCGCCAGCGCGCGACGCAGCCGCGACTCGACCGCGCGTGGATCAAGCCCGAGCTTGGCCGCGATCTTGCGCGGCGGCAGCCCGTCGAACCAGCGCATGTAGACGACCTCGCGCTGTTCGTCGGGCAGCGCGTCAACCGCGTCGAGCAGCCGGCGGTGGACCGCCAGCTTGTGGATCACGTCGTCGGTCGCCGGCGCCGCCTCGCCGCGCCCCGCTGACGCGGCCTGCCGTCGGTCGCGCTCCTGCCCACGGCGGCGATGGTTGCTGTACGCCTCGTTGCGCAGCACGCGCATCAGCCAGGCGCGGAGGCCGTGGGGCGACGGCGGCATCCGGCTCTGCAGCGCACGCACCCAGGTGGCCTGCACCAGATCGTCGGCTTCGGCGGGATCGCGCACCAGTGCATGCGCTAGGCGGCGTAGGGCGTGGGCATGGTCGTACAGGTGGTGTTCGAAGGTCGGGTCGGACATCTCGGGCGTTCGTCACAACGGGATGCGTGCGACGCGGTTTCCCCGCCCGGATTTTAGGCGCTTCCGTGTCGGCACCGGCAACGGGTAGAGGGCGACCGCGTTCGACCGAGCTTCGCCGTCGGGACAGACTGCCGAGGCGGCCCTGAGGACAGTGTCGGACTGCGTGTGCAATGCCAAGCCATCCCACACGCTCCGGTTGGGCCGCGGCAGCGGCAGTTCGCGATCGCCGGTGCGCGGCAACGCGACCGGCAGATCGATGGCCGTCACCGGCTCGAGCCACAGGGTGCCTGACCCGAAGACTCGAAGAGATGAAGGCGCAAGCCCAGCCTCCTCAGGCTCCGCACCTGGCGCGTCTGGGGACGTCGTGACGGTCGAGCTGCGCCTGGGGCCCCCACGGTCGTGAACTGAACCCTCTGGTGTGGGCCTGTTCGCGTGACGCGCGTGGCGCGAGGTCTATCAGCCCGACTCGGTGCGAACCATCTGCTGCCACGCCAGAGCCAGCTCTTTGGTGGGTAGCCACGAGGTGGGGTACCTCGTGCGCGGCGCAGCAGCGGACGGTAGGACCTCGTGGGTCTTGGGGTCGCCCACCCATCCCGACTCCGGATCCAGGGGCCGCAGCCGGTTCCTCGACGGGGTGGCGTCGTCGTCTCCGAGTCGAAGCCGCAGGATGTCTCGGAAGAACGCCGCCGCCACCGACTTCGATCCGCCGACCGCGTGGCCAATCCCCGGCTCGCGGGCCAATGCCCACAGTGCGCCGGCGCGGCGGTTGACGGCAAAGATCCCGGCGATCACGTCGTTGCGGTACTCGAGGTCGTCCGCGCCGATAAAGAACATCCCAGGAACTCGGCGCGCCGCTCGCGACGCCAACGCAGAGTAGTACACACCGCCTTTGTTGACCACGAACGCCAAGACGCGCTCGGGTTGCCAAAGCGCGAACTCGTAGTTGAACTGTCCGCCAGCGGACATGCCCCAGAGCAGCAGCGGGGCCTCAGCGAGCTCGGGCCGCCTGGCCTGGATCGCGAAGCCGTCCAATGCGGTGAGCAGCGCGGCGCCGCTGCCCTTCGATGCCTCGACGTAGGCTTCGAGGAACATCTGCTCGTGGCGCCGGTCGGTGAGCCGGACGCCGAGCAGCCCCAAGTCATGGGCCATCGCGAGATCGCGCCACGTCGCATCTTCGACCTGTCCGCGACCGTCGCCATTGGAACCGGGGACGAGGACCAAGACAGCGTCGACGGTCTCGAGTTGAGGCGGTAGCCACAGCCGAAACTCCGCGGTCTGGTAGTTCTCGCCCGGGGGGAGCGAGAGATCCAGGGATTGGGCGGCCGCCGCGGCGGTCGCGAGGCCCCACACCAATCCACACAACAAGCCTGGGGGGAGTGTTGCTATCGCCATCGGGTTCTCGTTTTCGTCGACTCGCGGATCAGCTCTGCGTTGGGAAACGCGGCGTCCATCAGGGTTGCGAAGGCTTGGACGGGGTCAATGGGGTGCTGATCTGCGGGGCGCGGGGTGGGTGTCGTGGCACCAACGCCGAGACCCAGCGCCAGGGCCAGGGGACAGTAGACGGTTTTCATGCGCAACGTCCTTCGAATGGCCGGTGGGCATCCGACCTCGCTGACGACGACTGCTCGGCGCGACGAGTTCAGATGATCTCGCAACTCGCGAAGCCCGCCGTGCAAGCTCGGGCGTCGGCTGCCGTCCGATGCGGGATGTGGCTTCCCCGCCTGAACCAGGTCACCGGCCGCACTGGCGTGCTGCGCCGCTGCGTCGGCCTCGCACTCGTGCTCGCGGCGGGCTTGGTGCTGCCGTCCCTTTGGTTCGGAATGCATCCCAATTGGCCCATGTTGCCGGGCTTGGTGCTGATCCAACTCGCGGTCTTGTTGCCGGTGGTCCTCGCGTACCCGCGATTGAGGCTGGTTTGGCGGCTCTTCGTGGTCGTCGTTTGGCTGCCCGTGACGATGTTGTCGTTGGCGACCCACCGCTTGCCGGCGAGCCTCACGCCCGAGGAAGTTGGCATCACTTGGCCGCATGAGTCCTTCGTCGTCGAGTCCGCCGACGGCGTCCGCCTGGCGGGACTGCGATTTCCACTCGCCAATCCCCGCGGTGTCGTGGTGCTGGTGCACGGTATTGGGGCGGAGAAGTGCCAGTTCCTCCCGGCGGTGCGGCCGCTCCGCAGTGTCGGGTTCGAGGTCTTCACCTACGACCAGCGCAACCACGGCGCGTCTGGTGGCTGGACGTGTACGCTTGGCAAGGACGAGGCCGAAGACCTCGTCCGGGTTTGGGGCTACGTGCTGCGTCAGACGGACGGCGTGCCCGGTCCGCGCCTCGTCTACGGCGTCAGCCTTGGCGGCGCCGCCGCCCAGCTCGCGGCCGATCGTCTCGCGCGTCTCGATGGGTTGATCCTCGACTCGACGTTTGCACGGCTCTCGGTCGTTGCCGAGTCGCGACTGCCGGTCGTGGGGTGCGTCCTGGTGCCGGCCCTGGCGTTCCTTCGGGCCGACGTCTTGGTGACCGGGCGGCGACTCCTCGATCTCGAGCCGATCGCTGCCGCGCGCGGCGCCGTGACGGGCAGTGGGTTCGCAGTGCTGCTACTGCACGCCAACGGCGATGGGGTGATTCCCGCGAGCGAATCCAGGGCGCTGAAGGTGGCCTACGGAGCGCGGGCCCAACTCGCCGTGTACGAGGCGGACTGCCACGCTCTCGGGTTTCTCGACCGCCCTCATGACCACGCCGCGGATCTGCACCAGTTCGTCGCCCGCGTGCAGCGTTGAGCTGGCGATCTCGGCTCGCCGTCAGAGAGGCCTACATGTTCTCGAGCTGCTCTTCGTGCTCGAGCTCTTGGGGTTCGCGGGTGCACTCTTGGAACGGCACCCGAGGCCGGTCCTACTGCGCGCCCGGGCGTCGACGTCTACCGGGTGACCATCCCCGGACTCAGCGCCCGACCCGTCAAGGGTGGGCACGTGCAGGTCACGCCCTGGGCCACGCTGCTCCGTCGCGCCGAGGTCGTGAGATGGCGCTCCGCGGACGCGGACTTGGTCGTCACGGTGCGCTGCATGGGACGCATCGGGACGCGCCGCCGACAGTGAGTTTTGCCTCAGCTACAGCGAGCGGGCGCCACGTCTGACGGGCTGCCCGGTGGTTGCCGCGCCCGATTTGACAAGGTAGCTTCTAGAGGCTACTTTGTGCGTATCATGCGGTCGGTGGGCCTCAAAGTCCTCAAGAACAAGCTGAGCGAATACGTGCGCTTGGTTGCGGCGGGTGAAACCGTGCTCGTCACGGATCGCGATGTGGTGGTCGCGGAGCTCATTCCGCCTCGCGAAGGGCGGGCGCTGCGCGTCGACGATGCTCAGCTCGCCGAGCTCGTGCGGACAGGTATGGTCGAGCCGCCCGCGCTGCAGGCCACTGGTCCTCCACCGCGGCAGCCGGTGACGACGACGGCCGAGGTTCTAGAAGGCCTCGCTCGAGACCGGGCGGACCGGTGATCTACCTCGACACCTCGGTCGCACTCGCACATTTGCTTGGCGAGGACCGATCGCCACCCTCCGAGCTGTGGGATGAGCTGCTCGTGTCGAGCCGGCTTCTCGAGTACGAGATCAGGACGCGACTACACGCGCTCGACCTCGGGAGCTCGCACGGTGACGCCGCGGCACACCTACTTGGTCGGGTCGCCCTCGTACGACTCGAGCCGCGCGTGCTCGCGCGCGCACTCGAGCCATTTCCGCGGCCCGTGCGGACTTTGGATGCCCTGCATCTCTCGACCGTGGACTACCTAGTCTCACACGGGCAATCCATCGAGTTGGCGAGCTACGACACGAGGATGACGGAAGTCGCCGGCGCGCTGGGCTGGATGGTTCGCGGTTGAGTTCATCCGCGGCGGCGCCCGTTCGCGGACCAGGTCGAACCAGGTCGGGAGGGCGGGAATGCCGCCTTTCTCAACGAGATGAGTCTGGTCGAAGTGTCGAGGATCGCGAGTACCCGCTACAGCAGCGACTTCCGTACCCCACTAGCGGACATGGATGCCGATGCGGATCTAGACCTGTTGGTCGGACGACGACTGCTGCGCAACCTCCATCGTCAGAGCGATACTCCCCTGTTGCCGTTCCTGGGACGGGCCTTCGCCATCGACGTCCACTCAAGGACCGGCACTCCCGGGGGGCCGGGTGACGTAGCCCTCGTGCTGGCGTCGGCTACTCCTGCGCAGATCCCGACCCCGTTGGGGATCCTCGGGCTGGGACCACCGTGGCTCTCGCTCCCTGCGGTCGCCGTACCGCCGACCACCGGTGTCGCCTCGGTATCGGTCCGGATCCCAAGTGCGGCCAGCCTCGGCGGCGCGGTGCTGTACCTGCAGGGGCGATCGTCAGCCCGTCGGGCCTCGCTCGGTTCACCAACGCCACAGCCGACGCGATGTGGCCGTAGGGTTCGCTCGTGCGCCCCGGCGGTGATGCGGCACTTGGTGTGCGGCTTGCAGACCTCGACTGAGGAGGGGCGTTACCGCTCGATCGCGCGGGCTGGCCGCACGCCGAGGCCCGCCATCGTGAACTCCGGGAAAGAGCCCTCGCGCATCGCGGAGCGCTGGAACTTGGCCACACCACTGAAGTCGCCACCGCGGCGCACGCGCTGAGGTACGTCTGCGGCGGCCCGCAGTGGATCGGTGACCTCGATGTCGGGATAGCCGCCCATGTCGTAGTACCCATCGAGGCACCACTCCCAGACGTTGCCGTGCACGTCGTGGAGACCGAAAGCGTTTGGCTGGAACGAACCCACGGGTGCGTGCGTGCCGAACCGGTCGTCCCAGGGCATGGGTTGCGAACGTCCCTTGTGCCACTTGTACCGGACGTATGCGAGGTCGGCGACGTTGGCGTGGTGGCGCAGATCGTCGGCGGTGGCGCAGGAGAACGGAGTCGCGGTGCCGGCACGACAGCCGTACTCCCACTGTGCCTCCGTCGGGAGCATCAGGCCCATCCAGCCGAGCACCTGCACGCATCGCTGCCAGCTCACCGACTCGACCGGGTGCTGCGGAGTCACCCCGAGAACGAGCCTGCCGTCGGATGGGTACCGGCTCGGATTGTTGCCGACAAAGCGCTCCCACTGGCTCTGCGTGACCTCGTACTTCGACAGGAAGAACGGGGACAGCGCCACCTGGTGCATCGGTCCCTCGTTGTAGATGGCATCCTCGTCGTGGTTGGGGCCCTGCGGGTCGTCGGGCTGCGCGCCCTGCAGAAAACTCCCGCCGGGCAGCAGGACGAGGACGATTCCGGAGGTCTCGGTCAACACGAGGCGGCCCTCCGCATCCCGCTGCGGCTCCGCACCCGACAGGATGTGCCAAAACTCGTGCAGCCCGGACTCCGGATCGACCCCGATGGGGACGAGACCGGTCTGCGGTGGGAGATCCAGTCCCGGATAGGCAGTGTCGAGGGCGGCCCGTGCCGCCTGCCAGCGCGTCCGTGCCGAGCCACCGTCGTCACGCTGCTCACGAAGTCGCGCCGCGGTTGCCTGCCGCCAGCGCACGCCCCAACCGTGCTCCATGGAGCGGCCGGCCGAGAGCAGTCCCGTCTCTGGATCGGCCAGGGCCTCGACGCCCTCGATCAGGAGCGTGAGCTGCTGCTCCCACCAGTCGGTGTCGGTCTCCTGGGGTGGGAAGTCGTATGCGATCCGCGTGTCGACGAGTGCGTCGAGCATGGCCAGCTCCTGCTCCAGCGTCGCGAGCGTCTCGCCGCTCCGCGCCGCCGCGATCATCCTCTTCAGGTTGATCTCCCCACGCCCCATTCTTCGGAGCTCCTTCTCGGTCGCGATGGACATCGCTTTCGCCGCGCTCTCCAGCGCCTCGTCGTCGAGACCATTGGCGAACAGGGCGAACGCGAGCATCATCTCCGCTAGAGCCTTCTCCGTGGGGCTGGCGTGTTGCACGGCCCGCCGCGCGAGCGCCAGGCCGCGCGCCTCGTAGCCAAAGCGGATGCGCTGGGGATCCGTCGCGCCAGCCGCGCCCCGGACGAGCTCTCGCAGGATGTCGGTGGTTCCCTCGGGGAGCGTGTACGGCTCGAAGGGGCGCTCGCCCTTGCGCACGGCGTCGGCCGCGCGGAACGCGGCGAGCTTCTGCTCGAGGAAGACCAGGTCTCGCCATCGCGGGTGTGCACGGCGTTCTGCCACGCGCTGCTCGGCAGTGCGCGGCACCGCCCTCGCCCGCAGCTCGTCCCGCGTGGCCCGGTGTGATGGCAACTGCGCGACGAGCTTCTCGGCGTCGGCGATCCACTCGCGATACGCGTCGCTGTGCATCGGGTACGTCGGCCAGAGTCGATCTGCCCGAGCGAGCAGTTCGTCGAGATCCTGGAGGTCGGCCAGCTGCAGCACCTCATCTGCGCGCTGCTTCTCGCGCGTGGCCGCGGCGGTGGCCTTCTCCGCACTGTCCTGGGCCTCGTTCCGCGCGGTCTCCAGGTCCGTGTTCGCGGTCTGCAGCTCGGCGTTCGCCGCGAAGGCATCGATGGCGTAGCTCGTCGCCACGATGGCACCCACGATCGCGACCAGCAGCGTCGCCGCCACGCCGCCGACCAGCGCCTTGTTGCGGCGGGCGAACTTCGCGATGTGGTAGAAGGTCGTCTGCGGTCGCGCGAGGACGGGCTCGGTCGCAAGCCAGCGCTGCAGGTCGTCGGCGAGCTCGGCCGCCGAGCCGTAGCGCAGCTGCTTGTCCTTGGCCAGGGCCTTGGCGCAGACGGTCTGCAGGTCGCCGCGGCACTCGGGATTCACCCGACCGAGCGGTACGGGGTCGACCTCCTGGATGATCCGACCGATCTCGGTGATCGAGTGCCCTTCGAGGTCGAGCGGCAGCTCGCCGGCCAGGGTCTCGTAGAGGAGCACACCCAGGGAGTAGACATCGCTGCGCGGGTCGATGGCCGCGGCCGAGTCCCGGACCTGCTCCGGACTCATGTAGCTCAGCGTGCCGAGCAGCTGGCCGGTGCGGGTCTGCAGCGTCGACAGCTGCTTGTCGTGGTCGGTGGAGCGCGCGATGCCGAAGTCGAGGATCTTCGGTTGCGGACCCGCGCTTCCGGCTTGCTCGCTGACCAGGATGTTGGCGGGCTTGAGGTCGCGGTGGATCACGCCGCGCTCGTGCGCGTGCTGCACCGCCTCGCAGATCCGTGCGACCAGGCCGATCCGAGCCCGGACATCGAGGTCGTGGTCGCGAACAAAGTCGGTGAGCGTCTGCCCCGCGACCAGCTCCATGGCGAAGAACGGCATGGTGCCAAAGCCGAGGTCGCAGGTGCCGGCGTCGTGGATGCTGGCGATGTTCGGGTGCTGCAGCAGGCCGAGCACCAGGGCTTCCTGAGCGAAGCGCTTGAGCAGGTCGTCGCGCACCAACCCGGGCTGCAGGACCTTGAGGGCGACCGTGCGGCGCGGGCTCTGTTGCTCCGCCTCGTAGACGATGCCCATGCCGCCGCGGCCGATCTGCCGGAGGATCCGGTAGCCGCCGATGGTCTCGGGTGGACGGGCGGTGACGCTCGCGTCCGTGAACATGTCCTCGAGCTGCGCGCGGACGCCGGCGATCTTGTCGTCGGAGAAGGCATCGGTCTCGTCGTCCCGCCCGGCCGCCAGCAGCGCGAGCACGTCGTCGCGCAACGCCGTGTCGTGGCCGCAGGCCTGGGCGAGGTAAGCGTCGAGCCGCTCGCCGTGCAACGATCGCGCGCGGCCGAGGATCTGGTGGACGCGGGCGTAGCGGGCGGCCGAGCTCATCCGGTACGCCCCAGCTCGGTGCGCAGCCAGGCCTTGGCGGTGAACCAGTCGGTTTCGATGGTCGTGTGCGAGACGGCGAGCACCTCCGCAGCCTCGGCGATGGTCAGGCCGCCGAAGATGCGCAGCTCGACCACACGCGCGTGGCGCTCGTTGAGCGCTGCCAGCCGCTGCAGCGTGTCGTCCAGCTCGACCAGGCCGAAGCCCTGCTCGTTCGCGGCCGCGAGCCCAGTCTGCAGCGTGACGCGTGCCGCGTCGCCGCCGCCGCGCTTTTGCCGGTTGCGACCCTTGGCGTGGTCGGTGAGCACCCGCCGCATCGCCTGACTCGCCAGCGCGAAGAAGTGCTTGCGGTCATCGACCCGGTCGATGTGTCCGGCGAGCTTCAGCCAGGCCTCGTGCACCAGCGCGGTCGGTTGCAATGTGTGGCCCTGACGCTCGCCCGCCAGCTGCATCCGCGCGAGCTGCCCGAGCTCGCTGTACGCCTCTTCGAGGAGCGACTCTGCGGCGCGAGTCTCGCCGTCGCGGACCCCCTGCAGGAGCTTGGTGATGGTGCGGGGGCTGATGGTGGGCATGGGGCGGCGAATCCCCTCGGACCACGCGAGGCGAGCATACGCGACTCCAGGAACGGGTCGGCAAGGGGGGCCATTTTTCGGCCCCCGGGCTTGGGAGTCCGCCGTGGGACGTCGCCCTGACGGGAGACGCAGCGCACCGCGAAGCAAGCGGGGCGCGGCGCGCCGTAAACCCGCAAGTCCACACCTCGACCCCCAAGGAACCAACCTGATGCAACACACGAACAGCTCCCGGCGATTCGCCAGCTCCCTCGTCCTCTGCGCGCTGGGCCCGCTCGCCCTCGCCGCGACCCGGGTCGCCGCGCAGGGCTTCGTCGAAACCCACAAGCTCCTCGCGTCCGACGGTGGCGCCGGCGACCAGTTTGGCGAGGCCGCCGCGCTGGATGGTGACACGCTCGTCGTTGGCGCCGACAACGCCGCCGGCCAGGGGGCCGCCTACGTCTACGAGCGCGATAGCGGCGGCTCGGGCAACTGGGGCGAGGTCGCGAAGCTGGTGTCGTCGGACCTCGCTGCCGGCGACCTGTTCGGTCACTTCGTCGCGTTGGACGGCGACACCGTTGCCGTCGGCGCGCAGGGCAATGACGACGCCGGAGCGGACTCCGGCTCGGTCTACATCTTCTATCGCGATCAGGGCGGTGCCGGCAACTGGGGCGAGGTCATCAAGATCAACGCCTCCGACGGGGCCGCGGGCGACTGGTTCGGCTTCTGCGTCGCGCTGTCCGGGGACACACTCGTGGTCGGTGCGGCGAGAGCCGATGCCAACGGCGTGGACTCCGGCTCGGCCTACGTTTTCGAGCGCAACCAGGGCGGCGCGGACAACTGGGGCGAGGTCGTCAAGATCACTGGCTCCGACACCTCGGCGGTCGACGAGTTCGGCTCCGGTGTCACGGTTGACGGGGACACCATCGCCGTCGGGGCGTGGAAGGAAGACACCGCGGCCTTCGATGGTGGTGCGGTCTATGTCTTCGGCCGCGACCAGGGCGGCGCGAACAACTGGGGCGAGGTCGTCAAGCGCACCGCCGTCGTCGCCGACGGCGCGCGCTACGGCTACGCCGTCTCGCTCTCGACAGATACGCTCGCCGTCGGCGCCTACGGATTCAACAGCACCGCCGGCGCGGGCTTCGTGCTCGAGCGCAACCAGGGCGGTGCGGACAACTGGGGCGAGGCCGCCATGGTGAGCGCCTCCGACGGTGCGCCGTCGGCCTGGTTTGGCTACTCGATCTCGATCGACGCCGACACGCTCCTGGTCGGTGCTGTCTTCGACAGCGGCGCCATCGGTGCGGGCTACGTCTACGGCCGCAACGAGGGCGGTGCGGGCAACTGGGGAGAGATCGCGAAGCTCGTCGCCGCGGACGGCGCGGCGAATGATCGGAACGGCTTCGCGGTTTCGGTCTCCGGCGACACGATGGTGACCGGCGCCTACTTCGACGATGACCTCGGCGCCGACGCCGGGTCAGCCTTCGTGTTCGATCCGCCGCCGGCACCGCGTGACGTCACGCTGGTCGACATCGATGGCGACGGTGCCCTGGACATCGCGACGGCCGACCTTGCCGAAGACCAGATCGGCGTGCGCCTCAACGACGGCAGTGGCGCGTTCGCGGCGCGGACCGATCTGGGGCTCGGTGGCAGCACGGGCCCGATCGCGGTAGCCGGTGGCGACCTCGACGACGACGGCTCTGCGGACGACCTCGCGACGGCGTGCAGTGGCTCGAACGACGTGGTGGTAATCACCGACCCCAACGGCACGCCGGCGACGCAGTCGATCGCCTCGGGCGGTCTGGCGCTGGCGGCGATCGCGGTCGGCGACCTCGACGGCACCGGCCCGGACGACATCGTGGTCGGCCGCCTCGGCGAGCCGTTCGCTGGTGGTGGCGGCCTCGGCCTGATCCTGAACCACGCGGCGGCGACCGAGCTGCTGACGCCGGCGGCGCCGGTGGCCAAGGTCGGCCTTTGCGACCTCGACCAGGACGGCGACCTCGACATCGTGGCGCTGGTGCAGTCGGTGGCCGACAGCATCGAGCTGTTCCAGAACGACGGTCTGGGTGGCTTCACCCAGACCGGCAGCATCGCGCTGCCGACCAGCACGCTGGCCAACGGCCTGTGCTGTGGTGACATCGACGAGGACGGCGATGTCGATGTGTCGGTGGTCCTGCCGGTGCTGTTCCCGACACCGTCGCAGAACCTCCGTGTGTTCCTGAACGCCGGCGCGGGCTCGATGAACCCGGGCGACTTCACCGCACAGCCGGACGTGGCCTCGGCAGGCACGTTCGGCGTGAGCATCTCCTGCGGTGACCTCGAGGACGACACGGTCGACGGCTTCTTCGGCCGCATCGACGTGGCGGTGGTGAACGCCGGCAGCGGCGACGTCACTCTGCACCACGGCTACGACGTGGGCACGCAAGCCTTCGACTCGGTGACCAACCCGACGGTGGGCACCAACCCGATCGCGGTGGCGATCGCGGACCTCGACGCTGACGGCGGCGCCGACATCGTGGTGGCGAACCAGGGCTCGGCCGACGTGACGGTGATCCTGAGCGCGCAGCCGGCGCTGGCGCAGACCTACGGCCCGGGTTGCAATGGCATCAACGGCGTGCCGGTGCTGACCGGTGACAACCTGCCGACGATCGGCGGGGTGTTCTCGATGACCCTGACCAACGGCCGCGAGTTCGCACCGGCGCTGGCGCTCTTCGGCGTGGGCACGCTGAACGCGCCGCTCGGCGCGAGCTGCGCGCTGCTGGTGCCGCCAACGCTGGCGCAGCCGCGGTTCTTGGACGGGGCCGGTGGCGACACCTTCGCGTTCGGCGTGCCGCTGGCGATCCCGGCGGGTGCCGACGTGATGGTGCAGTACCTGGTATTCGATACGGCGGGCGCCTTCGCCGCGACCGCCTCGTTGAGCAACGGCCTGCGCCTGCAGACCGGCAACTGATCGAGGAGGGAGTTGGACCGCCGGTGCAGCCTCTGCGGGAGCCGCGCCGGCGGCTTCGTGTACGGCGCACGGAAGGAGGAGTCATTGAGACCAACCGCTCCGGCAACTGGGAACCAGACCAGCACTTCGCGATGGACGTCATCACCCCGAGCGCATCCAGGGCGGCTTCGTGCGGCGGGGGCTCCGGTCGTTCTTGGACTGCGGGGTGCTGGCACGCGGAATGTGTCGCGTGCATTGCACAGCGTGCGGGCGGACGACACGACCTTCGAGACAGGCGTTCAGCTCGTCCGCCATCTCTTGCATGTCGCGGTACGGTTGGATGGCTCGCGGGCCATCGCTTTCTCACAGATCGACTGCCGCTGGGGCGGGCACTTGGACGCGACGCGATGGACTGGGGTCGGCGGCCCGCTGCGAATCGTGGAGACGATCCGGTCCGCGTCCATGGCGTCGGCGTAGGGTGCGCGCGTCCGGCGATGACCTCATAGAGGATCGGTCCCATCGAGTGAGGTCGGCCCCCAGGCCGACGGCATCGAGGCGGCCCTCGGCCTGCTCAGAGGGCCCCTGTACGCAGGAGAACCCACGACCGTGCCATCGAGCGTCTGGCTGCCGGAGCGTGCGCCCGAGTCCCCATCCTCGTCGCTCACCGTCTGCACGCGACTCGGCGTATCCGGAAGACCGTTCGGCACCGTCGACTGCGCGAGTCCCCAGTCCATCACGAAGACTTCGCCGAAGCGGCCGACCATGACGTTGGCCGGCTTGAGGTTACGGTGGATGATCCTCTTGCTGTGCGCTTAGGCCAGCGTAGGGCACGCCTGCAGTAGGACACCCAGGATTCGGGTCCGGCTCCAACCGTCGCGTTCGGTCCAGGCCAATTCGAAGATCTGAGTCCTACCCCCTGCGTTCGACTGGCGCGCGATCGCGGATCGGGATCTGCACCGACTGCTGCCGCGGTGAGGCTTCGGATGGGCGGTGCCGCTGGGCTCTGGTGACACCTCCGCCCTGCTTGGCACGCCGACCAGCCGTTGGGAAGGTCCGATGCGGCCTGCGGGCTTGACGACCCTCCGGACGAACACCTAGATTGCGGCCGTTCGGATCGTCCCTCCTGCGAGAGAAAATGCGAAAGGACGTTGGGATGAGAGAGACAGAGAGAGATGGCCGGGGGCGCCAGTGGATCGCCGCTGAGCCGGTAACCGCTACCCTCGCCGCGACCAGTGCATGAGGCCAATGCCCCACGCTGCCCGACGGAAACCGCCTTCTGCGGTTGACGACCGACCGGGCGATCATCGTGAGGGTGAACACGAAATCTTGCGAGTCCTACCCGGTCACCGTGTCGGGTCTGACGCCAGCGGAAGTCTCCTCCATTGAGGCTGCCGCCCAGGGGCTGGCAACGAACAACTCGTATGGCGACTACGCCATCACCTTCGACCCATCGGCGTCACCATTCGCTCCGTCGTCGTCGTCCGGGCGACCGCCACGACTGTCCCGATCACGAGCGAGGGCGGTCGACAATTCGTCAATCAAGCTGAAACCTTCTTCTACTTAAATCAAAGGCAGAGCATCTCCCCACCGCCCCAATGAATAGGACACATCGAGGTATTGGAGTGGCCGCCCCTCTTCTGACCAGCATCTACCTTCTCACTGGAATAGTCTCCGCCCAGATCCCCGGAGGTCTGCCGTTCGCTGACATGACCGGCCTTCGCACTCTGTTCTGGCCAGCGGGCCTTGAGCTGCACGCAGCGCCCGACGAAGGCCTACCAGTCGTGGTGCTGCTCACCTCGTCATCGGTACGCCGGGGCGACGGTCCCAACCTCATCGAGGACCCGCGAAGGGCGCTCGGCGTCAAGGTCCGAGGACAACGCGCGACGTACGACCACGGACTCTTCACGGAGGACTACGACCTCCGGCCCGATGGTCTGCAGCTAAGTTTCACGTTTACGTCCCTGCCGGAGGGCGACGGAGACTTGGTGATGGAGCTAACGGCTCATGGGAGTGTCACGCCTAGAGCCGACCCTCCCGGCGCCCTACTACGTAGGCCTGACGGTGCTGGCCTAAGCATTGGAGGCGTCACTACATTTGACGCTGACGGAGCCTTTGAGACGACGGCGATAGAAGTCGTGGGCAAGACGCTCAAACTTAGGGTCACAGGGGCCTTCCTGAAGGGCGCCACTCCGCCGCTTGTCGTTGATCCTCTGATCACCGGGCTGCTGCCGAACGCCTTCGGCGGCGCCGCTGAGTCGCGGTTCGCGATTGGAGGACCGTTTGGCGATATCACTCAAGTCTGGTGCAGAGACATCTACACATCGTCCGGCACCTCGTCTCAAGCCTTCTACCGACATCTTGATGCGGACGGTCAAACGATGGGATTCGCGTTCTCAATCCCAACGCCGACACAGGGTGAAGAGAAGTCACCGCGGGCAGCCTATATTGCCAGCGAGGACTACTACGTCGTGGCGATGAACGTCCAAGGCCTGACGAATCCCCTCGTATTCGGCTACACCAATCAAAGAGCCTTCGAGGGAGGAACCGGCACTGTTACCTCTACGGCCCAGGCCGCCGCCGAAGTCTTCGACTTGGGCGGCGAGTCCACTGCGCTCGACAACGACCTCGTCGTCGTCTGGTCCCAGCGGGCCCTGGGCACCCGCAGCATCATCGCCACCGAGTTCGAACTCGGCAGGGGCGTCGGCTCTAGGGCCACCCAGCTTCAAGAGAAAGCCCTCGGCGCGGGCGACATCGGCACCTACCTCGCCATCTCCAAGGGCAACGGCACTGCCGGCCGCCACCTGGTCGTCTGGACCCAGGGCGGCGATCTCGTGGCGGCGATCCTGGACCGCGATCTCGATATCCTCGACTCCGGTCGCCTCGGCCCCGCCGGCGTCGGCGCCACCAATGCCGATGTCGACGGCAATGGCGATCACTGGGTCATCGCTTACCGCAAGCCCGGCGGCGACCTCGCCTGCCTGCCCGTGTTCTGGGACTCCAGCGCCGCCGCCGCCTACGTCGGCCAAGAGCGCGTCATCGGGCCGGCGCTCCTCCCCAACCCGAGCTACTGGGGCGTCGTCGTGCCGCCCCCGCAGCCCATCGCCAGCGTCGCCTTCGCGGGCGGTTCCTATCTGGTCAGCTACCTCGATGACAACGACCACTCGAACGTCGTATCGCTCGACCCCTTCGACTGCGGCGACTGCGAGGGTTCCTTCGTCACCTTCGTCCGCGCCACACCCCGCGTTGGGATCGACCGCGTCAACGTGCCGGTCACCACCTACCACGCGGACATGGTCCGCCCGGTCAAGGACCGCGCCCTCGTCGTGGCCGACGACACGGACTTCTACTTCTTCGGCATCGAAGACGGCCAGAACGCCAACCTCGGTGGCGGCTGCGGCCGCGGCGGCTACGCCGCGGGAAGCTGTGCGCGGGTGGGCCACCAGGGATTCACGCTTCGCCTCCGCGACAGTCGGAAGGAGGCGCCCGCGGTCGGGCTCCTCAGCGCGCCCGGCACTGCCGCGATTCCCTGCGGCGTCTGCACGCTCTACGCGTCGTTGGTCGGCGGCGTTGCTGTCCCAGCCACCGTCGACGGGCAGGGCAACGTCGCCCTGCCCTTGCCGATCCCGGACGATCCCGCCCTCCTCGGTCAGGGCTTGGTCGCGCAGTGGGCGATCGCCGGCGGCGCGGGCTGCACCGGCACCTTTGACCTCTCCGACGCGGCTTCGATCGTGCTCCAGTAGGAGTCGACCTCACGCCGGGCGTGTTGTTGGCGCCTGGCGCTGACGGCTTGAACGCGCTCGGCTGCTCGGCTGAGGGCGAACGCGCGGGCTGCCATAACCAGGGCCGGCGCCACGCCTTTGTTGGGACACGCCATGCGACCGGAGCGCCGGAGCGAACACCTGAGTTCCGCTGCGAGGCTGCGAGGCTCAGCCATGACCGCCATGACCGCACAGATCGGTTAGAACTCGAAGACTCAGGAGGGGTGCAGGTCGTCCCGATTGGGTTCGGGATCTTCGGCGCGAGCGAACGTTCGACGCCTCGACGTAGGCCTCGAGAAACATCTGCGCGTGGTCCGCGACGGGGCTTGGGTTGCCCGACCGCGCACGGGCTCGATCCGCTCATTCACGCCCCTCTGGGGTCGCCGTGGTTCGCGTGACGATCGTGTTCGCGTTGTATCCCTCGAAGCGTGTGATATTCGTCGTCGAAGCTAGCTTGCTCGTACGGCAGCCCGCCGAACATCGCGAGCTTCTGGCAACTCGCACAGGCGGAGTGCAGGTCGCCGCTGACGAGCCCCGAGCGGATGCGAGCAAGCTCGGGGTGATGGAAGAGCGTGCGAAGGTCGCCATCGGTGTGCAGGTTGCCGAGATTGGGTCGACCGACGCCGCAACACGGGGCAACGGTTCCATCGAGCGAAACGAACAGCTCGCGCCACGGATAGTTGCAATAGTACCGATGCCCTGTTGGCCGGGGCGGATCCGGGACCATGCGGCCCCGCCACTGAACATGGTGGGAGACCGTCTCGCCCGAGCCAAAGAGTCGCGGCGCTTCGAGTCCGACCCCCAACCGTCGAGCCTCAGCCCCAGCGGCAACCAATGCCGCGTCCGTGCGCTCGGGCTCCACTCCTGGATGCTGGCGGCGCCAATACTCGCTGAGAGTCTGCACGTGCCCCACAACCAGCGCATCGACGCCGCAATCCGCCGCGAGCCGTACCATCGCGGGCAACTCGTCCACCCACGACAAGGACAGCGTCGAGTTGATGAGGACGGTTGGCTGGATGGCCTCCTCGAGCGATTCGCGCCAGTCGCGAACCAAGCGCAACCGCGCGACGACATCGTGGAGCTTTGCCGGTTTGCGGAGTACGTCGAAGGTCTCGGGGCTCGCGCCATCCATCGACACGATGAGCTCGTTGAGCACTCCGGCGAGCGGCGGCAAGCTCGCTTCGTCAAGATAGGTGCCGTTGGTGTACGTCTCGATGCAAACGCCGTACTCCCGGCAGAGCTCGACGAACTCGGCCCAAAACGGGTACATCATGGGCTCGCCCGCGATCGTTGGACAAACCACCTGAATGTGTGGGAACACCTCCGCCGCAAATCGCGTGAGCGTGTCGAGGCCGACGTGCAGGATGCGCTGTGGATCGTTCTTCCTCGCCCACGCGCGCGGCGGTGTGAACGGGCATGATGGACACTCGAGGTTGCAATCCGCCGTCAAGTCGAGATTCAGCTTCAGCGGGTAGGCATCGAACGTAGGACGCCCCTCGGCCTCAGCAGCGGTCAACGCTGCCAAGTTGGTCCGACGAAGAGGCGTGTCATGCGCTTCGGATTCCATGGTGCCACGCTTGTCGGGTCGATGTGCCCGCGGCGAAGTGATGCGGCTGACCGCCCGACTATAGCTCGCTGGACGACATGCCGTCGAGGCGCCCAGTCGGGGGGGCCGCCCGGCGGCTCGACGTGGGCCGTGCTGCGAGAGCGTCACCGCACTAGAGGTCCGTTGGGGCAAGGCGCCGGGGCCGAGGCTCCGGATCGCGAGGGTCGGCTGCCCGGTCCGACGCTACGATGCGGCGCATCGAAGGATCGCCCATGACCAAGATCGCCCTCGCGTGGCTGACGCTTCTCGTCGCCACATTGGATACCCCGCTCGCTGCTCAAAGCGATTCGTTCGACGCCTGCACCAGCATCATGGTCAGTCGCGGAGCGACCACCGACGGCTCGGTGATGATCACGTACTCGGCGGACGCGCCGTTCCTGCCCAAGCTGCTGCACCATCAGGGTGGCTCGCACACCACCGGCACGCCGATCGATCTCCTCGCATGGGAGGACGACCGGGTGCGGGGCCAGGTGCGGCAGGTCGCGGAGACGCACTCCGTCGTCGGCCTGATCAACGAGCATCAGCTCGCGCTCGGCGAGACCACGACCGGCGGCCGGCGCGAGCTACGCAATCCCGACGGGCTGCTCGACTACGACGGCCTGATGTGGTTGACCCTGCAGCGCGCCAAAACCGCGGGCGAGGCGATTTCGACCATCGACGCGCTGTGTACGGAGTACGGCTACGGCTCGAGCGGCGAGACGATCGCGATCGCCGACGAGAACGAAGCCTGGGTGATGGAGATCATCGGCAAGGGCCCCGGCGTCAAGGGCGCGGTCTGGGTCGCGGCACGGGTTCCGGACGGCAGCGTCTCCGCTTCGGCGAACATGAGCCGCATCGGCACCTTCCCGCTCGACGATCCGGACAACTGGCGCTACGCCGAAGACGTGATTCAGTTCGCGATCGACAAGGGCTACTACGACCCCGAGAGCGGCGAGCCGTTTCGCTATCGCGACGCGTACCACCCCGACCCCTCGGCGAGCTCGAAGCGAGCCTGCGCGACGCGCGTCTGGAGCATCTTTCGCCGCGTCGCGCCGAGCCTACAACTGTCCCCGGACTACCACCGCGGCGTCGAAGGGGCGGAGCCGTACCCGCTGTTCGTGCCCGCCGAGGCCAAGCTCTCGGCCGGCGACGTCATGGCGCTGATGCGCGATCACTACGAAGGCACGCCCTACGACATGACGCAAGGCGTCGCCGCCGGCCCGTTCGGCAGCCCGTACCGGTTTCGCGGTTTGCGATTCTCGGTCGACGGCGCCGACTACTGCTGGGAGCGGCCGATCGCCACGCAGCAGGCTGGCTTTGTCATGGTGGCGCAGTGTCGCGGTTGGCTGCCCGACCCGGTCGGTGGGGTGTACTGGTTCACACCCGACGATCCCTACACGTCGTGCTTCACGCCGCTGTACTGCGGCATGACCCGGCTACCCGAGCCGTACACGACGGGCGACCACCGGCGCTTCGCTTGGGATTCCGCCTGGTGGATCGCCAACCTTGTGTCCAACTTGACCTACGACCGGTGGTCACGTGTGTTGCCGGACGTGCAGAAGGCGCAGCTCGAGCATGAAGAGGCGTTCTTCGCCATGCTGCCGGCGATCGACCGCGCCGCGGCCGAGCTCATGGACACGGACGAGGACTTGGGCCGCCGCCTCCTCACCGATTGGTCCGTCGGCACCGCGGAGCGATTGTTCGACGACTGGCGCGAGCTGGCCGTCGCGATTCTGACCAAGCACGTCGACGGCTACGTGCACGAGCCGGGCAAGCGCCCGCGCGGTGTGGGCTACGACGACGCGTGGCTGCGGCGGGTGATCGAGGAGCGGGGCGCGAACCTGGCGCTGCCGAAGGCGAGCCGCAGCACGTCACCGCCGCGCTGACGCGACGCATTCCAGCGAGTTCGGGCACGTCTTCGGGCTCGGGCTCAGGCTCCGGCTCGTTCACCGTCGGGCAGGGAACACGGGCTCTGGTCGTTCGCCGAACCACTCTCCAGCAATGCCGGCCCTAGTGGTCTGATTCAGACAGATGGGGCCTTATCCGCGAGACATCGGCGCCGGTCGCAAGGCGGGTCGCCGCAGGCATATTGGTAGATACGGCGAGGACGACCCAACGCTGCAAGCGGCGCTGAGGGCCGTGGAGAAGGCCCCAGATTTCTGAATCAAACCACTAGGCGCGCCCATCGGCCGGGTCTGCGTGCAGCCCGGGTCACCCGGGACCTGGCGGGCGTTCGGCCGCATTGAGTCAACGAGCGGCAGCCCAGCTGCCGGTCCGGCTCACCGCGCCAGCGACAGCTCCACGGGATCCGCACCCGGGCCGCGCCCCACCACCACCACGCGGTCCGGCTCCACGCGCACTTCGACGCGACCGCCAAACGGATGATCGAGCTCGAGCGCGTCGCACCCAGCCAGCACTCGCGCGAGGTGGCGCACCGACCCAAGGCATACTCGATCGCCTCGTCGACCATCTCGCCATAGGCGAGCACGTCGAGCACGCCCAGCCAGACGGAGCCATCCGCGCGGACGCGCGGCGGCTCCGCGGCGACGCCACACTGCGCGCCCCGCCGAATCTCTTGCAGCACCGCGCCGGCGTCGGCCCCTTCGGCCCTCTGATCCAGCGCCGCGCGGTAGTGGTCCCACGCGTTGCCCGGTGCGGCGTGGCCGCGCAGCACCGGGCGCGCGCCGGGCGCAGGTGTCAAGCGCGAGGACGCGTCGTCGCGCAGCAGCGCGCACCCTCCGACGACCGCGAACACCCAACCAGGATCAAAACCGTCCAGTGCCAAGAGCGGCGGTGCGTTCGGCGAAGCATGCCGGGATCTACCCGCCGGCGGACACCCGATTCATCGGTCGCCGGCGGCCGCCTTCGATTTTGGGCCCCTCATCAGGACCGGAAACCAACAGATCGCGGCTACTGCCGAAGATGCCGCTCGAAGAACGCAAGCATCGCCGGGAACGCGCGGCCCTGCACGCGGGCATCCGCCGCGCGCGCGGGCCCGTAGCCGTTGCCCGAGAGCCCGTGCCCGGCATCCGGCGCGGTGATCGCCGCGGTTTCCAGCCCGGCGGCCTCGCGCCGTGCCGCGATGTTGCGCGTCATGCCGCCCGAGTCCCAAACCTCGTCCGCGTCGCCGCCCACCACGAAGACCGGTTCGTCGATGTCCTCGACGCGAATCCTGGCCGCCGCGAGTCGAGCGGCGTGGGCCACGCGGCCCTTGTCGTGCGGCGTACGCAGCACCACCCGTTCGCCGGTCTGGTACTTCGCGATCTCGGCGTTCATCCCCACGTACGGCACGAACGGCAGGGGCTCGCCGCGCCAGGAGAAGCAGCTGTGTTCGCCTTCGGCCGTGCCGCGTCCCCACGCCTCCCAGATGACGTCGGACGGCACGTAGGCCACGACCGCGGCAAAGCCGTCGATCCGACTGGCGCCGGCGAGCACAAACTCCGCGCCTTTGGATACGCCATAGAGGCCGATGCGATCGGCCACCACGTCGGTACGACCCCGCAGCCAGTCGCGAACCGCTTCGAGCTGGTCGAGCGGGACGTTGTGAAATGCGGCCGGCAGCTCGGGAAACTGCGCGGTCTGCCCATAGTAAGCGGGTGAGTAGTATGGCAGGCCAACGACGGCGTAGCCCCGCGACGCGAGCTGCGGCCCGCGCGACCGCGCAGTGCGGTCGCCCCCCTCAGAGCCGCCGAGCACGATGATCGCCGGCAGCGGCTCGTCGCCGGGCGGCCGCAGCAAAAACGCGCCCGGGAAGCGGTCGCCCAGCGCGGTCTCCACGAGGTCGTCCCGCGCGCGCAGTAGCCGCACCGTCACTTCGGCCTCGGGCTCGCCGTCGTCATTGGCATCGGCCTTGAAGTGAACCTCGGTCGACGACTGCCCGTCGGGCCACGGGTCCTCCGTGGACTGCATCGACCAAAACAGCCCGCGCGGGTCGACGCCCTCCCACGCTGCCGCCACCGGCTGCGCCCGTTCGAGATCCACGACTCCATCCCGGTCGGCGAGAAAGCGGGCCGACGCCCGATGCAGTGCCGGAGGCCGGCGGCCGTACACCCGCTCGGCCGAGATCGTGACTTCCGCGCCTGGATCGAGGCCGGTCAGCCGGATGGCCACGGGGTCGCCCGACAGCACGGTCTTGCGGGGCACGTCGAAGGCGACGCCGGCCGCGTCGGCGTGGGACTGGGCCCGGGCCTGAGGCGGGCAGACGATCACCAGCACGACGGCGGCGAGGAGCATCATGTTGGCGGAGACGCGTCGGTTCATGAGCATTACCTCGCCCTGTCTTCGAGGGGCAGCGGCGCCGGGGATCACAAAATGTGCGGCGATCGACGATAACGCGGCAGCTGCCGTTGTTGGTGCCGAGCACGCTGCCCTTCGGCCAGACTTACTTAGGCCAATGTGTTACCCTCGAGCTGGACCTGAGCACGTTGTCTTACTACCGCGAGCGCTACGGCCTGCGGACACATGGGAATGGGACGGCGCGACCTGGATCGAGCGGATGCCCGCCGACCATCCGGGCGGACGCACGCGGCACGGCATGACCTACGACCAGGCCCGGGGCCGGGTCGTGCTGCTCGGCGGTGCGTTCGGCAAGGAGGCCGAGCTCTGGGAATGGGATGGGACGACCTGGACGCAAGCGTTCGCGCGCCCGCCCCTGCCAGAGCGCCGCGTCGATGCGGCGATGGCTGCGGATCCGTTGCGCGGCCGCGTGGTCGTGCACGGCGGCAGGAGCGTGACCTCAACGTTCTACGACGACACGGTCGAGTGGGATGGCACGGCGTGGGCGTTCGCCTCGCCGAGCGGTGGGCCGCAGGTCCGCGAGCACGCGATGGCGTGGGATCCGATCAACGAGGCCGTCCTCCTCCACGGCGGCCTTTCGGCCAGCGGCGCCGCCAACGGCGAGACCCTGCTGTGGGACGGCGCGAGCTGGTCGCGCGCGGACCGCGACATGCCGCCCCGCGCCGGCCACGCCATCGTGTGCGATACGGCCCGCCAACGCGTCGTGATGTTCGGCGGCCACGGCCGCGACCCCGCGAACCCCTTCGATGACACCTGGGAGTGGGACGGTTCAAGGTGGCAGCCGTTGACCCCGACGCGCCGGCCGCCCGGGCGCTCCGGCCACGTCATGGCTTATGACAGCGCGCGCGACCGCGTCGTGTTGCACGGCGGCGCGCAGGGCGCCATCCCGCTCGGCGATACGTGGGAATGGGACGGCACGGACTGGAGCTTGCGCAGCGCGCTGTATGGCGCGCCGTCGGCGGCCCACGGCATGGCCTTCGATCCCGCCTCCGGCTACACCATCCTGTTCGCCGCGAGCACACAGGAAGAAGTTTGGTGGTGGGATGGCTCGGCGTGGGCTGGCCCAGGGTTCATGGCGGCCCCTACGGCGTATCGCGAGCCGGGCGGTGTCGTCTACGACGCCAACCGCGGAGGGGTCACGGTGATCGACGCCTTCGGTCGGGTGCGCCGCTTCAGCGGCGCGTCGACCTCGTCTCGCGGCGTCGCATGCGCCAGCACTTCGGGGATCCGCCCTACTCTTGCTCCTTACGACCTCCCGTTCGCAGGCAACCGGCGCTTCGCCCTCGACCTCACCGCCGATCCAAGCCGTCCCGCGATGTTTTTCTTCGGCATCGGCCCCTGGGGCTCCCCCTTGCCGGGAGGCTGCACGCTGCTGGTCCATCCGGCGTCGGTCGTCGCCACCGTCCTTGGGGCGACCAACTCCTACGGCCACTTGACGCTGCCGATCGGGGTTCCGCGCCGCGCGCCAAGCCTGGGGGCCCTCCCGTCGATCCAAGCGTTCGTGTTGGATGCGGACTCCGCGCACGGCTTCGCGGCGTCGAACGCCTTGTCCGTGACCATCGCGCCGTAGCGGCGCGGCGCCGCTGCGCGGCGCCGCTGCGCGGGGCCCCACGTGGGGTTCGACGGCCAGGCCTCACGATCACCCACGTTCGTCCGGCACGCCCGGGTGGGCCTACCCAAGGCGGCTTGACCCGCCTGGCCTTCTCTTGGAAGCCCAAAAACGCCACCCACGGCGGCAGTTCGAGTCCAATCAAGGCGAGCGCACCCCTAGTGGTTGTGAGAGACGCCCATGACCCCACGCAACGCGCACCGATTCTTCGTTGTCTTCACCTTGACCGCGAGCGGGCTGCTGGCGCAGCGGCTCGCCGAGCGCCCGGTTCGGGAGCACATCCCCTACGACCCCGGCGGCACACGGCTGTTCTGGTACGCGGACTTCGACGGCGACGGGGTCACCGACCTCCTGGACCACAGCATCAACGGGCAGTGGTCACTGATGCCTGGCGACGGCACGGGATTCTTCGGGGACCGCCAGCCGGCGCAGGTGCCCCACAGCGAACCCGCGTACGCGATGACGGCCGCGGACTTCAACAGCGATGGCGCGCTCGACCTGGCCTACTCCCGCATCGAGTTGTCGACCCGAGTGCTCGGCATGGCGCTTGGCGACGGCACCGGCAACTTCCCGACCGCCGTGCCGGTCCCGGCACTCGATCTCAGTCCCTGGCACGGCTTCGACGCCGGCGACGTCGACGGCGATGGCGACACCGATTTGCTCGTGGTCGCCGAAAACGGTCGGCGCGTCGACATCCTGCGCAACGACGGTGGCACCTGGTCGGTGGCGCAGTCCTTCGATGACGTCTTCGCCGCGTGGGGCGCCGGCGCGCACCTCGTCGACTTCGACGGCGACGGCGATCTCGACGCGGTCGGTGGCCAACGCATCTTCGTCAACCGGCCGGGCGGTTTCGAGGAGGAAACCAGCGTGCGCTTCCCCGACGGGCTCGGTCAGGGACCCGTGCGCTCCGGCGACTTCGACAGCGACGGGTCGATCGACCTGCTCGCCGGCGCGGCCGACTCGCCGCTGTTCTTGAACGACGGCACCGGCGTCTACCGCCGATCCAGCGTCCCGCTGTCCGCCCACGACGCCGCGCGCGTCGCCGCGGGCGACTACGACGGCGATGGCGATCTCGACATCGTCGCGGCGCCGTTCGGCGCGCCTCCCGTGCTGCTGCAGAACCTCGGCGGCGCCAGCTTCACCGACGTCTCCCACTTGTTGCCGCAGAACGCGGACTGGATCAGCGTCGAGCTGGCGGACGTCGACGGCGACGCCGACCTCGACTTTCTGGCCCCGCCCCGCCTCTACATCAACGACGGCGCGGCGTTCGTCGACGGCACGCGGCAGCCGATCGAACCGATCGCGCGTTGGGGCACGAGTTTCGCCGTCGGCGACCTCAATGGGGATCGGCACGTGGACGTCATCACGGCCTATGACCGCGACGCTCGACTCTACCTCGCCGACGGACTGTCGGGCTGGACCGACGTAACCGAGACCCACTTGCCGCCCGCGCCCTACTTTCCGGCCGAAGGACTCGACCTCGGCGACCTCGACGGCGACGGCGATCTGGACATGGCCTTTGGCCGAGACTTGCTGATCAATGACGGCAGCGGCCGCTTTCAGACCCACCCCGCCAGCACCGGCACCGGCATCGACGTGCACCTGGCCGACTTCGACGGCGACGGCGACCTCGACGTGCTTCACCTTGGCGCCATGCTGCGCAACGACGGCGCCCTGGAGTTCACCACCGTCGCGTTGACGACACTTGGTCTGCCGCAGTTTCTGCGTCGGCCCGGCCTGGCGACGGCCGACTTCGATGACGACGGCGATGTCGACGTGTTCGTCGGTGATGCGGCCGGACAAGACCGGCTGTTCTTGAACCGCGGCGACGCCACGTTCGTCGACGTGACCGCCACCCACTGGCCGAGCGGCGCCCAACGAACGCTGGCGATCACGCCGACGGACTTCGAAGGCGACGGCGACGTCGATCTGCTGCTGGGCTACGACATCTCCGGCGACAAGCTGCACGTGCTCGAAAACGACGGCGGAGTCTTCCGGGACGTGACCGCATCGCTGCCATTCGAGCCCGCCGGCACGACCGGAGCGTGCGCGGACTTCGATCTGGATGGCGACCAGGACTTGCTGGTTTCGGGAACGACCCGCGCCCCAGTCGCATTCCTCGAGCGAACGCCCGCGGGCTTCGTCCAAACGACCGGCGCCTGGCTGCGCGGGCGGTCGGGTGGGGTCGTCACCGTTGCAGACCTCGACGGCGACCAGGATCCCGACGTGCTGCTCGGCCTTCCTGCTTCCACGCCGGGGTTGGTCACGTTGCGCAACCACCGCCGCCACCTCCAGTCCTCCCAGCTCGTCCGCACCAGCGGCTTGCTGCGCCTGGACGCGTATGCCGGATCGGGCACGGGCGAGCTCGCCGCGCCCATCCTGTCGCCGCGGCTCTTGCCCACGCCGATCCCGTTGTCGATCGGAACGCTCACCATCGACCTGCAGGAGGCCGTCGTGCTGCCACCGTCGATGCCGCCGCCGTTCGGCCGCGCGCGCTGGACCCTGCCAGTGCCCCCCTTGCCCACGCTCGTTGGCCGATCCCTCTACGCGCAGGCGGTCTTCGGGCAGGCAGCACCCGGCAGCTGGGGCCTCTCCAACACGATCGGGCATCGCGTGATCGAGTAGGGCCGGAGCGACGAGGACAAGAGTCCCAAGCAAGCGCGATGAGGCCAGGTGGCAGCCCACCCGACTGCGAAGCTCCGCCGGCTCGCCACGAGCGGAAAACGCCGGGTCTTGGTTACCGGCGCGGAGTGCTGGCATCCTCGGGCGCCGAGTCACTGCGCCGTTGGTACGTTGCTTGGTGGCGCCGCAACTCGCGTTGGATGGTGGCTGGGTCGCTCTGCGACGACTCGGCGACCTGCTCATCCTGCTCCGCGACCAAGGTCCATCCAGGCCGATGGTAGCGGCCGCGGCCTCGCTGGTGCGGTCTACGCGGGCCGAGGCGCGCGGGCTTGGCCCATCACGTGTACGATTCGCGTCGTACCGGCACCCCGCAGCGCGCCGGAGTCGGGGGGCGAGAAAACCTCGCTCGTAGCCCATCGAATCTGCCGGTTGGTGAGGTCTTTGCCGCCAGAGGCTTGGCGTCTTGCATGGTCGCGCCTTCCCGCGCCCGCGCTGGGCCAGAATCCGTACCATGCGTGACCAGGAGGTGATGAGATGAAGAGCCCTCTCCCGTGCCGCCAGCTGGCGGGCCTCGTCTTGGCTGGCATCGTCGGCATCTCGGCTGCGAGCGCGCAGAAGCTGCCTGATACGCGCATCTCCGGCGGCGCGGCCGGCAGATCGTTCTCGCGATCGCAGAGCGTTGCGGTGGATGGTTTTGTCGTTCACAGCGTGTTTGCAGATTCGCTCGGCGGGGCAGACGCCGTGCACTACAATCGGTCGCTCGACTGGGGCGAAAGCTGGCTGAGCGCGCCGGTCAAACTCAATGCCGGCCTCAGCGAATCGTCGGACTCGCCGACGTTTGCTGTGTCGGGGACCAACGTCTACGTGGTTTGGAAGCAGGTCCGGGATCTGACCTCGACGTCGGACATCTACTTCAACCGCTCCTTGAATCGCGGCGCGACTTGGTTGCCCCAGCCGCTACGTCTGGACAGCGGTCCCCCGTTGAGCGGTGCCTCGACGATCCCGAACGTGGTGGCCGCGGGCGACCGGGTGCACGTGGTGTGGGTGGACGCCGGCGTGATCCGCTACAACCGTTCGCTGGATGCCGGCACGCCGGGCACTTGGCTGGCCGAAGACATCGCCTTGGCGAGCGGCGCGCAGCCTGACATCGGTATCTCCGAGGACGTCATTCACGTCGTCGCGGAGATCGGCCGCGTCGTCGGGGCGCTGCGCTCGACGGATGCGGGGGCGACCTGGTCCGGGCCGACGACCATCAGCCGGGGCGCCGTTGGCACGGCCGAGCTGCCCCAGCTTGCCGTCCTTGGCGACTCGGTGCACGTCGTTTGGGCCGATAGTCGCGACGCGTTGTTCGACGTGTATGTGAACCGCTCGACGGATGGCGGCCAGAGCTGGGCGGCGCAGGACACGCGCATCAACTCCGTGGCCGGGTCGGCCGGTTTGGGGGCGCGTCGGATCGTGATCGATCCCAGCCCGTCCTTCCCGGGCCACGTCTACGTGGCGTGGACCCGGACGGTCCGGACTTCGCCGTACCCACCCTACCCGTCCTCCATCCGGCTCAGCCGCTCTCTCGATGATGGCGCGACCTGGCTGCCGACGACGGTGCGCATCGGCCAGACGCCGACGTCGCGCAACGCGGGCTGCCCGACGCTCGGCGCGTTTGCCGGCACGGTTTATGTGGCTTGGGATGACGATCGCCAGAGCTCGTTCCCGCCCTCGAGCGACATCTACTTCACTCGGTCGCTGGACTCTGGCACCACGTGGCCGTCGTTCGACGTGCGGTTGAATGCGGCGGTCCGCGCGCAGCGGCTCGTGCCGTCGATGGCGGTGTCGCCCGTGGGCCCGTATGTCGCCTGGCGCGATCGACGCAACGGATCGGATGACATCTACTTCACCATCCCTTTGGGCTATCAGTTCTACGGAACCGGGAAGCCGGGCACCGGCGGATTCACACCCGGCCTCCGGGGCAACGAGCCTCCGGTGCACGGGCGAGGGACCACGCTGATCTCGGCCGATGGTCTCGGCGGCGCGCCCGGCGTGCTGCTGGTGGGCGGCGGTCCTTCTTCGCGAGTGTCGGTGCCCTGGCTCGGTGGTACGTTGCTGGTGGCGCCGCAACTCGCGCTACCGATCGGCCTCAGTGGCCCGAGCGGCGTCCCGGGCGTCGGTCGCGGGCTGCGCCGGATCGGCATCCCGGACGATCCAGCCTTCGTCGGGACCAACATCAACTTCCAGGCGGTGTACGTCGAGTCGGCGGCCACGTTCGGGGTGTCGATGACGGGTGGTTTGGCGATGTGGATTGGCTGACACGCATGCTGGTTCCCCGGGGATGAAGACGTGTGTGCGCCGTGGTCGCGGAGTGGGCAGCCCGAATGGGCCAGTGCCGCGCCTCGTATTGCCGGTGCTGTGCCGGGCCGACATGCATGACGAAGGCCTTGCGGATCACGTGAGTTCCGGTTCTGTGGGGCTCGAGTCCTGACCCGCGGACTTAGCCGAGGGCCGCCGCGAGCGAACACCAACCCGATGTTCCGCTTCACCCCGACCCACGAGCGCAAGCCATTGCGCATCGCACTGATCCTCCTCCTCGCGACGGCGTGCTCGACGGCGCACACCGCCCCGGAACCATGGACGATCACGCCGATCGCTGAGGGCAGTCGCCTGGCGGCGTTCGCGCCGACCTTCGACCGCCATGTCGACGTGTACGGCGTGCACATCGTGGCCACGGCGACGACTGGAGAACGCGAGCTGAGCCACGCCGCTAACGTCCTCGCCCAGTACCTCGACAACGACGGCGACCGTCGGGTCGACGATGCACGGGTCCATCGGGCGCTCGTCGACGGCGGGGCGTTCCTTGCCATGGCGTCGACCCAGGACGAGTTCGAACATCTCGACCTCGACTTCGAGCGGCTGGAACGCGATGGGTTCTGCATCGGCCAGGATCTCTATGGCGACGAAACGAGGCCCGAGGGGTCACCCCACGTGCGATCCTCCGGTCGATTCGACGCCAGCCTCGAGGAGGTGTGGCACCTGGTCTCGAACGGTTGGGTCCGGGCCTATCCCGACGCATTCGGTTACGGGCCCGGCTCGCGACTGACAGACGCCATGGACCGTGCGCGGGGTGGCCGCTTCGCCTCGATTCCGCAGCCGTATCCCGAGACCGCGTGGTACCACTACGACGACCCGACCTGCGACTACGAGTGCCAGGCCGCCGAGTACTTCTACTGGGCGCTGACCACGCTGCTCGGCGGACAGGACTACGCCGGACGCGCGGAGCAGATCGCGATCGAGTGGGAAGCCTCGACTCCCGCGGAGCTACGGACCCGCGATCCCGCCGTCGTCACGCTTCTGACCGACCCCGCCTATCGCTTGCCGAGCGTGCTGCCGGACGGCCGCTACGCGGCGACGCGACGTTGAGGCTCGCCGCCGAGTCGATGCTCGGGACCTGGCTTCATCGGTCGTGCAAGTGATGACGCGGTTGGGAGATGCGGCGGTGGGACTTGTTGACGCTCGGGAGTCCCGATCCCCGCGGCTAGCCCGCCTCGCTCACCTGGATTCGCGGGAGGTGCTTCCGAGCGGCTCTGTGGCAAGGAAGGCGACCGAAGTCGGCGGAGGCGGGGTGACGCGCCGCTGAGCAGAGTGCAGGGAGTCCGCGAAGCGGACGGCCGCCGTAGGCAGCCGCCTGACGCCGCCACGGGGGCGATCGGACGTGCATCGCGCGAATCCTGGTGAGCGAAGCGGGCTAGACGCGTCCAAGGATCTGCGGCGCATCGCGACCGTGGTTGAACCGTGACCATCAGCGATGGTGCTCTTCGTAGTGCTGGCGCAGCAGGTCGGCGCCGTAGTCACGCTCGAGGTCACGCCACACCGGGCCTAGCGCAGTTGCGGAGTACTCGCTGCAGGGCCCGCAGTGCCCAACATCGAATCAGTCGCCGAAGGCCGTAGCGGGCGCGTTCGACAACTCGAGCGGGCCGAGCACCCGGCCGCTCACACCTTGCCGCGCCACGACGCGACCGACTAGGGCTCCGCAGTCAGGTATCCAGGCGCCGTGAGTTCCACGGATTCGACATGACAACCGGCGCCCCCCACGGCTCGGCTGCACGCCTCACGCAGCCGCAGGAGGAAGCACGGCGATGGCATCGATCTCGATAAGAAAATCGGGGTGGGCCAAGCCGGATACGTAGAGCACCGTCACGGTCGCCGGCTTTGCTGAGCTTGCGAGCTCCCGTTGGAACGACTGCATCGCGGGCAATAGCTCCTGTCCATCCACGATGTGAACAGTCCACTTGACGACGGCTTCGGGGCCCGCCTCGACCGCGTCGAGCACAGCTCTGACGTTGCGTGCAACCTGCGCCGCCTGCGCCGCGACATCGCCAACGCCGACGATCTGGCCCGTTGCATCCACGGAGTTTTGCCCTCCGATGTAGAGCGTGCGGCGGGGTCCTTCGACGCTGATTGCTTGCGAGAAGGCCGGGTTGCTGTGCATTCCAGGGGGATTCAGGTGGTCGATCTCGACCATGGCGTGTTGCTGCTCCGTTGCCGCGCACGAGACCACGATGCCAGCCAGGAAGCACCCCGAGGCCCACATCAACTTGCTGCTGTGACGAGTCACGAGCATCAGAATCACCCATCGCCCCGCAAACGACAAGGAGTCGGATCCCACCACCTGCTATGGCGACGTGGACCTTCGCGGCACCGGCAGCACGAGCTGACGCTCCTCCGGAGTGGGGGGTCTGGCTTCTTCTCGAACGGGAGAGGCAGATGCCTCCCGTTTCGGAGTTGACGCAGTCTCTGGCGCCGAGCGACGTCGACGGCGACGGGGCTGTGGATCTCGTGGCCGGGTCCCGCGCGGCGACCGGGTGGGACCGCCCAGCCGAATCGCATCGGTAGCAGAAGAGCCGCGACCGCGTCGCGGCCGGACCGTCGCTCTTCTTGCGGCAAATAGTGCTGTCGCGGACACTCGTGCCTCGCCGCTCCCCCGGCTCGCCCATGCCATGACCGACGCAATCCAGCACTACGACAATTTCATCGACGGCCGCTTCGTCCCGGCGCCCGGTGCGGAGCGGATCAGTGTGATCAACCCAGCGACCGAGGCGCCGATTTCGACCGCGCCCGAGAGCCCCGCCGACACGGTTCGAGTCGCCCTCGACGCCGCGGCCCGCGCCCAACCCGCGTGGGGCAACGTCCCCGCGATCCGGCGCGCGAGGGCGCTTCGCGACATCGCGACGCGGATTCGCGCTTCCGCCGACGACCTCGCGCGGGTCATCACGAAAGAGCAGGGCAAGACTCTCGCGCTCAGCAAGATCGAGGTGATGTTCACGGCCGACTATCTCGACTACATGGCGGAGTGGGCCCGACGCATCGAGGGCGAGATTCTCAACAGCGATCGCGAGCGCGAGAACATCTTCATGTTCCGCATGCCGATCGGAGTGATCGCCGGCATTCTGCCGTGGAACTTCCCGTTCTTCTTGGTGGCGCGCAAGCTGGCGCCGGCACTCGTCACCGGCAACACGATCGTGATCAAGCCGAGCGAGGAGACACCCAACAACGCGTTCGAGTTCGCCAAGATCATCGCCGAGACGGACCTGCCGGCGGGCGTCGCCAACTTCGTGTCGGGTCGGGGTCCGACCGTCGGCCAGGAGCTGGCGGCGAGTCCGGTCGCCGACATGGTAAGTTTCACCGGCAGCGTCGAGACGGGGTCGGCGATCATGCGCGCCGCCGCCGCGAACATCACCAAGGTCAACCTCGAGCTCGGTGGCAAGGCCCCGGCCCTGGTGCTCGCCGACGCCGATGTCGATCTCGCGATCCGGGCGATCGTGGCTTCGCGCGTGATCAACAGCGGTCAGGTGTGCAACTGCGCCGAGCGGGTCTACGTCGACGGTGCGGTCGCCGACGAGTTCACCGACAAGCTCACGGCGGCGATGGTGAAGACGCGCTGGGGCGACCCGATGGTCGAGGAGGACATCGACATGGGCCCCCTGATCAACGAGGCGGGGTTCGAAAAGGTCGATCGGCTCGTCAATGGCGCGATCGCGGAGGGCGCGAGTTTGGTCACGGGCGGCAAGCGCGGCGAATCGGCCACCGGCCACTACTACGAGCCCACCGTGCTCGCCGATTGCCGCCAGGACATGGAGATCATCCGCAGGGAGGTGTTCGGTCCGGTCGTCCCGGTGGTCAAGTTCGACGACCTCGATCAGGCGATCGCATACGCCAACGATTCGGACTACGGCCTGACGTCCTCAATCTACACCTCGAACATCGCCGTCGCGATGCGCGCCTGCAACGAGATCCGGTTCGGTGAGACCTACATCAACCGCGAGAACTTCGAGGCGATGCAGGGCTTCCACGCCGGTTGCCGCAAATCCGGCATCGGGGGTGCCGACGGCAAGCACGGGTTGTACGAGTACACCCAGTCGCACATGGTCTACGTCCAGTACTAGTCCGACGCGGCGGCCTTCCTATGGGCGTGCTCGACTCGTTGCGGTCGGTTCTTCGGCTCCGGCCGATCGAGTGGAACCGCGTCGAACGCCGGTTGCGCCGGGCGGCGAACGTCGGAGACCTCCGGCGCATTGCCAGGCGGCGGCTCCCGCGCGGTGTGTTCGACTACGTCGATGGGGCGGCAGAGGACGAGATCAGCCTGGCGCGGAACGAGCGGTCGTTCGACCAGATCGAATTCTGTCCGCGGGTGCTGCGTGACGTCGGGAAGGTCGATCTCTCGACGACGCTGCTCGGCCGACGGTTGCCTCTGCCGCTGATCCTCGCGCCGACGGGGTTCACGCGCATCGTCACGTCGGCCGGGGAACTCGCGGTGGGGCGCGCCGCGGCGCGCGCCGGGCTCCCCTTCGCCCTCTCGACCCTGGGAACGCGCTCGATCGAAGAGGTCGCGGCGGTCAGCGACGGCGACAAGTGGTTTCAGGTGTACGTCTGGCGCGACCGCGTGCTGTTGGCCGAGATGCTCGGGCGCGCGAAGGCGTCGGGGTACTCGACGCTCGTCATCACGATCGACGCCGCGGTGCTCGGCCGGCGCGAGCGGGATGTGCGGCGCGGCTTCAGCTTGCCGCCGAAGATCGGTTGGGGCACGGTTCTCGATGGCGCCCTGCACCCGAGCTGGACTTGGGATTTCATCCGCTCCGAGCCAATCCTGTTCGCCAACGTGGCCGGCAAGTCGGTCGGCGACGGTCGCGATCCGATCTCGCTCAGCAGCTACATCCAGGAGCAGTTCGACCCGGCGCTGTCGTGGGGCGACATCGAATGGTTTCGCGAGCGATGGGATGGCCCCATCGTGCTGAAGGGCATCCAGTCGGTTGCGGACGCGGTGCGCGCGGCCGAGCGCGGCATCGACGCCATCGCGCTGTCCAACCACGGTGGCCGTCAGCTCGACGGCGCCCCGCCTCCAATCGAGCTCGTCGCCCCGGTGGCCCGCGCGGTGGGCGATCGCCTTGAGCTAATCTGCGACGGCGGCATCCGGCGGGGCAGCGACATCGTCAAGGCCGTGGCGCTCGGGGCGCGGGCGTGCATGATCGGCCGAGCGTACCTGTACGGGCTGGGGGCGGCCGGCGAACGGGGCGTCGACTGGGTCCTCGACCACCTTGCCGATGGCGTGTGTCGCACGCTGGCGTTGACCGGCCAGCGCGGGATCGCCGAGCTGGACGATACGCTCGTCCGCTGGCGGGTACCGCGCACGGAGTGAATGCCCCCCCCCACCCAGGGCCCTCCGCACGGACGTCACCGGACTCGACCCGCGACCAGGGCTCGGGGGCTGCAACGGACGCCGGCCGCTGAACTTCGCGGCGCTGGCAAACGACATCGCAATGATCGAGCTGTCGCTGCGGAGAAGAACGCGACCAACGTGGCACTGGTGCGGATGAGCGTGGCGCGGACGTCCACAGTCGGGCCGAGAGCCTAGTGGTGTGATTCAGGCAGATGGGGCCTTATCCGCGAGACATCGGCGCCGGTCGCAAGGCGGGTCGCCGCAGGCATATTGGTGGATACGGCGAGGACGACCCAACGCTGCGAGCGGCGCTGAGGGCCGTGGATATGGCCCCAGAT
>JBCCGH010000069.1:0-46791 GCA_039029375.1 Planctomycetota bacterium
AGTCGGCGAGCCATGTGTGCCGCTCGCAAGGCGCTGTCGACGCAGGGCTTGTTGGTGGACAAGTCGAGGAGACGCAACGCCGCGAGCGGCGCAGAGGGCCGTCGACATATGTGACGAACTTCCGACACGCAACACTAGGGCACGTCGACGCTCACCACATCGATCGCGACGCCAAGGGCACGGGCTGGGATCGACTCCTGGACGGGCGGAGCAGCCAGAGGGACGCGCAGGGTCGACACGTTGGTCCAAAGCAACGGGCCGAAGCGCGCCCCCGCCCGCGACGTGAGCGCGGCCGCCTCGCCGTTCGCAGCGGTCAGGTGCAACGTAAACCAAGGCCCACGCGGCCCCTCCTGCGCCACCACAAACGCAGTCCAACGGCCGTCGGGCGACCGGGCACTCTGGTCGATCCCCGGCAACGTCGGTGGCGCCACCGCGTGCCCGCCGACCGTGATCGGAGCAGCCAGCGGGTGGGTCGGGCTACGCAGCCAGACGAGGCCAAGCAGGCCCACCAGCACGACGATGACGACCAACCCCGCCAACGAGAGATCCGAGCGTTCCATCGCCCCCAGCATACCCCACCGCGGCCGCCACTCCGCGCCCCCCCCACCCGCTGTGCCGTTGACCTGGCGCTGCCCGCTCGCTACGCCAGCTCCCCAACGCCTGCATGCCAGCCACCCGAGCGCCCGCCGACCGCCGCATCAAGCCGCCCCGACGGGTGCTGGTCATCGCCAACCCGGTCTCCGGCGGCGGGCGAGGCGGCCGGCGCGCAGCGGCGCTTGTCGCGGCTTTGGCGGCCCGCGGGGTCGAGGTCGAGCAGCGCACCACGACCCCGGAGCGGAACGGACGGCGCGTTGCCCAGGACCTGCGCGAGCGCGACGGGGACGGATTCGACGCGCTCGCTGTCGTGGGCGGCGACGGCTCGGTGCACGACGTGATCAACGGCCTCGGCGATCTAGAGCTACCGCTCGCGGTGTTGCCCTCGGGCACCGCAAACGTGTGGGCCCAGGACGTCGGCCTCCCGCGCGCGCCGGCGCCAGCCGCCGACGCCATCCTGGGCGGGCACGTCGTCGACCACCCCCTCGCCTCGTGCGGTGAACGCCGCTTCTTCTTGTTCGCGGGCATCGGCCTGGACGCGCGCATCGTGCATCGCGTCGAGGCCGTGCGCGCCCGGTCAGGCGGGCGCGGCGGGAAGCTGCAGTGGCTGGTGCCCGGGGTGCGCGAGTTCTTTGGCGAGCCGCTCGCGGACCTCTCGGTGGTGGTGCCCGGCCAGCCACCGCTCGAGCATCTGGCGCAAGTCCTGGTCACTTTGATTCCGAACTACGCCGGACCGGTGCACTTTCCGAGCATCGGCCCCGCCGCGCGACTGCTGCAGGTGCTGTGCTTCCCGGCGCGAAGCAAGTGGACCTGGTTGCGGATCATGCTCGCCGGCACGCTCGGACGGCTGCGCCCGGGCCGGGACTACACCCAAATCGAGACCGCCGGTCCGGTGCAAATCCACAGCGCGGGTGCGCCAGAGCCATTCCACCTAGACGGCGGTCACGTGGGCACCACGCCGCTGGACGTCGGCTTAACGGGTCGGGCGATCCGCCTCCTGGTACCGGCCGTCGACGCCTGATCCACGGCCTTTCCGGCGCCGAGGCGCAACTCCCCACCCGCACCGAGATAGCATCGGGGTCGCCCATGACCACGCGCCCCCGCTCCGTCTCGGTCGGCCCCGTCCTGTTTGGTGGCGGGGCACCGTTCGCCCTGATTGCCGGCCCCTGCGTCATCGAAAGCCGGGACTCGGCTCTTCGCCACGCTGATGCGATCAGCCGCATTTGCCGCGAGGCCGGCGTGCCGCTCGTCTTCAAGAGCTCCTACGACAAGGCCAACCGCACGTCGATCCGCAGCTTTCGGGGCCTCGGCATAGAGGAAGGCCTCAGCGTCCTGGACGAGGTACGCCGCGACCTGGGCCTGCCGGTGTTGACCGACGTCCACTCGCCCGAGCAGGCGACCGCCGCGGCGGAGGCCGTGGACTGCCTGCAGATCCCTGCGTTCCTGTGCCGCCAAACCGACTTGCTCACGGCGGCCGCGGCCACCGGCAAAGCCGTAAACGTCAAGAAGGGCCAGTTCCTCGCGCCCGACGGAGTGCGCCAGATCATCGACAAGATGGCCGCCGCCGACCACCGGGACGTGTTGATCACCGAGCGTGGCTCGTGCTTTGGCTACAACACCCTGGTCGTCGACTTCACCGGGTTCCCCGTGATGCGCGATTGCGGCCAGCCCTTGATCTTCGACGCGACGCACTCGGTGCAACGACCCGGAGGTGACGGACACCGCACCGGTGGTGACCGAACCAAAGTGCCGTACCTGGCGCGGGCGGCCGTCGCCTGCGGCGTGGACGGTCTGTTTACGGAAGTGCACGAAGACCCCGACCAGGCCCCGTCCGACGGCCCCAACATGCTGCGCCTGGTCGACCTCCAGCCCCTGCTCCATCAACTACTGCGCATTCAGGAGGCGGCGCGCGAAGCGCGACCAGAGCCTTGAACCACCCGGCCCGACCCGAGCCACCCGAACGCCCCAATTCGGCGTGGCCGACCGACGAGGGCTTTGCCTGCGACGTGCCGGGCTATCAGATCGTGCGCCTCATCGGTCAGGGGTCCATGGGCGTGGTGTTCGAGGCGCGCCGCGAGGCCGATGACGTTCGCGTCGCACTCAAGGTCCTACCGCCGAGCCTAACCCTCGCCGAGCGCTCTCTGACGCGGTTCGTGCGGGAAGCGCAGCTCATGGCACGGGTGCAGCATCCCGCGATCGTGCGCGCGTTCGAGCACGGCCAGCGCGGGCGCCTGCATTGGTTTGCGATGGAGTTCGTCGAGGGCATCACCCTCGACGAACGCTTGGCCATCGGCCCGCTCCCAGTGCAACAGGCCGCCGAGATTGGCGCCACGATCGCCCGAGCGCTGCAGTTCGCGCACGAGCAGGGCGTGCTCCACCGCGACGTCAAGCCCGGCAACATCATGCTGCGCCGCGACGGCCGCGCGGCCATCACCGACTTCGGTCTGGCGCGCGAGTCGGGTGACGGCTCGATGACCGAGAGTGGCTCGATCGTCGGCACGCCGATGTACATGGCGCCCGAGCAAGTGGTCGGCAATCGCGGCGCCATTGGCACCCGGTCGGACGTCTACGGCCTGGGTGCGACGCTCTATGAGCTGCTTGCGGGCCACCCACCGTTCGCCGCGAACAACGCGCAGGCGGTGCTTCGGGCGGTGCTGGAGGAGGAACCGGTGCCGCCGCGACGGCTGCGGCACGATCTGCCAGCGGCGCTGGAGGCCATCGTGCTCAAGGCGCTGGAGAAGGACCCAGCGCAGCGCTACGGCTCAGCCCAAGAGCTCGCCGAAGACCTCGAACGCTCGCTGCGCGGCGAGCGTGTGCTCGCCCGGCGGCCAGGTCCCGCACAACGGCTGTGGCGCTCGGCGGCGCGACGCCCGGCCCTGAGCGCGTTCGCGCTGGCCACGGTCGCGCTCAGCCTCGGCGCGTTCGGTCTGCTCCGCGAGCGGCGGCTCGACCGCCTCAAGGCGCGGGTTCAGGAGGCGGAGAACAAGATCGCGATGGCGTCGGGTCTGCACGACGACCAGCTGCGCCCCCTGTCGCCCGAGGCGCGCCGAGGCCTCCTCGAGGCGGCGGTCGAGTCCACCACCGAGGTCATCGCCGAAGCACCCGCGCTGGCGCTCGCCTGGTTCGTGCGCGGCCAGGCGCAGCACCGGCTGCAACGTTTCGCCGAAGCTCTCCACGACCTCGACGCGGCGGCCCGCTATCGGGGCGGCGCTTCGTTGGCGGTGCTGTATTTCCGTATCGACACCCTCCGGAATCTGCCGGGCGCCGAAGCCCGGCAGCGGATGCTGCAGGACCTCACCGCGCTGCTCGCCGTCGACCGCGGACACGACGCACAGTGCCTGGTCGCGGAGTCGCTCGTCGACCTCGCCGAGTCGGCCGGCGAGGATCGCGCCAGCATCTTGGCGCGGGCCCGTAGCGTGCTCGACCAGCTTGAGAGCCTGGACTCGCGCTCCGCCATCGCCCGCGCGCGGCTGCTCGCCCTCGAGGGCGACCGCGCCGGGGCCGTCCGCGAGATCGAGACCGCCTGCGACACCTATCACGGCGACCCCCTCGTCCACCGCGCCGCGGCGACGCTGCTGCGCCGCCTGGGTCGCGACGCGGCGTCGCGCGAGCACGAAAGCCTGGCGCGGCGGCTCGACCCACTGGCGTGGAGCGAGGTCGAGAGCGACGTGATCGATCCGAACGACGAACCCAGCGAAGTCGACCTCCAAGCGCTCCAAGGCTTCTTCGAGCGGGTCGACCATCTGATGCAGGGCGCGCGGCGCGACCGGCAACCGACGGCCTCGCCGGCCACCAACACACCCCTGCCGGCGTCGGACGCGGACACGAACGAGCAACAGCAGTAGCCGCCGGGCCGCGGCCGGACGCGACGTCAGTCGCCGCCGACCGTCACGTCGACGTCGAGCTGTGTCGACAGCAGGACCGGGCTCGCCAGACCCGTCAGCGCGGAGAAGCGCATCGTCAACCCCGCCGGTACCCCCGGCGGCACCGGAATCGGCAGGTGTTGCACGCTTGCCTCGCGGGGCTGAAACGAGCGAAACTCCCAGAACAGAGGCAGGAACGACGGCGCGCCGTCCACCGCGGAGAGCGTGACGACGCTGAACGCGTCGAGCGTCGCCTCCGTCAAGTTGCCGTACGACAACTGCAGATCGAACGCCGCGCCCGCCGGCACGACCGTCGCGCTGGGCAGCAACGACTCGGCGATCGGATGCACGCGAAGGATGTACGCCCCGCTCTGAAGATCGCTGACGAACACCAGATCACGCCGCCAAGGGTGCACGCCCCACGCGCCGGAGAACGCGCCATTGCAGCCAAGCCCGGTCTCCGGGTAGGTGTCGTAGTAGGCGATCTCGACGGGCCGCAACGGGTCCTTGATGTTCAAGACCCGCAGCCCCTCCCGGTAGTAGGTGACGAACAGCAGGTCGCCCGAGACGTGCGCGTTGTGCACAACCGAGCCCGGCGGCCCCGTCCGCCACGCGGCGACCTGCCGGATGTTCGGCAGCTGCGAGATGTCCCATACGCGCACATCGCCATCGGCCCGCTCATCGGTTGTGAAGAGAAAACGCCCATCTTCACTGGGCCACATGTTGTGGGTGACCGCCCCGGGATAGAGCACTGACCCCAGCTGAATCGGCCGCCGCGGGTTCGTCACGTCCAGGATCTCAATCCCGCCCCGCCACTTCGACACGTAGGCGCGGTTGTCGATGACGATGATGTCGTGCACGAAACCGCTGGTCAGATCTCCCATGTAGGCCGGCGAGAACGGCTGCGCGATGTTGTACATGCGCCTTTGCGCATAGAGCGTCGTGCCGTCGACCCACAGGTTGTGCACTCGCAGCGGCTGCACGCCGGTCCCGAGCATCGAGACCAGCGACGGATTCATGGGGTTGCCCTGCAAGTTGTAGATGAAGACGCCGGCCCCATTGGGCGAGCCCTCGTCCGAGCAATAGAGGTACTTGCCGTCGGTCTTGACGTCGTTGACCCCCGTCTGCGATGGCAGCAACGGGTAGCCCGGTGGCGCAATGGTCGTCAGCACCGGATTCTGCGGGTCACGGACATCGACGACCGAGAACCCGAGGTGGCGCCGCGCCAAGTACACGTAGTCCCCCATCGCGGTGACGTCCGCGGTGGTGCAGGGAGGCAGAGGCAGGTGCGCCTCCAGCGAGATGTTGTTGGCCTGCTGCGCCGACGGGCGCGCCGGGACAACCACGAGGCCCAAGGCGACGAGAAAGCCGCGGCAAAGGGCTCTGTGATTCCAGGGAGTGTCGAGCACGGCCCCCCTAGCACCGGCGCCTCCGCCAGTTGCTCCCCCGAACCGAGATTTCCCCCGGCCGACCGCAACGCGGCAGGCGTCCCGGGGATCGTTTCCCAGCCCGCGGATCATGGCCTCCCAACCCGCTAGGGTGACCACGCCCCCGACCCCCTAGGGTTGTCCCACGCCCGAGGATCCCATGAGCATGCATCTGCCTTCTTCACCCGGCCGTCGCGCGGCACTCGGACTTGCCGTGACCCTCACCGCGGTGACCGCGCTGCACAGCCAGACTGTGCGCGTCGACCCGCCCACTGCTGGTCCGGGCGATGCGGTCATCGTGCGCGTGACCAACGACACGGGCCAGCCGTTCTTCTTCCCGCGCTCCTGTGGGCTGCGGGTCCTGCGCCACACCGGCGAGCTGGTCAGCAACGGCTTGGCCATCCCCGGGTTGCCGACCACCCTGCTCCCCGGCCAGGTGTGCGATTCGCCGCGGGGGATGCTCCCCGGGCAGTTCATCGACATCCCGCTGCTCACGCCGACCGAGCCCGGCAGCTACACCGTCGTGTTTGTCTGGGGCAACCGAGGCGCGGCGCGCCTGAACATCGTCGCACCCGCGGCGGACGCGAGGCAGCTCAGCGTCTACCCCTCGACCGTCCGCTGGCCACAGCGCGCCCACGCCCACGACTTCACCGACCCGACCAACACGACTTGGGAGGTCGCCAATGTGGGGACCGAACCCCACACGTTTGGCCCGGGCGATCGCCTGGAGCTGCGGGCGCCAGGCAGCGGCCTGGCGTTGGCGACCCTCGACCTGGACGGCGTGACCGTGCGCGGCGGCGGCGTCACCTCGGTGGCACTCCCCTCCCCCGGACTGGCGGAGGCCCCCTACGAAGTGTACGTCACCTACGACGATCCCGGCGTCGGCCGCCGCGTCGTCACCACCAACGGCATCCGGCCGCTGGGCGCGCGCGTCGAGCTGCACCTGCTCGGGGGCCAGGATATCACCCGCGCCAAGCCGCTCGAAATGGGCGCCTCGCTCACCGACTTCGCGGCTTCCAGCAGCGGCGATCCGCTGTTCCTGCTCATGCTCGGCCTCGCCCCGGGCACCAGCCCCCTCCCCGGCGGCATCACCCTGCCCTTGGCGCTAGACGGCGTCGCCGTCGAATCAGCGCGCAGCGGGCTCTTTGGCCTCCTGTCGGGCTCGGCGGGATCGATCCCCAACATCTACCCCGAGGGCTTCCCGTTCTACGAAGCCGCGGTGAGTGGCATCGCTCTGCGGCACCCCGGACTCCCCGCGCTGTCCGGACTGCAGCTGCGCGTAGCGGTACTCGCGGTCGATACTGAGCAAACGACTTGGGGCGCGTCGCAGCCCGGACGCATCACGTTTCAGTAGCGACAAACCCGGCGATGTCGTTGTCGCGCAGGCACATCACCTTGGCCGTGAGCTTCGGCATCGCCCGCTGGAACCGCTTGCGCACCGCGTCCTCCTTCAAACCCAGCTGGTGCGCGATCTCGACGTAGGAGAGGTCGTCGTAGACGCGCATGCAGACGATGCGCTGCTCGATCGGCTCCATGACTTCAAGGGCGAGACGCAGCAGGGCCTCTTCCTCATCGTTGGCTGCGGCCTGGCTCGGCGTGCCACGAGGCGCACCGCGATCGAGGCGCACCGACGAACCGCTGGGCAACGGCCGCTCTCGCGCCAACTCCCGCCGCTTGGCCATGAAGTAGCGGTGGTGGTTCCGCAGCACGTTCTCGACGACCCGAGCCAGAATCGCCCGCAGGTGCCCCTCGTCCGCCAACACGAACCGTGGGCTGTCTCGCATGAACGCGAGCACGGCGTCCTGCACTGCATCCACCGTCTCGATCTTGCCGCGCAGCCGCGCACCCAGCCGACCGTGCACGTGCTGCCGCAACCACGGCAAGACGCGCTCGACGATCGCGTCAAACGACGTCTCGTCGCCGTCGTGCCAGCGCTGCAGCAGCTGCTCGATCGAATCGGACATGGCCCTGTCCACGGTACGCGACATCATGCTACTCCGTTTCCCCGCGCACCGGCCGGACCGGCCGAAGGCCGGTGTTGCGCGCCGCCGCGCCGGGCGGCACGACCTCGACGCGGCCGGTAATCCAGTGGTGGTCGCTGTCGAGCCACGACCCGCCGCGCAGACCCCGCAGACCGCGGGTCCATGCTCCGGTGGTTGCCAGGCCATCGCCGTCGCGTAGCTCTGGCTCCACGATGTACGGATCGCGGCAGAACTCGCGCACGTTGCCGAGCATCTGGTGCACGCCAAGCCGATTGGGCGCCATCGCGTCGATTTCCGCCAGACCGACGAAGCCGTCATCGAACGGCATCACGCGCTCGCGCTGTCGCGCCTGGCCGTACGTCTCGTCGGCAACGTTGGCCTGCGCTGCCCACGCGGCGACATCCACGATGGGAGGCGGCTCGCCCAGCGCGAGTGCGTGGTCCCACTGTGCTTCGGTAGGCAGCACGAGCCCGTAGCGCTCGAGTAGCGCCTCGCACATGTACCAGGTCACTGCGTTGGCGGGCTTGGCAGGCTGGGTGGCGTTGCGCACGTCAAAGATGCCACCATCACGCAACCGCAGACCGCGGATGCCGCGCGCCAGGCGCGCCCACTGCGCGCGGCTCATCTCGTGCTTGGCCAAGAGGAACGGCGCCAGCCGAACCTCGCCTTTGGCCCACTTGAAGTGTCGGTCGCCGCCCGGGACCAACACGAAGACGACGCCGTGCGACAGGCTCAGCTGTAGACGACCGTCGGCGTCGCGTTCGGGGATCTCTTCGTCGAGGATCCGGTGCCCAAACTCCTCGAGGCCGCTGTCCGGATCGGGGCCCAGCGGCACCAGCCCTGGCTGCGGCGCCAGCCGCAGACCGCGGTACCGGGGCTCCGCGGCGACGCGCGCCGCAGCCTCCCGCCAGCGCGCCGCGTGCAGGTCGACGTCGGCGATCGTCTGCAGCACCCAGTCGCGGCGAAAGCGCCAGTCCGGCAGCTCTTCGGCGGCGAACGCCCGGAGGCTCACTAGTTGGTTCTCGAGCTCGTCGTGAAGGAAGCGCGCGCGCGGCTCGCGAATGTCGACGCGGGCCGAGTCGGCGATCGCCTCCTCGAGCGCAGCAGCCTCTTCATGCAGCGTGCTGAGCCGACGCTGAAAGCGACGCCTAAACGCCGTGGGCAGGCGTGGCGCTTGCACGCTTCCGTAGGACGCAAGCTCTGCGGTCAGCCGGCGCGCCTCGTTCTGCAGCCGCTCGAGCCGCGGCGCCGCGGCATGCGGTCCGCGATCGCTCTGGCGCGGGACCCCCAACGGCCGGCACTGCCCCATCGCCCGCAACTCGGCCAGCCGCTCCTCGTGGCCCGCGATCGCCGGCAGAAGCTCGCGTTCGGCGATCTCCACGAGCTCGTCCCACACGCGCGCTTGACTCGCCCCCGGCACCATCGGCTCGGCAGCCCGCCGCTGCGCTCCGGCAAGGACGGCCCCGACTCGCAAACGGTCGAACCGCGACAGGGCGTCGGCGGCGGTCCGCGCGCTTTGCGCCGCATGCACCGCAAACCCGGTCACGGCAACGGTGCTGACCACCAAGACCGCCACGAAGGACGCCGCCAGCGGATGCCGCCGCGCCCACCGCGCCGCGCGCACCGGCGCGGGCACCGGTCGCGCGGAGACCGGCTCACCGCGCGCGAACCGAGCCAGGTCCGCGGCCATGTCGCCGGCGCTCAGGTAGCGCTGCGCCGGCTGCTTCTCCAACGCCCGACCGACGATCGCCGCGAGGTTGCGGTCCACCTGGCCGTTGAGGCGACGCACGTCGAGCGGCTCTTCCCGTTCGATCTGCCGCTGCAGCTCGGCGACGGAATCCGCATCGAACGGTCGCCGCAGGGCCAGCAGTTCGTAGAGCGTCACGCCCAACGAAAACACGTCGCTGCGCGCATCCACCGCGCGCAGGTTGCCGCTGATCTGCTCGGGCGCGGCGTAGTGGTAGGTGCCGGCAAACTCACCGGTCTGCGTCAGGCCGACGCCGGCTAGGTCTTTGGCCAGTCCAAAGTCGGTGAGCACCGCGACGCCGGCCGGGGTGACCAACAGGTTGCCCGGCTTGACGTCGCGGTGCACGACGCCGCGGCTGTGCGCGTGCTCGAGCGCCTCGCCGGCCTGGCGCACCAGGTCGACGGCGGCACGAACGTAGCTGCCGCGCCATGCCTCTGCGGCCAGCGGCTCGCTCGACGCACGCGCGCTCGACGCATCGTGCAGCTCGGCCACGGCGCGGCCCACGACGGCCGCGTCGCGGGGCCGTGGCTCGATCGCGGCGAGCGCCGCGATCACCCGGTCGAGCGGCACCCCGTCGATGAGCTCCAGCGCCAGATGGAACTGACCATCGGTCTCCTCCAGGGCGTAGACGCGCGCGATCCCCGGGTGGTCGAGCCCAGCAGCCAGCGCCGCCTCGCGCCGGAACCGCGCGACCGAGCGGGGCGAGACGGCGAAGTGCGATGGCAGGAGCTTCAGCGCGACGCGCCGCCCGAGCGAGCGCTGCTCCGCCTCGTAGACCACGCCCATCCCGCCACGGCCCAGTTCCCGCAGCAGGTCGAAGTCACCGAGGGCACGCGGCGCCGGCTCGCGCACGTCACTCTCGTCGAAGTCCGCCCCGTCGCCGGACCCGTGGTCCGTCTCGTCGGCGAACAACATGGGTTCCAAAAACTCGCGCAGCTCTTCGTGTTCGGCCAGCACCGTGCGCGCGTCTTGCCCCAGCTCGCCCCGCAAGAATCGACAGTGCACGTCGATCGCGCGGCGCAGCCGCTCACCCCCTTTGGTCGCCATCGGCGTCGCAACCTAGCAGTACGATTCCCAAACGACCGTGCCATCCTCCAAGTCGGCGTCCGCCGGCGGGGTCGAGTAGATCCGCACCTGGATCGACGTCACCGGTGGATCGAACGGGTCCATGGGCGACAGCAGATCACGGATGTCGCCTTCGAACTCGATCCGATCACCGGAGACGACCGTCCGCACTCGTTCCAGCGCCAGGTTGCCCTCGGCGTCGACCACGACCAAAGCGACGTAGGCGTTGCCCGGATCGGTGTCGGTGCGCTCCGCCACGATCTTGTACTCACCCGTGTCGTCGCTGAACGAACCCCGACCCGTGGCCGCGACCGCGGCGGCGGCGCCCGGACGCGGCAGGCGCGGGATGAGCCCTTGGCCGGTACTCCAGACCGTGAGGCCACTCGCCTCGATCCGAGTGTTGCCCAGCACGAAGGCCTGCAGCCCGAGCGGAGCCCCCGGCTCCGGCGGTCCGGGGAACCCGATGCTGAAGCGACCGCCGGGGTCCGTGAACAGCGGGATCGTGCCGATGACCGACGGATCGATCAGCAGTGCGCCGCGCAGGAAGCCGAGCGGCAGGGGTTGTGAAGGCGCAACCCCGAGCAACAGCACGCCGGGCGCGCTGGGCGGGGCCGCACTGACCATGATCTGCAGGAACCCCGGCCCCTCTTGTAGCTGCAACTCGGGCAACGGCACGTCCCCGTCGAGGTCGGTGAGGCGCGAAACCGAAGGTGGGTTGCCTTGGATCTCCCAGAGCTCGATCCCGCTAAAGCCGTCCTCGGCGGCAAACAACAACGTGCTGGTGCCCATCGGTACCGGCAACGACGAGCGCGACGAATCGGCGCCGGGCCAGATGTCCAAAAGCGGTGTGACCGCGCCGCCGAAGCCGATGCTGAACAGCTCCTCGCCCGCCCCAAAGCCATCGTTCGCACGCACGATGACGGAGCCAAACCACGGCGTCAGGTGACGCGGACGCGAACCCGCGGGTCCCGCGCGCAAATCGACGACTTGCCGCGATGAGGTGGCCGACACGGTCGTGCGCCACAGCTCCCGACCTGCCGCCCCGTCGTCGGCAACGAACCAAAAAACGCCGGTCGCCGCCGCCGTGACATGGTTGATCGTGCGCCCTTGACCACCGACGAAGCCGGTCACCGGCGCGATGACGCCGCCCGTATCCCGCAGATACAGCTGCCGGCCGCCACCGGCGTCCGCAGTGAACGCGACGCCGGCCGTCCCGGTCGTCAAGTCCTCGGGATTGGAGCTCGCGGCGCCGGGAGCGAGATCGACGACCTGAGTGGTGCCGGCGAACGACCCATCGGTCCGCCACAGCTCGCGGCCGGCCGGCGAGTTGGCCGCGAAGTACACAAACGGCGGCACCGCCACGAACCCACGCGGGCTCGAGCTGTTGGGCAGGCCGCTGCTACTGCCGGTCCAGAGATCGCGCACCATGCCCGTGCCACCCAGCGTTCCGTCGCTCGCCCACAACTCGGTGCCAGCGCTGGTGGTGGCCGCGAAGATGACGCGCGAGCCCAGCACCGTGAAGCCATACGGCGCCGAGCTCTCGGTGCCCGACCGCAGATCGGCGACCAGCGCCGTGCCACTGGTCGTGCCGTCTGTCCGCCACAGCTCACGACCGTTCACGTCGTCCTTGGCGCTAAAGATCGTGACGAGGGACGGCAGCGTGGTCATGCCCGCTGGATCGCCCCCCCTGATCCCGGGATAGATGTCCCGCAATGGCGCGCGGGCCGATGAACCTGTGCCGTCGTAGTAATACAGCTCCCGACCGGTCAGCCCGTTGTTGGCGACGAAGAACACCTCCGGGCCACTCGCCCGGGCGCGCGTGACGCGAATCGGAAACGAACTGGGCGACCCCGGCCGCAAGTCGCGCAGGAGCTCGGCCCGCTGCATCACGCTGTCCCAACGCCAGAGCTCGGCGCCGAACCTCCCATCGCTGGCCGACATCACCGCATCGATCTGCGTCGCGTCAGAGGCGATCGACGACGGCCGCATGTTGCCGATCTGCGCGCGCTGCGCGACGGCAGGCGCGGCAAACGCGACGAGAAGGAGCACGGTCCGAATCTGCATGGCAATCTCACGGCCTGGGGCACTCCCTAATGAACCGTGCCGCCGCCGATCCGGACAACCCCCTCCAAAAAACGCCGCCGCGCCGCCGCCGGCCGCGCCGGGAGGCACGGCCCAGCGCGGCCGGGCGCTCGTCCGCAATGACGAATTCCTTCGTCAAAATGACGAAAGTCTTCGTGATATTTTGACCGATGCAAACGTAGAGTGGGACCGACGGCGAGAGCGCCACAGCGGACCCGCCTGTCAGCCACATCACCCAGGAGGCGATCATCGCAGCCGAAAAACGACCGACCGACGCGGAGCTAGAGATCCTGGCGATCCTCTGGCAGCGCGGTCCAAGCACGGTGCGCCAGGTGCATCAGCAGCTCAACGAGCAGCGCAAGAGCGGCTACACGACGGTGCTGAAGCTGATGCAAATCATGACCGACAAGGGTCTCGTGCGGCGCGACGAGACCGTCCGGCCGCAGGTGTACCGGGCGGTGCGCAGCGAGAAGAACACGCAGCGGCAACTGCTGCGTGACCTGCTCGACCGCGCGTTCAGCGGATCGCCCAGCAGTCTCGTGCTGCAGGCACTCTCGGCGAAGAAGACCACCCCAGAGGAGCGACAGCGCATCCGCGCTTTGTTGGATCGCCTGGAGGAGGGCACGCCATGATCGCATTCGCCTTTGGGTCGACCCCCATCGTCGAGGCCCTCGGCTGGACGCTGCTGCACTTCGTGTGGCAGGGCGCAGTCGTCGCCCTGGTCCTCGCCCTGGTCCTCGACAGTCTCCGCGAGGCCAACCCGCGGCTGCGCTACCTGGTGAGCTGCGGCGGCATGCTCGCGATGCTCGGGCTACCGCTGATCACGCTGCTCGTCGTGAGCCGCGGCGCGGCGGCCACTCCCGCCGACGCGACGGTGGGGTCAGCGCTGCTCGGCGCCGCGGCGGGGTGGCTCGATGCATCGCGCGCGCTGCCTTGGTTGGTCCTCGCATGGTCGGCCGGCGTCGCGCTGCTGCTCACGCGCACCTTGCTGCAGTGGCTGAGCGCTTGGCGCCTGGTGCGGCATCACGCCACCGACGCGCCCCCCGCGTGGCAGGCGTCGGTGACGGAGCTCTGCGCGCGCATGGGCATTCGCCGGCCGGTTCGCTTGCGCAGCACCACTCGGGCGCTCGGCCCACTGGTGATCGGTTGGCTGCAGCCGATCGTGGTGGTGCCGGCCGTCGCGTTCTCTGGCCTGAGCGCGGCGCAGCTACGCGCGGTGCTCATCCACGAGCTGGCGCACGTGCGCCGCTGTGACTACTTCGTAAACCTCGCGCAGACCTTGGTGGAGTCGCTGTTGTTCTACCACCCGGCGGTCTGGTGGCTCTCGAGCCGCCTGCGCGCCGAGCGCGAGTATTGCTGTGACGACCAAGCCGTTCAGATGAGCGGCGACACCCCGTGCTATGTGCGGGCGCTCCTCGTCTTGGACGAGCTGCGCGATGCGCCAGTCCGCCCCGCCATGGCTGCCCAAGGAGGCTCTCTGATGACCCGCATGACTCGACTGATCGACACGACTTCGCCCACGCCGCGCGGCCGTCGCAGTGGCAAGTGGATTGCCGCAGCCCTCTGCGCCCTCAGCCTCAGCGCGGCCGCGTCCGCCCTGACGGCCGGAGCGCCGCTGCCGCAGGACCAACAACGTCTGCCTCGCGCCGACCAAGCACAGGACCCGGTCAAGCGGGGAACGCTGCGACGCAAGCGCGACGCCAAGGCCGGTGACCGCCGCGCCCTGGTGCGCAAGCTCGAGGCCGAAGGGTTCTCCCCCGAAGAGATCCAGCGATTGGTCGGACGTCTCAAGGACAAGAGCAGCAAGAAGGCCGACAAAGCGACCGGCCAGCGGCGCCGCGCGCGCGATGCCCGAGCCGAGGTGCGCCTCCAACACGCTGAACTCGAGGAGAAGCTCGCGGCAATGCGCGCCGCCGGCAAGTCCGACGAGGAGATCCACAAGGTCCTCGGCAAGCTGCGCCGCAAGATGCACAACGCCGAAGTCGCGGCGGACCAGCGAGCGGCCGAGAGTGCCAAGGCCAAGCGCGCCAAGATCCGCGCCAAAGCCGAGAAGCTCCGCGCCGCAGGGCTCTCCGACAACGAGGTGAAGGCCGCGCTCGAGGACATGCTGGCCAAGGAGCGCGACACCGAAGGACGCCGGCGCGAGCGCGCGGCGCGCGGTGAGCACGATCGAGCCCGCGAGACCTGGATCGCCGACATGCGCGCCAAGGGCCTGTCGGCAGACCAAATTCGCGAGGTGTTGGCCAAGAAGGAGCACACCGAGCGCGCGCGCGAGGAACGCAGCTTTGTCGACCGCCGGGGCAACCTCCGCGCCGGCCTGAAGCAGCGCCTGGAGCGACTCCGCGCCAGCGGCAAGTCCGAAGCCGAGATCAAGGAGATCGTCGCGCAGTGGGAGCGCCGGCTCCACGAATCCCGAAAGGCCGCGGAGGAGCAGAGAGCGGTGGAGCACGCCGATCGCGCGGCGGCCGAGAAGGCCAACAACCGGCGGCTGCCGCGGGTCAAGAGGGACAAGCGCAGCGACGGCAAGCGCAAGCGCGAGTTCTGATCAAGTCCAGCCGAACTGGCGGCGAGGGCTGCAACCGGCCACCGTCGCCAGCGAGGCGCCCAAGCGAGCTCCCTGCCGATGCCGCGTCCGCTGCTCCTGATCGCGCTGCTGGCTGCCGTGCTCTTGCTCGGCGGCCTGGTGCTATTCGCGACCCCGCTGGCGTCGACGCGCGGCGCCCCGGAGCTCACCACAGGAGGTGACCCCGCGGCGGCGGCAACCGCCCCCACCGCTCACCCACACGGCGACGCAACAAGCGCCACCGCAGCGCCCACCGACTCCGTCGCGGGCGAGGACGGCGCCACACGCGCGGCATCAGCCGCACCACCGAGCGCGCATCGACGCGCCCTGGCGGGGATCACTCTCAGCGGCACCATCACCGACGCTGCCGGCAACCCGGTCCGACGCGGCAAGCTCGTGCTGCTCGACGACCAAGGCCGAGTCCACGTGGCGCGACTGCGCGGACGTGCCGACTACACGTTGCCCGACGTCGCCCCGGGCCAGTGGCTCGCGTCGGTCCTCGCGCCCGGCTACGTCGACCACGAGTCCGAGCTCGAGCTCTCCAGCGCGATCGACAGCGCCCGGCACGACGTGGTGCTGCCCGCCGGCCGCTTCGACGTCCGGCTCGAGACCGCGCGCGGCGAACCCCTGACCGACGTGATCGCCAAGGAGCTGCCGGGCCGACGGATCGACCTCGGGATCGTGCCGACCTGGGATCGCGCCACCGCCGTGAGCGAGGCCGCGTCGACGGCCGGGGTCTGCTACGACCAACGCGGCGCGCCCGGCGTGGCCAGCGAGCGGAGCATCGTCGCCACAGTGGAGCTCGACGGCTTGCCCCCCGTCTACGTCAACGCGGTGCTGCGCGGCCGTGTCCTTGCCAGCGTGCACGTGCCGCGCGCCACCGAGCAAGTCGTCTTGGTTCTGCCGTTCGAACGCGTACGCCGCGAGCTCGCCTCCCTGCGAGTCCGCTTCGTCGACGGCGACACCGGCCAGCCACTTCACGGCGCGGCGCTCGTGCTCGTCGATCGCGAGCCCGAGGCGCGCCGGGGCCCCAGCGAACTCACCGACCGCGACGGGCGCATTGATCTCGTGGATCAGCTCACCGGACAGTGGTCCATGGAGCTCGCGACTCGCGGCTACGAGAGCTATCGGCAGCCGATCCAGCTGGTGCCGGGGCAGTTGTTGGATCTGGGCACGGTGCACGTCGCGCGCCGCGCGGCCGTCGCCGGTCGCGTACTCGATGCCGACGGCGAGCCCGCGCGCGCCAAGCTCGTGTGTCGCCCCACCGGCCGGCCGCTCGAACCCTCCGAGGCCGCGACCGTCCGCACGAGGCGCAACGGCTCCTACCGCTTTGACGATCTCGGCCGCGGCCCGCACGTGATCGAGGCGACCGCGTCCGGCCACGCGCCGGCCCGACGCCACGTGGACACCAGCCAAGGAGGCGTCGACGGCGCCGACCTCCTGCTTCGACGCGGCGTCCAAGTGACCGTCGACCACCGCATCGAAGAGTCGGGACGCTTTCGCCTCGAGCTCGTCGACACGGCGGGTTGGGTCGTCCATGCCGAGGCCGTCCGGTCTTTCTCCTGGCCTTGGCGCGTGCGCGTCACCGCCGGAAGCTACGTGCTGCGCGTCCTCGACCGCGGCGCCCTGCGGGACTCGATCCCCGTGCAGGTAGGCAGCGAACCGGTCCTGCATCAGATCGCGGTCGAGTAGCGACGTCGCCTCTCGCGCCGCAAGCCCCCACACCAACGTGGCTACGACGTCGGGGGCTGACGACCGCGTGCCCAATGCCGCGATTCGCCGCCCGTTGAGACGGGGTCGGAGGCTCATGGGAACATGGGGCGATGCCCTCCCTCGAACCCTGGCGCCGGCAGCTCTGCGGGGCGACCCTCATCGCGCTCTCCAGCATCGCGACCGCCCAAGACTGGTCGATACGGCAAGGGCTGACGCCTCGGATGACGTTTGGTGCCGCGGCCGACACCGCCCGCCAACGCGTCGTGGTGGCCGGCGGTTTCGCGACCTCGACGACCGCGGAATGGGACGGGGTCAGCTGGGTCTCGCGCACCGGCACCGAGCCGCCCTGGGCGACGGGCACCGCCATGACCTACGACGCCGCGCGCTCCCGGGTGCTCGCCGTACTACCCGCTCCGGTGGCAGCGACCTGGGCATGGGACGGCGCCGAGTGGCGGCGGCTGGTGCTCGGCACCACCCCCGGGACCCAGACACACGCGATGGCGTTCGACCCGCGGCGCGGGCGCGTCGTGCTCTTTGGCTCACGCCTCGGTGGGACCACGGTACTCGCCGAGACCTGGGAGTGGGACGGCGTACGTTGGGAGCAGATCCCGGCGCCGGCGATGCCGCCGCCGCGGAGCGGGCACAAGATGTTCTGGGATGGAGTCCGGCAGCGCATCGCGCTGATCGGCGGAGCGAGGGGCGGTTTCTACGGGCACCGCGACCATTGGGAGTGGGATGGTCAACGCTGGACGCAACTCAGCGCATCGATCCCACCGATCCCTCGCAAGGATCCGGGTGTCACCTACGATCCGCGTCGAGGGCGAACCGTCCTCTACGGCGGCGCGCCCACCCCCGCCGCCGGGGGCCCCCCCCTCGCGGACCAGTGGGAATGGGATGGCACCTCGTGGACTGAGCTCACGCCCAGCACGACCCCCGGACCCAGAACCGGCCACGAGCTCGTCTACGATCCCACGACCGACCGCCTGCTATTGGTCGGTGGTAGTGCGGACGGGACCGACATCCGGAATGACACCTGGGCGTGGGACGGCACCGCCTGGAGCGAAGTCGCCGCAGGCGGTTGGCCGATGGCGGCAGGGTTCGCACCACTCGCGTACGACGCAGCGCGCGACCGGGTGGTGCAGTTCGGCGGACTCGGCCCCACATTTCGCCAAGCAGTCGGCCGACGCACCCCGATCCTCGGCACGACGTGGGAATGGGACGGGGTGCGCTGGCATCAACGAACACCGAGCACGGCACCTCCGGCACGTTTTCGCCACGGCACCGCGTACGACGCCGCCCGAGCCCAAGTGCTCATCTTCGGCGGGAGCGCCGGCGCCGATGGCCTCGTGGCGTGGTTTCACGGCCGGCCCCTCGTGCCCCCCACAAACGACCTTTGGGCTTGGGACGGCAGCAGCGGGTGGATCGAACAGCAGCCCGTGGGCGAGCGGCCGGCACCGCGCCACACACCGGCGATGGCGTACGACACACAACGCCAGTCGCTGTTCTTGTTTGGCGGCGACGGCGGTGTGCAAGGCTCGCGCACCCAGCTCTTCGGCGACTTGTGGGCTTGGACCGGCACCGCTTGGGCGCGAGCGTCGGCCTCGGGTCCCGCCGCGCGCCGCGGCTCGGCCATGGCGTACGACTCGAGGCGACGACGCCTCGTGCTCTTCGGTGGGCACACGGCGAGCGCACCGGTCACCAACGACACGTGGGAGTGGGACGGCACCGCTTGGCTGTATCGGGCCCCCGCGACCAGTCCACCACCGCGTCGACTCCACGCCATGACCTACGACCCGACACTCGGCGCCGTCCTCCTCCACGGCGGCATCGACGCCGACCCGTTTGGCCTGGGCCAGATCCGCTCGGACGTTTGGGCGTGGGACGGTACCGACTGGCGACCGCTATCGACCACGGCGCCCGCCTCGCACGCCCACGGCTGGGCCTTCGACACGCGCCGCCGACTGCACGTCTCGCACCTCGGGATCTCGCAGCCGCCATCGCTCGCCGGCGCGGATAGCGCCATCAGTCTGTTCGGCAACGGCGACACGCTTGCCACCACTGAGCTCGTCGGCACGGGGTGTACGCTGCTCCCCCACGCCCCCGCGCTCGCCGCGTTTGGCCTGCCGGTGTTGGGACGCGGCGCCTTCGCGTTAGAAGTCATCGCCGCGCCCCCGCAAGCCGTCGGCGCGTCGCTCTGGTCCCTCGGGCTGGGCAGCGTCCCGCTGGGTGCGTGCACCCTTTGGCTCGATCCCGCCACCCTGTTTTTGGCCGCGCCGTTCTCAACCAACGCCACGGGGAACGCCCGGCTTGCTTTGCCGATTCCGGCAACGGCGAGCCTGGCCGGCCTCGAGCTAGCAGTGCAGGCAGGCGCACAAACACCGATCGGCCCCTTCGCTGGGTCGGTGTTCACCAATGCACAGCGGCTGTCCCTTGGCCACTAACCGCAGGCGGTGACGATCACGCGACTCGCAATCCCAAGGCCTCGAGCAGCGGCCTCGCCGCCAAGCTGATCAGCCCGAGGCTGACTCCACCCACCAAGGCCGCGGCAAACAGACCGAGCAAGAACGGGCGCACGCCGATCGTCACCAGCCCGGCCAGCCGGGTCGTCAGGCCGATCGCCGCCATCGCCACCAGGAGACAGATCTCGGCGCTGTGCCGCACGGCCTGAATCGTGGACTGCCACAGCTCCTGGCTCAGGAACCCAAACGGCTGATCGCCGAGGTCGCCCACGGTGCGCAGCGCCGACATCCCGGCGAACCCGAGGATGAACCACGGCACGAGAGGCCCGCGGCGCGAGCCGTCCGCCCCATCTCGATCAGAGCCATACAGCACGCCGACGATCGGAATCACCGCGATCATGCACAGGTTGCGCACGAGCTTGGTCACCGTCGCGATGTCCAACGCCTCCGGCGCGTCGTACTGCGCTTCGTACATCAGCCCCGCGCCGGCGACCTGCGCGGTCTCGTGGATCGACGTGCCGAGCAGCAAGCCGGCCAGGGCCGGGTCGGCGGCGAAGAGCGAGTGCGCCAGCAGCGGGTAGACAAACATGGCGGCGAGGCCAAACGCGGTGATGCAGGCGACCGCGTAGCTGACCTCCGTCTGCTTGGCTTTGATCAGCGGCGCGGTGGCGGCAATCGCGCTGCAGCCGCAGATGCTGGTGCCGACGGCAATGAGGCCGCTGAGCTGGCGCGACAAGCCAATCGCTCGGCCGAGCCCGCCCACCGCAGCCAGGCCCACGGCAATCGCGGCGACGACGAAGGGCAGCGCCACGAGCGTCATCCGCCCCGCACCCAGCAGGCTCAGCCGCACCCCCAGCAGCGCGATCCCGAGCCGGAGCACGGTCGACGCGCAGAGGCTGAGGCCCGGCGTGATGCGCTCGGGCAACCGCACGACGTTGGCCAGCAGGACGCCGACCGCGATCGCGACCATGATCGAGCTGATCGGGCTCTTGTCGAAGCCCAGCAGCGAGACGCCGATCCACTGCGCCAACTCGCGGGCGACCAGGGCGACGGCGACGGCCAGGCCGACGCCTGCCCACCAACCAGGGGTTTGTAAAGAACGAGCGAGGCCAGTCATGGTGGATGCGGAGCCGAGTCGGTGGTGGTGGCCGAAAGCCGGGCGTGGCGGAAAGCGACGCAGTGGAGCGCCGGGGGGGCACCGGGGAAACCCGAATCTACGACCGGGATCGATCAAAAAACCGACCGCGGCTGGGTCGAGCTCGACGGCGTCGTCCGCCTCCGCCCGTGAGCGCTGCCCGGTGCCACGGCCCCATCCCCGGCGAGGTCAGACCCAGCCACCCGCCGCACCCTCGCCACCGCACGGTCCTCACTCAAACCGGCCGTCGCAGACGACCGATGTAGGTATCGGAAGTCCGGCCCTCTCTTAGGGATGCACCAGCATGGCGCGGATCGATGCCTTCTTTCGCCTGATGAACGCCCAAGGGGCCTCCGACCTCCACATGGCGGCCGGGTGTCCACCCTGTTTGCGCGTCTCCGGCGACCTCGAGCCGGTGAAGTACAAGGAGCTCGATAGCGACGAGCTGCTCGAGATGCTCGCGGAGATCACCCCCGAGCACAAGCTGAAGCAGTTCGAGGAGACGGGCGACGTCGACTTTGCGTACGAGCTGGCCGGCATCGGCCGCTTTCGCGCCAACTACCTGCGCCACGGCGATGGCGTCGGCGCCGTGTTCCGGCAGATCCCAAGCCGGATCATGACGATCGAGCAGCTCGGGCTGCCGTCCGTCTGCCGGCGCTTTGCGATGATGGAGAAGGGCCTAGTCCTGGTGACCGGCCCCACCGGCAGTGGCAAGTCGACGACGCTCGCCGCGATCGTGGACTACGCCAACAAGCACCGGCGCGACCACATCATCACGATCGAAGACCCGATCGAGTTCAAGCACAAGCGCATCAACTGCAACGTCATCCATCGCGAGGTTGGCATCCACACGAAGGGCTTCCAAGCGGCGTTGCGCGGCGCCCTGCGCGAAGATCCCGACGTCATCATGGTCGGCGAGATGCGCGACCTGGAGACGATCTCGCTGGCGCTCGAAGCCGCGGCCACCGGCCACCTGGTGCTCGCCACGCTGCATACGCAAAACGCGATGAAGACCGTCGATCGCATCATCGACGTGTTTCCGACCAACGCGCAGGAGCAGGTCCGCACCACCCTCGCCGACTCGCTCAAGGGCGTCATCTCGCAGACGCTGTTCAAACGCGCCGACTCGCGCGGTGTCGTCGCGGCGCTCGAGATCATGCTCAGCACGCCGGCGGTCTCCAACCTGATCCGCGAGGGCAAGACGCACCAGCTGATCAACGTGCTCCAGACGAGCCGCAAGATGGGCATGCAGACTCTCGACGACGCGATCGACGAATGGCTCAACCGCGGCGTCATCGACCCGGACGACGCGTTCGAGCGCTGTGTGCAAAAGGAACGCTTCGTCGGGCGGCTACGCAACGTGCCCGAGGAGTACAAGGAGATGCTGGCCAAGGCGCAGGCCGACGGCACCGCTAAGCCCGGCACTCCACCGGCCGCACCCCGGACCGCACGGCCGGCCGCCGGGCCGCGGCCGACCGCCGGGCCCAGACCCGCGGGCGGGGGCGGCGGGCCGCGCCCAACCTCGACGGGGCCGCGCCGCCTCTGATCGCCGCTATCGCAGGGAGGAACCTCAATGGACGCCGACAAGCTCGAAGTCCTGCTGAACGGACTGCTACAGCGCGAGCCGCGCGCCTCGGAGCTCAACTTTACGCCGGGCTGCCTGCCCCATGCCGAGGTCGATGGCAGCCTTCGACCGATCCCGATCGGCTCGCGGACCGAGCCGCTCAACGGTGACCAGGTCGCCCGCATCGCCAAGGGCCTGCTGCGCGACAGCCCGGCGCTGCTGCGGACGCTCGAAGAGACCGGCGCCGCGGACTGCGCGTACGAAACCGCGACGGGACGCCGCTTTCGCATCAACGTCTTCCGCGTGAAGGGGAACGTGGCGGTGGTCATGCGCGCACTCGCGGCCGACCTGCCCAGCCTCAAGGGGCTCGGGCTGCCACCGGTCGTCGGCGAGATCGCCAAGCTGCAGCAGGGCCTGGCGCTGGTTACCGGCGCCACTGGCAGCGGCAAGTCGACCACGCTGGCGGCGATCGTCGACCGCATCAACGAGCACCGCCCGGTCCACGTCGTCACGCTGGAGGACCCGGTCGAGTTCGCGCACCCGCACAAGAAGGCGATCATCAACCAACGCGAGCTCCTGCTCGACTTCTCGAACTTCGCCGACGGCCTGCGCTCGGCGCTGCGGCAAGCGCCCAAGGTGATCCTCGTCGGCGAGATGCGCGACTCCGAGACCGTTGAGATTGCGCTCAAAGCCGCGGAGACCGGTCACCTGGTCCTGAGCACGCTGCACACCATCAACGCCGGGCAGACCGTCAATCGCATCCTCAACATGTTCTCGGGTGACGCCCGGCAGCTCGTGCGCGTGCGGCTCGCCGAGACGCTGCGCTTCGTGGTGGCGCAGCGCCTGATGCCGCGTGTCGGCCAGGGCCGCGTCGCCGCGATCGAAGTCATGGGCACGAGCCTGCGCGTTCGCGAGCTGATCACGAACGGCGAAGAGGCCGACCGGACATTCCAGGCGGCGATCGAGGACGGCAAGCCGCAGGGCTGGCAGAGCTTCGATCAGCACATCGTCGAGCTCTTCCGCACCGGCCAGGTCACCGACGAAACGGCGCGGGCCTACTGCACCGACGCTTCGTCCGTGAACCGGGCGATCGATCGGGTCAAGACCGAGCGCGGCGAGGACACGTCGGATCTCGGCGAGCTGGAGATGGCGCGACCGCGCATCAGGAGGTGAGCACCGTGAACCCAGGCAAGACCGGCCCGGCCGTGGCCCTGCTGAAGCGCATTCAGTCCGGGCTCTATCGCGACCAGAACGAGCTCGCCAACTTGCTCCAGCAGGTCGCCCAGCAGCGCATCGAGGCCAAGCATCTGACGTGGATGCTCACGCACCGCGATGCCGAGGTGCGGACCTTCGGAGCCAGACGCATCGCCGAGAGCGCCGAGGCCAGCACAGTGGACGCGCTCCTGCACGACATGGTCAACCAGCCCACCGACGTGCGACGGGAGCTGGCGCGACTGGCCATGCGTCTCGACCCGGCCCGCGTCGACCAGCAGATCGGTCGCCTGGCCGCGTCGCGCACCTCGTCGCACCGCGAATGCGCGCTCGCCGTGCTCGCCGCGCATCCGCGCTGGAGCCGGCACATGAACGTGCTCAAGGCCGGCCTGCGCGATCCTTCGGCGGAGCTGCGCCGCGCTGCGATGCAGGTGCTCGCCAGCGATCCCGAGCTGCCCGCGGCGCTGCTGCTGCTGAAGGACCTGATGCACGCCGAGGACCCGGTGCTGCGTCAGGAAGCGCTGCAGATCCTTGCGGCGACGCAGAACCCGGAGATCGTCGAGCCGTTCCTCGAGCGGCTGCCCCACGAAGGCCCGGCCGAACGGGCCATCATTGTGCGCGCGCTCTCTGGCCTAGTGCGCGACCCCCGCGCCAAGCTCGCCGAGCGCATCCTGCCGTCGTTGGCCGACGAGCGCGACTCCGTGCGCCAGGCCGCCGTGCAGCTACTGACCGAGTTCCCCGACCGCACCGAGTTCTTGCGCACGTTCTTACTCGACGCGCCGACGATGGTGTACTGGCTGCGCGATCGCTGCATCAAGGCCTTGTTGTCGGTGGCGGATCGCCTCGCCGAGCCCCTGCTCGAGCTGATGCACGATCCCGACGAGGAGGTACGCGTTGGCGCCATGACCCTCGCCGCTAAGACCAAGGACCCGCGGTTCTTGGCGCCGGTGCGCGATCTGTTCGTCGGCGGCGGCGATTGGTGGGCGCGAGTGATCGCCGCGGACGTGCTCGCGGAGTTCGACCGCCCAGACGTCGTCGACTGTCTGGCGTCGCAGATCAGCGACCCTGACCTGCGCTACGGCGTGATCGCCGCGCTTGGCAAGACGCAGAGCGCGCATGCCCTGCCGCACCTCGTGCGCGCACTCGGCGACCCGACGCGCGGCATTCGCTCGTGCGCGCTCGAGGCGCTGCGCGGCTTCACCGATCCGCGCGCGGTCGCCGCCGTGACCCAGCTCGCCGGCGGTGATCCCGAGTCCGCCATCCGTGATAAAGCGAGGTCGGTGCTCGAGACCATGGGCAACGCCGCCGCCACAGCACTGCGAGGCCTGACCGAAGTAGAAGCACCGCTCGTCGACGGCACCGCGGGGAGCGAGCCCATCCAGCTCGAGATGGAGAACCCCGCACTCAACGAGCCGCCGAGCCAGTAGGTACACAGCCGGGCGCAAAGGCACACTAGCCCTCGTCCGCAGGGTCGCCCGCCCGGGTACGCAGCCGGGCCAGCAAGGCCAGCGCCGCGGCACGCAGGTCGTCGAGCGAGCCGTCGTTGTCGATCACGTAGTCGGCCCGTTGCCGCTTCGCCGCCGGGTCCAGCTGTGCGGCCATGATGCGCTCGGCCTCAAACGTGGCGAGACCGCGATCATCGACCATCCGACGCAGCCGCTCGGCGGGCGACACGTCCACCAGGACCACGCCGTCAAACTCGACCTCGAGACCGGTCTCGTAGAGCAGCGGGATCTCACACACAGCCAACGCTTCGCGGCGGCGCCGCAGCCCGTCGATCCACTCGTCCCGCCGCGCCCGGATCAAGGGGTGCAGGATCGACTCGAGCCTGGCGCGGGCGTCGTCGTCGGCGAACACCACGGCCCGCATGGCGGCGCGGTCCAGGCCGCCGTCGGGCGCCAACACTTCCTCCCCAAACGCGTCGACGACGCGAGCGAGACCCGGGGTGCCGGGCGCCACGACCTCGCGCGCGACCTCGTCGGCGCGCAGCACTGGCACCCCCTCGGCCTCCAACAGGGCCGCCACCGTCGACTTGCCCGAAGCGACGTTGCCGGTGAGCGCGATCTGCAGCATGCGGTGGCGGCGAGTGGAGCGCGCCCGGCACCGCGCGTCAATCCACCGAGCCCACACGGACGGCCGTGGTGCCCTGGGAATGCCCGCGCGCCACGTGGCGGAGTGCCACCGGCACGTCCTCCAGGGCAACTTCCTGTTCCACGACCGGACGCACCGTGCCGGCCTCGAGCCAAGGGTTGAGCTCGAGCAAATCCGCACGCCGCGGCTGCGCGAGGAACGGCATCGTCCACTTGCGCCGCACCAGGCCGCCGACGATCACCTTGGCCATCCAACACAGCGGCCCCACCCAGACGCCGCCACCATCCTCGTTGGGCGAGCCGGCGCTGGCGATGAACACGCCGTCCGGAGCGAGCAGTCGCCCCACGTCGCGCTGGGTCCGGTTGCCCACGAGGTCGAGCATCACGTCGTAGCGCCGGCCGAGAGCCAACACGTCCTGGCGCGTGTAGTCGACCACGTGATCGGCGCCGAGCGACCGGACGAGCTGGGCACTCCGGCCGCTGCAGATGCCCGTGACCTCCGCCCCAAGGGCTTTGGCGATCTGCACGGCGAACGTGCCCACGCCGCCAGACGCCCCGTTGATCAACACCAAATCGCCAGCCCGCACGCGGCCCACGTCCCGCAGCGCCTGGAGGGCCGTCACCGCGGACACAGGCACGGTGGCTGCCGCGGCAAACGACAACGCTGGCGGCTTGGGCGCGAGCGCCGCGGCTGGAGCCGCGACCAGCTCGGCGAATGCACCGCCGGCGACCTCGCCGTAGACCGCATCGCCAACCCGCAAGCCCGTCACAGCGGGGCCGACGGCGACGACGCGACCGGCCATGTTCTGCCCCGGGATGCGCTGCTTCGGCCGCCGCAGACCAAAGCCGAGACGGATCAGGTAGGGCTTGCCGGTGAGCAGGTGAACGTCGCCTTTGCAGACGGACGCCGCCTCCACCGCAACCAGAACCTGCCCTTCGGCGGCGGCGGGGCACCGCACGCGCTCGTACCGCAAGACGTCCGTGGAGCCGTACGCCGGCTGCACGATGGCCCGCATGTCGGCGAGGCTGGAAGCGGGAGCGGGGGCGCAAGCCGGGGTCGGCGCGGAGGAAGACGGCGCGAGCATGATGGGGATCTCCGGGTCGGCAAAAACTTACAGCGTAAGGCTGAGGCCAAGAAGCTAGCCTTACACTGTAAGCTCTGCAAGCGCCACCAACCGACCATCGTCACCATGCCGCCCCGCTCGAGCCCCCGCGCCGCCCGCCTGGCGCTGGACCCTGCCCGCATCGCCGCGGCGGCGGTCGAGCTGGCCGATCACGAAGGCCTGGCAGCTCTCTCCATGCGCCGGCTCGCCCGGCTCCTGGGCGTCGAAGCCATGTCGCTCTACCACCACGTTGCGAACAAAGAGGAGCTGCTCGATGGCATGGTCGACCGCGTCGTCGCGGAGATCGAGCCGCCCGAGCTCGGCCAACCGTGGCGCGGCGCCCTGCGCCGCCGCGCCCACTCGGCACATGACATGCTGCGCCGGCATCCCTGGGCGGCTCAGCTCATCGTCGCCCGCGTCAACGTCGGCCCGGCCATGCTGCGCTACATCGACGCCACCATCGGCTGCCTGCGAGAGGCCGGTTTCACCCTCGAGCAGGCCGACCGCGCCTGGAACGCGATCGATAGCCACGTCTACGGCTTCACCCTCCAGGAGGCGAATTTCCCGCTGGAGCCCGACCAGTACGTCGAGGCCGCGACCGCCTTCTCGCCGCAAATCCCGCCCGACCGCTACCCGCATCTCCACGCGATGGCCCGGCTGGTCATCGACGGCCAACACCACGGCATCCAGGACTTCGATTTCGGCCTCGAGCTGATCCTGGACGGTCTGCAGCGCCTGCTGGAGCCTGGCCGGGCGAGCCGCTGAAGGCGTTGCCACGCCTCAGGTGGGCGCGACGGGCCCCGCCCCACGGGTCGTTTGCGCCGCATCGCACCACGCCGCCGTTGGGTTTTGCGGGTTTTCGCCGGCGCCCTCGGGCCACCCGTGCAATCAGCCGTGTCCGGCGGCCCATGGCCTACCCGCGACACTCAAAACCATGCCGAGTGGGCGGTCCATTCGGCGAGTCAGGAGCCGGACCATCAGGCAGGGGGCCCGGCTCCTGCTCTTTTTAACCGATTTGGCCGGCGAGCTCCGTCGATCTGGCCGGCCCGCGACAACCTGACCGGTTGGCTCGGCTATGATCTGGCCGACCCGCCCTCGACCCCATCATGTTGTCCGGTCTCATCGCCGGCTTGCTGGCGGCCTTGCCGCAGAGCTTGCCTCCCGAGGCGCCGCCCCAGGCGCCGGAGGCGGCCGTCCAGCCCAGCTCGGGGGGCGGCCGGGTCGGCGGCACAACGCAAGCCCAGCCGAGCCGGCTCGAGTTCCCCGATGCCCCGAGCGTCGACCGCTTCCCGGGGTTCGTCGATGCAAGCGGCGCACCCCTGGCAGCGCAATGCGCGGCCGCGGGCAGCGCGGACTTCGACGGCGATGGCAACGTCGACTTCTGGATGCTGGGCGCGAGCGGCCCGGCTTCGGGGCAGCTGGCGTTCCACCTGGCGCGCACGTCATCTCTCGGCCGGTTCCGGCCGTGGAACGTCTACGCGAAACGCGGCTGGCTGGATGGCGCGACGTTCAAGTCGACCGACTACACGCTCGGCGACCGGGTCATGCTGGTCGACCCGCAGACGCCGACCCTGATCTCGGCGCACTACAGCTATCCCTACGGCGGCAACCCCCGCGCCGGCGTCTTCGCGGTCAACGCGGCCTGGCAGATTGGTCTCGGCGCCTACGAGATCGAGACGCGCGAGGACGAGAACGATGGCCACGACGACATCGGCGTCCTGTTGGCGGTCCCCGGCGGCGGTACCGAGATCAGAAAGCTGCGGATGACGACGAGCGCCGGGTGGCTAAGCCCCGAGCCGCTCGAGATCCGGGCGTTCGTGCCATTGCCAGCGCGGCGCTTGCGCCTGCTCGACTTCGACGGCGACGCGCGAACCGACGCGCTGATCGAGGTGCCGGGCATCGGCCTGTTGCTCTATCGCGACGATGGCACCCGGTTCGTCCCGACCCACGTGCTGCCGTTTCCGTGGCCCATCAGTGACCTGATCGCCGGCGACGTCAACCGCGACGGCCTCCACGACTTCGCGATCGTGGTGCCCGAGGGCATCGCGCTGGCAGTGTCGCAGGGCGGCAACTTCACGCCGCTCGCCCTACCGCGGCCAGCCAGCACGGGCCCCATCGCCGCGGCGCGCATTCTCGGCGAACGACGCGGCCTGCTGACTTCGATTGTCGCGCTCGCCGCCAACGGCCGCGCCACGGCGGTCTATCCGGCCCTGGGCGGGACGCGCTTTGGCGCGCCGGAGCTCCGCAGCATGCCGGCGACCGGCGCCTTCGCCGGCTCCGGACCCGGACTGGCACCCGCCGTGGTGGGTGACCTCGACAACGACGGCGATGACGACCTGGTCGCGCCGCTGCCCGATCGCGCGCATTGGCTGCGACTGCTCAACCCGGAGACCGATCTCCGGCCGACTTCGGTGACGTTCGTCGACCGCGGCAAGATTGGCGAGACGGGGTATCGCAAGTTCGACATGGTCGTGCGCGTGCCGCCGGCCGCCATCCAGCGCGGACTCACCGAACTAGAGATCGGCGTGTTCGTTCAGGACACCACCCTGGTCGTGCCGCGCTATGTCTATTGGGGCCGCTTGCTGGGTCCAGTGGACCCCAAGACCCGCCTCGCCCGGTTCGAGGTCTACAGCCAACAGAACACGCTCAAGCTGATCGGGATGCTCCAACAACGGACCGTGCATCCCTATCCGGGCGGCATCTCGATGGGTGGCGAGGCCTCGATCTCGATCCACTTCAAAGAGCCGAGCAGCGGCAGCCAGGGCACGCGCCGCTACGCGTCGCGCATCGCCCACCACGAAGGCGACAAGGCCGGCCAGCAGTCGGCGGTGGGCGTCAAATGGCGCGTGCGCGCCGAGGTGCCCAAGCCGACCGTCGACGACGACCTTCTGCCCTGGAACTGACTGCCGACCGCTCGCGGCGAGGAACCGCCACGGGCTTGTCCGCGGCCCTGCGGTGCGTCGACACTGGGGCCATGCCTGTGCCGCCGCCCAGTGATCCGGACCACCCCGCGGCGGTCGTCCTGCCCTGCGACGATCTCGACGCGACCGTTGAGTTCTTCGTCGAGCAGCTGGGCTTTCGACTCGACGCCATCGAGCCGGCCGACGCGCCCGAGCTCGCGACGCTGTCGACCACCGGACTCACGGTTCGTCTGGAACGCGGGCTAAACGCCGACCCGGGGATGGTCCGTCTGCCGTGCCTTCCCGACGGGGCAACCGCCGAGTCGCTGCGCGCCCCCAACGGCACGAGCATCGAGCTCGTGGCGCGGACGCCGCCGGTCGCCGTGCCACCGCTGCAGCCCGAGCTCGTGATCGCGCGCGCCGGCGACGCGTCGGCTTGGCACCAAGGGCGCGCCGGGATGGCCTATCGGGACCTCATTCCGAGCCGGCTCGGCGGCCACAGCATTGCTTCACACATCCGCGTCACCGACGAAGGCCCGGTGCCGGATCACGTCCACCACCACGACGTGCAGTTCCAGATGATCTTCTGCCGCCGCGGCTGGGTCCGCGTCGTGTACGAGGACCAAGGGGCGCCCTTCGTGCTCGAGGCGGGCGACGCGGTGCTGCAGCCGCCCAACATCCGCCACCGCGTCCTGGCGAGCGGGGCCGGCCTCGAAGTCGTCGAGCTGGCCTGCCCGGCGCGGCACCCGACGCGCATCGACCACGCGCTGGCACTCCCCACGCCCGAGCTGCACCCGGCGCGCCGCTTCGCCGGCCAACGGTTCTCGCGGCACCACGCCGCGACCGCGGCTTGGAAGGACCTCCCGGACACGGGCTGGGAGCGCCGCGACCTCGGCATCGCCGCGGCGTGCAACGGCCTGGTCGATGCCAGCGTTGACCGCGCCACCGCTGCCGCGCCGCCGCGGCCGGCCGGTCGCGACGACGACCGCGCCACGTTTTGGTTTGTGCTGCGCGGCGCCCCGACGCTGGCCGTTGCCGATCGACCCGACGAGACTCTGGCCGAAGACGACGCCGCGGTCCTCCCCAGCGACCGCGCGGCGCGCTGGCATCCCAACGCGCAGCCCCTCGAATTACTGCGCGTGGTGCTGCCGGCGTAGACTCGCGCGCCGCGCGCGCTACAAGAGCGCCCCGACAATGAAGCCCACTCCCTCGCTCAGGGTCACGCCTCGGTTCGAGCAGCGTAGTGAGCTCCCGGAATCGCACGCACCGGCCGCACAACCTCCACCCAGGCGTGAAGAAGATCGACGCCATTCTCTTGAGACGCAGCGGCGCGCGCGTGCAAGCAACCGCGCATCAGCGCCGATACAGCACAAACGACAAGTCGTCGTGTTTGCCGCGCGCCTCGTCCGCCATCCGCCCCTGACAGCGTTCGAGCAGCGTTTGCGACGACGACGCCAGGGCACCAGCGCGCACGACGTCGGCCACCTCTTCGGCGCCGAGGTTGTCCCACAGCCCGTCGCTCGCAAGCAGCACGGTGTCGCGCGCCGCGAGCGGCAACCGCGGGCCGACCTCGATCTTCATGTCGGCCAGGCCAATCGCGTGAAACAGCACGTGCCGTTCGTCGTGCCGCATGGCCTCCTCCTCGTCGAGCACGCCGGCCTCGAGCGCATACCCCACGGGCGAGTGCATGACGCTCATGTGCTTGACCTTGCCACGCTGACCAACCACCAAGATCGCCGAGTCGCCCACGTGGAAGGGCCGTGCCACGCCGTCTTCAACGGCCACCGCTGCGAGCGTCGTGCCCGCGCCAGCCGCCAGATCGGCAACCGCGCGATGCGCGGCATCAAAGCCATCCATGATCCCCTCGCGCAGTCCACCGCGGCCCGCGGCCACACGGTCGCGCACCGCGCGCTCGAGGTGCTGGAGCGCAAGCGCCGCTGCGTCGGCGCCGCGCGGCAACCCGCCGACCCCGTCCGCGACGGCCAGCACGACGCCGCGCGAGCCGAGGTCGAGCACCATGGCGGCGTCTTGGGTCGGGCCGTCGCGCTCGGGTGAAGGCCGCACCAACACCGCAGCTTGCCCTTGCTGCAAGGGCACGGACACGGCCTGCGCCATGTCGACTGCGGCAAAGCGGTGGGCTCGGTTGCGGTGTGCGGTCGTCACGTGGATCTCTCCACCCGCTCGATCGGCCCCGGGGGCGATGCAGCTATAGGTGTGCCGTGCACCAGGGGCAGTGAGCCCAGTATTCGGCAGCCACGCTCCATTTGCACTTCGAACACCGACTCCGCGCCGCGGCCACGCGCCAGGGCTTGCGGACCTTGCGGCGGCACCACGGACAGTAGCGTGAGAACGGCAGCAACGATCCCGCGCAATGGCCACACTTCCCGGCGTAACGGCGGTCGGGATAGCTGCGCTCGTCGACCACGGCAAACCCCGCCCCATAGCACCAAGCGCAATAGGCCCAATCCCGCTTGCGGCCGCGGTCACAGCGCTCGCAGGTGGCGGGGAAGCGGGTCTTGGCCGCATGAGCGCGATGATCCTCGCCACACCAGGGACAGCATTGCATTGCCATCGCCACCGGCCCTTTGCAATGCCGACAGTGACCGTCAAAGCCAAAGGCCGCGCGATACTCCCTAGCGCAATCCCGAAAGCGCACCTGCTTCCAGCCGCGCCGCGTTTCCCCATTGGTCTTGCCGTTGCCGTTGCTCCGCCGCCGCCGCTGCCGCTGCCGAGTCGCAAACCCGCGAACGGACGGACTCAGCCGGCGAAACCCACCGAGCATCTGCGCGCCGTCGACGAAGCGCTTGTGCGGCTCGACCTGGAGCGCCTTCTGCAGCCACGCCATGAACTTCGCCGGCACCCGCCGCCGCAGCTTGGCGGCGCCGGGCAAGGGCCACTTGAAGGGCCACTCCGGCAGCTCCCCGGTCAGCATCTGCCAGTAGATGAGACCCAGCGAGAACACGTCGGCGCGAAACGATGCCCGCCCCATGGCCTGCTCGGGAGCCATGTGCCCCACCGTGCCCGAGCCCGAGCCGTGCACCGTCCGGCGCGCGACCTTGGCGATGCTGAAGTCCGACAGCCGGACGCGGTCATCCCCGAACAGGATGAAGTTCTCCGGCTTCAGGTCGAGGTGCATGATGCGCCGCTGGTGCGCGAACGCGACCGCCTCGAGCATCTGCTCCGCGAGCCGGAGAAACAGCTCGAGGCTCATCCGTCGCCGCATCCGCTCCGCCAACGACCGGTCGCCGGCGAGGTAGGCGACCACCAGACGACCGTCGACGACCTCGGCGTTCTTCACCGGCAGGATATTGGGATGGTCGAGTGCGGCGTGGAGGCGCGCTTCGCGCCGAAACTCACCGGCCAGATCCTCGGTCAACAGGTGCTCGTGCGGCACCTTGAGCGCCACCGTCACTCCCTCGATCGTGTCCATCGCGCGGTAGACCGTCGCGAAGCCGCCCTCGCCGAGCCGCCCCTGGATCCGATACTTGCCGACCAACGACCGAGGGCGCAGCTGCTTTCTTCGCATGTGGGTGTGACCAGCGCGCCGTGCATGGCTCGTCGCGCGCGGGCGGCTCGTGGACGGGTTGGGCGGAGGAGCGAGAACGGATCAAGTTACGAGGTGCGTCGCGCTCGGTCTACGAGCACGTCGCCCACTGCCGCCGAACGATCCTCGGTCCGGGCTGACGCGTCGGCTATGGTCGCGGCATGCACGAGCGGTTCATTCGAGCAAGCCGCCTGGCGCCGCTGGCGCTGCTCGCACTCTTGGGCTCTTGCGCGACGAGCGGCGCCGAGTTCGCGGAGCAGCAGGCCGGCTTCGCCGTCACCAAAGGCGAAATCCTGCGCGTCGACGACCTCAGCAGTGCCGCGCTCGAGCGTCTCGCCGACGGTGTGGCGTTCGAAGTCGCGGCACCAGGCTGCCGCGTCTCGCTCAGCTTCGCCGACGGCGAGCGCAGTGAGCTCGCACTCCCACCGGGCTGCCTGATCGTGTGCTCCGGCAGCGGCGACTATGTCCTCCGCCGCGAGGGTCGAGCTGCGGAGCCCGATGCGGCTGAAACGGCCGACGGCTAGCCGGCGCGCCCCCCCCGAGCCCGCGCGGACTATTTCCGCGCCGACCGCCCCGTGCGCACCCGCACCCGCGTCGCGCGCGCGCCGATCACTTCGAGCACTTCGGCCCTGGCGTCGTCGGGCAGTTCGACCGCGTCCCCGACGGCCGGAACGCGCTGCAAGACGGTCATGAGAACGCCCGAGAGAGTGTCCACACCGTCGCCCTCGAGCGCGAGGCCGAGTCGGCGGTTCACCACCTCAATCGGCGCCGAGCCGCGCACGAGGAATTCGTCGTCGCCCTGCGGCACGACATCCGGCTCAGCAATATCGAACTCGTCCTCGACCGGCCCCACGATCTGCTCGATCACGTTGTCCAGCGTGACCATGCCGATGACCGTGCCGTGCTCATCGACTACCATGGCAAGGTGCTGGTGCGTGGCCTGGAAATGGCGCAGCAGCTTGCTCACGGGCATGGACTCCGGCACGTAGCGGGGCGGCCGCATCACCTCGCGCAGCCCGGCCGCCGGCTCCGCCTCGCCGGCGCCGTCGATCCCGAGCAGGTCCTTGGCGTGCGCGACCCCGATCACGCGGTCCAGCGAGCCGTCGCCCACAGGGTAGCGCGAGTGACGGCTGCGCAGCGCCTCGGCCACGCACTCCCCCGTCGTCCAGCCGGCGTCAAACCAGACGATCTCCCCACGCGGCAGCATGATCTGTCGGCACAGCATCTCGTCGAAGTCGAACACCGCGTGAATGAGACGCAGCTCGGTCCCGCTGACCTCGCCATGGGCCCGGGCGCGCTGCACCAGAGCCCGCAGCTCAGCCTCACTGTGCGGTGCGCTGTGCTCGCCGTCGCCGTCGATCCCGAGCCGCCGCAGCGCGAACGTTGTCGTCGCCGACAGCGCTACGAGCAGCGGATACGTCGTTACGTAGAAGAACTTGAGCAGCGGCGCGCAAGCCAGCGCCAACGGCTCGGGGCGACGGATGGCGAAGATCTTCGGGATCTGCTCCCCAACGGTCAGGTGGAGAGCCGTGATCAGGGTGAAGGCGACCACGAACGAGATCCCGTGCAGCAAAGCCGCGGATTCGACCCCCACCGCGTGCAGCACGGGCTCCAGCAAAGCCGCGAACGCGGGCTCCCCTACCCAGCCGAGGCCAAGCGAGGCCATGGTGATCCCGAGCTGGCAGGCGGCGAGCGTGCCGTCCATCCGCTCGGCCAGCCACACCGCGGTGGCGCTAAACGCCCGGCCTTGCGCTGCGAGCTGCCCCAGCCGCGGCGGCCGCACCTTCACGAACGCAAACTCCGCGGCGACGAAGAAGCCGTTGAGCGCGATCAGGATCGCGGCCAACGCCAGGTGGAAGGCGCTTGCGAACATCGGCGACGGGACTGGGGGCGTGTGACTTCTAGTGAAGTCACAGCCCGGAGGCGCCGCGACGCGGCGCCAGGGGCACCGAGGACTGTGCCCTCTCGATCCCCCCAGGGCCAGCGGTTCCCGCCACGATCCGGCGCGAGCCGGATCGAGCTACCGCTGGATGCTGTCGACGAGGACCTGCAGATCCGGCTGTGCCGTGTCGTTGATCTGCGCCGCTGCCTCCAGGACCCACTGCTCGTCGCAGTCTGGGACCCCACAGGACTCGATCGCGGCGGCGACCTGACGCCAACCGTCAGTCTGGTCGTCCCCCAGGAGCAGCTCACTCATCGCCAACGAAGCCTTTGTCACCAGCAAGTGCGGCTGCTTGGCCAGCGGTTCTGGGAGCGGCTCGGCGTGGTGGTGCCGCACCACTTCCTGAAACTCAGCCGGCAGTCGCCACTCGGCCGCGACGCGCGTGCCGAACTCGACGTGGTCCGTGCCGAGCGCCTCGCGCTCCAACTCGATGTGGCTGCCATCCCAGAACTTGGCCTGGTCCAGCACCGCGGCGTAGGCCTTCGGATCCTGCTGCGCCAGCACCATCGCGCCGACGTTGTGGATCACCCCCAAGGTGAAGGCGAAATCTGGATCGAGGCCCATGTCGCTGGCAAAGAACGCGATGTAGCGGTTGCCCGCGGCCACGAGGACCGCGTGACGCCACAGCGCGAAGTCACCGTCGGAGTTGGGGCCGAACGCGATCGCCGTACCGGAGCCGATGGCCAGCCCGACGTACCGCTTGGCGCCAATGCGCGCGAGGCACTCGGGTAGCCGCGTGCTGCGGGTAGTCGCGCCGTAGGCCGGTGAATTGGCCACCCGAAACGCCAAGCCAGTGAGACCTGGATCTCCCGACACGACGTCCGCAACCTGCTCGAAGTAATCGTCGTCGCGCGCATTGATCGCGGCGAGTCGCAGGATGCGCTCTCGAAGTGGCGGGACCTGTTGGTGAGCGGTTTCGACACTCAATGCGTTCTCCTTCCGTAAGGGAAAGACGCAGGCGACCTATCGGGTGAGGACCGAGGTCGAATTGAACCGCAAACCAAGGGGATTGCCGGAGCGCCGTCTCAATGGCGCTCCGGCACCACCCTAGGGATGTAAATCCCGCAGAAGAAGGTGACTCGGGGCGATCAGACCCCGATCACACAGAGCGTGCCGACCGCCGTCGCAGCCAGGCCCAGCGGAACCTGCACCGGCACCAACTTGGCCAAGATCTCCTTGCCACGCGCCTTTGCCGGTTCGTTCTTGGCCAGCAGCAGCTTGCTGATGAGGCCGAATCCCAAAGTGAAACCGATCAGCAGGTCCAGAGCGATGGCAGCGACCGTCAGTCCACCAGACAGCGGCGCCGCCGCCATCAGGCCGCCGATGTGGGGCAGAACCCGCAGGAGCCAGAGCACGCCCACCGCGACCAACCCGAGTCCGAGGGCCCCCTGGTAGGGCGCGACCTTGTCGAACAGGTCCTTCGCGTTCGGCTTCCGAGCAACAATGAGAGAGGACGCAGCGACGACGCCACCGCAGATAGTCAGGATTGCATACAACATGGTTCGTTCTCCGTGATTGCAGGAGAAGCACCCGCGCCGCGCCGCGATCGTCACACGGTTTCCCGCGAAAGCGCGCCAACAGCCCCCCCGCTCCCGCGGTGGGCGTCGCGTCATCGTTCCTCGCGGCGGAGCAGCTCGCGCTTGACCGCGACGCCCCACCGATAGCCCCCCAGCCCGCCATCGCGACGCACCACGCGATGGCACGGGATCGCCACGGCCAGAGGGTTGGCCGCACACGCCTGCGCGACCGCGCGGGCGGCCTTGGGCACGCCGAGGGCCGCCGCCACCGCCGCATAGGTCGCGGTTTGGCCGGGCGGAATCGCCGCGAGCGCGCGCCAGACCCGGTGCTGAAACGCGGTCCCGCGAAGATCCAGAGGGAGGGGCGGCGGTTGGTGCGCAGCCACCGACCACGGCTGCTCGACGAGACCCACCACGGTCGCCACGCGGGTCTCGAACGCCGCACCGCCGGCCACGAGCTCCGCGCGGGGAAAGCGCCGCTGCAAATCTTCGACGAGCGGTCCTGGTTGCTCGCCCAGCAGAATCGCGCAGACACCGCGCGCTGTCGCGGCGACCAGTACCGCGCCCAGGGAGCACTGCCCGACGGCAAACTCGAGCCGCTGCGCGACGCCGCCGGCGCGATAAGCCGCCGGCGTCATGCCGAGCAAGTCCGTGGCCTTGGCGTAGAAGCGACCGCTCGACCCATAGCCGGCGTCTTGGATCGCCGCAGTCACCGCCGCACCGTCTAGCAGCCGGCCGCGCACGCGCTCGGCCCGGCGCGCCGCGGCGTAGGCCTTGGGCGTGAGGCCCACGGCGGCCTTGAACAACCGCTGGGTGCGCGATGGGCTCAACCCGGCCTCGCGGGCAAGCTCGGCCAGCGCGGGTACGTGGTCCGCGGCGTCAAGTCGTCGGCACAACTTGATCACCAAAGCGGCGTCGCGACCGGCCGCCGGAGCCACGTCGGGACGGCAGCGCTTACAGGCGCGATAGCCAGCGCGTTCGGCCGCCGTGACGTCGGCAAAGAACTCCACGTTCTCCGGCCGTGGGCGCCGCGCCACGCAGGACGGTCGACAGCACACCGCCGTCGTCCGCACGGCATAGACAAAGTCATGGTCGTACTGGGCGTCGCGATTCTGCACCGCGGCCCAGCGGGGATCGAGCTCGATCGGGCTCGGCTTGGAAGTGGTCATCATGTCATCGGCACGCGGGCCAGGGCCCGCTCAGAGCCTGTCGCTAAATCCAAGATACAGGCTGTCTTCGCTGGTGCTGGCGCCGCTCCGCGGCGCCAGCGGGCTTGTCACTTCAAGAAGTAACAAGCCCTCAGAGCCCGGGCCTTCGTAACGAAGCACTGTCCCCACCGCGATCCGGTTCTGGGCGCCGTATTCGAATCAACGGCGAGTGGGCGATCAAACCAGCCGCGAGAGCACGGCCGCGGCAAACGCCAGCGTCAGGAAGAAGCCGCACATGTCGGTCACAGTGGTCAAGAGCGGCCCCGACGCGAGTGCCGGATCGCGCCCCAAACGCCGCAGCAGCAGCGGCACGGTGCCGCCGATCGACACCGCGACGACCGTATTGAGCGCCAACGCCGCGCCCACCACCAGACCCAGGTAGACGTTGCCCTTCCACAGCCAAGCGAGCAGTGCGACCAGCACTCCGAGGACGACTCCATTGATCAACCCGACGCGGGCCTCCGCCCAAAGCACGCGCCCGAGATCGCGGGGCTGCACCACGCCGAGCGACAGCTCGCGCATGGTCACCGCCACGGCTTGGTTGCCGGAGCAGCCGCTCATGTCCGAGATGATGGGCAAGAACACGGCGAGCGTGATCGCCGCCTGCAGCGTCTCCTGGTACGCGGCAATCACGCCAGCAGCGAAAAGGTTGAGCACCACGTTGACACTGAGCCAGGCGAGGCGGCGGCGGGAGCGGCGCCACACGGGCATACTCCGCAGCTCTTCGCCACCGACGATGCCCTGCGCGCGCAAATGCTCGAGCTCGCTTCGCTCGCTGCGGGCGAGATCGACGGCCGCGCGGTGCACCACGCCGACCAAGCGCCCGACGTCGTCCACGACCGGCACACCGAGGAAGTGGTGTCGACTGAAGAACTCCTGCAGCTCGTCGAGGCCGGCCGACGCCGGTACCGCCTTGGGCCCGCGGATCATGACCGAGCCGATGCCGAGCTGTTCCGGTGCCAGGAGCAGATCGCGCAGCCGCAGCACACCGACCAACTTCCCGCGGCGCGTGACGACGTAGGCATACTGCACGTCGTAGTCGGAGTACTTGCCCGCGCGCTGGCGCAGGTCGGTGATGACGCCGGTGACCGTCAGGTCCTCGGGAAACGCCAGGTACTCCGTCACCATCAACCCGCCGGCGCTGTCCTCGGCGTAGTCGGCGAGCGCCCGCAGCTCGGCGGCGTCGAGAGGCGCCATCTCCGAGAGAATCGCCCGCGCCCCTTCGTCTGGCAGCTCGGCGATCAGGTCGGCTTGGTCGCAGCTCTTGAGCTCGTGGACGATCCGCGCCGCGTCCGGCGGCGCCAGGCGCTCGACAATCTCGGCGGCCTGCGGCGCCGGCAGGTGCTCGACCAGGTCGGCGGCGTCATCGGGGCGCAAGCGCACCATGAGGTGCTCTTGGTCGGCTGGCGCGAGGCGGGAGACCGCCCGCGCCAGCTCGCTGGGCGACAGCGACTCCAAGAGCGCCTCGATCTCGCGACGCGGGGCGTCGGCCAGCATGCGGTGCAGCTGCTCCGAGGGCTCGAGGTGCTGGGTTTCGGTCATGGATCGCAGGGTCTGGCGTCTGGTGATCGGTCGCCGATCCCCCGGACTACCGGACGTTTAGGGCGTCGGGAGGGGAGCTTCTGCCGCCACCGTCGCGACTCGGGCCACCGAACACAAGCGCGCGTCGCCGGTCGGTCGTGCGACCGCCGGCGGCGCGCCGCGGTATAAAGGAGCGACCGATGCTCTCGTTGTTCACTATGCCGCGGCGCGGCCTCGCCCTCGCTTTCTTCCTGGCCGCGGGCCTCGGCGTCACTGGCGCCGCCCAGGACCAGCGCGCGCATCCGACCATGATGGTTCGGATCGCCACCCCGACTCCCGAGACCGAGGCGCGCCTCCGCCTGGCGCTGCCCCACCTCGACGTGGTCGACGCCCTGCGGCCGCTGGTCCTCGAGGCGCTGATCTACCCCGACGACCTCGCGGTGCTGCGCGGCTTCGACGTGAACGTCGAGGTCCTCCACCGGGACGCCGAGGCGGCCTACGCGCGCGGTCTCGATGCAGCCGCGGCCACCGCGAGCAAGAGTCGGCTGATGCGCGGCAGCATGGGCGGCTACCTGACCGCCGACGAGATCTATAGCGTGCTCGACGGATGGCGCGTGCAGTACCCAAACCTGATCACGGTGCGGCAGTCGATCGGCACCAGTGTCGAGGGCCGCGACCAATGGGTGGTCAAGGTGTCGGCCAATGCCGACATCGACGAGAACGAGCCGGAGATCTACCTGCAGACGCTCATCCACTGCCGCGAGCCCGGCGGAATGATGAGCGCAATGCGCACCATCGAGTACCTGCTCCAGCGCTACGGCAGCGATCCGGTGGCGACCGACCTGCTCGACAACCGCGAGATCTGGTACGTGCCCGTCATGAACATCGACGGGTACGAGTACAACCGGCAAATCGCGCCGGGCGGCGGGGGTCTCTGGCGCAAGAACCGCCGGCGGATCAGCGGCTCGACGTACGGCATCGACCTGAACCGCAACTTCGGTTTTCAGTGGGGCTACGACAACATCGGCAGCTCGCCGACGCCGAGCTCGAGCACCTACCGCGGCAGCGGCCCGTTCAGTGAGCCCGAGTCGCAGAACGTGCGCGACTTCGTCGCCGGTCGACGGAGCCTGGGTCTGACGATGGCTTGGGACATCCACACGCACGGGCGCCTTTGCATGTGGCCGTGGGGCTACCGCAACCAGCGCACGACGCAGCACAACGAGTACGCGGAGATGACCGCCGACATGGTCGCCGAGAACGGCTACACGCCGGGCATCGTGAACACGGCGCTCTACGCGATCAACGGCGGTGCGGTCGATTGGTTTGCGGCGCTCGACCTCTACGGCTGGCTACCGGAGCTCGGCGAAGCGTTCTGGCCGCCCACGTCGCGCGCGTTGCCGCTCGCCGAGGAGAACCTGCGCATGCTGATGACCGCGATCCAGTACTCCGGCCCCTACCTGCTCACGCAGCGGCTGGACGTGCTCGAGATCGGCAACGGCGACGGCAACTTCGACCCAGGCGAGCGCATCGAGCTCCGCGCCGAAGTGCGCAACCGCGGCGTCCGCGCCGCCATGGGTGCGACGGCGGAGCTCTGGGCGCCGACGCCGTTCGCCCGCATCGAGGTCGGCTCGGCTGCTCTGGGCGACGTCGCCTCGTTCACCAACGCCGACCACGACGCGACGCCGCTGCGGCTGGCGATTCCGGACTGGGCCGCGCCGGGGACCCGGCTGCCGCTGGAAGTGCGCTACCGCTTTGGCGGCCACTTGCTGCGCGAAACCGTCGACCTCGTCGTCGGCGCGCCGCAAGTGATGGTGGACGATGATTGCGAGACTCGCACCTGGACCACGGGCGTGCCCGGGGACGACGCGACGGACGGCTTTTGGACGTGGGGCAACCCCAACCCCACGGTCGCCCACCCGACCGTGCAGTTCTTCGTCCAGAGCGGCTCCGACCACACCCCGGGCGCTGGCAGCCGCTGCTACGTCACCGGCAACGGCGGCTCGTCCGCGGCATCCGCCGACGACGTCGACAACGGCCGCACCACGCTGGTGACGCCCGTCTATGACCTGTCCGGCGCGCGCAACCCATACGTCGAGTTCTGGCGCTGGTACATGGACCACGGCAACGAGCCGAACGACGACGTGTTCACGATCTCGGTGACCAACGACGGCGGTGCGAGCTGGCACGTGGTGGATACGGTCGACTACTCGGAGCCGGCCTGGGAACGCCACTACTTCCGACTGCGGGACTTCGTGCTGCCCACGGCCCAGGTCCAGCTGCGGTTTGTCGCCGAGGACCGGCCCAACAACAGCGACTGCGAGGCGATGATCGACGACCTGCGCATCGTCAACTACGACGACGGCGTGCGGCTCGACCTGCGCGGCTCGACGCAGATCGGCCAAGTGGCGCAGCTGGACCTAACGGCGCCGCGGTCGGCCGGGATGCAGTACCTGACTGCCGTCGCCTTGGGTGACACTCCCGGCATCCCGCTACCCAGCGGGCGCCGGTTCCCGCTCAATCCCGACCCCCTGTTCGCCTCGTTCACCTCGCTGCCGACCGTGTTCCAGAACTTCACCGGCACGCTCGACGGCAGTGGGCAGGCGAACGCGAGCATCGCCGTGCCGGCGCTGCCGGCGCTGGTCGGCGCGACGATCTACGCGGCGTTTGTGACGCTCGAGAGCGGCGCCCCCGAAGGCCTGCGCGACATCAGCGACGCGGTGCCCGTGACGTTTCAGTAGGCGTCGCCGCGCCCGCGGCTAGGCCAGCGCCAGCAGCTCCTGGACCGTCTTGTCGATCCCCTGCTGCACGTGCGCAATCGTCGGCCCGAGCATGTAGGCCGGGGTGCTGACGATCTTGCGCTCGCGGTCGACGACGAACTCGGTGACCGGGCAGTCCTGATGGACGCAGCCCAAGGTCTCGAGAGCGGTCGCCGTGTCGCGGTCGTTGCCGATCGTCAGCGTCGGGTGCGAATCGCCGAGCACACACGCCACGACCGCCGGGGCGATGCAGATCGCGGCGATCGGCTTGCCGGCCGCGTGCACGGCCTGCACCAATCGCGCCACGCCCGCATGCACCTCACAACCAGGCCCGGCACTGGCGAAGTTGCTCAGGTTCTTGGCGGCGCCAAACCCACCGGGTAGCGCGAGCGCGTCGAGCGCAGCGGGGTCGGCGTCGGCCACGTCGCGGATGTCGCCCCGGGCGATGCGGGCCGACTCGGCCAGCACGTTGCGCCGCTCCCCCGTCGGCTCGCCGGTCCGGTGGTCGATGACGTCGAGCTCGACGTCCGGAGCAAAACACTGAATCGTGACACCGGCGCGGTCCAGGGCCAACAGCGTACACACGCTCTCGTGGATCTCGGCACCGTCGAGATAGCCACACCCGGACAGGATTACACCAACGGTCTTGCTCATCGTCGTCCTTGCTGGATCGATGGAGAACTGCAGTAGAGGAAGGAACTCCGGTCGCTGGAGCGGCGCGGAGGCGGCATCATAGGCGCATGGCGCCGCGTCCGACTTGGAAAGGCTTCTTGCGACTCAGCCTCGTCACCGTGCCGGTCAAGGCGTTCCCCGCCATCTCGTCCGGCGGCGAGATCCGCCTCAACCAGCTCCACGCCGAGTGCAACCAGCGGGTCAAATACCAGAAGACGTGTCCCGAGCACGGGGCGATCAGCAACGACCAGATCGTCAGCGGCTACGAGCACAGCAAGGGCCAGTACGTGGTCGTGCAGCAGGAGGAGCTGCAGAAGCTGCGGCCCGAGCGCGATGGCACGATCCGGATCGAGGGTTTCCTCGACGCTGGCGAAGTCGACTCGATCTACCACGCGGGCCGCGCCTATTACCTACTCCCCAACGGCGCCGTCGGCCAGAAGCCGTACTCGCTCCTGTTTCAATCGATGACCGACGACGGCGTCGAAGCGATCGCCCAAGTCGTGCTCTCCGGCCGGGAACACCTGGTCCTGCTGCGGCCCTACCAACGCATGCTGACGATGTTCTTCCTCACCCACCAGAAGAAGGTGAACTCGGTGGCGCACTACCACGAGGAACTCGAAGAGCACGAGCTGTCGGACGAAGAGCTCGCCCTGACCAAGACGCTGATCGGCGCATCACGCATCGCGGAATTTGACTATGCGAAGTACGAGGACGACTACGTCGAGCAGCTCAACCGCCTCATCCAGGCGAAGATCGAGGGCCATGAGATCGTCGAGGTGAAGGACGCGGAAGAGCCCAAGATCCTCAATCTCATGGAGGCGTTGAAGAAAAGCGTGGCGCAGGCGCAGCTGGGATAAGCTTCTCCAACGTCTCCCGCACGCCCCCCCCAGCCTCACACCCCGTCCGCCACTCCCATGTCGCGCCGCCGCCCCAGCTCCTCCGTGATCGCCACTGTCGCGGCCGCCGCCGTCTTCTTCGTCGGTCGCGACGTGGCGGCCCAGGTGACGGTGGACCTCTCCCCCGCCCGCGACAACACGCTGTTCGAGGGCCCCCAACCGCGCAGCAACGGTGCCGGCGATGTGATGTTCGTCGGGCGCAACTCGCAGGGGTCGGCCCGGCGCGCGGTGTTGGCCTTCGACGTCGCGGCCGCCGTGCCCCCAGGGGCCACGATCACGGGAGTGGGCCTCGCTGTCGCCATCACCCGCTCGAACTCCGGCGACGTCAACGTGGGCATGCACCGCTTGCTGGCGGCGTGGGGCGAGGGCACGTCGGCATCGGCCGGCGGCCAGGGCGCACCCGCGACGACCGGCGACGCGACGTGGGACCACACGTTCTTCCCCGACCAGTTCTGGGCGCTGGCAGGAGGTGACTTCGTGCCCACGGCCAGCGCCTGTAGCACGCTCGGCGAAATCGGCCCCGCCAGTTGGTCCAGCACCACGGCGCTCGTCGCCGACGTGCAACAATGGTTGGACGACCCGAGCACCAATCACGGCTGGCTGCTGTTCGGCGACGAGAGCGCGTCCAACACCGCCAAGGGCCTCGCCACTCGCGAGTTCGCCACGGCGGCGATGCAGCCGCAACTGACCGTGAGCTATACCGAGCCGCTGGCCATGATCACGGCGGTGGGCGCTGGCTGCGCCGCGACCGCGAGCGGCCAACCACTGAACCTCAGCAGCACCGGACTGCCCAGCCTCGGCAGCGGCAACCTGAAGCTCTTCCTCGACGGCGGCCCAGCGACGCCGCCGGTGCTCCAGTTCTTCTGCGACCTGGCGAGCACTCCGCTCGAGCTCGGCCGCGGTTGCCGAGTCTACGGCGACCCGACCCGATGCGCGGCTGGCCTGACGCTGCCGACGCGCCAACTCGCCGTGGTGATCCCAGACGTTGCCCAACTGCTGGGCATGGCCGTGACCGTGCAGGGCGGCGCCGTCGATATGACGACCCAAACCGTCGCCACGTCCAACGCTCTCGTTCTGCACCTCGGCCGCTGACGCCGCCGCGACGCGAACGCGACCGGCGGCGACCGCTCCAGTCGGGGCGCAGGCACGCGTCGCGGGTCACTTCTGCGCCGCGATTCAACGGCCAGAGTTGCGGCGGCCTCGGCCACACCTATCCTCGCGGCGAGATGCGCGCTTGGCTTCGCCTCTCCTTTGCGATCGACCGCCTCAACCGCGGCATCGCGCGCGCCGTTGCCTGGTTGGCGTTGGCGATGGTCTTGATCGGCGCCTACAACGCCATCGCCCGCTTCTGCCAGCGCAGCCTGGGCATGAACTTGTCCTCGAACGCCTACCTCGAGGCGCAGTGGTATCTGTTCAGCGTGCTGTTCTTGCTCGGCGCCCCCTACGCGCTCCGTAAAGGCTCGCACGTGCGCGTCGACGTCCTGTATGCCGGCCATCCCCTGCGCGGCCGGGCGTGGACCGACCTGCTCGGCACCCTGCTTCTGCTCCTGCCGTTCTGTGGCTTCGCGATCTGGACATCCTGGGACTTCGTCGCGGACTCGATCGCCAAGCGCGAGATGTCCAACGATCCGGGCGGCTTGCCGCGCTGGCCGCTCAAGCCGATCGTGCCGATGGCGTTCCTCCTGCTGGCGTTGCAGGGGATCTCCGAGGCGATCAAGCGCGTGGCGCTGCTGCGTGGCTGGTCGCCGGCCGCAACGCGCCTCGACGAGACGAGCGCGCACACCGCGGGAGCGACCTAACGTGGACATCTCGCCGCTGGGGCCGCTCATGTTTGCGGTCGTCCTTCTGCTCATCTTCTTGGGCTACCCGGTCGCTTTCTCCCTGGGCGGCGCGGCGGTGATCTTCGCCGGGTTGGGCGTTCAAGCCGACGCGTTCTCCTGGGACTACCTGAAGCTCTTCCCCGAACGAGTGTTTGGGGTCATGGGCAATCAGGTCCTGTTGGCGGTTCCGTTCTTCATCTTCATGGGGAACGTGCTCGAGCGGTCGCGCCTGGCCGAGGACTTGCTGCGCACGATCGGCATGCTGTTTGGCCCCATGCGCGGCGGTCTCGCACTCGCCGTCGTGATCGTCGGCGCACTACTCGCCGCGGCCACGGGTGTGGTCGGCGCGTCGGTCGTCGCCATGGGCATGATCTCGCTGCCGATCATGTTGCGCTACGGCTACGCCGCACCGCTGGCCACAGGCATCATCTGCGCCGCGGGAACGCTCGGTCAGATCGTGCCGCCGAGCGTGGTGCTGGTCGTGCTGGCCGATCAGCTCGGCGTCCCGGTCGGCGACCTGTTCCTCGGCGCCCTTGTGCCTGGCTTGTTGCTCGCGTCGCTCTATGCGCTCTGGATCGCCGGCGTCGCCTACGTGCGGCCCGACGCGGCGCCGGCAATCCCCGCAGCCGAACGGGCCCACGCCCGCGGTGACTTGACGCGCCAGGTGCTGCGCGTCCTCGTCCCGCCGTTGGCGCTGATCCTCATCGTCCTCGGCAGCATCTTTGCCGGCGTCGCCACGCCCACCGAAGCCGGCGCGCTGGGCAGTGTCGGCGCACTCGCTCTGGCCGGGCTCGCAGGTCGACTCAATGGGGCGGCGCTGCGCGGCGCCATGCACGGAACGCTGCATCTCACCACCATGGTGGCGTTTCTGCTCGTCGGCTCGACCGCGTTCACGCTCGTGTTCCGCGGTCTGCACGGCGACACCTGGATCGAGCAGAGCCTGACGCAGCTGCCCGGCGGCGTCGTTGGCATGCTGCTGGTCACCAATCTCGTCGTCTTCGTGCTTGGGTTCTTCATCGACTTCTTTGAAATCGCCTTCATCATCCTGCCGCTGATTGCACCCGCCGCCCGCGCCCTCGGCATCACCGGCGAAGCAATGATCTGGTTCGGCGTGATGATCGCGATGAACCTGCAAACGAGCTTTCTGACGCCGCCATTCGGCTTCTCGCTGTTCTACCTCCGCGGCGTCGCCCCAGCCTCGATCCCGACGAGCGCCATCTACCGCGGCGCGATCCCGTTCATTGCACTGCAGCTCCTGGGCCTCGTGCTCGTCGTGTGCTTCCCCCGGCTCGTGACCTGGGCGCTCTAGTGTCCTGGATCCGAAGTTCCTGCACAGATGGCACGAGGCCCAGGAGCTGCAGCGCAATGAACGGGATCGCGCCGCGGTAGATGGCGCTCGTCGGGATCGAGGCTGGG
>JBCCGH010000070.1:0-46467 GCA_039029375.1 Planctomycetota bacterium
CAGAGGCGCCTGCCGGCTGATGCCGGCGAGCGACAGACTGCTCGACGGGGCGTCACCCCGCCTCCGCGGTCGGTCGCTCGTCTTCCTTGCCACAGCGGTCCTCTCACGCACTGGACGCCAACCCTCGTGCATGATCCGGGTTAGGAGCCACACGCTCTCTGAGCCTGTAGCATCGATTCGGTGACAGGCTCTGAGCGAGGGGCGCGTTGGGTTCTGGGCACGGCGCTCCTCGCCGGGCTCGGCCTGGTGCTGTGGGCGAGTGGTTTTGGCGCGCCGGGCGGTCCTCGGGGTGACCTGCCATCGTCCGGGACTGCGGACGCCGCGCGGCTTCGAGTCGACGTCGAGTCTGCGTCGCCGTCCGCCACCTCGTTGGCCGCGGCCGCACCCGATCGGGTGGTGGCGTCCTCGAGGCCTCCGACCGGCGTGCGGGGCCGCGTGATACGCGCCCGTGACGGCCGGCCGGCCGACGACGTGGAGGTTCTGGCGCTCGATCGCCCGCCGAGTCTGGAGCGGTTCTTGGCGCGCGTCGAGTCGCTGATGCGGCGCGGTTTGTGGACCGAGTCGCGCACGCCCCAGCGGGTCCTCGGCCGCGCCCGGACCGACGCCAGTGGCGCGTTCGAGATCCTCGGACTGCCGGCGGGTCGCGTCTTCCTCGACGCGCGTTCGGCCGCGTTGTTTGTTCGCACGCCGCGCTCGGTGCGGTTGGCCACCGGCGAGATCCGCGAGGGGATCGAGCTGCTCGGGCAGCCCGGAGGCGGGGTCCACGGGATCGTGCTCGAGCCGTCGGGTGAGCCCGCGGCGGACGCCGTGGTGGGGGTCAGGCCGGGTCTGAACTCGACGCTGGCGCAGCTCACACAGCGTCGCGTGCGCTGGCTCGAGGCGCGCACCGACGCGCTCGGGCACTTTGAGATCCTCGGTGTCCCGCCCGGACCGGGCTATGTGGTCTCGGCCTCGCACCCGAGCATGGCGCTCGAGGAGGTCCCGGGCATCGTCGTGCGCGCGGGCGAGGTCGCGGAGGTCGAGGTGCGCGGGCGGCCGGGTGCTGTGCTCGCCGGCGTGGTCGTCGACCCGACGGGCCAGCCCGTTGCCGGGGCCAGTATCGGCGCGGTCTACCTCAACCTGAGCAGCGCGCTGCTCGGCGCGGACGGGCGCGCGGAGCCCGTGCGGACCGACGAGCGCGGCCAGTTTCGGCTGACGCGGGTCGCCTCGGGTCGCGTGGCGCTCGCCGCCGAGATCGCGGGCGCTGCTCCGTCCGAGGTGCTCGAGTTGGCCGTGGCACCCGGCGTCACGTACGACGGGCTGGAGCTGCGGTTGGGCGTTGGCCTCGCCTTACGTGGTGAGGTCGTGGATGACGGCGGTGCGCCCGTATCGGGTGCGCGGGTCATGCTGCGGTCCGTGGGGGAGCTGCTGCGGCCGCGGGACCCCGACGCGGTCAAAGGCGCGCTCTCGGTGCGCAACCTCGAAGTCCGCAGCGCCGTCGATGGGACGTTTGCGTTGGCCGGGCTCACCCAAGGGCGGTGGCTCTTGCAGGCGATCAAGACCGGCCACGCGACGGCCGTTCATTCGGGCGTGCGGCCTGGCGACGAGCCGCTCCGCATCGAGATGCCGCGCGCGGCCACGGTGCGCGGTCACGTGGTGCGGACCGACGGCACGCCGGTCGAACGACTGTCGGTGCAGGTCGAGGCGCGCTCCGAGCTGGGCGACGAGCTGCGGCGGCGGTTGCCGTGGGGGCCGCGCGCGCCGTTGGTGCGCAGCACCGTCCAGTGGCTGCCGGCGGGGACGGAGTTCACCGAGCTGGACTTCCAGGATGACTTCGAGGAGATCCGCGCGCCGAACGGCGACTTCGAGATCGCAGGCGTGCCGCCGGGGCCGGTCCGGTTGCGGGTTTGGGTGCCGGGCTTCGCCCCCCTCGACGATCGGGACCTGGAGCTGGCGCCTGGAGAGACGAGCGACCTGCTGCAGCTGGTCGTGCAAGCCGGCGCGACGATCTCGGGGACCGTCATCGACGAAGTCTCCGGGGCGCCGGTCGCCGACGCCCAGGTCACAGCGCACCGCGCGCGGGCACGCGGCGCGGGTCCGTTCGCTTGGGACGTGGAGCTGGAGGACTTCGACTTCCTGGCGCTGTCGACCAATACCGGGCGGCGGTCCACTCTCACGGATCGCGACGGTCGCTTCTCGCTCACCGGGATCGGGCCCGGGGACTATCGAGTCGTCGCCCGCCACCCCGACCTGGCGAAGAGCGCCGGTGAGGACGTTCCCGTCCAGCTCGACGGACCGCCGCCCTCGGAGCTGGTCTTGCGCATTGGGCCGGGTGGTGCCGTGGAGGGGCGCGTCACCGGCGCCTCCCGGCTGCCGCTCGCCGACGCGATGGTCGTGGCGCTCAGCATGTCGGCCGGCGCCTTCAAGAGCGCGACGACGGATGGCGGGGGCGAGTACCGCATCGAGGGCTTAGTGCCGGGGCGCTATGTCGTGTTCAAGTCACGCATTGACGCCGGCGGCCTCAACGTGCTCTACGAGTTTCTCGGCAACCTGCGGCTGCAGGCCGTGAGCGTGCGGCGCGGCAACACGACGCGCGTCGATCTCCACGATGAGGCCGAAGGCACGGTCCGCGTGGTGGGCGTCGTGCGTGATGCTGGTGTCCCCGTGCCGCGGGTGATGGTGACGGCGTTGTCCAGCGATCGGGACGGCGTGCTTGGCATGGGCGTCCGCGCCCAGCCGACGGACCAGGCCGGGCGCTACGAGCTTCGGGGCATGAAGTCCGGCCAGTACTACTTTCAGGTCAGCCGGTTTTTGAAACGGCCGCAGCAGGCCAACCTCTCCGTCGAAGTGCCCGAAGGGATTGCGGTCCATCAGGTCGACCTTGATCTGCCCCAGAGCGCGATCCGCGGCGTGGTGGTCGACTCGGACGGCGCGCCTGTCGCCGGCGTGCGAGTTCAGGCAGGGCTGCAACAGGGCGGGATCGATGGCGCCAGCGGACTGCTCGGGATCATCCTGAACAACGCCGTCACTCAGGACCGCACCAACGCCAGCGGCGTGTTTGAGATGCGCGGGATGGCGGCCGGCGTGTATCGCGTCGTCGCGACCGGGCGTCGCGCGCGCGGGGCCGCTCGGGAGCGCTACGGCGACGTCCAGCGCGCCGGCGTGCGGCTGGATGGGATCGCCGCGGTCGATGGCCTCACCTTGGTGTTGCCGCGCGCCGGCCGGGTGCGCGGGATCGTCGTCGATGCCAGCGGCGCGCCGGTCGAGGGAGCCGAGGTGCACTGCGTCGGTGAGGACGGCGCCGGCGCGTCGCGTCGGCGCAGCGATCTGTTCGGGCTGCAGACCCGTCCCGCGCGTACCGATGCGGCAGGGCGGTTTGAGGTCTCACGTCTCACGCCGGGCTCGTACACCGTCCGCGCCGACGCCGAGGGCTTGGCTGCGGGCGTCCAAGAGGGTGTCTGGGTCGCCGAGGGCCAAGCCGTGGACCTGAGCTTGGCGGTGGTGCGAGGCGCGACGTTGCGCGTCCGCGTGACCAGCGTCGACGGCGGCCGGTTGCCCCCGGCCCGCATGACGATTCTCGATGGCAGCGGCAAACCGCTCGCCCGCAAGATGTCGGTGTTCTCGGTGTTTCGGCGCTTTGTGCGGAGCAAGCCCGCTGCGGACACCGGTTGGATCGAGCTCGGGCAGGTGCCGCCAGATCACTACACGTTGATCATCACCGAGGACGGTCACGCCGACGTGAAGCTCAAGCGTGTGATCGCGGACGGCGAGATCGTCGAGTGGGAGCTCGACATGGCGGAGGAGCTCGAGCGGCGGGGCCGCTAGTCCGATCTGCCAAGGGTCGGCCCCGCTACCGCGAGCGTCTGGGCCGCGGTAGAGTGCGCCGGCCTTGTCGATGCGAACCGCGGTTGTCATTCCGGCGCTCAACGAGGAGCAGAGCCTGCCGTTGGTGCTGGCAGAGTTGCCGGGCGACCTCGTGGATGCCGTGTTCGTCGTCGACAATGGCAGCACCGACCGCACGGCCGAGGTGGCGACGGCGCACGGCGCGACCGTCGTGGTGGAGCCGCGGCGCGGGTATGGCAGTGCTTGCTTGGCAGGCATCGCCCGCACCGAGGGCTACGACATCGTCGCGTTCCTGGATGCCGACTACTCGGACTACCCCGAAGACCTGCGCAAGCTGCATGCGCCGATCGTGGCTGGGGAAGCCGACATGGTGCTGGGATCGCGAATGCTGCAGCGCGAGTCGCGGCGCGCTCTCATGCCGCAGGCGCGCTTTGGCAATGCGCTGGCGAGCGTCCTCATGCGGCTGCTGTTTGGGATTCGCTGCAGCGATCTGGGACCGTTTCGCGTGCTGCGCCGCGAATCCCTAATGGCGCTGGGCATGTGCGACCGGGACTTCGGCTGGACCGTCGAGATGCAGCTGCGGGCGCACTTGCGCGGGCTGCGGGTGCGCGAGCTCCCCGTGCGCTACCGCAGCCGCATCGGCGAGAGCAAGATCTCGGGCACGCTGCGAGGCACTGTTCTGGCGGGTTACAAGATCCTCAAGACGATCTTTGCCTACCGGCTGCGGCCGCCGCGGTAGCGTCGACACACGACTAGGGTCGCACCACGGTCGTCTCCGCGGGGTCGAGGCGCAGTGGCCAGCGCCGCAGCTCGGTCTCGTCATCGTGGAGGATCAAGGTCGCGGCCGAGTCCGGTACGAAGACGACCTCGGAGCGCCCATCCGTCAGCGCAATGCGCGGCTCGATCCAAGCCCGGCCGCGGGCCGTCCGGCGGGCCAGGAGCCGTGTGCCGTCGGCGTCGACCACCACCGCGTGGGTGGCGCGAGCCAGCGCGCTGCCAGTGACGTCGATGCGCACGCGGCAGCTCCGGGTCACGACGATTTCGATCGGCGAAATGACCGTGTCGTCCGCAAACGTGTGCTCGCGGCTCTCTAGGCCCTCCGCCATCACGTCGAGCTTGATGCCGTGCCGCGGCACGCGCAAGAGGGTGAACTTGCCGTCCTTGTCGCTCGTGGCGATCGCGCCACGATGATCGCAGATGAAAGTCTGTCCGGCCCCGGGTTGGCCAAACCGAAACGCCTCCTGGTTGACCCGGACCATGACGTCGGCGACGGGATTGCCCTGGCGGTCGAGGACGCGTCCTTCGACCCGGTCGACCAGGTCGCCGGGCAAGAACTGCAGGGTCGCCCCGCGCGTGCCGGCTGCGATCTCGGGAAGCGCGACGACCTGCGCGGTGTCGAGGTCGATGGCGCAGAGCTCGTAGCGTCGATCAAGGAGGCCTTCGACGCGGAATGCACCGTCGGCGCCGGTGTCGAACCGACGCCACAACAGCTCGCGCGGCAGCATGGTGTGCTCGGCACTCAGGCTGAAGGCCTCGCGTTGGGCGAAGTAGGTGGGGTCGTTGATCCAGACGCCGGCCCTGGGGTGGGGGTGGCCTTCGGCGTCGAGCACGACGCCCTCGATGCTCAGCGGGGGCTCGGTGAGCCGCAGTTGAATCGCGGCCGGCCACCGGCCGCCGGGTTGCTCGGCGCGTTCGACCACCGCCGGCTGCCAGCCCGCGGCGACCGCAAACAACCGCTCCTGCTCGTCGGGGTCGCCGAGCGTGAAGCGAAAACGGCCCTGCGCATCCGTGGCGGTGGGGCGGAGGCCGAGCGCCACCTTCGCGTCGGCCACGGGCGTTCCCGTTGCGTCGATGACCACGCCTTGGAGCTCTCGCGCCGTGCCGAGTCGGGTCAGCTCGATCCGGAGCTCGCCCTTGTCGTGCATCGAGAGGGTCGTTTGGAAGGGCTCGTGGTGCTCACTGGTGACCGAGAGTCGGCAGCCGTCGAGCGCGGCCGTGCCCAGCTCGAACGCGCCCAGCGCATCGGTGGGGACGCGCCACTCGCGGTCCTCGGCATTCCCCAGCGAGAACTCGAATCGCGAGCGGAACCCCTCGGGTAGCTCGATCGCGACCTTGGCGCCAGAGACGGGCGTGTCGTCCGCCTCGACGACGCGGCCCTGCACTAGGCGCGCAGTGCCGATGACGACGATGGTGGGCTCGTCCCAGTCGGTCGGAGCGCCGGCGAGGAGGGTCGTGTACGCGGGGTCGGCCGACACCACGATGCAGGACGCGTGCGGTCGCTCCATCACGAACGAACCGTCCGCGATCGTGGTGGCGCGGAGCGCGGTGTACTCCGCGTCGAGCTTGGGGTCATTGGGACCGGGGATGAGGCGGACGGGGAGTCCTGCGGCAGGAGCGCCGTGCTCGTCGAGCACGCGCCCGCGGAACTGTCGGGCCGACTCGTCGGTGGGCGGGGTTTCGAGCTTGGTGTCGACGGCTGCCGGCACGGCGTCGCGCTTGGCCATCGCGGGCGGCGGTGGGGTCGCGGGTGTCCCCGCCTGGAGCGACGCGGTCGCGGCGCGGCCGTCGGGAGCAAGCGCGGCCGGAGTCGGCGTGCGGTCGGTGGCGACGAAGTAGAGGACGGCGCCCGCGCTCACAGCGAGCGCGGCCAGCAGGAGTTTGGTGTTCAAGGTCAGGGCTCCGGTCGCGGCTACGGTCGAGAGGACGGGCGACCGACGCGCGCTGGAGAACGCCACTAGGGCTCCGAGCCAGCGCTCGTCTTGTCTGGCGTGGTCGCGGTCCAGGCGCTGGCGCAGCTGGCTGAGTGCGCGCCGCAGGCGCGATTCCACCGCGCGGCGCGACAGCGATAGCCGGTTGGCGATCGTGCGTGGCGGTAGGTTCTCGAACCACCGCAGGTACACGACTTCCCGCTGCGTCGGCTCGAGCTGCTCGACTGCTTCGAGCACGGCGCGCTGCACGGCGAGTTGCTCGACCACGTCGGCGGCGGCGGGCTGGCGCTCACTGCTGGCCCGGGTGCGCTCCCGCCGAGTCCGTCGCACGGCGTGGCGCCGGCGCTCGTGCACTTCGTTGCGCACCACTCGGGTGAGCCACGCGCGCAGGCCGCCGCGGTCGGCGTCGGTGGCTGGTGGGCGTTCGAGGGCCTTCAGCCAGGCGCTCTGGACGACGTCGTCAGCCTCGTCCGCGTCGCTGACGAGCGCCCGGGCCACGGCGCGGAGCGCGTTCCCGTGCCGCAGCAGCTCGGAGGGCAACGGCGTTGCGTCGGTCATCGCGATCCCACATGCCGCGGGCCGGAGATTCCCGCCGCCCAATTCTACCGCGCCGGCCGATCCGCCCCCCGGCTGGCCTGGCCGCCCCGTGCGACCGACGCCAGCTCGCGGCGCCCCCACACCGAACTTGGCCAGCTCGGGGCCCACGCTAGAGTCGGTCCGAATGTCCCGCCCTTGGCTCAAGAAGGCGTCATTGGTCCTCGTGGGGCTCGCGGTGGCCCTGGTGGCTGGTGAGCTGGCGCTGCGAGTGGCGGGCGTGCCGCGGCCGGCGATCATGCCCGTGTCGGACTCGAATCGGCGCGGGATGTTCGCCGAGGACCCCGTGCGCGGCTACGGCTACGTGCCAGGCTTCTCCGGCGAAGTGGTGCGCGCCGGCCGCACGACCGCGGTGAGCATCAACGAGCGCGGCTTCCGGGACCGGCCCTTTGACGTGCCGGAGGGCACGCGCTCGGTGCTGACGGTCGGCGATTCACTGACGGCAGGATGGGGCCTGGAGGCCGAGGAGGCGTGGCCTCGCCAACTCGAGGCGCACCTCGCGGAGCTCGGCGGTCCGCCGACTCGGGTGCTGAACGCCGGCGTGACCGGCTACAACATGCGGCAGGCGCGTCTTACCGCGGAGGGGCTGTTTGACGAGCTGCAGCCCGACCTCGTGGTGATGGGGGTTTATCCGCTCGGTTTCGATCGCCTGGGCAACCCGTTCGTGTTGCTCGATGGGCTCCCGGTGCGGAAGAGCCAAGTGAAGTTCCTCCATCCGCAAGGGGACCACTACCTACAGAGCGTCTTCAAGCGACCGTGGCTGCAGCAGGTCGAGTTCTTCTGCAATCGCTACACGGTCCTGGGCGCGGTCATGATGCGGGTGCTGGGCAATCTGCGCCGCGAATCGACCCGCGCCGCCCCAGAAGCCTTGGGATCGGATGATGGTTTGGTGCGTGGCGTGCAGCCCCTCCTGGAGGAAGTCGGTCTGCTGGCGACCGCGACCGAGCAAGCGGGCATCCGCTTCGTCGTGCTCGTGATCAGCATCCAGGAAGGCGACGGCACCTACCATCCCGGCCAGGATGTCCTGAGCGATTCCGTCGAGGCCTACTGCGCCGGCCGTGGCATCCCCTGCGTGCCATCGTTGCCCGTTTTTCGCCCGCGGGCGCACGGCGAGCCCGTTTTCAAGCTGCCGGGCGATCTCCACTGGTCGGCTTCGGCCCACGACCTCGCCGCCGCGGCCCTGGCGCCGGTCGTGCGCGAGCAGCTCGATCGCTAGTCGCACTAGAACGTGAAACCCACGCCCAGGACGTAGCCGTCGAGCACGACGTCCGACGAGTAGGCGAACGGTCCCGCCGTCCCGGACGTATCCAGGTCGCTCCGGCGGTAGCCGGCGTAGAGCCGGAGCGCCTGGTCCTCGAATGTGAACGATCCGGTGACCTCCAGATCGTGCAGCACCCCGTCGAAGTCGCCGCCCCAGGTGACGTCGGGGTTGATCGCATAGTCGGCCTGCAAAGCGAACCCTCGGTAGCCGAACCGGCTCCGCGCGCCCAAGTAGACGATGCCGTTGTCGCGAAACTTGGCGGCCTGGCGCCGTTCGCGGCCGACTTCGCTGAGGCTGAGCTCGCCGTTGCGGTGAGCAAGCAGAACGCCTGGGCCAAGCTGGATGCGCACGCCGGAGTCCGTCTCGTGGTCGAAGACGGCGGCGGCGTAGCGCAGGCGATACTCATCCATCTCGAAGCGGGGCCGCGCGACGTCGCCCTGACGCACAGCGCCGTACGCCGTCGGCAGGGTCTGGCCCGTCGACGTCTCGTGATCGATCCGCAGGTACGAGAGGTCGGCCCCGGAGAAGCCGTCGCCGAAGTGGATCGTGCCGCCGACGTCCTCCTCGCGGTCGCCCAGCCCCATGTCGCTGAGCGCGATGGCCGAGTTGTTGATGATGTCGCCGGAGCCGTCGGCCGACTGCATGCTGCTGTCGCCCCGGACGCGGAGCAGGACGTATTGCGGGATCAGCGTGACCTGCGGATGGTCGAACCCCGGCACCCCCGTGCATCCCGTAACGCCCACGCAACCCGCGAGCAACCAAACCAGTGACGCGACGCGCACGCCGATGATGATAGCGCGAGCAACCGCGCGAAGCGCGCCGTATCGTGCTTGTCAATGGCCGACACCTTTGACCCGTTCCTCGAGCGCGACTTCCTCGCCTACGAGAAGCACCGGCAAGACGACCCCGAGTACAACGCGCTTCGCCTCTCGGTGCGCCGCAAGCTCAAGAAGATCGTCGACGAGGTGAAGAAACGGGCCAAGTCCGAGGCCAGCGTCGAGCTCGCGGTGCAGGCCGGGCTCCATCACCCGTACGTGTTCAACTCGTACCGCGTGCGCGAGCAGCGGGCCTACTTGTGCCGGTCGAACAAGGAGCGCAAGAAGCTGGCCTCGTTCTTCGGCGAGGCGCTCGGCAAGGATGCCGAGACGCACTACATCCAGCCGGTCCTCGAGGTCTCGATCGACGACCAGGTCGTCGAAGCGGCTTTGCGCATCCATCCCCTGGCTTGGTGGGACGGCGAGTTCCTAAAGAAGCAGGTCGCGACGGATGAGGGGCGGGCCGAGTGGTGCCAAATGCTCAACGCCCTGCCGGCGGGGTTTGGCCTGAAGCTGCACGACTGGCGCAAGGTGTACTGGAGCCAGTCGGTGCGGGCCGGGGACTTGTCCGAGTACTTCGGCTCCTACACGCCTGGCGAGCATTGGCTGCACCTGGTGCGCGAGCTGCCCCGGGAGGACGCGATCGCGATGGGCCTCGACGCGCCGCAGTGGATAGCGACGTCGCTGCTGGCGCTATTGCCGCTCTACCGCAGCGTGCTTTGGACGCCGTGACGGGCCACTAGACGCTGAACCAGCGACCTGAAGGAGAGCGATTTCCGACAGCAAGCTCTCCACGCCCTCAGGAGGCCGGGTGATGGCGAGGGGATGTTTGCGTGATCAGCTCGGCCTCGGGCTCTGGGCAGGGCGGCGCAACCGCTCTGCCGATGGGGGTGCGGGGTACGGGATGGGCGCGTTGGCCGCGGTTGGCGCGGTGGGCGCACGCCGCGACCGCGCGGCCGGGTAGTGGACGGGGGTGCCGTCGGAGGAGGTGAATGTGAAGGGGGCCGGAGTCGGGGTTGCCGTGGATCGAGAGGAAGCCACGGTGCACGGAGGCGTGGCACGTGCCACAGAGGAGGATCAAGTTGGCTGAGGCTAGGGCAGGATCCGCTCTTCGAACGCGTTGGTGAAGCGCGCCGGGCCCGAGGGCGGCAGCACCAGGGCCTGCGCGAAGAACGATCGACCCACCAGGCTGGGTTGGTTGGGCAGCATGATCTCGATCGAGCCCACGCCCGCTGGCGCTGGTACCGCCAGCGGCGGGAGAGTCATCCATGTCGCTGGGTCGAGCCTGAGGGTGCCGAACGGCGGCAACGGGATGCCAGGGCGGACGGCCGACGCGGCCAGCAGCGGCAGGGCGAGGTGGCCTGGCCCGGCTCCGTCTCGCGCATATGCATCGAGCCGATAGCCGTCGCCGATCGAAGCGGCGAACGGGGCATGAAGCTGTCGCCGATGGTTGAGGAGCAGGCGGTTCGGGCTGCTCCACCGAACCGTGGGGATCGAGCTTTGGAACGTGTTGCCGGTGATCAGGTCCAAGTCGCCGTCCCCGTCGACGTCGGCGACGGCGAGCGCTTCGGTGCGGTCTTGGTCGATCGCCAGCATTGCGGGCGCGGGCGCGAAGAACCCGGTCCCGTCGTTGACGTAGACGCGGTTGGCCTCGGTGGCGTTGCCAAAGATGATGTCAGGGGCGCCGTCTTCGTCGAGGTCGGCCAGCGCGACGGCGAACGTGCTGTCGGTATCGCGGGGAAGGCGCGATCCGGTGACGTCGACAAAGCGACCGGTGCCGTCGTTGAGGAGCAGTCGGTTGGCCTGACGATCGTTGGCCGTGATGATGTCCACGTCACCGTCGCGGTCGACGTCGGCGAAGGCCACCGCCCGGGTGCGATCGGCGCGGCTCGGCATCGCGGTCTCCGTGACGTCGACAAAGCGACCGGTGCCGTCGTTTCGCAGCAGGCGATTCTGCGCCGCCTCGTTGGCGAGTAGCAGGTCGGGGTCACCGTCCTGGTCAACGTCGCCGCTGGCGATGGATCTCGTCAGTCTACGACGCTGCGGCAGATGGGTCTGGCTGGCATCGGTGAAGTGGCCGAGCCCGTCGTTCAGGTAGAGGGCGTTCTCTCGGCGAGTGGCGATGATCAGATCCCGATCCCCATCTGCATCAACGTCGGCGAGGAAAAGGTCTTCGGCCATCAGGGGAGTCGCCGGCAGCTGTCCGCTGGCGACGCGGAAGCCGCCAGTGCCGTCGCTGAGGTAGAGCTCCAGCGGTGCCGCGGTGGGCGCCGGGGGAAAGGGGTAGCTCAGAACCTGGCCGCGGTTGCCGACGACGAGATCCAGATCCAGATCACCGTCGACGTCGCCCAGCGCCAGTGCCCGCGTGTCCCCGAGCGAGGCTGGGAGCGCCGTCGCCGCTTCGGCGAACTGGCCAAAGCCACTGTTGAGGTAGACGCGGTTCGTGCGGCCCTCCGTCGACGCGGCGAGCCCGCTCAAGCTGCTGCGGTTGCCGGCGATGAGATCGGGGGCGCCGTCGCCGTTCACGTCGCCGACGGCAAGTGCGTCGGTGCTATCAACGTCCGAGGGCAGGCCGGCCGACGACACGTCGACGAAGCCGCCGGCCCCGTCGTTGGCCGCGAGCCGATCTTGCCGGCCGAGGTGGATGCTCAAGACATCGGGGAGGCCGTTGCCCGTCATGTCACCGACGGTCAAAGCGCAGGTGGGGCCTTCGCCGTCGGGGAGCCGGGAGCTCGCATCGACCAGCCAGCCCGAACCGTCGTTGAGGTAGAGGCTGTCGCCGGCATCGGTGTCGCCCCAGCTCGCGTTGCCGAACACCAAGTCAAGATCGCCGTTCGCGTCGATGTCTGCGAACGCCACGGCACGCGAGTGGTCGGCATCAACTGGTAGCTGCCCCGGCGGCGCTTGCGTGAAGTTGCCGGCGCCGTCGTTGATGTAGAGGCGGTTAGGGCTTGCTGGCGGCGGATACGCGACGGAGTAGACGAAGAAGCCGTTGTTGATCACTCCGTTGGCGATTGCTGCGTCCAGGTCGCCATCGCCGTCCACGTCGCCGAGGGCGACCCCCGTGCTGGGTTCGCTGGCGGTCGGAAACGAGTGCTCTGTGAACCGACCCGCGCCATCGTTCAGGAATAGCCGATTCGGCCGGCCATACGCCGCGCCGGCGTAGATGTCACTGACGCCGTACGCGGCGAGGACATCCAGGTTGCCATCGCCGTCCACGTCGCCGAGCGCCAGGCCCAGCGTTGGGTTCCACCCCCCGGACCCGATGGCGCCGCCGGCCGCAAACACACCGGCGCCGTCGTTAAGCAAGACGCGGTCGGGGGCGGTGTAGGCGTCGCCGACGACGAGATCTGAATCTCCGTCACCATCCAGGTCCCCGGCGGCGATCGACAGCGTCGCGTCGGTGACGGGGGGGAGGTGGGTGAGGGTCGCGTCGGTGAACACGCCGACACCGTTGTTCAGGTACAGCAGGTTTTGGCCACTGAGCACGGCCAGCGTCAGATCCAGGTCGCCGTCGCGGTCCACGTCGACCGCAGCGATCGCCGTAGCCGGAGCGCCGCCGGCCGGCAGCCCAACGGCGGTCACGTCCACGAAGACGCCGCGCCCGTCGTTGAGGTAGAGGCGGTTGGGGGATTCGGCCGACGAGCCGTCGCCGTAGACCACACTGCCGCCACCGACGACGAAGTCGAGGTCCCCGTCGCCGTCCAGGTCGCCTTGGGCGACGCTGCATCCGTCACCCTCTGCCTGCGGTAGATGCGCCCTACTGCGGACCTCGAGCGTGCCCTGGCCGACCGCCGGCGGGCTCCACGCGACGGCTGAGACGGTGATGGCGACGAGCGTGGGAACGGGAACGCGGCGTGGTCGTCTGGTCATCGGTCAGGGGTGTCCTGGGGGCGCGCCGGCCCACCGACGCCTTCCCCTGGGGGACCCTGCCCGTCTCATCACTGCGCCGGATAATTCTCCTGCACCCATTCGCGCCACCGCTCATCAAAGCTCAGCGGGCTGACGCCGTAGACCTGCCGCAGCGCGTCGCGTGTCGCGCCGGGCAGATCGTTGTCGTCGGACGACCAGGTCTTGGCGTCGACCCGGCCCTTGAGCGCGAACATGAACTCCGCGAACTTGTCGTTGCCGAGCGTCATCAGGTAGTCCCAGCGGGACCAGATGAGCACGTGGTCCTGAAAGGCGATGTCGCTGAAGTCGCGCCACTGGTAGGCCTCGGACAGCGGCGCGCCTTTGCCCGACGACATCAGCCTGCGGGCGGTGACGCGCCAGCGCCAGGTGGAGCGCTTGTCGGCGACGCCGCCTTCGCTTTGGCTGTAGTTCGGCCATCGTGGGCTGATGCGCCGCGCGAACCAGTGCGCGATCCCTTCCCGAATCCAGACCGGCAGGTCGTAGCTGTAGTGCCGGAAGCCGTCGACCAAGTTGTGCGCCACGTTGAACACGAGGTGCGTGTGGAGCGCCGTGTCGTGGCGCAGCTTGGCGTCTTCGCCGTCCGCCGCGGCGCCATAGAACAGCGAGCCAGTCTCTTTGAAGTGCCAGCGCTGCCCCGATGACGAGACGCGCCCCAGAAACGTCTCGAGATAGTCGAGGTACGGGCCGGTCTTGGCTGTGACCAAGACGGTGTACTTCCCGGGCATACCGAAGTAGGGCCCATAGCCCATGAAGCGGCCCTGCCCGATCAAGACGTGCTCGCGACCCTTGGGGAAGTCGGGGTCGGCGACTCCGAGCAGCTCGGAGAACTCGGCGTAGGTGTCCTCGAGCCGCATGGCGGTCAAGTGCAGCCGCAGCCAAGGATCGAGCACGCGGGTCTTCGGCTTGACCCGGCGCAGCGTCTCTTGGAGCCGCGTGAGCTCGCCGCGGATCTTCTTGAGCGTGCCTGGGTCTCCCGGGATGCGGTAGGGCGCGAGGCCGACGCCGATCTTGAAGTGTGCGGTTTCGACCCAGAGGATCTGGCTCGACGACAGGTGGGCGTCGATGTCGTCGGTGGAGGGGATGTCGCGACCGCGCTGGCCGAAGGGAAACGGCGCGTAGCGCACGTAGCCGAGCTCGGCCAGCAGCTCCGGGTCGTTCTGCGTGTAGGGGTCGAGCCGCCAACGCGGGATCTTAGGGTCTTGGGCCCCGGCCACGCTGGACAACAGGACCGCGGCAGCCAGAGCGCCGTGGGTAAGTCCGAGCCAAGGAGAGCGCGTCGACCGGCTCACAGCTTCTCCTTCCAGGTCTTAGCCATCTCGATCGCCTGGAACACCGACAACTCATCCAGCGGTGGCTCGCCGTCGACGACGACCCGTAGTGCGTTGATGGCCTCCTTCTTGACGCCGTGCACTTCGGTGTCGAGGTAGGGTGCGATCAGGCCTTTGACCGCCTTCTCGCCGACCAAACGCAAGAGGCGCAGGCCGGCGATCTGTCGGCGGTCGTCGTCGCCGCGCATCAGAGCCAAGACCTTCCGGCTCGCCTTGATGCCACGGATCGCCTCGAGCGGTTGCGCCAGGCGTTCGCGGATGTCGGCCCACTCGCCGACGCAGCGCTCGAAGATCTCCGGCAGCGCGTCCATGTCGCCAGCCGCGCAGAGGCCGATCGAAGCCTGGAACGCAATGTCCGCTTCCTCGTCCTTGCGCGCCTCGCGGAAGATCGGCGCCATCTCTGGCAGGCCGAACCCCGACAGCCGCTGGACGACGTAGCGGCGCACCGCGACCCGCTTGTCAGAGGCGCGTTGTGCCAGCAACGGTGCGTGCTCGGCCACCGTGACCGAGTCGAGCACGCGCGTGAGTGACGGGTTGATGTTTTTGCGGTAGTCGCTGAGGAGATCCAGCAGCCGGGGTGCGGCCGCGGCGCCCAGGTCCGCGATGTCTGCCTCGAGCTTGGCCATCACCTCGGGATCCTTGGCCTGACGCAGGTCCTTGGTCAGCTTCGTGATGCGCGCCTTCTGCTTGCGCTCGAGCTCCGGCCAGCGCGGCGCGCTCGCCTCGGCCGGCTTCTGCGCGGCGGTCGGGGCAGTGGCGACGACGCCGAGCAGTGCGGCCATCGCCGCGAGCCCAAGTGCGCGCAGGGGGTGGGGTCCCGTCATCGGTCTCCGTCCTTGTCGTTCAACCAAGGGGGCAAGGCTTCAGCTTCGTCAGGATGGACCCAGTCGAGCGCTCCGGCAACCTCCGCCCGCGCTTGCTGGAGCCAGGCTTCGAAGGCGGCGGCGTCGTGGGTGTAGAACGGCACGAGAAATAGCTCGGCCGTATCGAGCGTGGTCAGGGTGCCGCGGTGATGCTCCCGCACGGAAACCAGGCAAAACCCCTGTGGCGTCTCGATGACCGGGCTCAGTACGCCGATCGCTTCGTCCCGAAAGGCATAGGCGGCAACCGCCAGCGGGAGGTCGCTGCGTTCGACGACCTGGAGCTCGGCGCCGGGCACGGCTTTGCCCTTGGCGACGAGCTCGGGGTAACCGCCATTACCCACGACGCGGTGCAACGCCTCACAGCTCTCCTGCAGGGCCCGACGCTCCTCGGCGAACGCGCGGCGGGCGAGCTGCCGCGGGATCAGGTGCATGTCGAGGATGACCTGGATGCGGGTGTTGCGGCCGACCCGGCGATTGACCCGGTCGTAGTAGGCGAGGAACGGCGCGAGCTCCGCTCGGCGAAACGCCATCCCATCTAGCTCGAGGAAGACGTCGCCCCGCTGCGCGATGGGTTCGCCTTCGCTGTGGCACGCGCCGAGCGCGAGCACCAGTAGGCCGGCGAGCGCCCGACGCCGTGAGGTCACGCCTTGTCGAACTGCTCGAGGAAGGCGGTGACCTGCTTCGTCGCGAAGCCGTAGGTGGCGAAGAGCAGGTTGCTCAGGTCGGGGGCGCGATCGACGGGGATCGGCTTGGTGAAGCTGCCGACGTTCTCGATCCACAGCGAGCGGGGATCCTGGTTCCACGTCTCGATCCGGACGTTGAACACGTGGTCGTGCCCCTCGGTTTGCGGAAACGTGAACGCCAACCCGACGCGCTGCATCGGCCGCTCGAAGCACGACCAGACGCTGTCCTCGGCGGAGAAGACTTTGCGCAGCACGAACTCACGGCTGTCCGCGGCGTGCCGAGGGCTGACCAGGGACCGCACCACGAACTGCTGCGCGATCGTGGCCTGCACCCCCAGAGTGCGCAGCGCGAGGCCCGTCACGTTGACCAGCCGCGTCGCGAAGTCCTCGACGGTGGTGGCCCGGAGCTCCTCGCGGACGACCATCCGGTCGGGGGTGAACGAGACGGCCGAGACCGCACCGGGCCGCTCTGGGACGTTCGTGAGGTGGATCCCGTCAGCCGCGACCTGGAAGTTCTGGTAGCTGATCTCGGTTTGCCCGTACAGCTGGTTATGGATCGTCTGGACCGCCTCTGCCTTGAGGTTGAGAGGCTGGTAGATCACTTCGGCGAGGAAGGCGATCGTGCGGGGGTCGTAGCTCATGGGCCGTGGCAGAAGGCAGACACTATCACTAGGCCAGGGATTTTCCGGGAGGAAACCCCGGCCCGGGCCGTCGGGCGCGTGTTCCCACTGGCGGGGTCGCAACGCGCCCTCCCGGCGGTAAGCTCACCGCCCCTTTTTCGGGGGCCGACCACCCAGAGGCCAATCATGAACGCTCGAATCCATCTCGGTCTGATCGTCGCCACGGCGATGGCAGGCTGCCTGGTTGCGCAAGACGCGGCCGACGCGTTGAAGCAGCGCGAGAGTGAGCTGCGGCAGCAGCTCCAGTCGCTCAATGAACAGCTGACCACCGCGCGGGCTGCCGGCCTGCAAGGGATGAAGGTCAACGGACAAATGCTGTCGCCGCAGCAGGTCCGCCGAGAAGCGATCTTCTTGGTCGGGGCGAAGATCGTCGAGGCGAAGATCGCCGACTTCTTCGTCGAGGAGTGGATGGAGCGGGCGATCGCTGACGGTCGCGATCCAGAGGACTTCCAGGTCTCCGAAGAGGACGTGAACACCGACCTGCGGTCGCGCGTCGCGGAGTTCCAAGAGCAGAACCCCGGGGTCGAATTCTGGGAGGCGGTCCGCGCGCTGACGGGTCTGAGCCGCGAGGGCTATATGCAGCAGACGCGGCAGACCGAGCTGTTCAACAAAGTCTTCTTCCCGGGCCCGGCCGCCAGCTGGCCGAACATCACCAAGGAGGCGATCATCGCGTCGGCCTCCAATGACACGGGTCAACAGTTTTGGGAGAACATCGAGAAGAGCTCGACCGATCCCGAGACCGGTGAGCCGCGCGAGCTGCCGGCGTTTTGGATGCAGCTGTGTCGCGGTTGGGTGCAGAAGCAGTTGAAGAAGTGGAGCGACATCCGCTACCCGTCGGACGGCTTGGCGCCGGAGGTTGTGCTCAGCGTCAACGGCCGCGAGTGGAAGACGGACGAAGCGTTCGACATGGTCCGGCCGGCGCTGTTCCTGCAGGACATCGAGCGCGCGCTGATGGAAGTCGCGGTGCGTGAGGCGCTCAAGCAAGAGCTCTCCGCCAAGGGCGCCTACCTCAGCGACGAAGAGTTCCGCGCCGAGTTTGACGAGTTCCGCAAGGAGTACGACGACACGCCGTTCACCACCGAGGTGATCGCGACGGCCTTCAAGGGCTACCCGAGCCTCGAGGCCTATCGGCAGCGCTGGCGGCTCATTCGCTCGTTCGAGAAGATGATCGCCGCGGACATCAACGACGACAACCTCGCGGCGCACGCCGAGAAGTTCAACCGCTTCTTCTCCGACGGGCAGTCCAGCGTGGACCTGATCCAGTTCTTGGCGCGCGACGTCAAGACGGGCGCCTGGCAGCCGGATGGCTTCCCCAAGGCCAAGGCGCGCGCGGAAGCGGTGTGGCAGGAGATTGAGAACGGCGGCTCGTTCGACGACCTGCTGAAGGAGAAGGGCGAGTTCTACGCCAACGACGAGTCCAAGGGCCGGCTCGGCTACAAGTCGCTGAACCAGCTCCGGCAGTCGCTGCACGAGAACGAGTTCACCGACCTGCTGCAGGGCTTTTCGCTCGGCTACCACCTGTTCTACGACGCCGAGCCCGGGCGCATCGCTGGCCCCATGCGCGGCGCAAGCGGCTACTACATCGCCCGCGTCAATGCGCGCACGCCGGCCCGCGGCACGACTTCGGTCGAGGACGCGCGGACCCGCGAGCTCGTGAAGCAGGATTTTGTCACCTGGCGCTTCCTGCAGTGGGCCAACGAGGTCGTGGCCCGCGCCGAGATCCAGTAGGGATCGCCGGCGTCGAGCGGCCCGTGTCGCTCGACCGCGGCGTCGCGTAGCGCGCCGCCGCCGGGGCTGGCTAAGATCAGGCCCGTGGCCGACCGCTCGACTCAACCGCCCACCGGCCTCCGCCGCGTGGTGGCCCATATCTGGGCGTCCGCCAAGCGGCACCGCGCCCTCGTGGTGGCGATCCTGGTCTTGAGCGCCGTCGAAGCGCTCCTGACCAAGGCGCCGATCCTGCTGATCCAGCCGTTGACCGAAGCCCTCATGCCGGGGGGCGGCGCGCCGACGGGCTTTGGCGCCTGGTTCCAGGAATGGGCGCTCTGGATCTCCGACGCGTGCGGCGTCGAGTTTGCCGGGACGCCGGAGCGCGTTCAGGCGATGAAGCTGCTGCTGACGTGCGCCGTGGTGGCTGCCGTGCTCGGGTTGCTGGGCGCGGTGGCGATCTACGGCACGCTGATGCTGTCGCGCTACTTCGCCGCGCGTGTGGTGGTCGACCTGCGGGCCGACATTGCCGGGCACTTGGTGCGCCTGCCGCTGCGCTTCTACGGCGAGCGCCGGATGGGCGACCTGCTGTCGAGCATCACCAACGACACGACGGTGCTATCGCGCTCGTTTCAGCTCGCCGCCGACCACGTGATCATGGATCCCCTCCTGGTGCTGGGGAACATGGTGTTGATCGCCGTGGTTGTGCCCGAGGCCGTTTGGCTCCTGGTGCTCATGGTGCCGATCATGGCGCTGCCGCTCGTGCGGATGGGGCGCAAGGTGCACAAGAGCTCGAGCAAGAGCCTGGCGGCGATGGGGGACGCGACCGAGTCGATGAGCCAGATGCTGTCTGGCATTCGGACGGTGAAGGCGTTCCAGCTCGAAGACCAACGGCTGCGCGATTTCGAGGGCAGCAACGAGCTGTTCCTGCGCCGGACGGTCCGCATGCTCCGAGCCAAGGCCACTTCACAGGCCTTGGTGTTCGCGTCCTATCAGGTCGGGTTCGCGGTGATGCTGTTCGGCGTCGGCTGGTTGATCCTGCGCGAGCGCTATGACTTTGGTCAGCTGGCCGTGGCGGTCGCCGCCCTCAGCACGACCTACACCCACGTCAAGCGCCTGTCCCGCGCCTACAACCTCATGATGGAGTCGGCGGGCGCGATGGACCGCATCGATGACCTGTTGCAGGAGCCGCGCGACTTGGCCGGGGCCAGCGGCCAGCGGCAACTCGACCGCGTCGTCGGCAACGTGGAGTTCGACGGGGTGACGTTTGCCTATGGCCGAGAGTCGGTCCTGTACGACGTTTCCTTCAACGCCGAGGCAGGTCAGACCGTCGCTCTGGTGGGCCCGTCCGGGGCGGGCAAGAGCACGGCGCTCGACCTGCTGGCTCGGTTCTACGAGCCGACCGGTGGCCGCATCCTCGTCGACGGCCAAGACCTCCGCGAGCTAGATGTACAGAGCTATCGGCGCCACTTGGCGATCGTGAGCCAGCAGCCGTTCCTGTTCAACACGACGATCGCCGAGAACATCCGCTGCGGGCGCCCTGGGGCCTCCGACGACGATGTGGTCCGAGCAGCCAAAGTCGCGCAGATCGACACGTTTGTGCAGGGTCTGCCGGAGGGCTACGCGACGATGGTGGGGGAGCGGGGCTCGGCGCTCAGCGGCGGCCAGATGCAGCGCATCACCATCGCGCGGGCACTGCTGCGCGACCCCGCGATCCTGATCCTCGACGAGGCCACGTCGGCGCTCGACGCCGAGAGCGAGGGCGCGGTGCAAACCGCGCTGCACAATCTCATGCGCGGGCGGACCTCGTTCGTGATCGCGCACCGTCTCGCCAGCGTGGCCGAGGCCGACGTGATCTTGGTGCTCGAACGCGGCCGGATCGTCGAGCGGGGTCGCCATGCCGAGCTGGTCGAGAGCAACGGCCTCTACTGCCGGTGGCGCGAGCTGCAGCGCCTGTAGGCCTTCAGTCAGGCGCGGCGAAGCAGCGCGACCGCGGTCGCCCGGATGGCTTCGCGACGGCCGATCGGGTGGTCTAGGCCCTCGCCGCTCTTGCCCTTCACGTTCACCGCGTCCTCGGGGCAGCCAAACACCGCGGCGATCTTGCGGCGCATCGTGCCACGATGCGGCTTGAGGATGGGGCGCTCCGTTTCGACCACGAGGTCCAACGAGCACACCTCGAACCCTCGGTCCCGCACCAGCCGGATGACTTCCGCACTCATCTCGACCGAGCTCCGCCCGGCGTTCTTGGGGTCCTGGTCGGAGTAGAGGGTGCCGAGATCGTCGAGACCGGCGGCGCCGAGCACGGCGTCGCAGGCCGCGTGAAGCACCAGGTCGGCGTCGCTATGGCCCGTGGGGCCCAGGGGTGAAGGGATCTCGACGCCGCCGAGGATGCACGGCCGGCCGGGCTCGAGCCGGTGCACGTCGATGCCGAGGCCGATGCGCAGATCGTTGGTCATGGGTCAGGGTGCAGACGCCACACTCTAGTCGTCTTGAACGGCCCGGAGCATCTGTTCGGCCACCGACAGGTCGGCGGCGGTGGTGATCTTGAGGTTGGTTGGGCTGCCGAGCACGACTTCGACGGTGGCGCCGTGGCGCTCGAGGAGCGACATGTCATCGGTGCCCTGAAAGCCGTCGGCCGCGGCGCTCTGCAGCGCCGCGGTGAGGAGTGCGCGTTGCGCGACTTGCGGCGTTTGCGCCTGCCAGAGGGCGCTGCGATCCACCGTCTCGATCACGCGTTGCGCCGCGTCGACGCGCTTCAGCGTGTCGGGGACTGGCACCGCCAGGAGCGCCGCGCCGACCGCGGCGGCTCGGTCGATGGCCCGCCGCGCGGCGTCGAGCGGAAACAGTGGTCGCGCCGCGTCGTGCACCAAGACCAAGGGTGCTTCGGGGTCGCTCGCCGCGAGCGCCCGCTGCATCGACTCCTGGCGGGTGGCGCCGCCATCGACCACGACGGTCAGGCCGAGCCGGCGCAGGATCTCGAGCTCCGGGTCGACCCAACGGGCTCGATCCTCGGGATGAGTCGCTAGGACCACGTCGCCGTCGACGCCGAGCGCCGCCAGGCGCTCAAGGCTGCGGCGCAGCAGGCTCTTGCCCGCGCACTCGACGAAGGCCTTGGGCGTGGGGCCGCCGAAACGGGTGCCGCGGCCCGCGGCCAGGACGAGCTTGGAGACCTTCACGCTTGACGAAGTACCCGGAGCGCCGCAAACCGCCAGCCTCTTCCGGTTCGTGCTGCGTCGTGTTTGCGGGAGGGACGCCTGGGTATCATGTCCGGCGCCATGGGCGGCGGCGATGCGGTACGGATCCTGGGGATCGATCCAGGCAGCGTCGTGGTCGGTTTCGGTTGCCTGGAGATCCGCGAGGTGGCAGCAGCCGGAGGTGGCGGGGGCGCCGTGCCATTAGCCCACGCTGCCAGCAACACCGTGCATCGCGCGGCTGGCGCCGGGGCCGTCCGGGTCGTCGAGGCCGGGGCCACCCGTCTGGGCACCACGCGGACGCCGGTCGCCGATCGTCTGCTGAACCTGCAGCGGGCGATCGCCGCGCTGATCGAGCGCGTGGCGGCGCACGAGCTGGCGTTGGAAGAGGCCTTCTACGGCAAGAGCGTGGCCTCGGCCTTGCGCATTGGCGAGGCGCGCGGCGTCATCCTGGCCGGCGCCCGCGACAAGGGGCTTGAGGTGCACCAGTTCTCGCCGGCTAGGATCAAACGCGCGGTCACCGGCTCGGGGGCGGCGAGCAAGGACGCGGTCGCCGAGTTGGTCGCGCGACAGCTGGCTCTGGCGACCATGCCGCAGCCGCGGGACGCGACCGATGCCCTGGCCGCCGCCTACTGTAGGGCGCAAGAACGGCGTGTGCCGCGGTTGCGCTGACCCTGTCGGGGTGGCGGTCGCGGGTCCCGCAGATTTCCGCCGGTTTACGGTTGCCCGCCTGGCCCAAGCGACGTGTAATTTGAACGTCTCCCTCGCGACGCGTCGTTGTCAAGGGGCCGACCGCATCGGTGGGCGCTGGGTACAACTCGGGCGAGGAACAAGCCCCAACGGTCAGGTTGGGCTCATGGCGAACAGATCCGAAGGCAACGTCGGAGATGAGGGGCGCCCCGGAATGACGGGCGGCGGCGCATCGCGTTTTGACGCGACCGAGCGCTTTACGTGGCCCGGCCGACGCACGGCTTCCAGCGGTGACGACGCAACAGCGAGGAAACGAACGATGATCTCTGGTCCCCAGCTCCCTCGCACCCGGGCGGGTCTTCTCGAGCTGTTGGCGCACCACCTCGGGGAGATGGAGCGCGGTCTGGAGGTGGTGGCCCTTGGACTCGAGCTCGATCCGTCGTGCACGGTGGATGTCCTGGCCAAGGACGCCGCGGGCGGGCCGGTGCTGGCGTTTGCTGTCGACCAGGATTCCGAGGCCGAGCTGCCCAGCACCGTGCTCGCGACCCGGGCGTGGCTCGCGACGGGGCGCGCGGCGTTGGCTCGCGCGTGTCCGGCCGAGGGCTTGGATTGGGAGCGTGACCCTCGTCTGGTGGCGTTGGCCTTGGACCTCCAATGCGGCACGCTGCAAGTGCTGGCGGAGCTGCCTAAGGGCGCGGTCGAGGTCTATCGCGTCTTGCCCTTCCGCGTCGGTGGGCAGGTAGTGGTCAGCATCCAGTCGCTGCTCGGTGAGGGCGCGATGCAGGCCGAGAACACGTTGCGTGTGCCGACGGGCGTCACCAATCCCGAAGCCCGCTCCCTGGGCTCGCGCTACTTGGATCTCGTCGGCCGCCTGGATCCGGAAATCCGGGTCGAAGGCGACCGCTACTTTCGGGTGCTGCGCTACGGCGGACAAACGCTGGCGGAGCTCGGCCTGCGGGATGGTCATCTGCAGGTGAAGGTCCCCGCGGACGAGGGCGTGGCGGAGATGGAACTCCAGACGCGCCAGGATTGCACGGTCGCCGTGGATCGGACGGCGCGGCGTTTCTTGGAGTGTGAGGCTCCGACGCCGGGTCAGACCGGTTCGTCGGCGATGGAGCCGCTGCAGCGTTCCATCGAGGATGCACAGCGACTGTCGGATGACGAGGTGGTGTCGCTCGGCGCCAGTATTGACGATGACGGATAGCTAGGCGCGGCCGAGCGATCGGCCCCAAGGGGCGCGCGTGAGGCTCGAACGCAAAACGACGACGGACTCAGGCAGTGTCTTCCGCCGCCTCTTCGGGGAACGCGGGGCGAGGAGCTCGTCGCCGCGCGAGTCGCAGGTCATCGCGATTGCGAGTGGCAAGGGCGGCACGGGAAAGTCGTTTCTCGCGACCAACCTCGCGGTCGGGCTCAGCGCCGCGGGCCGTGCAGTCACACTGGTCGACGGTGACTTTGGGCTCGGCAACGCGCACCTGCTGCTAGGCGTGAACCCTCGGGCGACCTTGCAGCACGTGATCGCCGGCCAGGCATCGATCGAGCAGGTGCGCTGCGCGACTGGTTTTGGCCCGTGCCTAGTGCCCGCTGGCTCCGGCATCAGTCGTCTCGCCGAGCTCTCGGAGCGCGAGATGCTCGCGCTCGTGCAGGCCCTCTCGCGCCTCGCCGCCACGGAGGATGTGCTCCTGCTGGACACGGCCGCGGGCATCTCGCCGCAGTCGCTCCTCACGTTGCTCCTTGCCGATCACGTGGTGTTGGTGACCAACCCCGAGATCGCGGCCATGACGGACGCTTATGCGCTGATCAAGTGCCTGACGCGTCAGCCGGACCCGCCGCCCACTTCCATCGTCGTCAATCGGGTCGCCGTGCCGGGGTTCGGCCGGGCCACGTTTCAGCGTTTGTCTGATGTTGCGCGTCGCTTTGCGGGCTGTGACGTCCACTACTTGGGAGAGGTGCCCGAGGATGCGGCCGTCACCCAGCGCCGGCTCGGGCAGCCACCGCTTCTCGTAAGCCACCCCGAATGCCCTACGGCCCAGTGCCTCTACGCGATCTTGGACCAGCTGAGCCGCCGCTGCGGCGGACTCGAGCCGAAGCCACGGGCCGCGGGCCGCGAGCTGCTGCAGCGCCTCCGGTCCCGGCTGGCGCTGCAACCGACGGGTTGACGCCGAGCCGGCGGCGGCGCCTGCTGATGTTGTGGGCCCTGGTCTCGGTGGTGTTCGCCGTGCGCGCTGCGTGGCGGGGTATCGCCCGGGGAACCGCCCCGCCAGCGGCGTTTGCGCAGGCTATCCGGGTGAATCTCAATACAGCGTCCGTGGCCCAGCTCATGGCGTTGCCGGGCGTTGGCCGTGTGCGGGCTGAGGCGATCGTCCTGCATCGGGTGCGGCATGGGGCCTTCGCCCGCGTCGAGGAGCTGCAGCGGGTCGACGGGATTGGCCCGGCTACGGTGGCCTCGCTCCGGCCCTTCCTGCGCGTGCCTTCGACGGTGGGGGCGGTTGCGCGTAGCGGTCGGTAACCGACGTGCCCGGCCCGCCTTGGGAATACGCAGGGCGCCCCCGATCGGCTACCCTAGCGCGTGCATGGAGCTCGACCCGGCATCGGTCCGCGAGCACGTTCGACGCGCGCTGGACGAAGACTTGCGCGACGTCGGCGACCTCACGACGCGGCTGTCGGTGCCGACGGAGGCCCGCGGGCGTGCCCGCATTCTCGCGCGGGAAGCCGGCGTCCTTGCCGGGCTGCCGGTGGCCCTGGAATGTCTGCGGGCGACGGACGAAGCGGTTCAGGTGGAGCTTCGCGCCGAGGACGGCCAGGACGTCGCGGTGGACGACATCGTCCTTGCCGCCGAAGGAACCGCGGCCGGGCTCTTGGCCGCGGAGCGCACGGCCCTCAACTTTCTGCAGCGCCTCTCCGGCATTGCCACGGCGACGCGCGCCCTGGTGACGGCGGTGAGCGACACTGGGCTGCGCGTCTACGACACGCGCAAGACCACGCCCGGCCTCCGCGCGTTTGAGAAGTATGCGGTCCGGGTCGGCGGCGGCTGCAACCACCGGTTTGGCCTCTTCGATCAAGTCCTCCTCAAGGAGAACCACTTCGCGTTGGCGGCGCCGAGGTCCTACGCCGATGTCGTGCGCGGCGCCGTGGCTGGCTCTACGGCTCCAGTTGTGGCCGAGGCGCGCAACCGCGAGGAGGCGTTGGCCGCCGTGGACGGTGGCGCGGCCATCATCCTCCTGGACAACTTGGCGCCGGGCCCAGAGCTGCGCGCGCTCGCTGACGAGCTGCGTTCGGTCGCCCGCCAGCAGGGGCGTGAGGTCGAAGTCGAAGCGTCGGGTGGGGTGCGGGCCGCGAATGTACGGGCCTTTGCCGAGTCGGGAGTCGATCGGGTCTCGGTCGGCGCGCTCACCCACACGGTGCGGGCGCTGGATCTGTCGATGTTGATCGAGGTGGCGGCGTGAGCGAGGGACGGCTCGACCCCATCGAGTTCGACTTTCCGCCGCAGCCGCGGTTCTTGCGGTCACTCCGCAATCAGCTCCGGCATGCGCTGGGCGAGCGCGGCGTCGCCGAGGACACCACCGACGTCGTGCTGTTGGTGGTCGATGAGATCGTGTCCAACGCCATCGAGCACGCGACCGACTACCGCAGTGGCGCCGCCAACCTGTCGCTACGCGTCGCCGCTGCGCCCGAACGAGTGAGTGTCGAGTTCGTCGATCCGGAAGTCCCCGACGAGTTGGTGGCCGAGCTGCAGCAACGGGTCGCGGACTCGCGCAACGGACCGCCACCGTTGGACTCCGAGCGCGGCCGCGGGTTGTTCTTGATCACCGAGCATTTTGGCGAGGTGCGGATCGACCGGGCTGCCGACGGCGGGCTGCATCTGCGCGGCGATCTCGCCTGACCCCTGGGCGCCACGCACCTGTCGCCGCTGGGGGACGCGCAGCGTTGGCAACGCCATCGGAATGCTCTGAAACCCCCTCGTACCGGCGTTTCAGCGTTTGGCACGGCGTTCGCTCTACGTCCCCTGCCATGTTTAGAAGCGTTCTCTTGATCGTCGTTTCGCTGTGTGGGCTGCAGGCGCCAGCTCCCGCTCAGCTCCAGGTCGGTGCCAGGTTGGGCAGGCACGTTTCGGTGCACGCCGAGATCGGTCCGCGGGTCGTCGTGACGGGGCGGTACGAGCGCGGCGCTTACGATGTTCCTCGGGGTCCTCGATCGACCCGCGGTGACTGGGCGCGTCGCCGTGTCGTGTATGAGCGGGTTTGGGTTCCGGGCTACTGGGACACGATTCAGGTGCCGCCGGTGTACGAGACTCGCTGCGATCGGTTTGGACGCAGCTACCAAGTGCTCGTGCGCGAGGGCTATTGTGATCGCGTGTGGCGCCAGGGCTACTACAAGCGCGTGCCGCGCCGCGTCAGACGCTACTGACTCGAGCCTGCCGGCCGCCGTCGCGGGCGCCGCGTCCACTGGGCGTGGCGCCCGCTTCCCGTTAACCGCTGCACTCACCAGCCGCTACACTTCGCCGCATGGCGTCTGAGGGCGACCGTTACGCACACCCACTGATTGACCGTTACGCCAGCGCGGAGATGGCCGCGGTCTTCTCGCCCCGCGCCAAGCACACGGCCTGGCGCGACCTGTGGATCGCGCTGGCGCAGGCTCAGCAGGAGCTGGGGTTGGCGGTGACTCCGGCCCAGATCTCGGCCCTGCGCGAGCAGCGCGATCACTTCGACTGGGACCGCGTGGCGGCTCTCGAGCGCGAGCTTCGCCACGACGTGATGGCTCACGTCCATCACTTCGGTGAGCTGGCGCCCACCGCGCGCGGCATCATCCACTGGGGCGCGACGAGCTGCTACGTCACCGACAACTCGGAGCTGCTGCTCTACCGGCGTGGTCTCCTGCGCGTCGCAGAACGCCTGCGCCGGGCTGCTGCGGCGTTGGCGGCCTTCGCCAGCGAGCACCGCGCGCTCCCGTGCCTCGGCTACACACACTACCAGGTGGCGCAGCCGGTGACCGTGGGCAAGCGCGCCTGTCTGTGGTTGCAGGATCTTCTGATCGACCTCGACGAAGTCGAGCGACTGATCGCTTGGTTGCCGTTTCGGGGGCTCAAAGGAGTCACCGGGACGCAGGCGACGTTCTTGAGCCTCGTCGAGGGTGATCACGCCAAGGTCGTTGCGCTAGAGAAGCGCGTCGCCGAGCAGATGGGCTTCGACCGACTCGTTCCGGTGAGCGGACAGACTTACACGCGCAAGATCGACTGGTCGATTCACTCGGCGCTCGCCGGGATCGCGCAGTCCGCGGCGAAGCTCGGCAACGACGTGCGCCTACTCTCGCACGACGGTGAGCTTGGTGAGCCGCGCGGCACCAAGCAGGTCGGCTCGTCGGCGATGCCGTACAAGCGCAACCCGATGCGCTGCGAGCGGATTTGCTCGTTGGCCCGCTACGTGATCAGCACCGCCGACACGAGCGCGCAAACCGCGGCAACGCAGTGGCTGGAGCGCACCCTGGACGACTCGGCCGTGCGGAGGATCGCGCTGCCAGAGAGCTTTCTGGCGATCGACGCGATCCTCATCTTGGTCGAGAACGTCGCCGCCGGGCTCACCGTGTACCCGGGGGTCATTCGGCGCCGCCTGGAAGAGTCGCTGCCCTTCGTGGCGGCGGAAGAGATCTTGATGGCGGGGGTCCGGGCGGGCGGGGATCGCCAGGAGCTGCATGAGCGCATGCGCGTGCACAGCGGAGCGGCGGCGCAGGCCGTCGCCGATGGGCAGCCGAACCCGCTTCTCCAGCTCATCGCCGACGACCCCGGGTTTGCGGCGATCCGCGACCACATCAGCACGCTGACCGAGCCGGGGCGCTTTGTGGGTCGCGCGGCCGAGCAGGTCGACGCGTTTCTGCGCGACGAGGCGCGTCCTCGCCTGGGCTCGGTGGATCGTGACCAGCCCGCAGAGGAGCCACGCGTTTGAGGCAGGGTCCTGCCAGGATGGCAGGTTTTGGCAGGCCCTCATCGTTCGGGAAAATCGTCTAACCCGCCTTGTTGTAGGGAGTTGCGGTAGACGTGGGGGCGCGGCACGGGATGTGAACTAGCTCCCGCCGTGGCGGTCAAGTTCAGAGATTACTACGAGATCCTCGGGGTGGCCCGGTCCGCCTCGGACGCCGAGATCCAGAAGGCCTATCGCGACAAGGCGCGCAAGCTGCACCCCGACGTCAACAAGGCGGCGGACGCGGACGAGCGCTTCAAGGAGCTCGGCGAGGCCTACGAGGTGCTCAAGGACACGGAGAAGCGTCAGCGCTACGACCAGCTCGGCGCCAATTGGCAGGCTGGGCAAGACTTCCAGCCACCGCCCGGCTGGGACTTCGGTGGCGGCTTCGCCGGCAACGGCGGGTTCGGCGGCGGCGCCGAGTTTAGCGGCGACTTCAGCGACTTCTTCTCGATGCTCTTCGGCGGCGGCCGCGGTCCGTTTGGGGCGCGGCGTGGCGGGCGCGTGCAACGTCGTGGCCAGACCTACGAGGTCGAGCTACCCCTGGCGCTCGAGGAATTGGGTCGCGGTGGTCGCTCCAAGTCGTTTGAGCTGAGTACGGCGGAGGGGCCCAAGACCTACGACGTCAAGCTGCCGGCCGGCTTGGTCGACGGCTCGCGCATTCGTCTGGCGGGGCAGGGCGGCAAGGGGTTGGGCGGCGCTCCTGACGGCGACCTCCTACTGACCGTGCGGCTGGCGCCGCATCCGCGCTTCGCGGTGCGCGGGCACGACCTGCGGACCACAGTACTCGTGACTCCCTGGGAGGCCGTCCTCGGGGCTGAGATCAACGTGTCCACGTTGAACGGGACCGTGTCGCTACGGATTCCCGCGGGCTCGAGCAGTGGACAGACGCTGCGCCTGCGGGGCCAAGGACTGGCGCAGGAGAACGGGGAGCACGGTGATCTGCTCGCGGAGTTGCGCGTGGATTTGCCGAGCGAGCCGACGGCGCGCGAGCGCGAGCTGTTCGAGCAGCTCAGCCGCGAGTCGAGCTTCCGGCCGGCGGAGCGTTGCCGGAAGCCCAAGTGAATGATCAACGACACCGAGCGGAGGAATGACCATGGACATGAACAAGCTCACTCAGAAGTCGCAGGAGGCGATGGCTGCGGCGCAGAACAAGGCGGTGACGTTCGGGCATCAGGAGGTCGACACCCTGCACCTGATGGCCGCGCTCCTCGAGCAGCCCGATGGCTTGATTCCCCGGTTGTTCCGCAAGATGGATGTCGCGCCCGATGCCGTCGCTCAGGCCCTCGAGTCTGAGCTGCGCAAGCGGCCCAGCGTTTCCGGCCCCGGCTTTGAGGCGGGCAAGATCTACTTGTCGCAAGGCCTATCCAAAGTGTTGGTCGACGCGCAGAAGCAGGCCGAGCGGCTCAAAGACGACTACGTGTCGGTCGAGCACCTGGGGTTGGCCCTGCTGGGCGCGGGTGGTGCGAGCCCCGTCGTGCAGGTTCTGCGGAAGTTCGAGATCAGCCACGACCGCCTACTGCACGCGCTCAAGGAGGTGCGCGGGAGCCAGCGGGTTCAGAGTGCTAACCCCGAGGCGACCTACGAGGCGTTGGACCGCTACGGGCAGGACCTCGTGCGCGCCGCGCGCGAGGGGAAGCTCGACCCGGTCATCGGCCGCGACGAGGAGATCCGCCGCGTCATTCGCATTCTCAGCCGCAAGACGAAGAACAACCCGGTGCTGATCGGTGAGCCCGGCGTCGGTAAGACCGCAATCGCCGAGGGGCTGGCACAGCGCATCGTGCGCGGCGACGTCCCCGAGGGGCTCAGGGAGAAGACGATCTTCGCGCTCGACATGGGCAGCCTGGTCGCGGGCGCCAAGTTTCGCGGTGAGTTCGAGGAGCGTCTGAAGGCAGTGCTCAATGAGGTGCGCGACAGCGATGGCCGGATCGTGTTGTTCATCGACGAGATGCACACCATCGTCGGTGCCGGTAAGGCCGAGGGCGCCATGGACGCCGGCAACATGCTGAAGCCCATGCTGGCGCGTGGTGAGCTCCACTGCATCGGTGCGACCACGCTGGACGAATACCGCAAGCACGTCGAGAAGGACGCCGCGCTCGAGCGCCGATTCCAGCCGGTCCTCGTCGACCAGCCCACGGTCGAAGACACAGTCTCGATCCTCCGGGGGCTGAAGGAACGCTACCAGGTGCATCACGGCGTGCGCATCCAGGACAGCGCTTTGGTCGCCGCGGCGACCCTATCGCATCGCTACATCAGCGATCGTTTCTTGCCGGACAAGGCGATCGACCTCGTCGACGAAGCGTGCGCCATGCTGCGCACGGAGATCGACTCGATGCCGGCCGAGCTGGATGCCGTCACCCGCCGGGTCATGCAGCTGGAGATCGAAGAGGCGGCGCTTGCCAAGGAGAAGGACCGCGCCAGCGCGCAGCGCCTCGAGGAGTTGCGTCGGGAGCTCGTGGACTTGCGGGCGCAGGCCGCGGCGAAGCAGGCGCAGTACGACGCCGAGCGTGAAGCCATCCAAAAGGTGCGCGAGCTGCGCGCGAAGATCGAGCAGCTTGGCCGCGACATGGCCGATGCCGAGCGCGCGCACGACCTCAACCGGGCCGCCGAGCTCAAGCACGGCCGGCTCCCCGAGGCGGAGAAGATGCTGGCGTACGAGGAGGCCAAGCTCGCCGAGGAAGCGAGCCAGAACCGACTGCTTCGCGAGGAGGTCACGGACGACGAGATCGCAGAGATCGTCAGCCGTTGGACTGGCGTGCCGGTGACCCGGCTTATCGAGGGCGAGCGCGAGAAGCTGCTCAAGCTCGATCAGATCCTGCACGAGCGCGTGATCGGCCAGGACGAAGCGGTGCAGCTCGTCGCGGACTCGGTGATTCGCGCTCGCGCCGGGATCAAAGACCCGCGGCGGCCGATCGGCTCGTTCTTGTTCCTCGGCCCAACAGGCGTTGGCAAGACCGAGCTCGCGCGGACTCTCGCCGAGGCGCTCTTTGATACCGAGGACAACATCGTGCGCATCGACATGTCGGAGTACATGGAGAAGCACGCGGTGTCGCGGTTGCTCGGCGCGCCGCCGGGCTACGTCGGCTACGACGAGGGGGGGCAGCTCACCGAAGCCGTGCGTCGGAAGCCCTACTCGGTCATCCTCTTCGATGAGATCGAGAAGGCTCACCCGGATGTGTTCCATGTCCTGCTGCAGGTGCTGGACGACGGGCGGATCACCGACAGCCAAGGGCACACGGTGGACTTCAAGAACACCGTGATCATCATGACCAGCAATCTCGGGGCGCAGCATCTGCTCGAGGGCATCTCGGCCGACGGGCAGATTCGCGAGGACGCCAAGGATGCGGTGATGGTGGAGCTGCGTCGGTCGTTCCGGCCGGAGTTCCTCAACCGCGTCGACGACGTCGTGTTGTTCAAGCCACTGCAGCTGGCCGAGATCGAGCAGATCGTCGATCTGCTGGCGGCGCAGCTGCATCGCCGGCTCGCCGACCGCGAGCTGCGACTCGTGCTCAGCGACGAGGCGCGGGCGCTGATCGCCAGGCGGGGCTACGACCCGGTGTTTGGGGCGCGACCGCTCAAGCGGTTCTTGCAGCACGAGCTGGAAACCCGCATCGGTCGGGCGTTGATCGCCGGCGAGGTGCCAGACGGGTCGACCGTGCACGTGGAGGTGGCCGCCGGTGAGCTCGCGATCCGTCACGAGGAGCCCGCCGCCGCCAGTGCGAGCGGCACCTGACCCCGGTGCGGCGGTGCGGCCACGCCGGGGCAGTGCCTTCTGGGGCGCGCCGGCTAAGATGTCGGCATGGCTCGCGTGTCTTCGCCGCTCCGCCTGCTGAGTACGGAGGGCTTCCTCCTCCAGTCCTGGGTCGTCACGATTGCCACCCTGGTGGTGGTGGTCGTGCTGGGGGTGGTCGCGCAGTCCATGTTCTGACGCGACGCCCCGCCGCGCTGCCGACGCTCTTCGCGGTGCGGTGACTTGTCGAGGCAGACGTTTGTCTGCACACTGGTGGCATGGCGTACTCGCCACCGGGCCAGACCAGGGAGCGGGTCTATCGGTTCGTTCGGGACCGTCTTCTCGCCGCGGCGCCGCCGACCGTGCGCGAGGTGCAGGAGGCCATGGGCTTCGCGGCGGTCGAGTCTGCGCGCAAGCACCTGGATGCGCTCGTCGCCGAGGGACGGCTCGCCAAGGCCGCTGGCCGCGCGCGCGGCTACTCCATGCCACGTGGCCCCGCGCCGACGCGCGTCCAGGTCGTGCCGGTGTTGGGCCGCGTGCAGGCTGGCGATCTGCAGGCCGCGACCGAGGATCCCGACGGCTTCGTCGCCGTGGAGGCTGGGCGTGACGTGGGCGAAGGGGGGCTCTTCGCGCTGCGCGTGCAGGGCGACAGCATGACCGGCGCCGCGATTCTGGACGGTGACCTGGTCGTGGTGCGGCAGCAGGCCACGGCCCGGTCTGGCGACGTCGTCGTGGCGCTCGTGGGCGACGAAGCAACCGTCAAAACGCTGCGCTTGAAAGGACGGCGGGCGGAGCTGCATCCCGCCAATGGGCGGTATCGCCCGATCGTGCCCGCTCCGGGGGAGCTGCGCCTTCTCGGCAAAGTGATCGAGGTGCGCCGCTCGCTGGCGCCGTGATCATGCTCATGGCGCCGCTCGGCGTGGCGGAGGGCTCACGCCGCGAACGAGCTGGGCGGCTCCCACAGGAATCCCTGCCCAACGCCAACACCCAGGTCGAGGAGGACCGTCCGATCGTCTTCGGTCTCGATGCCCTCGGCGATCACGCTGGCGGAGAGACTGTCGGCGACGTGAAGGAGGCGCTGGAGCGTGCGTCGCTTGCCGGCATCCTCGGCACAGCCTTGCACGAAGCCGCGATCGATCTTGATCAGGTCGGGCTCGAGCGTCACGAGGGCTTCCAGGGAGCTGCGACCGAACCCGACATCGTCGAGGGCCACCTTGACCCCCAGGTCTCGGACCAGCTTGACGCGCTGGGCCAGGTAGGTCGGCTCGCCGATGAACTGCTGCTCGCTGAGCTCCAGGCACAGGTCGGTTGCCAGCGTCCGGTTCTCGAACAAGGAGGCCAGCCGGTCCGGCGTCGCGTCGAGCAGCGTGGACGGGTAGAGGTTGACGTGAAACCTCGGCTGCCCGTGGCGCTGAGGCGGCGCATCCTGGCCGGCGAGCGCCGCGCGAAGGCAGTTCTTCAGGCAGGCGAGGTCAACGAGGGTCAGGATGTTGTTCTCGATCGAGAGTCGGAAGAAATCGTCCGGCGCTTCGAAGACCCCGGCCGGACCTCGACTGAGGAGCTCATAGCCCACGATCTCGCCGTCCGCCAACCGGCGCAGGGGTTGGGCGAAGACGCGAAAGCCGGTGCCCCGGCGGAGGGCGTCTACGATGTTGCCTTGCAACGCTTCCGCTTCGGTCGCGTCGTCGGCGGAGACACGGTTCTTGCCGCCGCGCTTGCTCGTGGCGAGCGACGAATGGAGCTCCCCTAGGACCTCGTCGAGCGAGATCAAATCGGGGGGCACTGGGGCGACGCCGAAGCTCGCCGAAAGCTGCAGTGTGTTGTCGCCAAGCACGAGCGGCACATCGGTGACGGATAGACGCAACCGTTCCGCCAACCGGTAGGCTTCGGCCGGCCGCGTATCCGGCAGAAGCGCCAAGAACTCGTCACCGCCGACGCGCGCGAGGTGGTCGGTGGGCCGCAGCTTCACGAGCAAGCGTTGGCTGATCTCGCGCAGGACGATGTCGCCCACGGCGTGACCGAACCCGTCGTTGACACTCTTGAAGTCGTCGCAGTCCGCCAGCACGGCGACCAGGGTGCCACCGCCGCGCCGGCAGCGCTCCAACTCGCAGTTCAGGGTTCGCTCGAGTCCGCGCCGATTGGCGAGCTCGGTCAGTGGATCGGTGTTGGCGAGGCTGTCGAGCGTCTCGGCGTTGCGTCGCAGAGTCAGCTCGTGCTGATGTCGGCTGGTGACATCCTGCGCCAGCCCGGTCACCCGGACGAGCTGGCCTGCTTCGTCGTGGATTGGGAATCCGCGGTCCCGGATCCAGGTCTCGGCCCCTTCCTCGCGGGTGATTCGATACTCGATATCGAGCCTGCCGGAGCTCAGGTCCTCGGCATAGGCTTGCTCGACCCGGCCCCGGTCCGAGGCGTGGATCGGCTCGAACCACGCGCTTGGATCCTGCAACAGCTTGTCGGCGGGGATGCGCCAGAGGCGCTCGAACGCAGGGCTCACGTAGAGCAGGGCCTGCGTCTTGGGGTCGCGCATCCAGAAGATCTCGCTGATGTTCTCGGCGATTTGTCGGAAACGGCTCTCGCTCTCCGCCAGCGACTTGCGGGTCTCTTCGATCGCGGTGATGTCCACGAAGCTGAACACGACGCCAGCCAAAGTGTCGGCTTGGTCGCGATAGGGCACGGCGCGCATCAAGAGATGCTTCCCGTCGGCGCTTTGCGCCTCGCTCTCGCTGCTTCGCCCGGAGGCCACCACGCCCTTGGCCTGAGCGACTAGATCCACGTCCACCAGGCCGTGATTGAGGTTGGCGATCGGGCGGCCGATGTCTTGCTGCATCAGCGGCGCGATCTTCGCAATCGCCGGGGTGAACTTGCGCACCCGAAAGCTGGAGTCGAGGAAGATCGTGCCGATCTCGGTGATCTTGAGCAGGTGCTCGAGATCCGACGTCAACATCTCCTGCTCGCCCAGCTTGCGCTGGTGCTCGGTGTTGACCGTGTGCAGCTCTTCGTTGACCGAGTGCAGCTCCTCGTTGGTGCTCTGTAGCTCCTCGTTGGAGGCGATCAGCTCTTCGTTCGTGCTCTGTAGCTCCTCGTTGGCGGTCTCCAGCGCTTCGATCGTGGACTGGAGGTGCTCGCGCATCGAGGCGATCTCCGCCTCTAGGTCACGGAGGTGGTGGTTGTCCCCCGGGGGCTCGACGCGCACGAGCGCTTGGTCCGGATCGGGGGCGCCGAGATCTTGGAGGGTCAGAAGGAAGAGCGGCGGCCTACCGCGGTCCAGCGGGATCGTGTCGAGGGTGGCGCGGGTCACCATCGGCTCCGAGTCCCGGCCCCGGCGGCTGACCTCGCAGAGGAGGCCGGTCTGGCCTTCCTTGGCTTCGCGCAGCATGCGGATCACTGACATCCGCAGGTCGCCGGTCAAGAGTCGAGTGATGTCCTGCGTCGGGGTGCCTTCGGGCACCGTCAGGAACTCCGAGCCACGGCCGAAGACGTGCCGGACGGACGATTCTTCGTCGATGATGGCGGCCGCGTCGCCCTGACGGGACAGGAGGAGCGTGCTCGTCTTCTCGTAGAGCTGCGCCTCTTCGGAAGACGCTGCCGATCGAGCGTCGGCCATCGGCGCCCGCATCGCTGGCGGCAGCGGCAGGGCTGTGTTGAGCGGCAGCGCCGTTCCCGTGCTCCGTTTGCGGTAAATGCGCCACTGGGCATCGACCTCGTGGAACGCGGGCTTCGCCGGGCCCAGCGCCTCCGTGGCTCCAAGCATCAGGAACCCCTGCGCGCGAAGTGAGTAGCACAGGTTCGCCAGGACCTTGTCCTGCAGATCGGACTGCAGGTAGGTGAGCATGTTGCGGCAGGAAAGCAGGTCGATCCTGGTGAATGCCGGGTCGTTGACGACGTTGTGCTTGGCGAAGACGACGCGGTCGCGAATCCGCGAGGTGACGCGGTACCCATCACCCTCTCTCGCAAAGTAGCGCAGTAGCTGTTGCTGCGTCAGTTGCGCGTCGATCGTGCGCGCGTAGAAGCCCGCGCTCGCGTGCCGGATCGCTCGGTCGTCCAGGTCCGTGGCGAAGATCTTGAACTGCTGCGAGCCCGCGCTTCGGCTGAGGAACTCGTCAATGACCATGGCGAGCGAGTAGGCCTCCTCGCCGGTCGAGCACGCCGGAACCCACACCCGCAGCACGGAGTGCTCGTCCAGGGACTCAAACATCACCGGCAGGACTTCGCGCCGCAGGGCCTCGAAGGCGCCCGGGTCGCGGAAGAACAAGGTCACGCCGATGAGCAGCTCGTGCATCAGGGCGTGCGCTTCGTTCGCCGATGACTGCAGGAGCGCGTAGTAGTCGTCGAGGTTCTCGACGCTCTGCACCCGCATCCGTTTTTCGATCCTGGGTGCGAGCGACTGCGGCTTGTAGCGGGTGAGGTCCACCGCAGTTTTCTCGGCGACGGCGGCGAGGATCCGCTCCAGCATCTGGAGGTTGGACTCATCGGAGGCCTGCAGGATCGGCGTCCTGCTGCAGCCCACGTAGCGCAGCAGGCGCCGAGGCATCATGTCGGGAGGCAGGACGAAATCTGCGAGCCCGGTGCCGATCGCGCTGCGGGGCATGCCGTCGAACGCCGCCGAGCTGTCTTGGACCATCACCAGTCCGCCGTAGTGCTTGATGGCTCGGATCCCTTGGGTGCCGTCGGAGCCGGTCCCCGAGAAGATGACGCCGATCGCGCGATCGCCGAAGTCGTGGGCTAGCGACTCGAAGAAGAGGTCGATGGGGTTGCTGCGACCTTGGCGGTCATCCCGCTCCATCAGGAACAGCACGCCGTCGCGGATCGCCAGCGTCTTGGCCGGAGGGATGAGATAGACGCTGTCGGACTCCACGCTCTGACCGTCTCGCGCGACGTCGACCTGGAGCTTCGTGTGCCGCGACAGAATCTCCTTCATCAGGCTCTTGTGATCCGGCGAGAGGTGCTGGATCAGGACGAAGGCGAGGCCCGTGCCCATCGGCATCGCCTCGAAGAAGCCCTGAACGGAAGCTAAGCCGCCGGCCGAGGCGCCGAGCGCGATCACATGGCTCGGGCGATGGTGGCTCGGAAGCCCCCCTGGGCCGTCTTGCGGCGTGAGCGACATGTTCCTCCCTGACGTAGCAGCCGACGGCGACCGGGAATGACCGCTAGATGCGTCGGCCGGGCCACGTTGGTCAGCAATGCGCGCCAAGGGTAGGTGAAGCGTCGTGGCGTTGTCGACGAGCTTGCGGGTTTTCGCCGCTGGGGAGTACGGGTCTGTCTGGGCGTTTTTTGCGCGCGTTAGGTGTGTCTCCTGAGGCGTTTGGGGCCGCGCTCCCCCCAGTCCTTCAATGGTGGACGTTTGTCTGTTATGGTCGGCTCGATGTCGGCAGCGAAAAGTCTCGCGCGATCGGATCGGCTTCGGAACCTGCTCGCCACGGGTCAGGTGCGGCTGGGCGGAGCGCAGCGACGAGAGCTCGGGGAACTGCAGCCTTCTGCCGTTGCTGGGTTGGCTGCAACTCGACGCGCCGCGTTAGGGCTTAGGCCCACGCCTCTCGATAAGGCGTGGGGGGCACCGGCGGCGTGGGGTGTGGCCGAGCTTGCCGGTCGCTTCGTCGAGCTCGAGGGCGATGGTGCCACGTCGCTGTTGACGGCGGCTGTGGGGCTGGTGCGCGATGCGCAACTCGAAGGGGACCTCGCGGCCTGGATCACCGATCCGCGCGCGGCGTTCTATCCCCCCGACGTGGTTGCCCACGGGATCGATCTGCGCGGGTTGGCCATCGTGCGGGCTCCCGATCTCCGGGCGCGGTTGTTGGCCGCCGACCGTTTGTTGCGCTCGGGGGGCTTTGCGTTGACCGTCCTCGATCTGCGACATGGCGGCGCCGAGCCGTTCACCGCCCGCGGCCGCGATCGCAGCGCCGCCGGCGCGATTCCGCTCGCGGTGCAAGTGCGCCTCGCCGGCCTGGCCAAGCGGCAAGGCGCGACGCTGCTTTGTCTGCAGCGACCTTCGCCACGCACGGCAGAAGGCTCGCTCGCTTCTCTGCGAGCGCGAGTGTCGCGCCTGAAGATCCGGGCAGGGCGTTACCGGTGCGTTCTGCAGGTGAGCAAGGATAAGAGGTTGGGGCGGGAGTGGGAGTGGGAGCAAGTGCTTCGTGGACCGGTGGGCTTGTGTTGATGTCCCTGCGCTTCCCCTTCAGCTTTTGCTGCGCCGGCATCCCGAGTGGTCGCGTTCGCGATCACCGGTCGCGGTCGTTGCCGAAGATCGACCACAGGCACCGATCCTCTGGGTGAATGAGCGGGCCCGGCGAGCGCGGATCTGGCCGGGGCGCAGCTATGCCGCGGGGCTATCGCTCGATCGGCAGCTGCGCGCCGGAGTCGTGGAGGCGGCAGAGATCGAGGCCGCGGCGCAGGAAGTGTTGGCCGAGCTGCGGCGCTTTTCGCCGGAGGTCGAGCCAAGCGACCAGGAGCCCGGCGTCTCTTGGCTCAATGCCGATGGCATCGAGCCACTCTTTGGACCGCTCCAGACCTGGGCCAGCGAAGCCGCGGCCGCGCTCGCGGCACGGCAGCTGCGCGCCACGGTCGTAGTGGGCTTTGATCGCTTCTCGACCTACGCGCTGGCGCGCGCCCGCGCGGCCGGCGGCGTGCAGGTCCTCGCGTCGGCCGAAGAGGAGCGGGAGCGCTCTGACCGCGTGCCCTTGCATCGTTTGGGGTTGGACGCCCGGCTTCGGGATGGGCTTGGTCAGCTCGGTGTTGCCGAGGTTGGAGCCTTTCGACGCTTGCCCGCGGGATCGCTGCGCAGCCGCTTTGGAGGCGATGCCGAGCGGCTGCATCGGGCGGCGCGGGGCGTGCTGCGCGACCCTTTGGCGCCGCAACCGATCGTCGAGGCGCCGCGCGAGGAGCTGGCGCGCGAGCCCGGTGAGGGCGATCTCGACGTCACGGCGTTGTTGTTTTTGTGTAAGCAGCGGCTCGCCAGGATCACGCGGACGCTGGGTCGCCGTGGCCAAGCGATCGCCGTCATGGTGCTGCGGCTGCGGTTCGAGAAACTCGATGAGCGCGAGGAGAGCGTGTCACCGGCTGAGCCGACTCTGGACGAGGTTCAGCTCACCGACCTGCTGCGGCTGCGCCTCGAGTCGCTGCGTCTCGACGCCGAGCTGGTCGGCTTCGAGCTGTCCGCCGAGGCCGTCGCCGCGACGGCGGTGCAGCGCGACCTCTTCGCGGCGGTGCGCCAACGCGAGGTTGCGGCCGCCAATCGGGCGCTGGCCCGCTTGCGGGCCGAGCTCGGCGACGCCGCGGTGGTCCAGGCGGAGCTGCGCGAGGGCCATCTGCCAGAGGCGACGTTCCGCTGGCGGCCTCTGGCGGCGATGGAAGTGCCACAGACGGCCCGCGAGCCGAGCTCGCCCCGCTTGGTCCGGAGCGTGTTGGATCGCCCGCGGCTGCTGACCCCGGTCGCCGCCGACGATCGCGGCCGAGGTGACCCAGTCGTCGATGTGCAGGGGCTTTCAGGCCCCTACGCCATCTCCGGTGGTTGGTGGGCTGGGGAGCGGCACCGCGAGTACTACTTCGCCGAAACTCGGCGTGGCGACATCCTCTGGGTCTACTACGACCGAAGCCGCCGGAGGTGGTTCTTACAGGGCATCGTGGAGTGACGAGGGCCGCGGGTGCTGCGGCCGGCAGATGGGGCTTTCTCAGTGGTCGAGACGACGTCGCGGAGACGCGGCACACTCGGCGTGTTAACGTAGTCGGGCCGATGCCGACTCCGGCGACGACGACTCCATTCTTCATCGTGGGCAATCCCCGTTCGGGGACGAACCTGCTGAAGTTCCTCACCAGCAGCCACGAGCATCTGTGGGTGCAGGAGACGGGCTTCATCCCTTATCTACGGGTGTCACCCGACGAACCGATGAGTCGCGCGGCCGTGCGCCGTCTGCTCATTCGCATCGGTGAGCTCAATCGGTTTTGGCGCGACATGGTCACGGACGTCGACGCGTTCTGTGACGCGCTGCCAGCACCCAAGCTCGGACCGCTGCTGGATGCGCTCTACCGGCAGCACGCTCGCGGGGTCGGGGCCGTCCGTTGGGGGGACCGGACCGCGGCCTACGTCAGCCAGATTGCGCGGTTGGCTCGGATCTTCCCGGACGCCCAGTTCGTGCACATCATTCGCGACGGTCGCGACACCGTACTCTCGTCGATGAAGGCGATGGCCGAGGGACGGCCGTACATGGATCACTACTACCTACTCAAGCACTGGGCGCGTCGAGTCGCGGCCGGCCAGGCTGCTGGGCGGGAGTTGTCGGCAGATCGCTATCACGAAGTGCGCTACGAGCAGCTCGTCGCGGACCCGGCACCGCACATGCAGCGGCTGTGCGACTTCCTCGGCGAGCGGTTCGAGCCGGCGATGCTCGATCCAAAGACGCGAGAGCGGTTCGCGCCCAAGGGCACGAACCTGGGCAAGCCGATCTCGACTTCGAGCGTCGGTCGCTGGCGCAAGGAGATGACGCCCTTCGAGCAGAAGCTGGCGGACCGGGTGGTGGGCCACGATCTCGCCGCACTGGGCTACGAGCTCGCGGATCTGGGGCCCTTCTCGATGGCCGAGCGAGCGCGCTTCCTGGCGCTGGCGGCCAAGTTCACCGCCAGTGACGCCGCCCGCAACGCGCTCTACGCAGTGGGTGCTCGCAAGGCGATCCTCTGGGAGGCTCGCTCCAACTGGCGCCCGGCCGCGGAGCCGGTGTCACCGGCCGCGCGCTAGAAGAGGCGACATCTTCAATGCCGCGCGTTCGCCGCGACGCGGGCGCGGCGCCGCCCGCTCGTCAGGCGATCCGGGCGCAATGCACGCTCTTCGGCCAGCGCGGTTGCGGTACAACATCCGCGACGAGTCCGCAGGATCATAGGACACGAGTCGTGGTTTCGCGGTTGCGCGTGGTTGTCTGTCTGGCCGCTGGTTTGGGCCTCGGTCTCACTCTGTGGCACGGGATCGATTCCGCCCCACCCTCTCGTCCTGGTTGCGCGTGCCGCGGCTTCTATCGGCCGGGCGCGGCGCTCAAGGGCCCGGTTCTGCCCGTGGCGTTGGTCGAGAACGAAGGCCAGTGGCCAGCCGACGTTCGCTTGCCGGTCATGTCGGCAGGGTCGTAACGCGGGTCGCGGCGACGGCCATCGAGATGGCGCTCCCGGCGGCGAAGCCGGGTGCTGGCACCGTCGTGCGGTTCGCCTTCGAGGGCGCGGCGAAGGGCTACGGTCGGGTGCGGTTCTCCGGCGCCTATGACGGCATCGATCTGCAGCTTCGCCCAACGCACGACGACCTCGAGTACGACCTCCTGCTGCGCCGGGGCGCGCGGCTGGAGGACGTCGTCGTGCGCGTTGACGGCGCGGCCGCGCTGTCGCTGGACGCCGACGGTGCCCTCGCCGTGGCCACGGCGCACGGCGTGTTGCGCCAGCATCCACCGGTCAGCTGGACGGTCGACGAGACGGGAGCGCGGGCGCCGGTGGATGTGCGGTTCGACCTCCTTGCGCGGTCCCTCAGGTCCCGCGGAGGCGGCGCCGAAGCCGTGAGAACAGGCCGGTCGCGGGCGCCTCCGACTCGACGCCGTCCCCAGGGCTCGCGGTCGGTTCCGCGACCGCGGCCTGACCTCCGGTCGCGCGGTCGCAGCGCGCGGCAACCTGGGCCAAGGTCTCCGCCAGCAGATCCATGAGCTGCAATCGGGGACCGAGATCTTCCTCCAACCGCGAGATGACTTTCACCGCCAGCAGCGAGTGCCCGCCGATGGCGATGAAGTTGTCGTTGCGGCCGACGCGGTCGGTGCCCAGGGCTTCGCTCCAGATGCGGGCGACGACTTCCTCGGTCGGCGTCGCCGGCGGCACGTGGCTGTCTCGAGCTCCCGCCTGGGCCGACTCGTGGGCGAGCGCCCGGCGGTCGATCTTGCCGTTCGGCAACAGCGGTAGGGCCTCGGGGAACACGAAGGCACCGGGCACCATGTAGTCGGGCAGTCGATCGCGCAGGTGGCGGCGCAGCTCGCTTACCGTGGCTTGCTCGCCCGGAGGCAGCACCACGTACGCGGTGATCTGCTTGTCGCCCGAGCTTCTCGCCTGCGTGACCACGGCGCACGAGCCGACGGCATCGTGCTCGGCCAGCGCGTGCTCGATCTCGCCGAGCTCGATGCGAAACCCGCGGACCTTCTCTTGTTGGTCGCGCCGCCCTTCGTAGACAAGGGCGCCGTCGGGCCGCCACCGGCCCAGGTCCCCGGAGCGATACAGGCGATCGTCGCTGGCGCCGAACGGATCGGCGATGAACCGCTCGGCGGTCAGCTCGGCGCGGTGTAGATAGCCGCGGGCGAGCCCGTCCCCGCCCACACAGATCTCCCCAGGCACGCCGGGCGGAGCCAGCTGGCCGCGCGGGTCCAGCAGGTAGATCCGCGTATTCCAGATCGGCCGGCCGATCGGCACGCCAGGGCCGTCGCCAGGCTCAGCGGTGGCATCAAACGACGTCACGTCTGCCGTTGCCTCCGAGAACCCGTACAGATTGAGCAGGGTCGAACCTGGGCAAGCCGCCGCAAACCGGTGCGCCAGCTCGGTGGGCAACGCCTCGCCGCTGCACACCCAGTGGCGGAGCAGCGGCAGGCGAGCGCCGAGCTTGGCTTCTTGCTCGAGCATGGCTCGCAGCAACGACGGCACCAGGACCAGTCGACTCACGCGGTGCTCTTCGAGAGCGGCGATGAAGCGTGGCGTATCGACCACGGCATCGTCGGGGATGACGACGAGGGGCACGCCGGCAAGCACCGGCGACAGGATCTCGCACACCGAATCGACAAAGCTGAGCGCGGTCTTTTGGCAGCAGACTTCATCGGCGCCGAACGGCGCCGTCGCCCACATCCAGTGCAGGCGGTTGACCGCGCCGCGGTGCAGACCGACCACCCCCTTTGGGGCTCCAGTGGAGCCCGAGGTGTAGATCACATACGCGGGGTCGTCTGGCGAGCCGCTGGTGGTGGGGTTGTCGGTGCCCGCGCTGGCGATGGCGGCGGCGTCGGTCTCGAGGTCGACGACCGGCGGCAGTGTTTCCGGCAGTGCCTCCCGGGCGCGCGGATCGGTCACGATCAGCGCGACTTTCGAGTCGCGGAGCATCAGCTCGAGGCGTCGCGCGGGATAGCTCGGGTCCAGGGGGAGGTAGGCCGCACCGGCCTTGAGGATCGCCATGACCGCGGTCACGGCGTCGAGCGAGCGGTGCAGCGCCACGCCGACGAGGCTGCCGCGAGTCGCGCCCAGGCCGCTGAGATGGTGGGCCAGCTGATTGGCGCGCCGGTTGAGCTCGGCCGCCGTCACGGTGACGGCTTCACCAGTTGCATCGCCGCTCCAGCGCACCGCGATTCCGTCGGGATGTGCGGCGACGCGCGCCTCGAAGAGCTCCTGCAGACGCGACTCTCGCGGGTAGTCGTGCGCGGTTTGGTTGTGCGCGTGAACCAGCTCGTCGCGCTCCACGTCCGACAGCATGGCGAGCTCCCATACGCTGCGATCGGGATCCTCGGCGATCGCTTGCATGAGGGTCTGAAAGTGCCGGGCCATTCGCGCGATGGTCGCGTCGTCGAATAGATCGGTGCGGTACTCGAAGGTGCCGCCGACGCGGCTGAGAATGAGCGACAGGTCGAGCAGCGAGGTCACCACGTCGGGCTCCACGAGCTCGACGTCGAGGTCCCCGAGGGGCGGGGTGCCTGTCTCGTAGAGCACGTTGAACAGGACCTGGAACACCGGGCTCCGGCTGAGGTCCCGCTCCGGTCGCAGCTCGACGACGAGCTCCTCAAACGGCATGTCCTGGTGCTCGAAGGCGCCGAGCGCCACCTCGCGCACGCGGCGCAACAGTTCGCGAAACGTCGGGGCCCCGCTCAAGTCGGTGCGCAGCACCAGGGTGTTGAGGAGCGGCCCGATCATGGTGCCCGTATCGGGGTGCTCTCGGTTCGCGACCGGCGTCCCGATGACGATGTCGTCCTGGCCGGAGTAGCGCGCGAGCAGCACGTTGAAGGCCGCCAACATCGTCATGAAGTGGGTGCAGCCTTCGCGCCGGCTCAGCTCGGCCAGGCGATCGCTGACTGCCGGGTCGAGCGGAAACGACTGGCGTCGCCCCGCCGTGGACTGTTGCGGTGGACGTGGGCGGTCCGTGGGCAGCTCCAGCGTTCCCGCGTCGGCCAGTCGGTCCCGCCAGTAGGCCAGCAGCTGATCCCGCCGCTCGCCATAGCGCTCGCGCTGCCAGGACGCGTAGTCGGCAAACTGCACGCGCAGTTCCGGGAGGTCGGCCCCGTCCGGCTGGCCGCCGTTGAGATACAGGCGCGAGAGCTCGTTGAAAACGACGCCGTAGGACCAGCCGTCGCTGACCATGTGCAGCAGCGTTAGCGACAGGAGGTGGTCGCGGTCGCCGAGCCGGTAGACCGAGAAGCGCAGCGGTAGGCCGGCGGCCAGATCGAAGGGAGCCGTGAAGTCGGCGTCGGCGCGATCCAGCGCGGTGCCCCACGGATCGTCGGTCGAGTCGATGTCGATCCACTCGAGCACCTGCGGCGGTGCCTCGCCGACGGCCTGGACGGGCTGCCCATCGGCGAGCCGAAACGAGGTGCGTAGAATCTCGTGGCGGCGGACGATCGCCTCGAGGCTCGCGGCCAGGGCTTCTCGGTCGAGGGGGCCGCGCAGCCGCAACAAGTAGCGCAGGTGCAGCGCCGAATCATCCTCACCGAGCTGCATGAGGAGCCAAAAGCGCTGCTGCGCGAAGGACAGCGCCAGGGGCCCATCCCGCGCGATCGGCAGCATCGGCGCCTCCACCGCTTCTTCCTCGGCCGCGGCGTCGCGCAGGAAATCGATCAGCTGGGCCTCGCTCTGGGCCAGCGCGGCGCGGAGATCCTCCGGCAGCGCGTCCGGAGCCGTCGAGAGCCGTAGTTCACGCCCCTCGAGCCAGATTTCGACGTCAAGCTCCTGGAGGCGAAGAAGGATGTCGACTGGCGTCATTCGGGCTCAGAGTGGCGTTGCAGCGCGGCGGAAGTCTACGCGTTGGTCCGGAGATCGAAAGGCATGGGGTTTGCTCGACTCGGTTCGGTGGAACCCGTTCGAGCTCGTGCCTAGCATCGCTGTGGAAAGAAAGGCGCGGACCTTGCCTGCGAGACGAATCGACCCCCCGTGACGCGCGTGCGCGATCCTCGGCAGTGACGGCCGCCCCAGGCGGCCGATGGTTCGATTCTCGTCCGTTCTCGCCGCTCCCAGGGGGCAAGGCTTCGATTATGTCTGCAGGCTACAAGGTCATCGACTCGCGCACGCTCGCCGATCGCGCGGATCCGGCTCGCGATTTCGCCATCGACGTTTTGGTTGGGCTCACCGAGCGGCCCAAGCGACTCAACTCTGCGTACTTCTACGATGACGTTGGGAGCGATCTCTTCCAGCAGATCATGGATCTGTACGAGTATTACCCCACGAACTGCGAGCGGCAGATCCTGGAGGAGTGGGCGGACCAGATTCTCGCGCCGCTGCGTGACAAGCCCTTCAACCTGGTCGATTTGGGGGCTGGCGATGGTGCCAAGACGATGGCGCTGCTGCAGAACCTGGTCGACGGCGGGTCTGACTTCACCTACGTGCCCATCGACATCTCGGAGGGCGCGATGAAGGGCTTGGTCGATCGGATCGCCTCATTGCAGCCCAACGTCAAGATCGAGGGGTTGGTGGCGGAGTATGCCGACGCGATCCACTGGCTCGACGCCCAGGGAACCGGGCGCCCCAATCTGGTGCTCTTCCTGGGCTCCAACATCGGCAACTTCGACAAGGCCAACGCCCGAGCGTTTCTGCGGCGCATTTGGAACGCGCTGGGGACCGGCGACTACGCGCTGATCGGCTTCGACCTCAAGAAGGACATCGAGCTGCTGCTCCGCGCCTACAACGACTCACACGGCGTGACCGCGTCGTTCAATCTGAACATCCTGGAGCGGATGAACCGCGAGCTCGACGCCAACTTTGACATCGAGCAGTTCCGTCACTACGGGACCTACGACGTCTTCTCGGGGGCGATGAAGAGCTACTTGGTCAGCTTGGAGCGCCAGGCGGTGTTCGTGGGCGCTCTGCAGCACACGTTCCACTTCGAGGCCTGGGAGCCGATTCTGACCGAGTACTCCTACAAGTATCTCGAGTCGGACATCGACGATCTCGCCAGTGACACCGGCTTTGTGATGCAGAAGAAGTTCTACGACCGGCGTCGGTACTTCGTGAACGCGCTCTGGCGCGTGGAGAAGGACGACCCGCCGGCCAACGTCGGTTAGTGTCCTGGATCCCAAGCCCTGCACACATGGCACGTCGCCGACCACCGCTCGCCGCGTCGCGCCTTCTCGACGTTTCCGCGCATATGCCTGCGTCGGCGCTTCTTGCGAGCGGCGCTGAGGGCCGTGGATAAGGCCCCAGATTCCCGAATCACACCACTAGCCGGGATCATGCACGAGGGTTGGCGTCCAGTGCGTGAGAGGACCGGTGTGGCAAGGAAGACGAGCGACCGACCGCGGAGGCGGGGTGACGCCCCGTCGAGCAGTCTGTCGCTCGCCGGCATCAGCC
>JBCCGH010000071.1:0-45839 GCA_039029375.1 Planctomycetota bacterium
GGGCCTTACCCGCGAGACATCGGCGCCGGTCGCAAGGCGGGTCGCCGCAGGCATATTGGTGGATACGGCGAGGACGACCCAACGCTGCGAGCGGCGCTGAGGGCCGTGGATAAGGCCCCAGATTTCTGAATCACACCACTAGTTACTAGATCACAGCCGGATCTTGCGAACGTCCGACCAAGCGTCGGACAGCCCGCTATAGAGATCGCTAGTGGTCGTCCACTGCACTTTGAAGTCGAAGCCCGTGAGGATCGCTGGAACGTCGCCGACGTTGACTGCAGCCGGTGCTCCCGATGCTGGCATCGGGACTGTGGCGCGCAGGATCGGCGTCCCGAACTCCCACCAGCCCCAGCACAGCGCCCAAGTGGAGGTGACGGTGCCGGTCGTATCGCGCATCGATGCGATCAGATCGTCAGGTCCCGTTGTATCTGGAACCCGAAACGCACTCGACTCGAGAATTGTCCCGGGAGGGGCGCTGTCGAACTGCGACAGCAGTCGGATCATATCGACTCTCGGATCGAAAGCGCTCAGGGCGGTGATCTTATCTGGCGTGCCGGCAAGCTTGATCTTCAGCCCTCCGGAAACGGGCTGCCGAACGGAGCCATCAGGCTCGTACTCGAGCGGCTTTCGACTGTTCGTTCCCCATATGAACTGGAGAGGGTCGATCGTCGGGTCGTCCGTTGAAACGAGCAGCCATTCCTCCGACGCACTCTTATGCCAGGCCATTGCTGTCACATCTCTTCCGGCAAGGCCGAGTGCGGCGGCCGTCTTGTAGATGTAGACATCACTCCACGTTCCCTCGGCGCCCCCCATTCCGGGTTGCCAATCGCACCTTAGGATTGCACCATCATCGAGAGTGGGGAGATTATAGGCTGTGCGGGCAGCAGCCTCGCTGCCATCCGTCACGGAAAACACTACAGCCTCAAACACGTTGTGGAGCCCGCCCACGATTCCGGGAGGATTCAGAAGAGCGGGGACATACACATCCAGAGCGGTGATGTTGGGGTCACTCCCGTTAAGCCGAATGTGCGACTCGTCAACCGCGAGAACAAGCTCACCGTCGAAACCCTGCGAGCTGTCGGGAAACACAAACTCGTATAGGTCACCCCCGGTCGGATCACCATGGTGCAACTGAAACACCGACGAAGGCTCACCTATGGTGTTCCTGCCCACAGAAATCGCGAGAGCGGCCCAATCGTAAGACACAATGTCTTGGTCAATCACACCCTGAGAGTCGACCGGCATGAAGTTGACGTTGGTAGAGAAGGCATCGATCTCTACGCCGACCTTAGCCCATGGCGCCCTCTGACTGGCGAGCTCGCCTGCGTGATTGAAGAACGGCTGAGCATTCAAGACCGGATGCGAGGCAGGGACAGCATTGCCGGCAAGTCGGTAATACATGTTCCATGTATTACGACCATTCTCCGACGCGGTTGCGGCATCCACCGCCAGGCTAACAGGACCATTTAGGATAACAGGGCTCTGGGGAGCCAGAGCTAACATGATCGACAGAGCAGTTATCACAGAAACTCTCCTTGCGGGAAACGAGGTCATCGATTGCGGGATGCCGGGTCGTGAAACTCGGCAGCCGCCATAAAGAAGCGCTTGAACTGAGCAACAAGATCTGAGGAAACGTCGGGCGGGAGATTGGTCGCAATGGCGCGCAAGTGAAAGGTATGGTCGGGCTCCTCTTCGAGACGACTGAGCAGGGCCCGACAGAGGCCGTCGGGGTCGTCATCCACCACTCTCCGGCAAACTTCTGCGTTCATCTGCAGCAACGGCGTGCCACGAACCTCAATCGCAGCCCGATAGTCACCTAACGCCTCTCGAGCGAGTTCACGCGCGAGAGCGCCATGCTGCCCCATCACGACGAGACTGTGTTTGAGTCGCACCCAGCCGCGCGCCTCCAGCATCAGCCATCGCGACGCATGCTCATTCGGAACGCGCTCGATCGTCGCAAGCGCCGCGTCGAAGAGCTCTTGTTCGGCCAATAGCTTGGCTAGAACACACAACGCCTTTGCGTTGGCACCAGGGCCGCGCAAGGCCGCGGCCCGACGAGCGGCCCGCACACCAGCTTCAAGAGAGCCCGCGCCCCAGTACGCATTGGCCAGATCCAACCTCGCGTTGTAATCGCCAGGCGCCCGAGACACCAAGTCCTCGAGATGAGGGATGGCCTCGACGTACGACTCAGCTTCCTGGAGTGCTCCCTGCAAGACATACAGGGTTCGCGTCGTGGGTCGCCCAAAGGCTCCGGCAAGGCCCAACGCAGGGTCCCGAAGACTCCTGAGAAGCTCGGCATCACCTAGTGCCTTCCCCTTCCCGAAGCGCGCAAGCAGCCAAAACTCGCGCTCGACTAGCTCGCTTGGCTCCTGCGGCCAGAACCCAGCCGCTCCAACGTAGTCGCGCGCGCGCATCGCCAGGAACGCCGCCACCAGCGCATCTGGCCGAGTAGCGTCCGGGAGCGACGACGAGTCGATCCCATCCGCATCCCCCAGCCGCGCCGCCGTCTCATATTGCGCCGCCAAAGCCCGTGCGTACGGCGTCCCCAGCACGCCGGCGATCGCCCCGAAATCCTCCGCCGCACCGACGAGATCGTCATGATCAAGGCGGAACGACGCGCGCAAACACCGCGTCGCCAGGTGCTCCGGCTGCAACGCCACCGCACGGTCCAGCCGAGCCGTCAGATCTTGCCGCACGGCCAAGTCCTCAATGACCCGCTCCCGCCCCAGGGTCAGGGTCGGCGGGAGATCGCCGTAGACCAAGCCATGCTCGTGCCGCAGCGACTCCTGATGCGCGTTCCACCACGCGCGACCGCCAAACGCCAGCAGGGTCGCCACGACCGCCGCCGCCGACACCTTGACGGCCGTCGAGCGACGCGTCACGCGCCACGCCCGCGCCGCGACCGACGCGCGGCGCGCGCGGATCGGCGCATCCTCGAGGTACGCCTCCAGGTCGGCCTGCAGCGCCGCGGCCGTGCCGTAGCGCCGCAGGGGCTCGCGAGCCATGCCGCACTCGACGATGGCCTGCAGATCCCGCGGCAGCCGCGGCTGTAGGCGGCCGATCGGCGTGGGGTCCTCGCGCTGGATCGCCGCCAGCACCGCGGCGGACGTGCCTGCATACGGCGCGCGGCCGGCGAGCAGGTGATACAGCGTCGCCGATAGGGAGTAGACGTCGAACGCCGCCGAGGGCCGCGCCACGCCGCCCACCTGTTCGGGCGCCATGTAGACCGGCGTCCCCACGGTCCTGCCCTCGGCCGTCAGCACCGCGTCTTCGGCGAGCGCCGCGACCCCAAAATCCAGCAGCTGCGCGTGGCCGTCCTCGGTCACGAACACGTTGGACGGCTTGACGTCGCGGTGCACGATCCCCGCCGCATGGGCCGCCGCTAGCCCCGACGCCAACTCCGCCCCCCAGCGCACGCAGCAGCGCTCGTAGCTCTCATCGCGGCGCGCGCCCGGAGCGGGCAGGTCGACGGCCCAGTCGGACTTGCGCAACGCCGCCCAGCCGTCGCGCTCCACGCGCTCTTCGACCGCCGCCAACACGCCGGACAACGGCACGCCCGTGAGCAGCTCCATCACCAGGAAGTGCATGCCGTCGGCAACACCGCGGTCGTGCACAGGCACGACGTGGCGATGGCGCAACGCGGCGAGTGCCTGCGCCTCGCGCAAGAAACGCTGCTCGGCCTCGGTCGGATCGCCGAACCGAGCGTGCATCACCTTGATCGCCACCTCGCGCCCCAGCTCGAGGTCGGTGCCGCGATGGACGGCGCCCATCGCGCCGACCCCGATGCACTCGCCGAGCCGATAGCGACCGGCCAGCAACGCGCCCTCGGGTTCGTCTTCGGCGTCCCCCGCGGCCCAGGCCGCGACGACCTCGCGTCCGCCCACGATGTCGCGGACCGCCCCGACGAGGTCGGGGTGGTCCGCGCAGAGGGCTTCGTACGAAATCGTCGCGCCCCGCTCCTGCATCTCGAGCGCGCGCGCCACGTAGCGCTCGAGTAACTCTCCACCGTTCGTCGGCGCCGCGTCAGTCATCGATCCCCCGGGCCCGGAGGGCGACGAGCAGACGGGCTTGCGCCAGGTGGCTCGCTTTGCGCGCCGCGTCCGCTGACGGCAAACCGAGCGCAATCGCGATCCCCTCGTAAGTCTTGCTTTGCTTGAGGCGCAGATCGAGCAGCTGCCGATCTCGGGGCCGGAGCGCGCCGAGCGCACCCGCCAACAGAGCGGCCTCCTCCCGGCGGACGGCCGCCTCGTTCGGCGAGTCGGCGTCGCGTGCCGGCGCGGTCGCCGCGCCCACGGGCACGCCAATCAGCCGTCGGCCATCGCGTCGAGCGGCTTCGTAGAAGCGGATGTAGTCCAACACGCGGTGGGTCACGGCCTTCGCCAGGTAGTGGCGAAGATCGGCGTCGCCGCCGTCGAACGTCTCCATGCCTCGCAGCACCTGGAGAAACACGTCGTGCACGACGTCACCGGTGCTAAACAACGCCGCGAGCCACGGCTTGCTGCGCCGCTCAACCACAAGCCGACGGTGCACCAACGCCCGCACCGCCGGATAGCAATCCGCGATCGACGTCGCGCGATCGAACGGCGTGCGGGGGAACGGCCGATCGCCGCCCGAGGCTTCTGGACAGCGATGGGGTCCCGCAACGCGAGAGCTGCGTTGGGGGTGGGTCACTGTCCAAACCAACGGGCGCGCGTCTGGCTAGCGGAATAGAAATCTCCGGAGCCGGCCGGCGGAAGTTGGGGCGCGCGTGCTTGACGCCGCGGGGAGGCAGTGCGGTTAAGTGGAGCCAAATCCGGCGAGTTCGTCGGCAGGGCGGGGCACGTCCCAAGCTTTTTGAAGCAAATGCGCTCCCGGCGGCATCAAGGTCCGCGCTGGCCGCGAACGGGTAGCGCCCCGGCTCGAGGAGCACGCGCCCCTCGGAGACCGGCGGCTCGCCGGCTGGGATACCCGTCACCGTATAGCCCGCTGCACGCGCAGCTCGATCCGTGCCCCGTCCCGTGGATCGACCACGGCACGGGGCGCCCGCGGCGTGCCCGGGAGGGCGCAAATCGCGGTCGGTGCCGACCGCACGTCGACCGCGACGTGCGCCTACATCATGAACTCTCCAATCAATCACGTGTGATGAGCGGGGCCGCGCGACCCGTCGTCGCGCGTCCTTCCGACCGCTCGCCAGCTAAACCGACACGGCGTCTTCTCGTCCCGCATCAGCAATCTCGACAGCCGCCCCTTCTTTGTCGCGGTGGACGGTCGCGGCCGCGCCCGCACCGCGACCGCGGCGTCCGTCGACATGGGAGCGCACGGCGCGGTCCTCACGGCCGATGGCGGTTTCGCGTACAGCGGTTTCCGCAAGCTGCCGCTGGGTAGTGTGGCGTTGATCCTCGCGAAGCTCGACGCGTTGGGCTCGCTGCAGTGGGCCCACGAGTACGACCACGTGCTGACGATCGGGCAGCTGCTCTTGCCCGAAGTGCCCGGCGCCGAGGCCGGGGACGGCGGCTTCGCGCTCGCCGCCGGAGCGCGTCCCCTGCGGTCGCAAGTGCTCTTGCGCGTGGGGCCCGGAGGTGCGGTCCCGTGTGCCTCGACACCGCTCGCCGCCGAGACCTCCTATCCAATTCAAATGGCCGCGACGCTGCCGACCGAAACCGTGCTGCGGGTCGGCCGCCGCCGCCTGCACGTTGCCCGTCGAACGCGGGTGCTCACGGGACTCGTCTTCTGCCCTCCAGTGGCAGCGGCAGGAACCGCCCCCGAGAAGGCCCGGTGGCCGCGCGGCCCCGTCGCGGCGACGGGCCGGTGACCCTACGATCGCCGCGGACCGATCGAGCGGCATCCGACGCGCTCCCCCTGACTTGAAAACTCGGACCTGAAAAATTCCGGTGACGCTCGACGGCTCTCGGGCAGAGAAGAGCCGATGACCCAGCCGGCGATCGACGAGCACTTCCGCCGCTTCTGCGAAGCGCGCAGCCCGGATGATCTGGCTCGGGTGTTCGACGCCGCCGCCCCGCGACTGCTGGCCATCGCGCTTCACCTGACCGGACGGCCCGCCGACGCCGAGGACCTGGTGCAAGCGACGTTTCTGACCGCGATCCAAAAAGCGTCAGCGTTCCGCACCGACGCACCGGTACTGCCGTGGCTCACCGGCATCCTCACTCGGCACGCCGCCCAGGAGGCCCGGCGGACCCGCCGACGCCCACCCGCAGAGACGCCACCATCCCCCGCGGACCCGGCCGCCGGCGCCGAGCACGCCGAGCTGGTCGCGAGGCTGCGGCGAGAGGTGGCGCAGCTGCCGCCGACCTATCGCCAGGTGCTGCTGCTCAAGTTGGAGCACGGCCTGGAGCCCGCGGAGATCGGCGAAGTGCTCGACGTCCCAGCCGGCACGGTCCGGATGCGACTGCATCGCGGCATTGCGCGACTGCGCGGCCTCTTACCCGTGGGCGCGGCAATGGCACTGCTGGGCTTGGGGTTGCGAGCCGCGCCGCGCGGCCTGCCCACGGTTCGCGCCGCGGTCCTCGCGCGCTTGCCGGCACTCGCGCCCGCTTCGGCCCCCCTACTCATCGGAGGAGCTCTCTTGAAGAAGATCACGCTTGCGGTGGGCCTGCTGGCGCTCGTCGCTGCTTGGCGGTTCCTACCGTCACCACCGGCCGACGCCCCGCCGTCACGACACAACCCAGCGGCGAACGCGACGCTCGACGCCACCCTCGCCGCCACGCCGACGCCACCGACGCGCACCCACCTCGACCACGCTCGCGCGCCAAGCAGCCGATCGGGGGACTTCGCTCCTGGCGCGCTGCACGTGACCGTCACGAATAGCGCCGGTTCAACGGCTCGCTACGTCGCAGTCTCGGTGGCACCGCGCGACGGCACCGAGCCCGGGCTGTCGACCCGCGTCGCGGCGATCGACGTCGACGGTGCCGCCCGCTTCGACGCCCTGGCCCCGGGCACCTACGCCGTGTGGACAGACCGCGATCGGGTCGAACACATCGCCCGAGTGACGGCCGGGGCCGCCACGGCGCTCGCCCTGCAGTTGCCGGACGGCGCTCGGGCATCGGGCACGGTCGTCGACGCCCAGGGGGTCGTGGTGCCACACGCCGACCTTTGGCTCCTACGCCAGGTGCCAGGCTTTCCGTGCGCCCGGGTTGGCACGACGGACGCCGGCGGCGCGTTCGAGGTCGACGGACTACAGATCGGCTCGCGACTCGGTGCCAGCGCACCGGGCCACGCGCCCTCCTTGCTCCACCCGGTGGTCGAGGGCGGCGCGCCACTGCGCATCGCGCTCCGCGGCGCCGTGGCACATCTGGCGGGCACGGTCGTGGACGCGGCGACGGGCGCTCCCGTCTCGGATGCGGTGATCCAGCTGAGCGGCGGGCTCGACGCCCACTTCGCCGCCGGCCTCATGGGCTGGCCGCCCCGCCGCGGGCGCACCAACGACGCCGGGCGCTTTGTGCTATCCGACCTCCACCCGGGCGTCGAGCACCTCACGGTGCGCAAGGCGGGCTTCACGCCGACGTCGGTGCGGCTGGAGCTCGCCGCCGGACGAACCCTCGGAGCGACCGTCGAAGTGATCCCGGGCGCCACTCTGACTGGCTCGATCCATGACAGCGCGGGCGCCCCGGTCGCGGCGACGATCCGAGCCACCGGGTTCGCCGATCACCACAGCGCACACACGCGGTGCGCCGCCGATGGCACGTTCGCGCTGCAATGCCTGCCGGCGACGCGGATCGCGGTCACGCTGCGAGCCGACGGCTTCGCACGCACACAGCGGGTGTTCTACGCCTCACCAGGCGAAGAGCTCCGCTGGGATGTGACGCTACAGGCGGAGTCCTTCGCGCATCTGTGCATCGTCGACGAGCAGGACCGACCGCGCGCTGGCTGGCAGGCCCGGTGGGAAGGTCGCACTCGACACGCGGTCACGGATGCCGACGGGCGAGTGCGACTGCCGCTCGGGTCCGACCAAGACGCGACGCTCGTCCTGCGCGCCCCCAACGCTCCTGCGGATCTCCGCTGCGACTGGCTCGGGCTGCTGTCGTGGTCGGCCGAGGAAACCACCGTGCGCGTGCCGCAGCAGCGACTCCCAAGCGCGGAGCTGCGAGGGCGCGTACGAGTTGCTCCAGCAGCCGGGGCGTTCGTTCGGCTGAACCAGCTCGACGCCTTCGGGGACGAGCGGGCCGCCGGCACCTCCAGGGTCGCGACTGACGGCGCCTTTGCCTTGGACCGACTCGCCGCGGGCAGGTACCGACTCGCACTCTTCGCCGAGCGACCGACGTTTCACTTCCTCGCGGATCTCGGTGAACACGTACTGGCGCACGGCGAACGCCGCGACCTGGGGCCGCTGAAGCTCCCGGCCAAGGGCGAAGTCGATCTCACCCTACGCCGCATCGACGGTGTGCCGCTGCGCGATGCGACGGTCCACTTCAGCGATGCAGACGGACGCGAGCTGCCGGGGCCGGCGACACCTGACGCGGACGGTCGGGTGCAGCGAGCGTTGGCGGCCGGTGACCACACTATCGCCGTACTTTCCGATAACGCCACCTGGGTGCGGTTCGAGGTGCGGGTCGTCGCCGGGCAAGTCACGACGCGCGAGTACGTTCTACAGCCCGCCGCGCGACGGCTCATCCGGTTTCCCGCTCGCGAGCCGCGCGACTGGGACCGAGTGCGCCACGTGGCGTTCACGCTGCGGGATACGACCGGACGCGAGCTCTACCGCGATCACTATGATCCGCGCACCGAACACCCGTATCGCTACGCCCCGGCGCTGGAGCGCGGGGCCTATGTGCTGGACCTCGAGCTGGATGACGGCCGTCGCCTGCGCGGCGAGTTCCGGGTCGAGTCCCTCGAAGACTCGCGGGAACCCATCGTCGTCGCTGTGACACCGGTCCGTTGATCCCGACTCCGAGCAGGCCGATCAGTAGCCGCCCGCCTCGGTGACGATCTCGAACGCGGCTCCCGGATGCGACAGCCGCGCCCAGGTCAGCGGTTCGCCGAGCAGGCGAGTTTGTCGCTCGATCACAAAGACCGGCTGCGACGCTCCCACGGCCAAGTGCACGAGGTCATCAGCCGAAGGCGCCGCGGCGCGGAGCACCGTGCGCACGGCGGAGTAGGGTTGCTCGGCGACGAGCCACTCGTTGGGACTGATCGCGGCGAAGTTGGCCTCGCGCGCCGCGGGAATCGCGGCGAGGTTGAGCAATCGATCTTCCAGCTGAAACGGCGAGCCATCGCAACAGTGCAGGCACAGCACGCGCCGCAGCGCCGCACCGCCGAAGCGACCGCCCGCGTCCAGCTCGCCCCCGCCTTCGCGACTCTCGATCAGTCGGTACCCGTAGCTTCCGCCGCGCGCTTCCACTTCGTGCCGAACCACCGCGATGCGCAACGTGGACGCGTGCGCGGTGGGGCGCGCCACCCGCGTCCCGGCGCGCCGCTTGCGTTCCAGCAAGCCCGCGTCCACCAGGCTGCCGAGCGCCCGCCGGATCGTGCCTCGCGCGACGCCGAACGAGGTGGCGAGCTCCTCCTCGTGCGGAATCACGTGGCCGGCCGGCCACGTCTGGTTGTTGATCCGCCGCAGCAGCTCGGCGCGGATGGCCTGGTAGCGGTGCATTCGGTGGGTGCGCGGGATGGCTTGCCGCCCGCGGCAATATGTATATACATATTAGCCATGGCCGAGCCGCCATGCCAACGGCGCTTCGCGTCGCCTGCCCGCAAGGTCTTTGGAGGAGCCGCATGCTGACCCTCGTGCCGGGCGACGTCCGGCTCTCATCCCTCGAGCAGATCTGGCGCGATGGCACTGCCGCCCAGCTGTCGCCCGACAGCGACCAGGCGATCGAGGCGTCGGCGGCGCGGGTGGCCGCGGCGGCCCGCGGCAACGTGGCCGTCTACGGCGTGAACACCGGGTTCGGCAAGCTCGCGTCGGTGCGGATCGCCACCGCCGACACGGCGACGCTCCAACGCAACCTCGTTCTCTCGCATTGCTGCGGCGTCGGTGAGACCAGCCCGCCCGAGATCGTGCGCTTGATGATGGTGCTCAAGCTCGTGTCGCTCGGCCGCGGCGCGTCGGGCGTGCGCGCCATCGTGGCGCGAGCGATCGAGGGCATGCTGGCCCGCGACGTCGTCCCGGTCGTCCCGGCGCAGGGCTCGGTCGGCGCCTCCGGCGACCTCGCACCGCTCGCCCACATGGCAGCCGTCGTGATCGGTGAGGGGGAGGCTCTGCATCGGGGTGAGCGGCTACCCGGCGCCGCGGCGCTCGCCGCCGCCGGCCTCGACCCACTGGTGCTCGGCCCCAAGGAAGGGTTGGCGCTGATCAACGGCACACAGTTCTCGACCGCGCACGCGCTGGCGGGGCTGTTTCGGGCCCAACACGCGGCGCGCGTCTCCTTGCTGTCCTGCTCCCTGTCCATCGACGCGGCAATGGCGTCTACCGCGCCACTACTGGACGCGATCCACCAGCTGCGCGGCCACCCCGGACAGATCGCGGCGGCGGCCACCATGCGCGCCTTGTTGGAAGGCAGCGCCATCCGCGACTCCCACCGCGACGACGACAATCGCGTGCAGGACCCGTATTGCATTCGCTGCCAGCCGCAGGTCGTGGGCGCGGCTTTTGACATGCTGTCCTTTGCCGGCACCTCGCTCTCGCGGGAAGCCAATGCGGCGACCGACAATCCGCTCGTGCTGCTGGAGGAAGACCGGATCGTCTCGGGCGGCAACTTCCACGCCGAGCCGGTCGCGTTCGCCGCCGACATGATCGCACTGGCCCTTGCCGAGATCGGCGCCATTGCCCAGCGGCGCATCGCGCTCCTCGTCGACCCAACGCTCAGCTTCGACCTGCCGCCGTTCTTGGCCCCCGACCCTGGTCTCAACTCGGGCATGATGATCGCCGAAGTCACCAGCGCGGCATTGATGAGCGAAAACAAGCACTTGGCCAATCCGTGCTCGACGGACTCCACCCCGACGTCGGCCAACCAGGAAGACCACGTGAGCATGGCGGCCCACGGCGCACGGCGCCTGGGTCCCATGGCCACCCACCTGTTTCGAATCCTCGGGATCGAGCTGTGCTGCGCGTCCGAAGGCATCCGCTTCCGCGCACCTTTGCGGACGAGCGCGCCGCTCAACGCCGCGCTGGACCTGATCACCCAAGCCTTCCCACCACTCGAGGCCGACCGCTTTCTCGCCCCACACCTCGAAGCGGCCTACGCCCTCGCGCAGGATCCGGGCCTGCTAGGCGCGACCGGCGTCGACTATCCCGCCCTGGACGAACTGCCATGATCGATCGCAAGCGCAATTCCCGCGAGGTTCGGCCGCCCACGGGCACGACGTTGACGGCGAAGAGTTGGCTCACCGAAGCACCGCTGCGGATGCTGATGAACAATCTGCATCCCGACGTCGCCGAGAACCCCGCCGAGCTCGTCGTGTATGGCGGGATCGGCCGCGCCGCCCGCGATTGGGACGCCTTCGATCAGATCGTCGCGAGCCTCAAGAAGCTCGAGGCCGACCAGACGCTGCTCGTGCAATCGGGCAAGCCGGTCGGTGTCTTTCGCACGCACGCCGATGCACCGCGCGTACTGATCGCCAACTCCAATCTCGTGCCCCATTGGGCGACGTGGGATCACTTCCACGCGCTCGATCAACGCGGCCTGGCCATGTATGGCCAGATGACGGCGGGCTCATGGATCTACATCGGCACGCAGGGGATCGTCCAGGGCACCTACGAGACGTTCGCCGAAGTCGCGCGCCAGCACTACGACGGCAGCTTCAAGGGACGCTGGATCCTGACTGCGGGCCTCGGCGGCATGGGCGGGGCCCAGCCGCTGGCCGCCGTCATGGCGGGCGCGTGCTGTCTCGCAATCGAGTGCGACCCGAGCCGTATCGACTTTCGCCTACGCACGAAGTACGTCGACGAGCGCGCCGACACGATCGACGATGCGTTGGCACTGATCGAGCGCTGGACGGCGGCCGGCGCGGCCAAGTCGGTGGCGCTGCTCGGCAACGCCGCCGAAATCCTGCCCGAGCTGCACCGGCGGGGCGTCCGGCCCCATCTCCTGACCGACCAAACCAGCGCGCACGACCCGGTCAATGGCTACCTGCCCGCTGGGTGGAGCTTGGCCGACTGGAACGACAAGCGCGTCAGCGATCCCAAAGCCGTCGAGGCAGCGGCGCGGGCCAGCATGAAGACACACGTCACGGCGATGCTCGCCTTCCACAACGACAGCGTCCCGACGCTCGACTATGGCAACAACATCCGCCAGGTCGCCAAGGACGAAGGGCTCGCGAACGCGTTCGACTTCCCCGGCTTCGTGCCGGCGTGTATCCGGCCGCTGTTCTGTCGCGGTATCGGCCCCTTTCGGTGGTGTGCCCTCTCGGGCGATCCTGAGGACATCTACCGCACCGACGCCAAGGTCAAAGAGCTGATCCCTGACGACGCGCACCTGCACAACTGGCTCGACATGGCCCGCGAGCGCATCAGCTTTCAGGGGCTGCCCGCGCGAATCTGCTGGGTCGGCCTCGGGCAGCGCCACCGGCTGGGTCTCGCGTTCAACGAGATGGTCCGCAACGGCGAGCTCTCGGCGCCCGTCGTCATCGGTCGCGACCACCTCGACAGCGGGTCGGTCGCGTCGCCCAACCGGGAGACCGAGGCGATGCAAGACGGTTCGGATGCGGTCTCAGACTGGCCCCTGCTCAACGCGCTGCTCAACACCGCCAGCGGCGCCACCTGGGTCAGCCTCCACCACGGCGGCGGGGTCGGCATGGGCTTCTCGCAGCACTCCGGCCTGGTCATCTGTTGCGACGGCAGCGAAGCCGCCGATCGCCGCATTGCCAACGTGCTGTGGAACGACCCGGCGACCGGGGTGATGCGTCACGCCGACGCCGGCTACGGGATCGCCCGCGAATGCGCAAAGGAGCACGGACTCGATCTGCCGGGAATTCTGTAGAGGCGCCCGGCTCCTGTCAGAACAGCTGGTCCCCCGGTAGTTCCGAGGCCTGCCGCACCCACCGCTCGAGAAGTGCCGCGTCGAGGTCGTCATCCTCGTGAACGTGGAAGTAGCGCACTTCTTCTTGCTTGGACGCGATCGGCGGAGGCGGACGTAGCCCGGCACCGTTGAGGAACGTCACCTTCACGTACTTCGCGAAACAATGAAAGCCGAGGAACCAACCTTGGCCTTCGATGCCATAGAAGGGCGTGTTCCACCGCACCGCCTTGCGGACGTTTGGCACGGCACGCGCGATCAACTCGTCGAGCCGTCGGCCGACGTCGCGCTTCCAGCCCGGCATGGCGGCGATGTAGGCCTGGACCGGAGCGTCGCCGTCCGCTTTCGGGATTTGGGGATTGCCGCCAGAGAGCAGTTTCGGCGCCGCGGCAGAGGGCTCGGCCGCTGGCTTGCTCCTCGCGGACTTACCGGTCGACTTACGAGCCATGCGGTGATCCATGACCGTGCGCCGACGACCGCCTCGCACACCAAGGGCCTGCCGCTGGACGGGACTCGAAGCCCGACGGCCCGAGCAACCAGAGGGCACCGGAGCTTGTCTGCCGCAGAGTAAAGTTCACGATGGTCTCCTAGCGCGGGACTCGAAGTGTAGCCCAGGTGCCGGTGTGTCTCGACGTGCGGGTGCGTCTCGACGTGCCGGTGCGACTTCCGGCGCCCCCAGCCGTCTGTGGTTTGAGGAGGGCGCTCGCCGGACACGGGGCATGCGGCGCGGTATGGTCAGGCCGCCCCTAGCCCTCCCGAGGAGCATGCAGCAAGGCACCCTGCGACGCGCCGACAACACCCCTTCTCTCTGGCTCTCCTCTCTCTGGCCCTGGTCTTGCCTCGTCGCGTTCGCCGGCACGGGGTGCTCAGACAACGACAGCGCCCCGGCCGCGCAACGTTTCGCGCGGGTCGCGTTTGAGACCCGCGCCGAGCGACCGGTCGTGTCGACGCTCGACGCCGACGTGCGCCTCGCGCCGTTGGCGCTCGGCGATCTCGACGGGGATGGCCGCCTCGACCTGGTGACCGCGGGCACGGGCGACGCCAGCCGCGGCGGCACGCTCGAGGTGCTGGGCGGCGACGGCTCGAGCCAGTTCACCCCGCGCCAGTCCTTGCCGATCGACTGGTCGGCGACGCGGCTGCGGCTACAGGATCTCGACGCCGATGGGTCGCTCGACGTGATCGCGCTCGCCGTCGGGACCGGTACGGTCCATGTGTTCCTCGGCGACGGCCAGGGCAACCTGCTTCCGCAGGGCTGGCGGCTCGCCGCCGGTGCCGTCGCCGACATCGCCATCGCCGACGTGATCGGCGCCGCCGCCGGCTCCGCCGCCGACGGCATCCCCGACCTGCTCCTCGCCGGTGGCGCGCGGCTACGCGTCCACGCCGGCGCTGGCGACGGCACCTTTGCGCCGACCGCGGCCTCACCCAATCCACTCATGCTACCCGCCAGCGGGGGCATCGCGCCGAGACTGGTGGCGCTGGAAACGGCCAACTTGGACTCCGGAGCCCTTGCCGAAGTGATCGCACTCGACGCCGCCGGCGCCCGGGCCGTCGTGTTTCGCGCCGCACCCGGCACGATGGGCGCGGTGTGGGAGATCATCACGCTGCCGGGGGGCGTCACCGACCCGAGCACCGTCGCGCTCGGCGATCTCGATGGGGACGGCCGGACCGACCTGGCGCTCGCGGGCGGCGGCGACCCTGCCGTCATGTTGCTGCGCCGACTGCCCAACCCTGGCACGCTCGCGTTCGAGCCGAGGGCCATGAGCGCGGATCGGCCCATCGCGCGGGTGCACATCGCCGACGTGGACCGCGACGGCCGCGGTGACCTCATCACCAGCTCCCCGGCGCGCGCCGCCGTCGATGTCTACCTGCGCCCGTGGTCGGCGACGCCACCCGCCAAACGCGCGCTGCCCGCGACCGGCTCGCCCTTTGCGATTCGATCGGGCGACCTCGATCGCGATGGCCGCCTCGATCTCGTCGTCACGGGTAGCGGCACCAACGTGCTCAGCGTGTACCGGGGCAACGCCACGGGCCGGATGGTTGCCGCGCACGAGCACGCGACCGGCCACCCAGGGCCCGAAGGAGTCGCCGCGACCGACCTGTTGCGCAACGGCCGCGCCGAGCTGGCGCTCGTCGGTCGCACCAGCCGGGACGTGGTGCTCTTCGGCATCGGCGCCGGCGCCCCGCCGGACCTCTTTGGGGCACGGCCGCTTGGCACGATCGACGTCGGCGCACCGGCGTACGGGATCGACGCGTTCGACCTGGACGCCAACGACGCGCCCGACCTCCTCGTGCGCACGACCCAGGGCCTGCGGGTGCTCATGCACGGGGGCCGCGCGCCCGGCCAGGCCGCGCCCGAGTTTCGCGCCGTGCCCGCGGCGCCCGCCCGCTTCGCCGCCGAGGGCATCGCGGTGCTGCGTGTGGCCGTCGCGGACCTCGACGCCGACGGCTGGCCCGACCTCGTGGGAACCGACCCGCGCGGCAACGCGCTCGTCGTACTCCGGTCGCGCAGCGCGCAGTCGTTTGAGTCGACCACTGTGCCTCTGGAGGCGCGCCCCGCGGGCGTCGCCGCCGGCGACTTCGACGGCGACGGGGCAATCGACGTCGCCGTCGCGATGATGCAAGCCTCGCGCGTCGAGCTACTCCGCGGCGACGGCGACGGCGGCCTGACGCCCGGCTGGCTCCTCGAGCCCGTGGCGGCCGGGCCCAACGAGCTGCGCGCCGCCGACATCGACGGCGACCGGCTCCCGGACCTCGTCGTGACCAACACCCTGGGCAACGCGATCACCGTGCTGCGCAACGCGTCGGGCCTCGGCGGTCCCGCCTTTGCGGTCAGCACGCTCGACGCAGGTGCGGCGCCGACTGAACTGGTCGTGCAAGACCTCGACCGCGACGGCAACCCCGACCTGCTGGCCTCCTCGCTGCAGGGACAATGGACCCGCGTCTGGCGCGGCGATGGCGCGGGCGGCTTCGCCGCGCAGCCAGCGTTCCCGGCGCCGCTCGCGCCGAGCGGCTTGACGCTTGGGGACATCGACGGTGACGGTCGGCGCGATCTGATCCATGCCAGCCGGGGCGCCACCGGCGTCTCCATTGCCCGCAACGTCAGCCCAGAAGCCGAACCGTAGCCGCGCCGCGACGCCGAGCGGCGCGGCTGGGCAACCTACTCCTTCGCGGCGGGCTCCTTCATGAGCACGGCGCGGACGAACAGGATCTCGAACCCCCAGCGATGCATGTTCTCCTGCGACTTCGAGCCCGGCTGCGTCATGACGACCGCCACGTCGGCGCCCGACGCAGCCGCATCGGCCAGCCGTCGCGCCAGCAGCGCGGTCTGCACGCCGCGCCGGCGAAACTCTGCCCGCGTCGCCGCCCCACAAAGCTGGGCGATCCCGTCGGTCACCCGAAAGCTGCCCGCGCCCGCGACTTGCAGCGCGGCGTCGTCCGCCGCCGGCGCCGCGGCTCGGGCGATGTAGCGACGCATGCCATCGCAGCCAGTGAAGTCGCGGATCGCCTCGCGCAGAACGGCCTCGGAAAACTCCTCGTGCGAAGGCAAGCCCTGCGTGTCCGGCTGGAGAAAGCCCGCGACCAGCGCGTCCAGCCACTCCCCGACCGGCGCATCGGCATCGACCTGCACACTTGGATCGCCCGTGCGTAGCGACGCATTCGCCAGGGCGAGTCCAGACACGTTCTCGAAGCCGACGAGCCGGTAGCCCCGGGTCGTCAGCAGCTTGGGGACCCGTGGATCGGCCATGCTGCTAAGCGCGATCTGGACCGGCTCGCCGCGGCTGAGAAACAGCGCCTCGGCCGCGTCGAGCTCGGCATCGGTCGGCAGGGCGGGCTCACCCTCCGCCGCCGCTGCGGCAAAGCCCAGCCCGGCAATCCGGTTCAGCGGCGAGCCCGGCGTGGTGTAGACCGCCACGCCCGTTCCAACGGGTAGCGTCTGGGCGCCGCGATCCGGAGATCGCGACGCCAACGCCGTGACCGTATCCTCGAGCAGACGGCAGTCGGCCCGCTCGATACGGCGTGCGAGCTCCATGTCGGTGAAGGGCATCGGCACATCGGAGCACGGTCACCAGGCCGCGGGAAGCGCTTGTCGCCGCCGGGGCACCCGCGACTCCGCCCGCGAAGAAATCCGAAAGCCGATGCACCCGAACCGCGCCGTCGCGGATTCTATCTCTGTGACCACCGCGCCCGTGCCCACCGCGACCCTGGGAAGCCTGGAGACCTTCATCCGGCAGCACCAGACGCACCTGTGGCGCTACCTGCGGTTTCTCGGCTGCGACCCGGCGCAGGCCGACGACCTCACGCAGGAGACGTTTCTGAAGGTCCTCGACAAACCGCTCGCTGATTTCGGCGGCGGCGGCGCCCGCGCCTACCTATGCCGCACCGCCAAGAATGCGCTGCTGAAGTGGCGTGAGCGGGACCAGCGGCTCGCGCGGGTCGATCTGGCAACCGCGGAGATGGCATTTGCGTGGGCGTGTGTGGAGGGCGACGACGGCACCCGCACGCTGGACGCGCTCGGCCAGTGCCTCGACGAGCTCGCGCCATCCGCGCAGCAGGCGCTGCAGCTGCGCTACGGCGAGGAACTGCAGCGCGGCGAGATCGGCGCCCGCCTGGGCCTTGGTGATCACGGCGTGAAGAGCCTGTTACAACGCACCTACGCGCGGCTGCGCGCATGCATCGAACGGAGGCTGCGCCATGACGACGCCTGAGGCGCAGGACCACGCGTTGCACATCTTGCTCGAGGAGCGGCTCGGCGAGCACGCACCGTCGGACCTCACCGCGCGCATCCTGGCGGCGCATCAGGTACGGTCGAACGCGCCGGAGCCCCAGCCGCATCAGGAGAAGCGCCGGAGCCGGCGCCGCCGACCCGCGCCTTCGCCGCTGCCGGACCGGCGGTCACGCCGGGCCTTGGCGACCGCCGGCCGCTGGCTGCTCCTGCCACTCCTCATCGCGCTGGCGCTGGTCGGCTGCGCGCTGGCCATCGGCTCGACCGGGGCGGCACCGTTCATCTACACGATGTTCTGACGACAACGCCGAGGGCGCCCCCCACTCCGCGGCTCCAACCGAACGCCCACGAGTGCAGCCGCGACTCGTCGGATTGGCGCCGCTCTGCAGCGCGGCACTCGTAGCCCACTGCGCCACCCCGGCACCGTTCCTCTACGTCCAATTCTGACCCGCGGCCACGGCCGCGCTTTCCCCCCAAAGGAGCGCCACGATCATGGCAACCCCTCCCTCCGCATCCCACCAAGATGAGTTCCTGCACGCGGCCGCGCAAGAGCCCCGCGGCCTGCTCGGCGAGCTCGTCGGCTTCATGGCCGACAACGCCAAGTGGTGGCTGACGCCGTTCCTCGCGGTGTTTGGCCTGCTCGGCGCCGCGCTGATCCTCGGCAGCACCGGGGCCGCGCCGTTCCTCTACACGATGTTCTAGCCGCCCTGGCTCAGCAGGGCGAACGCCCGCCGCAGCCGCTCGAGCGCCCGTACGCCGGCGCGCTGCGCCGCGTCGTAGCCCAGCCCGAGGCGGCGCGCTTGCTCATCGAGCGCCACGTCCTCGCAACGCCAGCGAATCAGTTGCTGGTCGCGCTCGGGCAACACCGCCATCGCCCGGGCGATGCGCGATAGCGCTTCGCGCCGCTCGGCGAACGTCGCCGGTCCCGTCTGCTGCTCGGCCGGGATTGGCGTGGCGTCGGTCGCTCGGACGCCGGACAGGGTCAACCGCAGGATCTTGCCGCAGCCGCGCTTGTGCGCCGACCAGTAGTCGTGGCGGTCGGCGACGTGGCGGTCGGCGATCACGCGCAGCCAGGTGACGAATTCGGCCTCCCCGCGGTGCTCGAAGTCCTCACTCGCCAACGCCCGTTCGTGCACTCCCTGCGCGAGGTCTTCGGCGCTCTCATAGGCCAGCAGCCCGCGGCCCCGGCCCTCGAGATACCGCAGCAGCCCATCGCGGTGGCGCACTAGGAGTTCGTCGAGCGGCGGCACTTCGCTTGGCCAGCATAGACTACCGGTCGGCATCCGGCGCGGGATCCAACGGCCGCACCGGCCGCACGCCGAGGTCATAGCGTCGCAGCTCGGGACGTAGCTCGGTGCGAGCGGCGGACCGGCACACCGACCAGGTTTGGCTGGCGCTGCCCCCGCGGATCGTGCGGTTCGTGAGGTCAGCCACCAGGTTGAGGCCGTCGCCGGGACGAAACGGCTCGCGGTGCCGGTAGGCGCCGTCGCGGCACCACTCGTAAACGTTGCCAATCACATCGTGCAAGCCGAAGTCATTGGCGACAAACACTCCGACCGGCGCGTGGCTCGCCCAGCGGTCGTCGAACAGCTCGTGGTTGGCGCTCGCTTGCTGGCCACTGGCGCGAACGAACGCCATGTCCGCGACGTTGGCGGCGCCAGCCAGACTCTCTGGATCGTCGCCGGTGAAGAACACGGTGTCAGTACCGCCGCGTGCAGCGTACTCCCACTGCGCACTGGTCGGCAGCGCCAGCCCCAGGCGTCGCAGCGCCGCGTCCGCCTCGTACCAGTTGACCGACTCGACGGGATGCAACAGCGTGACCTCTGGATGGCCGCGGTAGCGCACGCCGGGGCGCGCCTGGCTCGGGTTCTGGCCCACCGCACGCAGCCATTGCGCCTGGGTCATCTCGAACTTCGCACAGAAGAACGCCGCGAGGTCGGCCTCGACCACCGGCTCCTCGTATGGCTGAGCGTGCAGGTCGACACGCGGGCCTCCGATTGGGTCCTGCGGCGTGGGGCGTTGGGCGCCGAGCCGCGCGCGGCACGCCGGCAGCAGCACGAGCACCATGCCGTGGTCCGCGTCAAAGACGAGCTCGCCGGTCTCGGCGTCGCGACGCGCCGCGGCGCCGGTCGGCAGGTGAGCGAACTCCTGTAACCCGGACGCGCGATCGGGTCCCAACGGCACGAGGCCGAATTGCGGCACTAGCCGCAGCCCCGCGGTGCGCGGATCGGCGCGGACCTGCTCGATGCACTGCCGCCACGCGTCGCCGGCGTCGACCAACGAAGCCCGCCGCTGGGCCACGAGCTCGGCGAGCAGCTGCGCCCCGCGCGCCCGCGTCGGCGCCAACAAATCACCGCCGCCAAACGCCTCAAGCTGCTCGACGATGCCCGCCTGGAGGCCGTGCCGCCAGCGGTCCTCGGCGTCGGCAAATCGCCACGTGCGATGCTGCGCGAGCAATGGCTCGAGCTCGGCGAGCTCGGACTCGACCGCCGCGAGGTCGCGCTGCAAACGCCGCCGATCGGTACGGGCATGCCGGTTGTACAGGCCGGCCACGAGTTGGATGCCGTGCCGCAAATACGCGGCGAGCGCGGTCTTGCGCTCGAACTCGGCAGCGCGCGGGTGCGCCACACGGTCGGCTCTGCGGTCCGCCTCGGTGCGGGGCAACGCCCGAGCGCGCAGCTCGTCGAGCATCACGCGGTGCGCGGGCAGCCGCGCCAGCAGCGCGTCCGCCCGCGTCAGCCAATCGCGCAGCGCGCCTCCGTCGGCGGGACGCAGCGGCTCCAACGCCTCGAGCTCGGCAACCAGCTCCTGCAGCCGCGTGACGTCGGCCAGCCGCTGCACCCGAATCAAGGCCTGGTCCGTTCGGCGACGCTCGGCGTCGACACTGGTCAGCAACCAGAGCGACAGCACCAGGCCGGCGACCAGGAGGAACACGGCGCCCCCGACGCTGGCAGCGAGCGCGGTTTCTCGCTCGACCCAGCGTCGCAGACGCAGCCACGGGCCGGCGGGTCGACTGAGGATCGGCCGCCGTTCGGCGACGCGACGCAGCTCGTCCGCCAGCGCCGCCGCGCTGTGGAACCGATCCGCGGCCGCCTTCTGCAGCGCCGTCTCCAACACGGTCTGGAGATCGGGCGAAGCCGCGGGGTTGGCCCGGCGCAGCGGCGGTGGCGGGTCGGCGACGATCGCGTTCATCACCTCGCGCTGGGTCGACCCTTCGAACGGCAGCCGCCGCGCGCAGCATTCGTAGAGCGCGACGCCCAACGCATAGATGTCGGTGCGCATGTCGACCTCGCCGCCTTGCACCTGCTCCGGCGCCATGAACGGCAACGTCCCAATGAGCGCGCCCGCGCCGGTGAGGCTCGCGCCGGTCACGGTGCCAACCTCGTCGACCGCGCGCGCGACGCCGAAGTCCATGATGATCGGCCGATCCTCCTCGTCGATCATGATGTTGGCTGGCTTGATGTCGCGGTGCACGACGCCGGCTTGGTGCGCCGCGTCCAGCGCCCTAGCGATCGCCTCACCCCAACGCAGGGCACGCGCGATCTCCACCGGCCCGTCCGCCAGGATCTCCGCGAGGCTTCGGCCGACGACGAACGGCATGACCAGAAACGGCACCCCGTCCTCGACGTCCATCTCGAAGACGGGGCAGATGCCGGGGTGCCGCAGCCGGCTGGCGAGCTCGGCCTCCCGGCGAAAGCGCACCAGCGCCGTGTCGTCCCAGGTGCCCGCCAAGCCCGCGAGCAGCTTGACCGCGACGCGTCGCGGTAACCGCGTGTCCTCGGCCAGCACGACCGTGCCCTGGCCGCCCCGGCCCAGAGTGCGCAGGATCTGAAAGCGGCCGATGCGGCCTCGGGCCAGACTCCGGTCGTCGCGGGTCATCGGCGGATCCTGCTGCAGCTGCCGGTAGGCACCGGCCACGGTGGCCTGGTGGTCCGGAAACGCGGCGAGATACTCGTCGAGCGCGGCGGGTCGGCCGCCGTCCTCATCGGCGAAGTAGCGCTTGAGGAACTGCGCGAGCGCAGCCTCGCGCTCCGGCTTCGGGCTGGCCACGTCGAGAGTCTAGGCGGGCGTCTCCGAGACACCCCACTCGCGCGCCCAACAAAAGACCCACTCTCCGTGTCCGAATGCGCGGGCGCCTCCCGATCCACGGGACATGCATCGCCATCCCGTCGTCCCTGCGCTGGTCCTCAGCGCTCTTGCTGCCGCCGTTGGCCCCGCGCCGCTCGTGGCTCAGTCCGGCTTCGCCGCCCACATCCCCAGCGACACGCCGGCGACCGGCACCTGCTCGGCCGTCCCCATGGGCGGTTTCTTCGCCGAATCACAGTTTCGCTCGCAGCGCACCCAGATCGTGGTCACCGCGGCCGAGCTCGGGCAGGCGCCGCGCACGATCCACAACCTGGCGTTCGCGCCGTGCGGCAGCGGGCTGCGGACCTACGGCCGGCTGATCATCAACATGAGCCATCACACCGGCCCCTTGAGCGCGACGTTTGACGACAACTTCGTCGGCCGCGAGACCAAGCTGCTCGACCGACGCGGCTACGAGTGGCCGAACACCGCGGGTCAGTGGGCCAACATCGGCCTGACGCAGCCGTTCGCCTACGACCCCACGCAGGGCGACCTGTTGGTCGAGATCATTGCGCGCAATTCTGACTTCACCGGTGCCGATCCAACGATGCGCGCCGACCAGCGTCCAGTAGTGCACGCCTGCTGCTTTAGCCCCACGCCACGGACAGGCACGCTGACCAACACATCGGCCAAGCTCCGGCTGAGCGACAGTCGGGGCTACATCGACAGCTTCGGCCAGGGCTGCGGCACGGGCCCGTTGTCCCTGGACGTGACGGGCACCCCCAACCTCGGGGGTCGGATCGACCTGGCGATGACCGGCGGCAACCCCTCCGCCCAGCCGACCCTAGGCGGAGTGCTCATGGGTGCGACGCCAGGCGGGTTTAGCCTAGACCAGTTCTGCTACGTCTACTTCCGCTCGGTGTTCGCGCTCCGCCTGCCGGTGCAGGGCGGGACCTCGCCAACCCTATCCCTGCCGATGCCGACGAGCCCGGCGCTGGTCGGTGGCAAGTTCTACCTCCAGGGCGTCAACTACGACCCCGCGGCGACGACCTTCGGCTTCGCGACGAGCCAGTACGTCGTCATCACGCTGGGCCTGTAGCGCTACGCCGAGGGCGGGCAGCGCGAGAGGCCGCGCCCGTCACGCGAACAGCGGCGCCAGCTCTTCGGCTTCCTCGAAACCCGACCTCACGAGCGCAATCACGTCGTCGGCAGCGAGGCCAAAGCTCTGCTCCGTGAGGGCGACGAGGTCGTCGACCCCGTCGGGTTCGTCGGTCTCGCGCAGGGTCGCCACCAAAGTGACCGCCGGCGGGCACGCCGCCGCGGCTCCGGGCGACGCGTGGTGCTGTCCGATCGCGCTGCTCAAGCTCGTGGGCAGCTGCCACGCCTCACACAACCAGGTTGCGACCATCGCGTGGTCGAAACCCAACGCGTCGTGCTCCAGCTCGGGCAACGTGCCCTCGGCGTGGTGCCAGCTCGACAGCACTTTGCCATACTCCGACGCTCGGCACGCGGCGAGCAGCGGCACGGCCATGTCCTGCAGCAACGCCGCGGTGAAGGCCTCGGATCGGGTCGCCGGGTGCAGCTCTTTGGCCAGGGTCCGCGCAATTGCGGCTCGGCGTGCGGCGGCGAGCCAGAAGCGACGCGGCTCGAAGCCTTGGCAATGTGGGCGCGGCAGCGTGCAGCCGACCGCGATCGCGAGGGCCAACGACTCGACCGTGGCCATGCCGAGCATCGCGACGGCCTGCGCCAGGTTCTCGACGCGACTGCGCGGTGAATACGCGGCCGTGTTGACTGCGGCCAAGATCCGCACGGAGAGTCCAGGGTCGAGCTCGATGCACTCCACGACCGACGCGACGGAGGCCTCTTCGGCGCGGATGCGCTCCAGCACCTGCAGCACAACTCCTGGAAAAGACGGCAACTCGTAGTCGCCGAGGACCTTCTTCAGTGCCTTGGCTGAGTCTCGCTTGAACATCGCGTGCCTGCTCAATCGGCTCGGCGGCCCATCTTGGCAGCGAAGATCGTCAGCAGGCCGCCAAGCCCGAGATAGCCAAACAGCACTTCGACCACGGCGGTCAGCTGAGCGGCGGAGGAGGCGGGGACGACGTCGCCGTACCCCAATGTGGTGAGGGTGACGAAGCTGAAGTAGAACGGCGAGAGCGCCGTCCGATGGTCGCCGAAGTCGACGGCGACGATCGTGTAGAGGAACCCGAAGAGGAGGGCGATCGCTAGGTTCCAAGCGAACCAACGCCGCAAGCTACGCCCGCAGTCCGAAGTCAGCCACCAGACGCGGTAGATGAACGCGTTGTGTTTGCTCTTGCTGCGAAACTCGAACAGGTAGTTCTCATCCATAATCCACCGGCGCAGGAGGTAGGCGCCGGAGAAGTTGACGTCACGGATGTCCACGCCAATCCAAGATGCGGTCTCGAATTCTTGCAGGCCACGGAGCTCGGCGTCTCGCAGATCGGCATTCTGAAACTCCGACTTCGCGACCACGCTCTCGCACAAGTCGGCACCGAGGAGGCGCGCGCGGGTGAAGTTGATGTCGCGCAGATCGGCGGAACGCAGCCGAGTTTTCTCGAGGTTCGCAGCGCGGAGATCAGCGCCGACCAGCACTGCGCCGGTCAACGTCGCCCCCTCGAGATTCGCTTGGAACAGCGTGGCTCTGCTCAAATCGGCGTGCCCAAAGCCAGCATGGCCGGCCGAGCACTCGCTGAGATTGGCGTCGGCGAGGTTCGCAGCCAACAGCTCACACCGATCGAGCTTGGCGCGCACCAGCGACGCGCGGCGCAGGTCGCAATGCGCCAGCCGTGCGCCGGTCAAGTTGGCCTCGGTGAGATCGGCGCCGGAGAGGTCGTAGCCGGTGAAGTCGATCCCCTCGAGGCCTTCGCCGGTGAGACTGATGCCGCGCAGGTCCTTGGACTCGACGTGCCCGTCGCCGTCGCTGCGCAAGGCCCGCAAGACCTCATCGCGGCGGGTCGCGCCGCCAGTCCATTCCTCGAGCCAGCGGGCCCGCAGTCGACCTTCCTCTGCGTCCGCGTCGGTCGGCTCCAAAGGCGGGGCGACTGCTGTGGCGCTGATCATGCGCGTCTTGTGTTCCGGGCTCCTCCGCTTCTTCGGCACGAGGAGCCATCAGGGCACAGGGACGCGCTACGCCGGCCTTCGCATCGCCCAAAAACACCCCGATCTGATGGCCGGGAGCCAGGCCGTCGGCCAATGCGGCGGTGTTTGTCGCGGCACCGTACGACCGTATTGGGCGACGGCAGGGGTGGAGCCGTCATCTCGGCGACGGGGTCGCCGACGGTCGTCCAGTCCTGCGATTCAGTGGACCTGCGCCACCACGAACCCCGAGCCCGCGTGCCGCTCCACCAGCTCCGGAAACGCCTCCGGGTGCAGGCAAGCCGCGAGGATCTCGAGCGACTCGACGAGGCGAGGGCCCGGCCGGTTGAAGTAGGCGTTCCCATCCGCGACGTAGACACGGCCTGCCCGCACCGCTGGCCAGTCGCCCCAGGGCACCGTGCCGTGCAGCCGCGCCAGCTCTTCGTTGGCGCGCTCGATGTCGAAGCCGCAGGGCTTGATGAGCACAACATCCGGGGCCTGCGCGCGGAGCTGGTCGGCGTCCAGCGTCGGCGCGTGCTGCCCGGGCTCGGTGACGAGCGGGGTGCCGCCGGCGAGCGTCACGAGCTCGGGCATCCAGGTGCCGCCGACCATCACGGGCTCGAGCCACTCGATCGTCAGCACCGCGGGCTTGGCGTCCGGCACCGCGTTCGCCCGCTGTGCCAAGGCCCGGGCGCGCTCAGCCAGGGCCGCGGCGACGCGGCGGCCTTCTTCGGCGCGGCCGAGCGCCGCGCCGACGCGCTCGACGTCCTGCCAGACGTCGGCGAGCAGACCGGGGCGGAGGCTCTCCACCGCCACATCATCGCGGGCGAGCTCGGCCAGGGCCCGATGCACGTCGGCCAGCGACACCGCGCAGACGTCGCACAGGTCCTGGGTCACGATCACATCCGGAGCCAACGCGCGAAGCTGCTCGACGTCGACCTCGTAGACCGCCAGGGCATCCGCGACGATGTCGCGCACCGCTCGATCGATGGCACCGCTGGCGCGCGGTAGCTCGCGCCGCGGCCGCGTCAGCTGCGGCAGCTGCTCGACGCCGCTGGGGAAGTCACACTCGTGCGAAACCCCCACCAACTGGTCGCGCGCGCCCAGGGCGCAGACGATCTCGGTGGCCGACGGCAGCAGGGAGACGATCCGCATCCGCGGAGTCTAGCCAGCGGAACCGGGCGGTGCGCGGCCGGCGCGGTGGTGTACGCTGCCGCCGTGCAGCACTGCTTGATCACCGGCGGCTCGGGCTTTGTCGGCATCGAGCTCGCCCGCCAGCTCGTGGCGGCGGGCAGCCGCGTGACGATCTACGACCTGCACCCGCCGGCGGCGCCCGACATCGAAGCGCAGCTGACGTATGTGCAGGGTGACGTCCGCGACCGCCAAAAGCTGACGGACGCCAGCGCCGGCGTCGAGGTCTTCTTTCACCTCGCCGCGGCGGTGCCGCTGACACGAGCCGGCAAGGCGTTCGACGAAATCAACGTCGGCGGCGTCGAGAATGCGGTGGCCGCGTGCCGCGCGCACGGGGTGGGCCAGCTGGTGCACCTGTCGTCGAGCGCCATCTATGGGGTCCCGACGGGCTGCCCGGTCCGCGAAGACACGCCGCCGCAGCCCTTCGGTCTCTACGGCCCGGCCAAGCTGCGCGGCGAGCGCGTCGCGATCGCTGCCCGGTCGCCCGACCTAGCGGTTGCGGTGATCCGGCCCCGCACGGTCATCGGGCCGGGCCGCCTCGGCATCTTCGACCTGCTGTTCGACTGGATCCGCAAAGACGCGCCGATCTACCTGCTCGGCGCCTGCGACCAACCGTTTCAGCTAGTCAGCAACCGCGACATGGCGGCAGCCATGGCGGCGACGGCGGCGGCGCGCGCGAGCGGCGAGTACAACGTGGGCGCCGACGAGTACACATCTCTGCGCACCGACTTGGAGGCGCTCGCGGACAGCGTGGGCTCACGGTCGCGAGTCGTCGGCGTGCCGGCGTGGCTGGCGCGACCGACGCTGCGCGCCCTCGATGCGCTGCGGCTGTCGCCACTGGTCGACTGGCACTACCGGACGATCGACAAGGAGTTCTGGTTCGACAACCAGCGCCCCAAGGCCGAGCTCGACTGGCGGCCGCAGGACTCCAACCTGACGATGCTGCGCGACGCCTACGAATGGCACGTCGCGCACCACGCGACGCTGGCGCGCAGCGGCCGGTCGGCGCACCGGTCGCCGCTGACCCGTGGGCTCCTCGGGGTGCTCTCCGCCCTGCCGATCATCGGCCGATCCGGCAAACGCAGGCCGTCGTGAGCAACTGGGCGACGCCTCCAACCACCGCCGCCGAGCCGGCAGCGCCGGGGATGCTGGCACGGCGCACCGGCAAGGTGCTGTTGGCCATGGCGACCCCGGTGTTGCCAGAGCAACCGACTCTCGACGACGTCGAGCGCGATCAGGTGTTGGGCGAGATGGAGGAGTTCTTGCTCCGCGCCGTGTCGGCGATGCCGCGGTATCTGCTGACGCCGTTCATGACGCTCGTCTGCACGGCCGACGCGCTGGCCGGCCTGCGCTACGGCCGCGCGCTGCGCCGCCTGCCAACCACCCAGCGGACCGCCATTGTGCGGCGCTGGGCGCGTGGGCCTGTCGGGCCGCTACGCGACGCGCTCAAGCTAGTGCGCAACTACGCACTGTTCTTCTATCTCGATCACCCGCTCGTGCGACGCAGCCTAGCGCGCGCCGGGTCGGAACGCGTGGATGGTGCGAGTCACAAGCACTGACCCAACGCTCCCGGAGGACGCCGACGTGGTCGTGATCGGCTCGGGGGCTGGCGGCGCGATCACCGCGGCGACGCTCGCCGAGGCCGGACGCCACGTCCTCATCCTCGAGGAAGGTCCGACCACCGCGGCCGGCGCCAGCGTGATGCACTCACCCGAGGCGATGCGCACGCTCTACCGCCACGCCGGTCTGTCGCCGATCCTCGCGAAGAGCGCGATCGCGTTCGTCGAGGGCCGCTGCGTCGGCGGCAGCACCGAGGTCAACAGTGGCTTTTGGCATCGGCCCCCGGCGACGGCGATCGCTCGCTGGGCGCAGCGCTACGGGGTGCGCGACTTGGCCGAAGACCAGCTCGGCGAGGTGCTGGTCGACATCGAGCGCACGCTGCGCCCGGCGACATCGGGCGGCGACCTGCCGCCGAGCTCGCAGGTCTTTGGCGCGGGTTTGCGCGCGCTCGGGCTGCCGGCACGGGAGACTCCGCGGCTGCAGCGCGGCGACCCCACGCGCAGTCAGTTTGAGTCGCAAACGAAGGCTTCGATGTCGCGCACCTACCTGCCCCGGGCCACGGCCGCGGGCGCGACCTTGGTGAGCGGCTGCCGCGCGCGCCGGCTGCACCACCGCGACGGCCGCGTCGCCGAAGTCGAAGTCGTCTTTGCTAGAAAAGAGGGCGGCAGCGAGCGGCGACGCATCCGCGCTCGGACCGTGTTCGTTTGCGGCGGCGCGGTGCAGACTCCCGCGCTGCTGCGGCGCTCCGGCATCAAGCGGCGTATCGGCGACTCCCTGCGCATTCAGCCGATGCTCAAAGTCGCCGCCCGGTTCGACGATCGGCTGGACGCGCACGCCAGCGTCATGCCCGTCTACCAGATGCGTGACCCTGGCTGCGACTTCTTCTTCGGCGGCTCGGTCTTCACGCCGGGGTTCCTCGGGATGTGTTTGTCGGACCACTGGCCCGAGAACGAGCCGGCGCTCGAGGATTGGCGGCAGATGGGCATCTACTACACGGCGTGCCGCGGCTCGGCGCGCGGCACGGTGCGCGTGTTTCCGGGCACGGGCGAGGCCATCATCCGCTACCCGATCTCGCGACAGGATCAGCTCAACCTGAGCATGGGCATGGCAAAGCTCTGCGAAGTCCTCTTCGCGGGCGGCAGCACACGGGTCTATCCCGGCGTGCGCGGCGTGCCATCGCTCCGTGACCCCGACGACGTGCGGCGATTGCTGGCGAGCTCGGGGCGGCACGGCATCCCCGTGCGCCGCATGAGCATCAGCACCGTGCACGTGACTAGCAGCTGCCCCATGGGCGAGAACCTCGACCACTGTCCGGTCGACTCGTTCGGCAAGGTCCGCGACTTCGACAATCTCCACCTCGCCGACGCGAGCATTATCCCCGATGCTCCGGGCGTGAACCCGCAGGGCACCGTAATGGCGCTGGCGCTGCGCAACGCGCGACATTTTCTCGACCGCGGTGGCGCCGGATGAGCGCGCCACCCTTGCTCATCACCGGCGCGGCCGGCTGGCTCGGCCGACGGCTCGTCGCGGCCCTGCGGGGCGAGGTGCCCGAGGCGCCGGCATGGTCCTCGGCGGCGCCGCCGGCCCTGCGGTGCCTGCTGGAGCGTCGCGAGGACGCCGCGGCGCTGCCCGAGGACCGGACGTTGGACCTGCGTCACGGCGACCTGCGGCAGCCCGCGGCGCTGCGCGCGTTCTGCGAAAAGGCCGGCGGCGCGGTGCTGTTTCATCTCGCCGCCGTGATCCACCCGCGCCGCAGCAGCCGCGAGTTCGAACACGTCAACGTGCGCGGGACGGCGGCGCTCCTCGAGGCCGCCGAAGACGCCGGCGTGCGCCGGGTCGTGGTCATGTCCTCGACCTCGCCGGTCGGCACCAACCCGGACCCCACCCATCGGTTTGACGAGACGGCACCGTATCGCCCCTACGTCGGCTACGGCCGCTCCAAGATGAAGGTCGAGCAGCTCGCGGCGGCGGCGGCGGCACGAGGCCGCCTCGAGACCGTCGTCGTCCGCGCGCCGTGGTTCTATGGGCCGATGCAGCCGGCGCGGCAAAGCGAGTGGTTTCGCATGATCCAGCGCGGCGACGCGCCAATCGTCGGCGGCGGCGACAACGTGCGCTCGATGGCCTACCTCGACAACCTGTGCCAGGGGCTCATCCTCGCGGCGCAGCACCCCGCTGCGGCCGGACAGACGTATTGGGTCGCCGACCGCCGCCCCTACTCCATGAACGAGATCGTCGACACGGTCGAGCGACTGCTCCGCGACGAGTTTGACATCCCCGTCACCGGCCGCCGGCTACGCCTGCCGGGCCTGGCGGCCAAGCTTGCTTACGCGACCGACTGGACGCTGCAGCGGCTGGGGCTCTACCACCAGAAGATCCACGTCTTGTCGGAGATGAACAAGAACATCGCCTGTCGCATCGACAAGGCGGAACGCGAGCTCGGCTACGCGCCGACGGTGGATCTGGAAGAAGGAATGCGGCGGTCGCTGCGCTGGTGTGTCGAGCATGGCGTGCCGCTGCGCTGACGGCGCTCGGCCACCACAAGTCCTCAACCATGCTCCCGGTCGGGCTCGCTCGCGGCGAGCGCCATGATCGCGAACAGCACCGCGACGCGCGAGGCGTTGGGTTGGCGCGGGTCCGCCGCACCGAAGGCGCCGTCCGGCTCTTGCTGATGGATCAGGTAGCCCAGCGCGGCCGTGTGCGACGGGACCTGTGCCTCGAGGCCGAGGCAGCTCGCCATCAGCGCCAAGCGTGCCGCGGTCGTGACCTGCCCGCCTTCGCGGGCCCAGCGGATGCCATTCTCCAAGAGGGGCGCCCAAAACGCGCCGTCGGCGAGCACTGAACCTGCGTTCGGCGTCCGACGCCCGAGCTCTGTGCGCGCGATCGCGTCGCCGACCAGGACTTCCAGCGTGTTGGCCACCACGGTGCGCCGCGCGTGATCGACGGGCCCAGCGAGCATCGTGTGCAGCTGCCGCTCGGCGTGCTCACGGGCCAGCAGCCCGCCCGCCGGACAAGGCGGCCCTAGCCCCAGCGCCTGGAGCCCGGCGCACAGCGACTCGGGCTGCGGCGCGCCGCCCGGCGCTTGCGGCCGGGGCGTCGCCGCCCACTGACGCAGCACTGCCGCCAGCCCGGGCAGATCGTCGAACTCACGCCCCTGTGCCCGCGCCGCCAGGGCTGCGGCCGCGAGCCAGCTCGCTTCGTTGCGAGCCAGACGGGTCGGCGGCGCCGCCTCCAGACACTCGAGCCGATTCGTCAGCAGCGCCTCGGCCTCGGCGCGGAGCTCACCCTCCGCCCCTTCACGCAGCTGCGCCAGAGCCACGATCTCCGCGGCGATCGCCTCGTGCCCTCCGTCGAACACGTCCGCCGGATGATCGCGCAGCCAAGCCATCGCCCCGCCCAGTGCAACACGGCGCCGCTCCGCGGCACGATCACTCAGCGGCTCGAGCAACACCACGCGGTCCACGGCGAAGTGGTGCGCGGCGGACGCGGGGTCCTTGCTCGAGACCGAGAACGCCAACGCGTTGACGCCACGCTGCAGCGCCATTGCCGGGTACACGACCGGCAACAACCCCACCCGCGAGGCAAACAGGTTGACCGGCGCGCCGGCGACCTGGCCGTTCACCGTCAGCTTGGCGATACCGTACGCGGGCGACGCCGAATACACGACCTTGATCCGATAGCGCCCGGCCGCGGGTGCTGGGACCGACAACGTCACCGCGGCCCCCGGCGCTTGCGCAAGCACGAGCAGATGGTCGTTGCGCGACCACCCAGAGCCCCAGTTCATCATCATCTCGGAGCGGGCGGTCGCCCCGCGCAGGTCCTGCACGTGCTCAGCGGCAACGTCTAGCGCGCCGTCGTCACCCGCGGCCAGCGGCGACGCCACATCCCAAACCACACCGGCGCCAAGCACGACGACCGCCACAGCCCCCCCGGCGACCACGGCCCGCGGTGCGGCCGCGCGCTGCGCCGGGCTGGCGACGTCCCGCAGCAACTCGGTGACCAACAGCGTCGTCAGCCCCAACGACACCACCCAGTGCACAAACTCCATGTGGAGCGTCGACGGCATCACAGCGGTCAACGCCCAGCCGCCGCCCTGCACCGCGAGCACGCCGTACGCCAGCCGCGGGTTGTGCCGCCACGCCAGGACCGCCACCGCCATCAGCGCGTGGTAGTAGTTCGACGGGTAGAGCAGCACGAACGGGCCAAACGCCAACAGCGACAAGGCGGTGACGCGGCGGCGGCGCGACGCGACCGCGAGGACCAGCAGCCCAAAGAGCACAGCGCGAACCGCGAGCAGCACATGCTCGGTCGTCGCGGCCAACGCCTGCCGCTCCCGCAACCACGACGCTTCGTCCCAGCCGGTAAAGCCGCTCTCCAGCGCCGACCACGGGTGCACGACGAACAGGTTTCGCAGCGAGATCTGGTTGGTATAGAACCACTGATCGTGCGCCTGGATGTTGCGATAGAACGCCAGCCAGGCCTCGAGCCCGTAGATCCAGAGCGTCGCGCCACCCAGCAGGGCGAACCAACCCGCACTCCAGACGATCAACGCGCCGTGCCAGGAACGCGCGTTGCGCCGGCGCTGGTCCTGGAGCCAGAAGATCAAGAGTGCCAGGCCGAAGACCGCCGGGAACGCGCGGTCGAGCACGGCCACCGCCAGGCATAGCCCTGCCAGCGCGGGACGCCGCTGCCGGTAGAAGCACGCGAACGCCACGCTCGCCGCCAGCCACAGGTAGCGCAGAAATGCGCCGCCCATGATGTCGAACGTCGAGAAGAAGTTGGCGAAGAAGAAGATCGCGAAGAGCAGCCCGGCGCGCCGTCCGAACGACCTCCAAACCAACAGCAGCATCCCCACGATTAGCAGCGGGTCGAGCGCGCCGAGTAGCAGCAGCGTCGACGGCCCCATGGCGAGGTTCTGCGAGAACGCGACCCCGATCGTGGTCCAAAACGGCGTCGGGTTGTAGCCGTGGTCCAGCAAGAACAGCTTGCGGGTGACCGGCGCCATGCGGTCGTACAAGTAGCGCACGTCCGCCTTGAACTCCTGCCAGCGCGTCTCGGAGAACACCGCGGCCACGCTCTCGGAGCGCTGCCAGCACACGTCGCCGCCCTCGAGCGCGTAGCTGCGGAGGTTCTTGACGATCGGCGCGGTCTCGGCAAACGACGGGTCGTCTTCGACGAGCGCTCGGTAGCCCGCGGGATACAACCCCTCGTAACCGAGCTCATCGAAGTACTTGCTGCCGACGTAGTAGAGGAAGTACTCGGGCTCGTGGATGAAGCGGCCCTTGCCGTGAAAGCGGCCGAAGTGATAGTGGGCAGCGACGGCAAACAGCGCGATGAGGCCGAGCGCCGCCAGCACGGTGCGCTCGCCGACGCGCCGCCGCGATGCCAGCCACAGGACCGTCAGCGTGGCGGCCCAGACCGCGGCTTTCATCAGACTCTGCGGCCAGGCCGCGCCGTTGGCCGCGGTCAACTCGAGCACGGCCGCGCCGGTGAGTGGCGCGGCCACGAGCAGCAGCACACGGAGATCGAAACGGCGGTCGGCGGGAGGTGTCATCGGTGAGCGCGACGCTCACCTTACCCGCGCGTCAGAACCCGACCATGCCCGGGATCGGCTTGGACAGGTCATTGAATCGCGAGCCGATGATGGCGATCTGGAACGCGATCTCGGCGCCGCCGAGGAGGGGGTCGATCGGGACCGGGAACGTCAAACCGGTCTTGCTGGCGGGAAAGCCGATCAGCAGCTTGGGCCCGGACAGATCCAAGAAGAGCGGGCCACGGAAGCCGGGCTGGGTTTGCGGCGCGCCCAAGGGCGCCGCGAGCAGCGCGGCCGCCAAGCCGCCGCGCGGGGTGAAGTAGAGCGACCAGTTGGCACCTTGCCGGATCGGGTCCGGTGCCACGACGGAGAAGGCCCCCGCTGGCTGGAGGTCGCCCACCTGCAGCCCGGGGCCATCGGGCTGCTGGCCCCACGGCATGAAGCTCGAGCCGGTCGTCAACATGACCTGGCCGCCACGACCGCCGTCGGGGATCAAATCGGCCAGGTACAGCGTGGCGGCAATGACGCCAGGGCCGCCCACGCCAAAGCCACCCGGGCAGGGACACGGGGTGCCGCTGCCGAACGTCACCGAGTCGGAGCCATCGCCACCGGTGACGCGCGAGTCCACGGCGAGCACCGTGGCGCCAGGAGCATCGACGCCCGCGGGGCCCGGTGGGCCCAGGATGAGGCTGGCGTCGACTCCCGACGCCGAGCCCTGCACGGTGCTATCAGAGATCGTGATGCGCGGCGTGTCACTCGCGCGCACCAAGAGGCCCGGCTGGCCTTGATACGTGCCGGTGGCGGTCACGACCTCGTACTCGTGCCCGCGGATGATGCTGTGGTAGATGCCGATCTCGGCGAAGCCGGCGCTGCGGATGCCCGGCCCCGGGCCATTGTAGGGGAATGCGGCGGTGCCGCTGACCTGGATGTGCGCGGCGCGAAAGGACTCCGTACCCGTGCCGACCAGATCGATGCCCGGCACCTGCACGCCGCTGCCCATGCGCGGCGATGAGATCAGCGGCGCCGGATCTCCGACGATCGTGAGGGACTTGTCGATGCGCAGCGGACCGTACGTGCCGCCGAGAACGCGCAGCACGGACCCCGGCGGTGCCGCGTCAATGGCTGCCTGCAGATCGGTGAACGCCCCGCTTCCAGCGGGGTCGACCACGATCTGGGCCTGCGCCACCGGCGCGAGGACAGCCACGAGGAGAGCCTGACCAACTCTGCAAAGACACTTCATGGTGAATACAACCTGTTGCGGATCCGGGCCAGTGTACGGCCGCCGCCGAGCTCAACTCCAAGCGAACTTGGCGAAGGCCAGCTCGGCCGTGCCGAACCAACGCACGGTCTCGGCGCGAAACGCGCGCCAGTGCTCCAGGATCTCCCGGTACTGCGCATTGCGACTGGCCTCGTCGTCGAGCAACGCGGTCGACGCCTCCCGGGCGCCCCGCATAATGTCGACGGAGAACGGGCGCAGCTCCACTCCACGCTCCACCAGCCGCCGCAACGCCGCCGGGTTCTTCTGGTCGTAGCGCACCTGCATCGCCGCGGCGCCCTCCTGACAGGCGGCCGTGAACACCTCGCGGTAGGTGACGGGAAGCGCCTCGAACGCGACCCGATTCACCAGGAACGACAGCGACGGCCCGGGCTCCCACCCGCCCGGGTAGTAGTAGAGCTTGGCCACGCGCCAAAAGCCGAGCTTCTCATCGTCGTAGGGGCCGACCCACTCGGTGGCGTCGATCGCGCCCCGCTCGAGCGCCGAGTAGATCTCGCCGCCGCCCAGCACCTGCACCGACACGCCCAGGCGGTCCATCACCTTGCCGCCGAGGCCCGGGATGCGCATCCGCAGTCCCTGCAGATCGGCGAGCGACTCCACCGGGGTGCGAAACCAGCCGCCCATCTGGGCGCCGGTGTTGCCGGCGGGGAACGACACGATGCCAAACTCGGCGTAGATGCGACGCAGCAGCTCCATGCCGCCGGCCTCCAGCAGCCACGCGTTCTGCTGGCGCGGCGTGAGGCCAAACGGCAACGTCGTGTCGAACGCGAGCGCCGGGTGCTTGCCGGTGTAGTAGTAGCCCCCGGTTTGCCCCACTTGCACCGAGCCCTTCTCGACCGCGTCCATCACCTGCAGCGCTGGCACCAACTCGCCGCCCTGAAAGACCTGGATCCGGAAGGCGCCGCCGGTCATCGCGGCGACCCGCTCGGCGAGCACCTCGGCCGAGCCGTAGATGGTGTCGAGCGAGGCGGGAAAGCTCGACGCCAATCGCCACTCGACGTTCTTGCCGGTGTGCACTGCCGGGCCGGGCGAACGCGCGGCGGGACCGCGAAACGCTCCGGCCGTCGCGGAGCCGACGATGCCCGCTGCCGCTCCAGCGACGCCGCCAGTCAAGAACGTGCGTCGCGTCGCCCCACCACCGGCGTCGGGGTCAGCATCATGCGCCTCACTCGCGGTCATCGACGATCCTCCGACCCAGCACCCTCTTCTGCCACCTCGCCCTGCTGCTGGGCGACGGCGCGCTCGTAGCGACGCAGGCGCCGGTCATAGCGTTCGTTCTCGGCCGATTTCGCCGCCGGCCTCTGCATCTCGAGCGCATCGACGATGCGGCCGTTGAGAAATAGCGCCAGCGCCATGGTGTCGCGCTCGGCGTAATCGAGCGTGCGATCGCGCTGCATCGCCTCGCACATCGCCAAGGCGAGACGGTTGAAGCGACCACGCACTTCAGCGCGCGTCATCAAGTACCAGGCCTCGTTGTTGAGCGTGACCGCATTGGTGTTCGTCAGCCGAGCGAGCTGCGCGTCGCGCGCCGCCGCGTCGCCGCCGCGGTCCAGAACGTTGAAGCGGATCATCTGCAGCTCGCGCTCGTCCGGCGTCTCCGCCAAAGCCGCGTCGATCGCTGGCAGCGCAATCGCGACGAACTGGGGCCCCAGAGGACCGGCAGCCAAGGCCTCGGCAAACGCCGCGCGCGCCGTCGGCCGCTGCGCCACCACCTCTTCCAGACGCTCGACCAATGCCCGCGCCTCTTGCTCGCGGCCAAGCCCGTTGAGCACGCGCAGAAAGGTCAGCTGCAGCGGTAGATCGTGGCGCGCCCCGGCGGCAACCGGGACCAGCGCCATCAACGCTTCTTGCAGAAAGGGGCGATCCTCGCCGACGGTCCGCAGCATCAGCGCGACAAAGCGCGCCAGTGGCTTGGACTCGAGCGCCAAGTTCTTGCACGCCGCCGCGGCGACGCGACGCGCGGCCGCCGGGTCCTGCTGCCTCTCGTAGGCGACGAGTAGCTGCAGCGCCCAGCCGTCGGGATTCCCAGAATTGCGCTCGAGGAGGGCCGCGCTGAGCCGCGCCAGCTCCTCCGTCGGGTAGCTCTCGATCTCGCGCATGCGCTCCATGCGCCGCGCCGAGTCCCGGGCGAGCTCGGGGTCGAGGTCGCCGCCCGCCAGCAGCGTCTGGATCGCCACGCCCATGCCCACGTCGAGCCCGCCGATCCATCGGACGTCGCCCTCGGCATCGACCAAAGCCGCGCCCACCTCGAGACCGCGCAGCCACTCCTGCACCGAGGCCGCCACCGCGACGGGGTAGCTGCCAGGTACCGCCTGGGACGACTCGGGCGGCGCATCCAGCACCAAGACGACGGGCACACCCCTTGCCCCATACCGGCGCTGCAGATCCTCCAAGTAGTCGACGTCATTCCAGAGCTCCGCGTCGTCTACGACGCGGGGCACCAGCAGCATGGCCTGGGCTCCCGTCGGCCCGTCGAACGCCGGCGCCTCGCCGCGCCACCAAAACGCGTCGAGGAGTGACGGGACCCGCGCATTGGGCAGGCCCTGGCCAGGCGCGGCCGCAGCGGTCAGGGAGACGACAGCGCCAAACCCCACCCACGACAAACCAATGGCGCCACGAGCGCTTCGCGGTCCGACACCCATCGCCGGATTCTAGTGGGTCGCCTCCGAAGATCGGCGGATATGTCGGCGAGGCGCCGGCGGCGCTCGGCCCGGGCGATGCGGCCGGCACTGCCCACGCGCAACGCCCGTGTGCTACGCTGCCCCTCGCCCCCGACCCCTCCATCCGGGGAGAAGGTCATGCACTCGTTCCTGCTCCACTTCGCGCTCGGGGTACTGAGCGTGCTCGGCGCCGCCCCAGCGCTGTTCGCCCATGGTGGGTCTTACCGGCCGCCACCGACCCCCGGCCCCGGCGCCCAGTACCGCGGCCCGCTGGATATTGTCAGCGGCAACCCCACGCCGAGCGGCCGGCCGACGGGTCCGACGACGCCGGGCCCCTCTGCGCCGACCACGCCCGCCCCGAATACGCCCGGACCAAGCACGCCGCGAGCGAACGGGCCGATGACACCCGGCCCGACGACGCCTGGCCCGGCCGGCCCGACGACGGGTCGCGCTGGCCCGACCACCGGCCCCCGCGGTGTGCCCATCGGTCCGGATGACACGTCCTGGGATTTGTGGTGGCGCTACAACCGCAACCGCTACCTCGACCTCAAACGCGTGATCTACGCTCCCGTGCCGGTCACCGGTTCGGACGCGTTCTTCATGGGGCGGGGATTCGGCCGCGGCGCGGCCACCGACACTCTTCGCCCGCCGCCCTCGATGGTGAGTGGTCGAGTGGTCCCGGCGCTGATCGCGGCGCTGCAGCGCACCGACGAGCGCGACGTCGTCTCCTCGTGCCTGATCGCGCTCGCCAAGATCTGGCGCGGCGGTGACGGTGACACCACCGACCTCGTGCCCCTGCTGCGCCAGCATCTGTCGAGCCGCGACCAGGAGATCCGCGAAACCGCGGCGCTGGCGCTCGGTATCTCGCAGCTGCCGCACGCCATCGGCGATTTGAACGCGCTGGCGCTCGACACGCCGACCGGCCGCAAGTTGTGCGACCGCACCAGCGTCGATCATCGCACGCGCGCGTTCGCCTGCTACGGCCTCGGCTTGGTGGGCCGCGCGTCCAGCCGAGGCGAGGCCAAGCAACAGTGCTTCGAGACGCTGCAAGGCGTCCTGCGGCTGGACACGCCAGACCGCGATCTCCCGGTCGCGGCGATCCACGGGATCCGCCTGCTGCGGCCCGACCCCAATCTCGGGGCGCGGCATCGCCGGTTGCGCGAAGCCTGCGTCTACGAGCTGTGGACGTACTTCGAGCGTGACCTGGGACCGGGCCGACAGATCATCCAATCCCACGTGCCCCCGGCCATCGCCAGTGTGCTCGGGCGTGGCGGCGACACCAGGGGCGACTTCAAGGACGCCTTCGCGCTGGAGCTCGCCGACCGGGGCGGCAGCTCGCGCAGCAACGACATGTTCCGTTCGGCCGCGCTGGCGTTGGGCATGCTGTGCCAACCGCGCGAAGTCACGCCCGCCGACGGCCGCTACTCCGACGCTTTGCTGCGTTACGCGCGCGCCGGCAAGGACCAGCAGGCCCGGCGCTTTTGTCTCATCGCTCTGGGCCAGATCGGTGGCGCCAGCAACCGCGCGGCCCTGCTCCAGGTGCTCGATCGGGGCAGCAAGGCAATGGAGCAGCCCTGGGCCGCGATCGCGCTTGGCGTGTTGGCCTACAGCGAACGCGCGGCGGCCGGCGCCGGCTGGACCCCAGACGCAACGATCAGCGAGGCGTTGCTGCGACGGCTCGAGGTCAACCGCAACGGCGACGCGCAGGCGGCGATCGCGATTGCGCTCGGGCTGTGCGGCGACCGCAGCGCCGCCGACGCGGTGGAGCATCTGCTCCGGCGCTATCGCCAGCGCGATCGCATCGCCGGGTTCTTCTGCATGTCGCTGGCGCTCATGGAGCACCGACGCTCGGGCGACCTGATCCGCGACGTGGTCGGGGACTCCGAGCACCGGCCCCTGCTGTTTGAGCGCGGCACCAGTGCGCTGGCCAAGCTCGGCGACAAAGCGATCACCACGGAGCTCGTCGACTTGCTACGCCAGCCGCACGGCAGCCTGACCCGCCTCGGCGCGATCGCCAACGCGCTGGCCTGGGTAGGCGATCGGCGCACCGTTGAGCCGCTGCTGCGCCTGCTGCAGGACGAGAGCGTCACGCCACTGGCGCGCGCGTTCGCGGCCGTGGCGCTGGGCGGTGTCGCCGACAAGCAGCTACTACCCTGGAACACCGATCTGGCCGCGGACACGAACTACCGAGCGACGGTTGAGACGCTGACGGACGGCGCCAACGGCGTGCTCGACATCCTGTGAGCTGGCCCCCCACCAGATGACCAGTTGAGCCTACTGGACGTCAAACCAGCGTAGCTCGGCCTCGGGGCAGGGAGCCGCCCCGCCCCGGTCAGTGGCCCCTCACGCCTCACCGACGGCGTGGAGAGCTCGATCTCCACAAGCGCGCCTCAGACCGCTCGCCCAGCGACGAGTGTCCGTGCTCCGCCCGGCTCCGGAAACGGATAAGGTGGCCTCGGCCCATCCCCGGCACGGAGGATCCACCATGCATGCTTCCCGCTCCTCGCGCCGCCCGCTCGGCGCGGCTCTCGTCTTCACCGCCGCGATGGCGGCGTCAGCGCCCGCGCAAGTCGCGCTGAACGATCTGTCCGAGTCGGGAGCGGTGTTCACCTTCGCCCAGGGACCCGACGCAATCACCGTCCGGCTGTCGCCCACGGCCGCCCAAGACGTGCGCGATTTCGAGGTCTCGGGGGCGACGCGAGGAGCGCCGGTGCGCTTCGTCGTCGCGCCGCCGGTTCCAGCCGACCTGCAACCGCAGATGCTCGAAGGCGACTTCGCCTGGCAGCCGGTCGCCTGGACGACGGACGACGAAGGCCGAGCGCACTTCGCGGTCACGCCATCGCAGGCACGCTGCGTCGTCCGCCTTGGTCCGCTCGCCGACGCGGACGCGCCCTACTACACGTACAACCGGTTCGTCAGCTACATCGAACCGGTGCTGGGCTTACCGGCGGCGCAGGCGACGCGGATCGGCTCCACCCGCCAGGGTCGGCCGCTCTACCGACTGCTGATCGATGCACCGAGCCCAGTGGAGAAGAAGACCGTCGTGATGGTCGTGCGACAGCACGGCAACGAGGACGGCTCGTCGTATGTGCTCGAAGGCGCGCTCGACCTGCTGCTCGGCCGCGGCGGGCAAACCCCCGAGCCCGAACTCCTCGAGCAAGTGCGCTGGGTGATCTATCCCCTCGCGAACCCGGACGGTGCGGTCGCCAATCAACGCTACAACTCGCGCGGCATCGACCTCAACCGCAACTGGCTGCGCACTGGCGCCCAGGCGGGGCAAGAACCGGAGATCTTCGCGGTCCAAAGCGACATCGAAGACTTCCAGGAACGCTACGGCGTGCACATCATCGGCGACCACCACGGTTGGGCGTCTGGCGTGCACGGGGGTTTTCGCTACGCGCAGGGCCAGGGCGTGTCGTTCGTCAGCGTCCCCGAGCATCGCGAGGCACGCAAAGACACGACCGTGATCGAGCGGTGGGATCCGACGCAGTCCAGCTGGACCGAAAACGGTGGCACCACGGGCATGCTGCGGTCGGAGATGTTTCTCCGCTACGGCTTCTTGGTGCACACGCCCGAGTACGACGACCTGCTCTCGACGGCGACGGAGTTTCGCGCCAAGGGCCGCGCCTGGGTGCGCGCGATGCACGACACGCTCTACGCGCCGCGTTTCACTGATGCGGCGGGCCAACCGCTGGCCACCGCGCGCGGCGGGGCGATGCTCTACGTGACGGTGGACGACGACGACGAGAACGTCAGCAGCAGCACCGTGGAGGCCGTGCGCGTTGTGGTGCGCGCACCGATCACCGGCGACACCGAGTCCCTGACCCTGGCCGAGACCGGGCCGGACACGGGCGTGTTCCGCAACTTGTTCCCGTTGCCGCTGCTCTTCGCGCCCGGGCGTCCCGACGATGGGCGGCTCCAGGCCGCGCCGGGGACGCGCATCCGCGCGACCTACGTCGATGACGACTACGGTCGCGACAAGAGCAGCGCGTCCCTCCCCGTCCGGCCAGCGGATCGCTGACCGGCGGGCGCCGCGATCACTGGATCGTGAAGTCGATGACCGACGACGTGAAGACCGTCGTCAGGGTGTTCCAGGTGAAGGCCTGGGCATACAGCGTCACGCCGACGATGGTCGGATCCTGCGGCACCATCAGCGCCGCGTTGACGCTGCCCTGACCGACATGGGGCACCCAGGGCTCATTGACGTGCAGCTCCTGGCAAGCCAGGAACGAGGGCAGCGGCAGAGCCGGGCTCTGCTGCACGCCGACAAGCAGCAGGTGGCCGACGCGCGGGCCCGTGAAGAACGTGGAGAACGTCGAGGTGCCGCCGGCCACGGCCTGGTCGACGGCAAGGCACTCGCTCATCCCGGAGGCTGGATCTCCGCCGCAGGGGCAGAGGGTGAGGTTCCAGGCCGCGCCCGCCGGAGGCGAGCAGTCGGAGCAGCCGGTTTGCGCCAGCGCGGTGGCCGGCGTGAGGAAGAGTACGAGGGAAGCAATGAAACTACGCAGCATAGGTCTGGCAAAGGTGTTAAAGGCTCCGACGCCGCGCGTCGGGCTGCCGCGAAAACGCAGCGCACGCGGGCGCTGCTGAACCTATTCCCACAGGGTCGAGGCAATCATCAGCAGTTCCCCCCAGTTTCTCCACAGGAAACCCCCGACCCTCATCCCGGCACCACCCGCCAGCGAGCCGCCCTTCAGCGGACCTCCAGCTGGCTTGGGGCAGATGCGATGGCGCGCTGCTGGACCCAGCGCGCCCTCAGGTCGAGCACTTCGCGCGGATGCCGCGCGGCCACGTCCTGACGCTCGCCGGGATCGCGGTCCAGGCAGTAGAGGAGCGGCGGATCGTGGCTGGCACGGCCCGCCGGCACGGTGGCGCGGGTGACGAAGATCGCCTTGAAGGCGCCGGCGCGCACCGCGCACAGCTCGGTCCCGGCGTAGTAGAAGACATGCCTGCGCGCACTCGCCCCGTCGCCACGCAGCACTGGCCCCAGGTCGAACCCGTCCAAGGCGCGTTCGTCGGGCGGCGCGACCCCGGCAAGCCCGCACACGGTCGGGAACAGGTCGAGGGCCGAGCCGAGATCCAGCACCGTGTCGGGCCGGACGAGACCTGGGCCCCAGAAAATCGTCGGCACCCGCAGCCCACCCTCGAACACCTCCCCCTTGCCGCCGCGCAGCGGCCCGACGTCACCACCCACCTCGGGGTCGGCGCGCCACGGCCCGTTGTCGCTGGTGAACACCAGCAGTGTCGACGCCGCCCGCCCCGCCTGATCGAGCGCGGCCACGAGGCGCCCGACGCTGGCGTCGATCTCCTCCACTGCGTCGCCATAGCGCCCACGACGGCTGCGGCCGGCGAACGGTGGCGCGCTGAACTGTGGCGCATGCGGCATGTGATACGGCACGTAGAGGAAGAACGGCCGGTCACCGGCGCCGCGCACAAACGCCACAGCTTCGTCGGTGCACCGCTGCGTCAGCGTCGCCTGCTCGACCGCCGGTTCGAGCATCGCGTCGTCGCGATAGAGCGGCACTCGCCAGTACACCTCGCGCGGATCGCGAAACGCATGAAGGCCCTTGGGTGCGTCCTCGGTGCGACCCATGTCGTTGGAATGCATCGTGCCAAAGAACTGGTCAAACCCCTGGGCCAACGGCCGATGCGACGCGCCGTGGCCGAGATGCCACTTGCCGAAACACGCGGTGGCGTAACCGCGCTCGCGCAACGCCTCGGCGATCGTGACTTCCTCGGGCGGCAGTCCGCCGGCCGACGTCGGCACCAGCACCCGCCGGCGCGACGAGCACATGCCGCTGCGGATGGGCCACCGACCGGTCAGCAGCCCGGCGCGGCTGGGCGTGCACATCGGCGCGGCAGCGTAGAAGCTGGTCCAGCGTTGGCCCTCGTGGGCGAGGCGGTCGAGGTGCGGGGTGCGGATGGTCGGGTGGCCGAAGCAGCCAAGATCGCCGTACCCCAGGTCATCGCACAAAATCACGACAATGCTGGGTGGGCGCGGCGCCCCGTCGCCCTGCGTACTCCCCCAACCCGCCGCCGCCGCGATCGCCAGCGGCACCCTGGCCAACCGCCCGAACCGCCCCTGAAGCCGCGATGCCAAGGTGGCCTGGCCAAGACGGCGCGTTCGTGCTTTCTTTATCAGCTCCTGCCGCCCGAACCACCACATGGGGTGCGTATCGTAGCAGCATGACCAGCAACGTATTGACCTTGCCCACGCTGGTGCTGAATCGCTCTTGGTTAGCGATCGCCACGACGTCGGTGCGGCAGGCAATCCGGCTGGTCTATGCCGGCGCCGCCAAGGCGATCCAGCCGGAAACCTACGAGACCCACGGGTTCGAGTCGTGGGCCGACCTCGCGATCCCGCAGGGCCAGCCGGCGGTCCACACCGTCACCGTGCGCATCCGCGTTCCCGAGGTGATTGTGCTCACGCGGTATGACCGTGTGCCGACCCAGTCGGTCGTGTTCACCCGGCGCAACCTCTACCGCCGCGACCGCAACACCTGCCAGTACTGCGGCTGCAAACCCGGCACCTCGGAGCTGACGATTGACCACGTGCTGCCCCGCTCACGCGGTGGTCGCAGCAGCTGGGAGAACTGCGTGCTCGCCTGCGTGCGGTGCAACCGCCGCAAGGCCGATCGCCTGCCCGAAGAAGCGGGGCTGCGACTCGCCCGCCCGCCGTTCAAACCGGCGTGGTCACCATCGATCGGCGTGCCGCTCGCCCGCGTGCGCCAGTCGTGGGAGAAGTTCATCAGCGAGCGCTACTGGAACGTGCCGCTGCGGCCTTAGGCCGGCGGGCGCTGGGCTCAGCTTCGGACCAATCGCGCCGCGATCCCGAGGTGACCGAACGGGGACCGCGTGCCAATGGGCCCACCGGTGGTGTTGCCGATCGTCTCGTACGGCTGCTCCCAGTCGGTCCCATCCCATTCCCAGGTCCCGTCACCAAACAGGACGATGCGACCACGCAGCGTGTCGTGGGCCATCGCGAAGTCCACCTGGAGGCCCGGCGACGTTTGCGGAAAGCGCTGCGTCCAGTCACTGCCGTCCCATTCCCACGTCTGAGGATTGCTGGGCGGCCCCACCAGCAGCGTGACCGCCCGCGTGGAGTCGTAGACCATTGCGTGCCGTGACTGCGGGGGCGGCGACGCGCTCGTTGACCGCTGCTGCCATTGCGCCGATGCGGGGAGGGCCAGCAGGGCGAGCACGGCCAGCCCTCGGCCGTACCGCCGCCAGCGGCAGGCGACCCCTTGCAACGTCATCCGATCACACATGCATCACTCCTTGCGCAGAGACTGGCCCCGGGCGCCGGCGGCCGACGCTCGATCATAGTCCGCCGGAGCGCACCGCGCGTTGCCCCACGAACCCGGGGCAAACCGCCATTCGCCAACCGACGGATGGATACAGTGCGGCGTGCCGCGCGGCGCGACTCCAACGCACGCCGCGCTCTGGCAAGGCTCGCGCTCCCCAAGGAGGACAAGTGTTCGCCCCAATCGCCCGCTCGGCTACCGCCGCTCTCCTCACCCTGGCCCTGCCCGCGCAAAGTCGCGTCTGGGTCGTCGACGATGACGCTACGGCGGGGACGCTCCCCGACATCGGCGCGGCCCTCGCGGTGGCGACGGCTGGCGACACCGTGCTGGTCAAGGACGGGAACTATCCGAGCTTCAGCGTCAACCAACCGGTCGCGGTGCTCGGTGACGTCGGCGCTCGTGTCACGGTCCGAGGCAGGGTCTCGGTGCGTATTGACGATCCCGGCCAAGCATTGGTCATGCGCAACCTCTTCGTGCGCCTGTTCACCGGCGCCAGCCCGATCTGGATCGCCGATACGCGCGCGCCCATCCTCATCGAGGAGACCGACAGCTTTGGGTGGGGCAGCGTCTTAGTGGAGGAGTCCGCCAACCTGGTGCTAACGCGCTGCACGTTGTGGTCCAGCGACATCACCGAGACCGCCGCCTGCGTCGCGCGGCGTTCCAGCGCGCACGTGTACGGCAGCTCCTTCACCGGCAGCCGCGGCAGCGAATTCTACGCGCCGTGGCCCGGCGCCGAGATCGTCGGCAACGCCGCGATGCCCGCGTTCTTCTACGCGCAGGGATCGCGCATCGCCAGCGGCGGCGAGTCGCTCCTCTACGGGCACGGCCTGACGGCCTTATCGACCGCGGGTTTTGGCTACCGGCTCGAGTATCTCGACTCGACCTTCGTCGAGTGGTACGGCCTCTTCGGCACGGCGCTGCCCATCTCGACGACCGGCGTGGGGAGCGTGCGGGAAACGCCCGCCGACGCCGTGGACTTCTCGACCGTCTCCCCCATCCGCGAGGGCGGCGACACGCAGCTGACATTCAGCGGGCGACAAGGCACGCAGGTGTTCGTCATCTTCGCCGACACCATGCTCGACGCGCCGCTGTTCCTGCCGCAGTTCGGCAGCTCCCTCCTGGTCGCCCCGGCCGCCATCGTGCCGCAGGGCCCGATCCCGTCCAGCGGCACGTTGACGGTCAACCTCACCGCCCCGGCCCTACCGCCCGGGATCGACGCCTCGACCGCCTACGTGCAGACGGTCACCGTGAGCCCCAGCGGCGAACTCGTGCTAGGCCCACTCTCGACGCTCACCATCCTCGACGCGCGCTTGTAGGCGTGTGAGTGCTCGAAATCACGCTGACCGCCTAGTGTTGCGTGTCGGAAGTTCGTCACATATGTCGACGGCCCTCTGCGCCGCTCGCGGCGTTGCGTCTCCTCGACTTGTCCACCAACAAGCCCTGCGTCGACAGCGCCTTGCGAGCGGCACACATGGCTCGCCGACTTA
>JBCCGH010000072.1:0-45809 GCA_039029375.1 Planctomycetota bacterium
CCAATATGCCTGCGTCGGTGCTTCTTGCGAGCAGCGTCCGGTCACGCACCCTCTGCACAGGAGTTTCTGATCCAGGACACTAGCCCGGATCATGCACGAGGGTTGGCGTCCAGTGCGTGAGAGGACCGCTGTGGCAAGGAAGACGAGCGACCGACCGCGGAGGCGGGGTGACGCCCCGTCGAGCAGTCTGTCGCTCGCCGGCCTCAGCCGGCAGGCGCCTCTGGCGCCTGTCTGACGCTGCCAGAGCGGCTCTGGCGCGTGCTGGGCGTGAAGACTCGTGCATGATCCGGGCTAGGGTTGAAGGCGCCGGGCTGCCCGGACGCCGAACATGACCGACTTGCTCAACGGTGGGAGCTTGTAGCGGCAGGCCGACCGAACAAACGCCGGCACGTCGCGAAAGGAGCCGCCGCGCAGCACGCGCGCCGGTGAATCGGAGCCGGGCCGGTAGAGATCGGCGCACCACTCAAACACGTTGCCATGCATGTCAAACAGTCCGAAGGGATTCGCGCGGTAGCTGCCGACGGGCGCGGTGCCAATCCAGCCGTCATCCAGGACGCCCTCGGCCCGGCCCCAGCGCGGAAACTTCTCGATCGCGCGGCCGTCGGCGAGGTTCGCGGCGCCGGTCAGTGAGGCCGCATCGTCGCCGGTCCACCAGCGCGTGCTCGTGCCGGCGCGGCACGCGTGCTCCCACTGCGATTCCTCCGGCAGCGCCAGGCCGTGTCGACGCAGCAGGGCGTCACAGTCGCCCCACCCGACGCCCTCCACCGGGTGGGCCGCGCTGATGACCCCCGGATCGTGCGGAGCCCTCGCCCCTTGATGGTTGAGGCTCGGATCGGCATCACCACTGAGGCGTTCCCACTGCGCGCGCGTCAGCTCGTGTCGCGCGAGGAAGAAGGGCGGCACCGTAACCTCGTGCAAGTACTCATCGGCCTTCCTCTGCGGATCGAAGTTGGCGCCGGTCGGATCGGTATCCTGCGAGCCCATCAGCAACGTGCCGCCCGGCACCAGCACGAAGACAATGCCGGCCGTGTCGCTTGGCCCGCGGCGGGTCTCGGGGTCGTGCACCGGAGGCGCGAGGTCTTTGGCCGCGACGTCTCCCTCCGGATCCCAAGCCGAACGCAGGTGGTAGAACTCCCAGAGCTTCGTCGTCGGGTTCATACCGATCGGCACCAAACCCATCTGCGGCAGCAGATCGATCGGCACCGCGGCATAGCGCTCGCTCGCGGTGACGCCGTCAGCCAGCGCAATCGCCCGCCTCGCTTCGCGCCAGCGCTCGCGGAACCGCCCGATCGTCAGCGCTTCCACGCCCTCGGCCCACGCTAGGCGCTGCTCGACACGGGCGACCTCTTGCTCGGCAAAGTCGGCGAGTTCATCGGCCAACGTGCGCAGCGTCGCGTGCAAGAACTCGTCGGCCGGATCCTCGAACTCAAAGTCCCATCGCCTCGCAACCAGGGCGGTCAAAGCCTCGACGTCTGCGACGACGCGGCGCCGCTCGGCCTGCCCGGCCGCAGCGGCGATCGCGGCTTTGAGTCGCTGGTGGTGCCCTTCGTACAACTCTCGCTGCACGTCGCCCGCCGCCGCGAGTGCGGCCGCGCTACGGCGTATGGCTTCGCCGTCCAAGCCATTGGCATGCAACGCCCACGCGAGCGTGTCGAGCGCCTGGGCTCGACGCTCACTATCCGGCGGGACCCGCGCCAGCTGCGCCCGAGCGAGCGCGAGGCCGCGCGCCTCCCGGCCGAACGCCACGCGCCCCGGCTTCACCAGCGCCCAAGCCATGCGGTTCAGCTCGACGTCATCGGCAGGCACCTCCTGGTCCGCCAGGGCGACCAGCTCCGGCGGCGACCCGCCCGCACGCACCGCTGCGGCGCGGCGCAGGGCCTCGAGCTGGCGCCGCGCTTCGGCCAGCTCCTCGGCGCGCGGGTGCTCGCGGCGCTCCGCCTCACGCTCGGCGGCGCTCTGCGGCCGTGCCCGCGCCTCGAGGACAGCCAGCGTCGATTCCAGCGTGGGCAGCGCCGCCCGGAGATCGCGGACGTCGCCCGCCAACCACGCGCGCATTGCCGCGGCTTGGGCCGGCCACGCGGGATATAGCTCGCGCTCGCGCGCCTTCGCCGCTTCGAGTCGCACCACGTCCGAGAGCCGGTTGAAGTTGCCAAGGTTCGTCTCGGCGAGCCCGCGCTGCTGCTCCGCGTCACGCCAAAACCACAGCGACACGGCAAGGCCCGCGCCGATGGCGACGATCAACGCGATGCCCAACCGCTGGGTGCGACGCAGCGCGGCAGCGCGCACGTTGGCCTCGGCGGCGGCCACGCGGGCCGTGTGTACTCTCGCCTCGACCGCAGCGAGGTGGTCATGCACAGCCTGCGCCACGACTTCGGCCGTCCGGGGCCGAGCCGCCGGCGTCGGCATGAGACAACGCTGCGCCAGCGCGATGAGCTCGGGATCGGCACCACAACGAGCGAGCCGCGCCTGGGCGCCGTCCAGCTCCGCCATTGCCGCCATGCCCAGCAGTTCCTCCTGGTCGGCGCCGGTGTAGGGTGGGTCGCCGGTGAGGATCTCGCACAGGATGGCGCCCAGAGCAAAGACGTCGGAACGCTCGGTCATGCGCTCGACATCGCCCCGCGCCTGCTCAGGCGGCATGTAGGCCGGCGTCCCCATGACCGTGCCCACGACGGATTTGCTGCCCTCGGGCGCGGATCGCACCGTCGCGACAACCTGGGGCTCCCACGGATCCTCCCGGCCAACGCGACGCTCATCCGCGAAGCCGCCTTGCGCCAGCACTTTGCCCATGCCCCAGTCGACGACCTGCACTTCGCCGAACGAGCCAATCATGATGTTGGCTGGCTTGAGGTCGCGGTGGACGACACCGCGGGCGTGCGCGTACGCCATGGTCTGACAAACCGCTTCGAACACGCCCAGAAACGTGCGTCGATCCGCCGTCGGCGCGGCGCGCTCGCCCAAGCGTTTCGCCAGCGTCTTGCCCTTCACTAACTTCATCGTGAAGAACGGCCGCCCCCGGAGCGTGCCCAACTCATAGACCGGGACGATGCCGGGGTGTTGGAGCTGCCCGCCGATCTGCGCTTCTTCGATGAACCGGTGCAACACGGCCTGCCGGCCCGTGTACTTCGCTTGCAAGAACTTCACCGCCACATCCCGACCCAGGTCCTGGTCGTGGCCGCGATGCACGAGACCGACGCCGCCACGGCCGAGCACGCCATGGATGACGTACTTCCCGGCCTGGCGGACGTCGCCGGGACCCAGCGGCTCAAGCATGGGGGTCTCACCGGCGGGATCGGCATCGCGCAGCGAGACCGCGGGGACGGCGTGACCCAGCATCGGCCGCTCGGCGGGCGGGAGGATCGCGGACTCCGGCGAATCTGGAGCAAAGGCACCGTCCAACGCCCGCTCGAGCGCCTCATCGTCGAAGGACGCCTCGCTCCTCGCGTCGTCGCGGTCGCGCTCTCGCTCCTCGGGGGCGGTCATGTCGCGGTTGGGTCTCCGTGCGGGTTCCGAACCCCTCCAGGTTCCCGCCACGCCCGGTTTCGGTCACGGGATTCTCGAAAGGTCCCGAGAATATCGGCGAGGGCGCCAACCGGACGGCTGGGTGATGCGTGCGCCCTGCCCGCCGAGCCGGCGTCGCGCCCACCGGGCGCGGGCGCCGGGCGGTGCCGCGCCGGGCACGGCTGCTGGCGACGCTACGAGCCAACGACACCCATGCCACAAGCGGTCGTGACCACCCCCAGCGGGTTGGCGGCCCGGTCCGCGACCAAGAACTGGTTGAAGAACTTGGCACCCACCAGCGCGGGGTTCATCGGAATGTTGAGCGGGCAGCGAGCGCGGCCGGAGCCGTCGACGTTCAGGTTGAAGATCCGCTCACCGCTGACATAGATCAGGCAACCCGGTGCCGCGGCCGGCCCCAGGTCGAACGGCAGCGGCGCGCCGGCCCACATGCTAGTGCTCGCGCCGACCGTCATGACGGCCGGCACCTGCGGCAGCGCATCTTCCAACAACACATGCATGGTCGCGCCGAGGCTCGGCACCCCGTCACCCGAGATCCGGGGCAACATGCCGTTCGAGCCGGCGCACGCCGTGCCCTGCACGGTGTAGGACGCGGTCTGCGCCGACAGCGACGCGACGAGGCCAAGGATCGAAACCAGGAGAGAACAGCGGAGCTTTGTCATGTTTGGACATCTTTGAAGATTCGGGCCAAGCCGCCGGGAGCGGGCGACCTCGGCCGCGGGCAACCTCAAGCGAGAACGCCGCCAAGACGGCACGGGGGATTTCTGCGCGTTGCGACGCGGCCCCGTACCACTAGGATCCGGCACCGCACGATCGCTACCGCTCTGCCCATGGCCCTCGAGCTCATCGCTGTCGATCATCGCTACGGCCGTCGCCAGAGCCTGCAGAGCGTTCACATGACCGTGCAGCCGGGCGATTGCTACGGCTTCATCGGTCACAACGGGGCCGGCAAAACGACCGCCATGCGCATTGCGCTGGGCTTGGATCGACCGCAGCGGGGCGCCGTGCGGATCGATGGTTTTGACACCCGCCGGCACCCCCGGGAAGCGCGCGCCCGGATCGGTGGCACGATCGAGGAGATGCAGTGGTACGGCTGGGCCACGGCGCGCGACAACTTGGTGGCACTAGCGCAGCTGCAGGGACTGACACGAGCGGCGGCGCGGCGCGAAGCCGAGCGCGTGCTCGACGAAGTGGGCTTGGCGGAGCACGCGGCGCGCCCAGTGCGAACGTTCTCGCAGGGCATGCGGCAGCGGCTCGGGTTGGCGCAGGCGATCCTCGGTCGGCCGCGCTACGTGCTCCTGGACGAGCCGCACAACGGCCTCGATCCTGAGGGCATCGCCGAGCTCCGCGACCTGCTGCGTCGCCTGACGGCGACCGGCGAGCACGCGGTGCTGGTGTCGAGCCACCAGCTGCGCGAAGTCGCGAGCGTCTGCAACCGCGTCGGCGTCTTGCGCCAGGGGCGTCTGCTGTTGGAGGGCGACGTCGACTCCTTGCTGGCGGCGACGCGCGGTCGTTGGCGGCTCGAGACCGACGACCGCGCCGGGACCCAACGCGTGCTTGGCGACCTCGGCATCGTTCATCAGGACGGTCCAGCCAACGGCAACCCGAACCACGGCACCGCCTTCGATCTCGAGCTCGGCGCCGGATCGCCGCGCGAGCTAGTGCGCGCGCTCGTCCGGGCAGAGATCGGCGTCGACCAGATCACCCCGCGGCCGGCCGACCTCGAAGAGGTTTACTTGCGCCTCTCGGGTGATGCGCCCGGCACCGCGTCGCCAACATCAACGACCGCGCCTGCGGCCCGCGCGCCGACGCCGCGGCTCGCGCCGCGCGCCCCGGCCCTGCGCGTCTGGCTCCACGACGTGCAACGGCACGGGCGGCGCTGGCCGGTCGCACTCCTCGTCGCCGGGCCGGCGGTGTTCGCCTGGCGCCGCATCGAGACCCTCGCCGACACCGCGCAGGCGCACGTCGCCGAGGTCGAGCGCGGCGACCTGTTCTCCACCGCGACGGTCACGGGCTTTGAAGCCGTCGGTCGCGGCCTCGCCGCCGGCCTCCCCGCCATCACGCTCCTCGCGGCGGCGCTGGGCAGCCAGACGATCGCCGGCGACGTCTCGCTCGGCACGCTGCGCAACACGCTGCTGCGCCCCGTGCGCCGCGGCCACGTGCTGGCCGGCAAGACCCTCGCGCTCGCTACCGCGGTGCTCACGTCGCTCGGCCTACTGATGGCCACCGCCTGGCTGACCGCGGCGCGCCACTTCGCGTTCGGCGACCGGATGGAGCTCTATCGCGACGCCGAGCCCGATCTGTGGATCGGCGCCGAGGAAGTGTGGCCCTACACCGCGGGCACCATGGCAAGCACGCTGCTGCCGGTGCTGGCCTACGCGGCCTTGGGGCTGCTGGTCGGCACGCTGGTGCGCCGCGCCGTTTGGGCCCTCGCCACGGCGCTGGGGGCCGTCGCCGCCGTGGACCTGGCGCGCGCCGTGGCGCGGCCGCTCGACGCCGAGCCGTGGCTACTGGCCGCGCACCAGCCCTCGCCGCTGGGCGACACGTCCTATCTCGCCTTCTACGTCGACCTCGCAATCGGCAACGCCGAGGCGTTCTACGAATTCGGCAACATGGTCTGGGCAGTCCCGGCTACATGGTGTGCCGCCGCGCTCTCGATCGCGGCGCTGCGACTGGCCAGAATGCGCGTTCTGTGATCCTCGACCGTCTCGCTGTGCGAACCATCTGCCTGTTGTTGGCGCTCGTTGCTGTTGCTGGCTGCGCGTCTTCGCCCCCCACCACGCCGCCGCCGCTGCACGACATGGAGGAGCCGCTCGACCTGTTCGAGCCGCCGCGCGACGAGGCCGAGCGCCAGGCGCTGCCGCTGGGGGCCTTCACCGGCTGCGAGGTCGCCGCCGGCGCCGCAGCGGGCGGCGGCGACTCGCTGGAAGCGCTGCTCGGCGAAGGCGGCGGCGGGTCCGGCGGCGGGGTGACGGTCACGCGCGTCGTGGAGAACTCCCCTGCCGACGCCGCCGGCCTGCAGGTCGGCGACGTGCTCCTCGAAGCGGGGCTCGACGGTGCGCCGCGGCGCGCCTTGGACCACCCGTCGGCGTGGCGCGAGCTGGAGCTCGCCGGCCGGGCCGACCAACGCCTGCAGGTGCGATTGGATCGCGCCAACCGCCAAGCCGAGACCACGATCCGCTTGATCGACCGGGTGCGGCCGCCGACGCGCGGCGCGATCGAGCGGTTGCGTGAGGAGCGCCGCGTCGGCGTCGTCGTGCGCACCGCGACCGAGGTCGAGGCGCGGGCCGCGGGGTTGGGCCCGGGCGGCGGCGCGGTCGTCGTCGGCCTCGCCAAGGGCAGCCCGTGGCGCGACGTCGGCTTGCGGTTTGGCGACCTGATCACGGCGGTCGACAGACAGCCGGTCCAGCACCCCAGCGTCGTCGTCGAGGCGATCCGCGCCGCGGACGACGCACTCGAGCTCGAGTGGATCCGCGCTGGCGAACGCGCAAGCGCGACCGTCCCGCTTAGCCGCCGCGCTCACGAGATGCACGAGATCTACCTGCCGCTGCTGTTCAGCTACGAGTCGGACCGCGGCGAGACGGAAACCTCGCTGTTGCTCGGCCTGATCCACCACCATTCGACCGAGGCGGCATGGCGCCTGCGGCTGTTGTGGTTCTTGAGCTTTGGCGGCGGCGATGCCGACCGCCTCATCGAGGTCGACGAATGACGCGCTGGCTCGGCGGTCTCGTGAGTCTTGCCGCGGCCGCCCTCGCCCAAGACGCGGTGGGCCAGGGCGGCACCGTGGCCCCCACCGTGCACTACTTGCAGCTCCCCAGCGACGCCGCGGGAGCGTGCGTACGTGACACGTGGTTCGGCGACCTCAACGGCGACGGCCGCCCGGACCTGCTCGTCGCCACCGGGGCCTGCCCCGACGACCCCGACCCAGCGACGCCGCCGGCGCGCACGCTGCGCGTGCACCTGCGGCCGGCGAGCCCCCGCGCGCGCTTTGCGGCGCAGCCCGACCGTGAGCTGCGCTTCGCCGGCAACGTCGTCGCGTTTGCCGCGGCCGACGTGCACCCCAACCCCGGGGCCGAGATCGTGCTGTTCGCGCCATCCGTCACCGCCGCCGCGTTCTGGGAAGGCGACGCCGCGGCGCCGACGTATCGCAAGATCGGCGCCACGCGTCTGCTGTGGCAACCGGCCAGCCCAAGGGTCGCATTCGCTTGGCGGCGGGCCGTGCACGACTTCGACGGCGACGGCCGCGACGACTTGCTGGTGCCCGAACCAAACGGCTACCGGATCCTGCTCCAAGGCGCGGGGGCCGAGGGCGCGACATTCACCCGCGCGATGCAGCTCGTCGTGCCGCCGCAGCCGGTGCGCCAAGAAGAGCGAGCGCTCGCTCGCTTCGGCGACGGCAACAACATCGAGATCAACCTCACCGGCGACGACGAGGGCGACGACGACGCACCGTTGGTGGTCGTCAACGACCGCGTGCCCGCGCCACAAGTGGCCGACTGGGACGGCGATGGCGATCTCGACGTGTGCGCGCTCGCCGGTGACCGCCTGCTAGTGTGGCAACAGCAACCCGCCGGGGAGTTCGCGCCCCAGCCCACCGCCGCCCACGAGCTGCCCGGCCGCCGGCGCACGCTGATCAACCCTTCGTACAGCGCCCAGCTCGCCGACCTCAACGGCGACGCGCGCGCCGACGTCGTGCTGGTCTCGAGCCAAACCATGGACGACGAAGCCGCGAGCATCGTCGAGGTCTTTCTCGGCGGCGACCCGCGCGGTCCGTTCGCCGGTGGGCAGAAGGCCAGCGATCGGCTGCGCCTCCGCGGCTTTGTCAGCATCCCCTCGCTAGACGACATCGACGGCGACAGCCGCGGTGATCTGGCCATCGGCTCGCTGCGCACCGACGTCATCGGCAACCTGCGCGGTGGCGGCGGCGGCCAGGTCGAAGCCCAGCTCAACTTGTTTCGCAACGCCTTCACCGCGGACGGCGGCCGCTTCCAGCGGCCCGTTTGGCTGGTGCACAAGATCCAGATCGAAGGCGTCGACATGGAGGACCGCGCCGACGTGCTGACGCGTTTCGTGCACGATCTCGACGGCGACGGCCACGCGGATCTCTTGCTTCGGGCGGAGCGCGAGGTCGTGCAGATCCTGCAGACCCGACCGCGCGGCCGGCGCCTGACCGTTGGCAACGAGCTCTGGCAGCTGCGGGTCGACAAGGACGCCAAGGTCCGCGTCGTCGAGGCGGACGGCGTGACCGCACTCCTCGCGCTCGAATCCCACCAGATCGTGGTCGCGGAGCTGCCATGAGACTCTCGGGTCACACATGTTCGAGTGACGAAAAAACTCTGTCCGCCCATGATCGTCGGAGTGCCGCCGGCTGCCACCCGGGAAGGCTCGGAGTGACAGTGGCTCTGGACTCATCGCGGGGCGGCATGACCGCCTGCCAGCCAACTCCGGATCGTCCACAACCATGTAATTGTGGTGGAGCCGCGATGAGACTCCTGCCCATCATGACCGCGGCCTGCGTTCTTGCGGCCACCGCGCCTGGCCAAAGCAGCATCGAGGCCGCCGGCTCCCTGTCACCGCTCGAGGCGGTGGCCGCGCACGTCGTGCGCGACCTCGACGGCGACGGCGCCGCGGAGCTGCTGCTCGTCCACGATGACGGCGCGGTCCGAGCGTGGCGTCTCGCGGGTGAATCGGCCGACCTGGAGCCCGTCGGCGACGCGGCCCTGCAGCTGCCGGATCCGGAGTACAGCGTGCTCGCGCTGAGCGACGTGCTGGGCGATCCGCGCCTCGAGCTCGTCGTGCTCGATCGGCGCGGCACGGCCGCGTGGACCTTCGACCCAGCGGCGGGGTTCGGCGGGGCGGCGACACCGCTTGCCAAGACGAGCCCCCCGGGGGCCCGCCTCGGCGTCCCGGCGTTCGCCGAGCTGGTCCGCGACGTCAACGCCGACGGCGCGGGCGACCTCGTCGTGCCCACCGCCACGGCGTGCGAGCTCTGGCTCCGCCGCGGCGAGGACGACGACCAGCCCCGCTACGAGCGCACCCAGGTGATCCCCGTCCAACTGTCGCGCGACTGGGGCCGACGCGGCCGCTTGCTCTCGTCAACGCTGAGTAGCCGAGTGGAGATCCCGGCGCTCAAGACCGCCGACGTGAACGGTGACGGGCGCCCGGATCTCCTGGCCGAAGAAGGGCGCCGCCGCCTCTTCTACCTGCAGGAAACCGACGGCCGGTTTGCGCAAGCGCCGGTGACCGTCGATCTCTCGCTGTTTCGCGACACCACGCCCAAGGCCGACGCCGACCTCGGTGACACCCTGGTGATCGACGACGAGGCGCGCATGCAGCGCGGCGACCTGAACGCCGACGGGGTTCCCGACTACGTCGTCGCGCACCGGCGCAAGCTGTGGACGTTCCTAGCCACCCCCGCCGGGCCCCAGTTCACCGACGCGCAAGTGCGCATGGTGGCCGAAGACATCAGTGGGCTGATCCTGGTGCACCTCGACAACGACGACCGTCAAGACTTGCTGATCTTCAAGGTCGAGCTGCCGAGCGCCGCCGAGCTCGTCCTCGGCTTCGTCAGCTCCATCGATGTCGAAGTCACGGCGCTGGGCTATCGAACCGAGCCCGGCGGGGCGTTTGCAGACCGTGCGCAGTGGCGCCGGGACCTCACGCTCCGCGTGCCCTCGGTCATGCGACTCATGGCCGAAGCCGACGACCTGGTCGAGCGCTTCATGGAAGTGATCGAGCAGTTTCGCTGGTCGGCGTCGGGCGACTTTGACGGCGACGGCCAAGACGACCTAGCGCTCTTCACCGCCGACGAGGCCGCGGTCGAGCTGTGGCTACGGCCCAAGGCCGACGCCGACGTCGACCGCGCCGGTGCCCGCTGGTTTCGCACGTTGCTGTTCGAAAACCCCGATCCGATCTTCGACGTCGAGCGGGCGCTGAAGCTCGCCGCGCAGGTCTTTGACCTGCGGACTGCGGCCTTGACCGGGGATCGACAACCGAACGCCGTCGCGCCGCTGCCACCCCGGCCAGGCCGCTACCTCATCGACCTGCTCGCCGCGGACCTCGACGGCGACGGGCGGGCCGAGCTGATCGCCGTGGACGACGACAAGGACGCCCCCGGCGCCCGCCGTTACCAGGTGCTGCGGTGGGGCGACCGCCCTAGCGCACCACCGGATCGCCGGTGACGTTGCTGAGCCGCGCCGACGCCACGTCGGCGCCGATCAACGCCATTCAGGTAGAGTTGCTTCGCACCCTGCTGCCCCAGCACCAGGTCGAGGTCACCATCAGCATCGAAGTCCGCGAACGCCGCGGCATTGGTCCACTGGGTGCTGGCCGGCAACTGCGCCGAGGCGTCCACGAAACGCCCCGCGCCATCGTTCAGGTACAGCCGGTTCTGGAACGAGATGTTGGCGCAGAACACGTCGGTGTCGCCGTCGCCATCGACGTCGCCAAGCACGACGTCACGACTGGCCTCCAGGTCGTCGGGCAGCCCCCGCTTGGTGAGCTCGTCGAAGACCGCTTGCGCCGGCAGCACAGAAGCGGGAACCGCGGCGGCGAGGCACGCGAGAAGGAGCGAACGGTCAAGCATGGTGACTCCCGGGAGACGGAGGGGGCACAGAGCGTCCGGAGCGCGTCGCCTGGCAGTCTAACGCCGGCCCCAGCAATGCCCCCACCTGGCCGACGACGAGCTCCCGCAACAGGCACGCGAAGGCCGCCGCGTCCGGCGCGGTCGCCCTGCGATCTACGATCCACTCCCGCAACAGAGCCAGCAACGAGTTGGCGATGGCGGCTGCAGCGTAGGTCAACGGCACCCGCTCGCCGAGGCTGCGCGCCAGGCAGTAGCGAGCCATGCGAACCTCGATCATGCGGGCGAAGCGAGGCTGACTACGCAAGTACGCCGCCGTCGCGGCTCCCGTTGTCAGGCGACGGAACAAGCGCTGATTCGCGCGCATGTGTCGCAGCAGCGACTCGAAATCCGCCGGCTCCTCAGCCGCGAGCACGCGCTCGAACCAATCGGCCAGGGCCACGTAGAGCACGGACAACGCCTGCGCCAAGAGGTCATCCTTGCCCCGATAGTGCGCATAGAACGTCGACTTGCCGACATCGGCATCACGCAGCACGTCGCGGATACGGATGCCGTCGTATGGGTGCTTCTTGGCGAGGTCTACGAACGCGCGCTCGATGGCACGCCGCGTGCGAAGGACACGCCGATCCACGGAGCGCTCGTGCGGGTCTGGTCGTTCGGACATCGGGGGTGTTTCGGGACAATCGGCGGTGAACGTTCGGAATCGGACGAACGCCGTGCTTCGTGCCTCGACGTCGCTCGATCTCGACGCCTAGCCTCCGCGGGTGGAGCGAACGACCCAATGACGGATTCCCAAATTCGCACCGGTTCTCGCAGCGAGCGCGACCTGCCGAGCGGGCTCGCGCTGGCGGCTGCGGCGCCGCTGTCGGTGGCCATCATGTCACGTCACCCAACGATCTCCGCGCACGAACCCGCGGCGCGGCTCGCCGAAGCCGCGGCGGAGGCAGACGCTTCCCGGTTGGTGCACGGCAGCATCATCGCACTCAGCGTCGTGCTGGTGACCGGCTTCCTTGGCTTCGCGCATCGGTTCGGGGCACGACGGCCGAACGTGCGCTCGGGACTCCTTTGCTACATCGCCGGCAGCCTTGCCTTCGCGGGAGCCGCCGTCCTCGACGGGTTCGTCGCGCCGGGTCTCGCGGCGCGGTTCGCGTCGGCGGACGCGGCGGAGGTGAACGCGGTACTGCCCGTCATCGCGTCCAACACCCAACTCAACCGGGCGCTGGCGCTGCAGGGCATGCTCGCGTTCGCGGCTGCGGCCATGCTCTGGTCGAGCACGTTGCTCCGTCAGCCCGGCGTCTGGCGATGGCTCGGGATCGCTGGTCTGCTCCTTGGCGGTTGGGCCGTCACAACGTGCGTGACCCAGGGATTCACGTTTCCGCGCTCCCGGTTCCGCACGTTCGTCCTGCTGTATTTGGCCTGGACCTGCGGCCTTGGCATCGCGATGGCCGTCTCGCCGCGCCAGAGGAGGTTGGCATGAGGCAGCGCCCAGACGTAGAAGGCGCGGTCGTCCGCCTGCGATACGACGACCACGTCGGCGAACGGGTGCGGTAGGACGCACTAACTGGCCCGCCGACGCCTCAGCCTCGACAGGCAGCGCACCGAGTGGTAGGCACCGCCTATGGAGACCGTGAACCTGGCGCAGAAGCTGGCCTCCTTCGACGAGGCCTGGGTCCCCAAGATCGTCGGCGAGCTGAACGGCCAGCTCGTCAAAGTCGCCAAGTTCGAGGGAGAGTTCGTCTGGCACTGCCACGCGCAGGAAGACGAGCTGTTCTTGGTCATCGCAGGGCACGTCGACATCCACCTGCGCGATCGGGTCATCGGCCTAGAGCCCGGCGAACTCTGCATCGTGCCGCGCGGCGTCGAGCACAAGCCCGTCGCACAAGGCCGCGCCGAGGTACTCATGTTCGAACCGGCCTCGACACGCAACACCGGCGAGGTCGGCCACGACGGCACCATCGAGGCCGACGACCTCGAGCGAATCTGACGGCCGCGAAGCTGCCGTCAGCGCGAGCGCCGCACGTACTGGACGAGGTCGCCCATCGTGAACTCGCCTTCGGCGCGCCCGAGGAACGGGCGCCACGCCGGGCGATCCGAGGCGGGACGCTTCGATCCCGTCGCCCTGCCCGTCGCGTCCCCGTCCACGGGCTCACCACCCTCCGGCGCCCCCGCCGCCGCACCGCCCCAACGTACCGGGTAGCTCTCCGGGTCCTCGCGCAGCATCCGCAAGATCGCCATCGCGACGATCCGCCCACCCACCGGGCCGAGCTTGCCGCCGTTCGCCTCGGCTTCTTGGAGGCAGTAGAACCACAGCGGTGTGTGGTCCAGCTCGGCGTCGTTCACGGCGGCATGCCGCGACAGCGCCGGGACGCCGAAGAACTGCGCCGCCTGCTCGCCGCTCGCCAGGTTGAACGTCTTGGCACCGCGCAGCAGATTGCGAAACGGCAGCGACCGATCGCGCGGGCTTCGGTGACTGGCGAACGGTAGCTCGTAAACCTCGTCGGCAATGTGCGCATCGATCCGCTGCGCGGCTTGCGGCGCGGACTCAGCCACGGCGAAGAAGAAGTCGAAGTCGACCGCATCGGTCGCCGGCACCGGCGCGAACGACGCCAGCGCTTCGGCCGGCGGCCGAAACAGGTCGACCGCAGGGCGCCCGGGCGCGAGGTGGTAGGTGCTGCGCACCTGGCTGTGCCCAAAGCGATACGCCGCGGCCGAGAACTCGACGGGCAACAGCGGCCGCGCGCAGTAGGCGTCGTGCGCCGCGATCATCGCTTCGGCCGCGCGGAGGACCTCGCCGCTGACGACGGTCGGCAAGAACTCTTCGCGGACGATCCACTGGTAGTGCCAACGCACCAGGCGCCGGGCGTAGTCGAAGTCGGATTCTTGCGCGCGCCGACCGCGCGTGACGCGGCCCCGCTCCACCTCCGCCATCACCGCGTTGTGGAAGCGCAAGAACAGGAGGTGCAGCTGCGAGATGATGCCGTTTTCGTCGTTGCGCGGGTCGCCGATCAGCGCCCGACCTTGGGCATTGCGCGGCAGATCGAGCGGGTTCTCCGCCGAGCCGACCAGAAAGTGCCCCTGCCGATGATCGTCGTAGAGGTATGGGCTCGCCTCCGGGCCGTCGCGGTAGCACGAGTCCAGGTCGAGCCGCGGCGTGCGGAAGTTCTCGATCGCCGCCAGGTCCGTGGCCTCCCCCAGCTGCGAGAGCACGTCGAACGTGACATCGTGGTCGATGAACTGCCCCAGGAAGATGATGCCAGCGGGCACCGACGGGTCTTCGAGCATGACACCGTCCGCCGCGGCGCTTTCCCGCATGGCCTCGGCCAGTGCGAACAGCTGCGCCTCGGTCGCGGCGCCCGTCCCTTCTGGCAGCGCGCGGCCGAACTTGTCGGCGGCATCACCGTATTTCTGGTCGGCGGAGCAGGCCGAACGGACCAGCGCCCGCCAGCCGTTGAGGGTGCCATGGTGGCCGCGCCGCTGCGCAGGCAGCGCGGTCACACCGACGAGAACGGCCGCGGCGGCCACGGCGCACGATGTCCATCGAATCACGGGGTCTCTCCTTCTTCCTCTGACGACCTACCATTGCTCTGAACGCAGAAACGGCGGCCCTCACGACAGGAAAACCCGAATCACCTCGGCGGCCGCCACGACGCCCGGCCGACGCCCTGAACGCCACCGCACGGCTCAGACGAGCCGCGTATACTCCTCGGCCCGCCTCCCCGATCGCCAACCCATCCATGCACTACCCAACTCTGCAGGCGGCGGCGCTCCTCGCCATGGTCGCAACGACCGCGGCGCAAGCCCCCCGAGCCGACTGGAAGATCCAGACCGACCTGGCGCGGCAAATGCGCGACGCTAGCGCCGACGCGCCGCTACCCGTGTACTTCGTCATGCGTGAGCGACTCGGCGCGTCGCACTGGTTTCCGCGCGTGCGCTCGCTCGATCTCGAAACGCGCCGCCGCGTCGTCGTGCGCGAGCTCAAAGAGCATGCCGCGCGCACGCAGGCACCGCTCCTACAGCAGCTGCGCGACGAAGCCCGCCGCGGCGCCGTCCGCGACATCCGTTCTCAATGGCTCGCCAACATCGTGCAGGCCGAAGCCACCGTCGACGCGATCCAGCGGCTCGCGGCGCTCGACGCCGTCGGCGAGGTCTGGGCCGACACGGCGCCGCCGCTGCACCTCGTCGCGGACGGCGCACCCGGGGCACCAGGCCCCGGCGCGCCCGGCGACGGCCCCGCGGCAGTCGGTGCCGACCGCGTCTGGGCGCTCGGCTTCACCGGCCAGAACATCGTGGTGATGAACGCCGACAACGGCATCAACATCCAGCACCAGGCCTTGAGCGACCAGCTCTGGACCAATCCCGGCGAGATCCCGGCCAACGGGATCGACGACGACGGCAACGGCAAAGTCGACGACGTCTACGGCTGGGATTTTGGCCGCAGCACCAGCTTCATTGATGACCAGGGCGGCCACGGCACGCAGACCGCCGGCGTGATGGTGGCGAACGACCGCTGCGGCGGCGTGACCTATGGCATCGCCCCGGGCGCCAAGGTCATGACGGGCAAGTTGCTTGGCGAAGCGAGCCAGTGGGCCGCGGTCCAGTACGCGATCGACATGGGTGCGCAGATGCAGACCAGCTCGCACTCGTACAAGAACAACTTCAACCCGCCGCCGAACTACATGGTCCACCGCGACGTGGGCGAGGCGAGCCTAGCCGCGGGGTTGGTGCGCACCAACTCGACGTCCAACAACGGCGGCCTCTGCGACGGCCCGTTCGCGAGCGTGTCGCGGCCGTTCAACGTCTCGCTCCCGGGCAGCCTGCCGCCGCCCTACCTCGCGCCGAACCAAACGCTCATGGGCCGGCTCGGCGGCGTCATCGGCGTCGGCGCCTACGAGGTTGCGACGCGGCAGCTGTACCCCGACTCGCCCTGCGGCCCCTCGGCCTGGGACTTGATGGACCTCCTCGCCGCGGTGCCGACCTATCCCACGCTGCGCTGGGACCCCAACGACGACGACTATCCGTGGCGCGGCGGCACGCAGCTCGGCCTGCTCAAGCCGGACGTGCTGGGACCAACCGGGACCCTGACTTCGGGCGGCTACGGCCCCACGTGCGCCATCCTGCCGTTCGGCGGTACGTCGAACGCGACGCCGGCGGTCATGGGCTGCCTGATGCTGTGGAAGTGCGCCAACCCGAGCCTCACGCCGGAGGACATGGCGATGGTGCTCCACAACAGCGCGGACGGTTACGGGATCGCACCGGGCAAAGAGAACACCTACGGCGCCGGGCGCGTGGACGCGTTCCAAGGGCTGCTCCGCTCGCTCGCCGTCCTGCGCGTCGGCGGCGACTCCTCTTGGCGGGTATGGCACCAATCGGGCGCCACTCTGCGCTTTGGTCTCGACGCGAGCCCCAGTCAGCCGGCCTGCGTGGCAGTGGCGCTCACCAAGCAGAGCGGGGCCACCGGGCCCATTGCCACCGGCCTCGGCGCGCCACTCTACGTCGTCGGCGCCGGCTCAACCGGTGCGAGCGGTGAAGACCTGCAGCTCGACGTCGCGGTGCCCGCGGTGACCCAGACCGTCACGGCCTACGCGCAGGCATTCGTTGACGATCGGCTTGGGCCCACCGGGACGGTGTTGGTATCCAATCTGATCGAGATCCGGATCACGCCCTGACCGAGTTCCGCATCCGCGCCCGATCGGCGCCCAGCCAACGAGGAGTGCTTGCTGCCGGCCACGCCTGTCCAGGAGCCCCGTTGGGTCGATCAGACTGGTAATCGATAACCTGATAACGCGCCCTGCCCCACCATGGCAGCGCGCGTTGCCGCAGCGCCACGGCCCCTCGTCGCGCCGGGTGCTGACCTGTGGAAGCCCCGGGGGTTGTCGGACGCCAAGTTGTGCTACCCTTCGGCCGTGGCGTTGTGACGATTGTTCGCGACGCGACCCTTTGTGGGGCCACGCAGCATCCTTTCCACCTCAAGGATCCAAGCAACCCTACATCCAACATCCATGCGAATCGCTCTGATCTCCGCGGTGGCCCTGTCTGCCACCTGCCTCTCCGTCTCCGCGCAGCAAGACCACTGGACCTCGAGCCCCCGCGGCTACGAGACCCGGGAGGGCAACTCCAGCCAGGACCTGATCGGCAAGGAGTCGATGCTCCGCTATCAGCAGGTCAACTCGCTGCACGAGGGTTCGATGTCGAACCGCAACCGGATCGCCTTCCGTCGTGACGGCGTGCTGGCCGACAACACCGACTACGGTGCGCGCAACATCGAGCTCGAGCTCACGATGTCCGAAGCCGACTACTCGAGCTTCGGCACCGACTTCGCCGCCAACATGACGGGCAACACCATGACCGTCATCACGCGCAAGACCATCTCGATGCCCGACTGGACGTTCGCCCCGGCCTCCGGCCCGGCGCCCGCCGACGGCATCATGCTGTTCGACAACCCGGTCACCTGGAACTACCCGGGCGCCTCGACCGGCGCCGACTACCTGTTCGACATCAAGGTCTGGAGCAACGACCAGGCCGGCATGTCCTACCCGATGGACGGTGACGGGTTCATCCACGCGTTCACCATCGGCGCCAGCGCCCGCTTCTGGGACGGCCCCTGCGTCTCGACCGGCCAGACCAGCGCGATGCAGAACCACTTCACGCTCGAGAACCACCTCACTCACTTCGAGACGAGCTGGGACATCAAGCGCGGCGTGCCGGGCAACCCGGCCGTCCTCATGGTCGACGCCACGCTGGCCAGCTTCATGCTGCCGGGCGCGTGCGACACGTTCTTCGTCGTCGGCGGCGCCAGCGTTCCGGTCACGCTCGACGCGAACGGCGACTTCTACGGCCAGCTGCGCTTCCCCTACGACGCGCGCCTGATCGGCCTCGACGTCCACACGCAGGGCTTCTGCCCTGACGCCGCCAAGCCTTGGGGCCTGTCCCTGAGCTACGGCCGCACCAACAACATCCCCGGCGACCCGACTGGCGTCGTCGGCGTCCGCCACGCCTACGCGCTGGACCCGGATGCCACCACCGCGACGAGCGGCGTCCAGGACGGCGGCGTCGTCCTGTGGACCAACCACACGTGATCGACACCTCGGCTTTGCCACACTAGCAAAGCCCAATCCGCGGGCCTGACGGCCCGCGGGTAACATCCGCGACCGTGAGCGACGCTTCACGAGTCCGCGGCCCCTCGCCAGCGCTGCTGCTCTTCTTGCTCGCGGCGTTGGCGTACTGGCCCGTCCTGCAGGCCGGCTTCGTTTGGGACGACGACGACTACGTCACCCACAACGAGACGCTCCGCAGCCTCGCCGGGCTCGGCCGCCTCTGGTTCGAGGTCGGCGCCACGCCGCAGTACTACCCGCTCGTCCACACGACGTTCTGGATCGAGTACCGCCTGTGGGGGCTCCATCCCGCCGGGTATCACGTCGTCAACGTGCTGCTCCACGGCCTGTCCGCCGTGCTGCTCCTGCGCGTGCTGCGCAGGCTGAACGTCCCAGGCGCGTGGCTGGCCGCGGCGCTCTTTGCCGTGCACCCGGTGCACGTCGAGTCCGTCGCCTGGGTCACCGAGCGCAAGAACACGCTGTCGGGCGTGTTCTACCTGGCGGCCGCGCTCGCCTACCTGCGCTTTGTCGCGCACCGCGGCACCGCACGCCCGGCACGGCCAGCGTACGTCGCGTTCTTGGTGTGTTTTGCCGCCGCGATGCTCAGCAAGACCGTCACGGTGTCGCTGCCCGTGGCGCTGGCGATCGCGCTGTGGTGGCAGCAAGGGGGCCGACCGACCCGACGCGACCTCGTTCCCCTACTGCCGGCGCTGCTCATCGCGCTGCCGCTCGCCTTGCTCACCGTCTGGGTCGAGCGCAACGTCGTCGGCGCCAAGGGGGCCGATTGGGACCTGTCGCTGCTCGACCGCGCCGTCATCGCCGGCCGCGCGCTGTGGTTCTATCTGCAGAAGCTCGTGTGGCCGGTCGACCTCGCCTTCATCTATCCGCGCTGGAACATCGACGCGTCGGCGGCGTGGCAACTGGCCCAACCGGCCGCGTGGCTGGCGCTGCTCGGCGGCACGTGGTTGGCGAGGGCGCGCATCGGTCGCGGGCCCGTCGCGGCGCTGGTGTTCTTCACCGCCACGCTGGCCCCCGCACTCGGCTTCTTCGACGTCTACCCGATGCGATACTCGTTTGTGGCCGATCACTTTCAGTACCTGGCGAGCCTCGGGCCAATCATCCTCTTCGCCGCGGCGTGGACGCGGTTCGGCCACCGGTTTGGCGTCCCGGTGATCTTGGCGGTCCTCGCCGTGCTCGCGATGCTGCAATGTCACAGCTATCGCGATCTCGAAACGCTGTGGCGCGACACCATCCGCACCAACCCAAGTTGCCAGATGGCGCACACCAACCTCGGTGAGCTGCTCTACTCGCGCGGCGAGGTCGACGCGGCGATGCCGCTCTATACACGCGCCCTCGAGCTCGATCCGAACGACGAAGTCGTGCTCTACAACTTGGGCGTCGCCTACGCCGACGCCGGCGACGCCGCGCAGGCGGAACGACATTACGAGCGCGCCATCGCCGCGGAACCCGACTACGCACCGGCTCTCATCAACTTGGGCAAGCTGAAGGAACAAGCCGGAGCGCCCGACGCCGCCGTCGAATGGTACGAACGCGCGCTACGCGTCGACCCCGAGGATCCGATCGCGCTGCTCAACCTCGGCGTGGCGCTCGGCAAGCTCGGGCGCAACGACGAGGCCGCCGCCCGTTACCGGCAGGCGATCGCCACGAACCCGCGCGACGCGGCCCCGCGCGCCAACCTGGCGATCCTGCTCATGGGCGCCGGCGCGACCGAAGAGGCGCTGACGGAGTTCCGCGCCGCCGCGCGGTGCGCGCCCGATCAGCCGGTGATGCGATTCAACTACGCCAATGCGCTGTTCGCGGCGGGCCAGGCCCACGCCGCCATCGTCGAGTATCGCGCCGGCCTGAAGCTCGCCCCTGGCGACGCGTTCGCGCACTACAACCTCGCGCGCCTGCTCCTCCAGGGCGGCGACCGCGTCGGTGCCGCCACCCACTTCCGCGCCGCCCTCGCGGCCGATCCGTCGCTGGACGCCGCGCGCCGGGGCTTGCGGCAGGCCCTCGGCGACGGCTGAGCCCGTCCCACCGGCAAACACCACCGGCCCAAAGTGCTGCGGTCCCCCGGAGATGGGGCGCGCGGGGACGTCGACAGGTGCGCCGCCGCGGGCGGCGGCTACGATCGGCAACTATGGAACCGTCGGAATCGCTGCTCTCTGAGTATTTCCTTTCCGAGCAAGAGCTCGAGCAGCTCATGCAGCACCTCATCGACGAGCAGGCCAACGCCAGCACGCTGCTCGCCTTCACCGACAAGGTGGAGTTCGAGCCCGGCCAGGTCCTGATTCGCGAGGGCACCCCGGACGCCTCGGTCTTCATCCTCACCGAGGGCACGCTCGAAGTCACGGTGGATGACGGCGGGACCGGGCGCCGCGTCGCCACCATCAAGCCGTACGCCATCGTCGGCGAACAGTCGTTCATCGATGGCGGGGTCCGCACCGCCACGGTCACAGCCAAGACCAACGGCATCGCCCACCGCCTGACCGACGCCGGCTTCGAACAGGTGCGCAGCGTGCATCCCGAGGTCGCCTGTGCGTTCTTGGTCGACGTGTCCCGCGCCATGGCGCAACGCCTGCGCCAAGGAAAGCAGCGCCGGCGCGACTGACCCCCGCCGACTGGGTCAGGACCGATGCGGCCTCCTCGCCCCGCACCGCCGGCTCTGCCCGAGCTGACCGACGCGGCCTACCGCGCGCTGCGGGCCACCGCGCACCGGGTGCTGCGACGCGCCGGGCCGGACGGTGTCTTGCAGCCGACGGCTCTGCTGCACGAGGCGTACCTGCGACTCTCGCGCGAGGGCCACACCCGGCTCCCGCCCACCGACTTCGCGGTGCGCGCGGCACGCTGCCTGCGCGAGGTGTTCGTCGATCACGTGCGGCGTCGCCGGGCCGCCCGGCGCGGCGGCCATCTGCGCCGCACCACCCTGGTGGATGAGCACGGGCTGACGCCCGACCACCGCCCGGAGGCGCTCGACCTGCACGAAGCGCTGCACGAGCTGGCGCTGCGGGCACCCCGCAAGGCGCGCGTCGTGGAACTGCGCTTCTTCGGCGGTCTGTCGGTGCGCGACGTCGCCGGTGCGCTACACCTATCGGAACGCGCGGTGGCCGACGATTGGTCGTTTGCCCGGGCTTGGCTCGCGCGCCGCCTGCGCCGCCCGGGGGACCCGACGTGAGTGGCGGCGGTTGGACGCGGCTCGAGCAGCTGTTTGTCGACCTGCGCGATGTGGCGACGCCGGAGCGCGAGCGACGACTGGCACAAGCCGCCGGCGACGCGCCAGAGCTCGTGGCCGAAGTCCGGGCGATGCTGGCGGAGCACGACCGGACCAACGGCGCCCTGGAAGCCTGGGGCGCGACCGCGGCGCTGTCGCCCGGTGCCCGGGTCGGCGCCTTCATCATCGACCGCCCGCTCGCCCGCGGCGGCGGTGGCTCGGTGTATCTCGCACGGCAAGAGCACCCCAGCCGCGACGTCGCGCTCAAGTGTCTCGACGCCGGGCACCTCTCGGCAGAGGCCAGCGCCCGGTTTGCGCGCGAGATCCACCTCCTCGCCGGCCTGCGGCATCCGGCGATTGCCGAGGTGTATGCCGCCGGCGAGTATCGGCCGGACGACCCGGGTGCGCCCGCGTTGCCGTGGTTCGCGATGGAGCTGGTCGACGGGGCCCGACCCATCACCGAGTTCGCCGCCGGCCTGCACGACTGGCGCGATCGCGTTCGGCTCTTTGCGCAGGTGTGCGACGCGGTGCACGCGAGCCACCTACGTGGCGTGATCCACCGCGATCTAAAGCCCGGCAACATCCTCGTCGACCGCTCGGGCCGGCCGAAGCTCATCGACTTCGGCATCGCCCGCCAGCTGGACCACGCCGCGACGGAGCACCACGGTGTGCTCGGCACGCTGGCCTACATGAGTCCCGAGCAGCTCGAGGGGCGGGCCGAGGTGGACGCGCGCAGCGACGTGTACTCACTGGGCGTCGTGCTGTTTGAGCTCCTCACCGGGCGATTGCCATACGCGGTCGACGCGGCCGCCCCCGCGACCGCGTGGATGCGCGCGATCCTCGACGTGCCGCCGGATCGGCCGTCGACCTGGACCGAGACCCGCGAGGACCTCGACTGGATCGTGCTGATGGCGCTCGAGAAGCGCGCGGCGGCGCGCTACCCGTCGGCCGCGGCGCTGCACGAGGATCTGCTTCACCTGCTCGAGCGCCGGCCGGTGCGGGCCCGCGCGCCCACCGCGCTGTACCTGGCGCGGCGGTTGGTCGATCGACATCGCCTCGCGGCGGCGAGTCTGGTGTTTGCGCTCGTGGCGGCGGCCGCTGGCGCCGTGGGTTTGATCCGTGGCCTCGCTGTAGCCAACGCCGCGGCGCAGCGGGCCGAGCAGTCGGCGCAGCAGTTGTTGGACGAGAAGCGCGATCTCGAAGGCGTGCTAGCGCAGCAGGGCGAGCTGCTCGTCGACGTCGGCGTACGCGCCGAAGACGCCGACGGCCGCTTGCGGGACACGCTCTTGACCTGGGGCCAGTCGCTCGCGGAGACCTCCGCCGTGCGCGGCCCCCTCGCCGCGCGCATGCTGCAGCACCTGGCCGAGGGGTTCATGCAGATGGGGCGCCCGGGCCCGGCCGAAGCGCAGTTGCGCGCGGCACTGTCGCGGCTCGGCAACGACGACGCGCAACGGCTACGGATCCTCATGGAGCTGATCCGCACCCGCATGCTCAGCGCTCGCTTGGACGCCGACCTGAACCTCGGACCCGATCTGCCGACGCTCGAGGAACTCTACCGCCTGTTTGAGCGCCACGGCGCCGGCGACCCGAAGCTGCGCGCCGAGCTCATGACGTTGGACGGCGGCATCCTGGGCGCCCGCGGCGAGTTCGACGCCGGCGCGGCGAAGCTGGAGGAAGCGCTGCGGATCGCCGAGGAAGCAGCACTTTCGGACGTGCTGCGCGGCGCCATTCTGCAGGAGCTGGCACGACTACAGTTCGCCGCCGGGCGCTACGACGACTGCGCCGCGGTGGAGCGCGAAACCCTCGCGATTCGAGAGCAGGCCCACGGCGACGACCACCCCCGCACCCTCGAAGCGCGCGCCGTGCTCGCCGCGGCGCTCAGCCACGGCTCAGAGCCAGAACGGGCCGAAGCCGAGGCGCTGTTCCAAGCGACGATCCCCGCCCTGCGCCGCGTGTGCGGCCCGGATCACCCGCTGGCCCACAACGCCGAACGCAACTGGTGCGCATTCTTGCAGCGCCATGGTCGCGAGGCGGAGGCCCGCCCGATCATCGACGCCCTGGCCGCGCGCGTGGCGCGTCTGCGCGGGGACGCCCATCGCCTCACCGCCGAGATCGAATGCCTTCGCGCCAAGATCTACGTGCGCCTTGACGACCGAGAGGCCGCCGTGGCCGTGGCCCGACGCGCGCAGGCCACCATGGCGGGCGCCAAGGGCGCGGATCACCCCGATGCGCTCGAGGCGGCCTTCACCCTTGGTCAAGAGCTGACCGCGGTCGGCAAGTACGACGACGCCGCGCATTGGCTGGAGCACGCCCGGGACGGACTCATCGCCGCCGGGCGCGACAATGACTACCACATGGGAGTGTGCCTCTATGCGCTGGGCGACGCGCGGGGGCACCAGCACCGTTTCGAGGCGGCGCTCGAGCACATGCAGCAGGCGGCGCGCTTGTTCGAAGCCCTGGTGGGCCCCGACCACCCGGGGACCCGCGCCGCACGCAGCGGCGTCCGGCAAGCGCGGGCCGAGCTCGCGAAGCGGTGACCGCGCCGTCGCTTCTGCCCGCCGATTTTGTGTGTCCGGAATGGCGACGCTTGGCGCCCAATTCTACACCGGCTCGCGCACCAGAATCGGCTCGCGCAATCTCGTGGCGACGGCCTGCACGTTGCAACGTCGACGGACTCTCGCGCCCAGACCCCACACTTAGCTATGCACGCCAAGCTCCGTCGCCTCGGTCTCCTCTTACCGCTCCTCGCGGCGCCCATCGCCTCGCAATTCGTGCCGTACTACGGCCCGGAAGTCCGCACCCCGTGGCCGGCGACCGCGGGTCGCACCGGGTCGTTCACGCGCTGCGCTGCGGGCAATCTGACGGGCCACCACTGGCCGGACGCCATTCTGCTGGAGTGCGGGCGACCGTTCTTGATGGCGGTGCCCGGGTTTCACAGCTCGTTGGCGCCGCTGCCGGGCTGGACGCAAGGGCCCGTCACCGACGCGATCACCCTGCGCCGCCAGCAGGGCCGTGACTTCGTGGCGCTGTCGAACGCCGCCGGCCTGTGGATCTGGCGCCTCGGCGACGGCGAACCGCTGGTGACGCACGCCGACGCCGCGCGGTTCGACACCGCAACTCTCGCGGCGGTCGACCTCGACGGCGACGGTGACGACGACGTCGTCGGGGCGAACGGCGACTCGTTGGCGATCTTGACGATCGAGAACGAGGCGAGCTTCGAGCAGCCTCTTGAGATGTCGATGGGGTCCACGATCCTCGCCATCACCGGCATCCAGTGGGACGCGGAGCCCGGGGACGAGATTGCGGTGATCACCAGGGCGGGCCTGACCATCCTGTCCGCCGATCTCGAGGATGTCCTCCAGTACCCATGGCCCGCGGACGCCGGCTTCGCGACACGTGTCGCCGCGCCGGGCGCGCCAACCGGCGAGCTCCTAGCCTGGTGTGGCCGCCGCAGCCCGAACGAGACGGTGCTCTTCATCGCCAGCGCGACCACGGGCCAGGCCGTCTCCCTGGACGGCCTACCGGTCGTCGCGATCGCCGCCGGCGACTGCACCAGCGATGGCCACGACGACCTGATCTTGAGCCACTCGGCGAGCCACAAAGCCCAGATCCTGGTGAACCAGGGCACCGGCGCCGCGCTGGGCGCCTTTCGCTACGACACCCTCGGCGTCATCGAGGCGGCGCTGATCCCCGGCGCCGCAGCCGCATCCCAACCCGCCCCGAACAACGTCGTGCACCCCGCGGTCGCCGACCTCGACGGTGACGGTGACGCCGACGTCGTGTGGCCGGTGGAGAGCACGTCGGAGATCGTGGTCGGGCGCAACCCGTTCATCGACGAGCGCACGCAGCGCGTCGATCTCGACCTCTTCGCGTATTCGCCCATCGACATCGTGTACGGCCTGTCGGCGGCTCCGGAGACCGAGGTCTTCGTCCGGCTACGCCAAGCTCCGCTCCCCGCGGGGGCAACCCACGTCGAGCTGTTGGCGTGGGAAGCGACGCTAGAGCCGACCGCCAGCAACCCGCTCGTCCTCAACCCCCGCGCCGCAGCCGCGGCGCCCCTGCCCGCCCAGGGCACGATGCCACCCGGGGCGATCCAAGCGTTGCTCCCCGCCGGCGCCCTGCACTCGCAGACCGTCAGCACGTTCCTCCTCGTGCTGCGCGCGGTCGAGCTCGATGCCGCGGGCACGGTGGTCCGCGCCTTTCCCGGGAACCCGTACTACGTCACGACCGCGATCAACGAGGAGAGGGCCTTTCCCGGGCCACGCGTGGCGCAGGCCCTGATCAACCACGGCGCCGTCGTGCCGGGCGGGATCGTGATCCCGCCGCCTCTGCCCCTGCCGCCCGTGCACGACGACCCACCGATCATCGACTGACGGCGCGGCGCCGCCAGCCGAGCCATCCCAGCAGCGACAGCACCGCAGCGCCGAGCCCCCACCACACCCACGGCCACCCCGGCGGCGCCGGCTGCACCGCGAGTGGTCGGTGGCCCAGGCCCACGAGACGCAGCTGCGCGTGGTCGTAGGGATGGCGGCGGCCCGGCGGCGCACTCGCGGCGACGGCACAGCGCGCGACCCGCAGTGCCTCGGCAGGGGCGCTGCCGGCGGCGATCTCCGCCAACATCGCGTCGGCCAGGGCAACGGTGGCCCACACGGCGAGGGTCGCATCGGCGACCGCAACGGCGCGGGCACCGCCGCGCAGCGCGGCGCCGCCCAAGTGATTGCTGTCGTCGTCGCCGCGGCGCAGCGTCGCGCGCGATCCGCCACACACGCCGAGAAAGACGAACGGCGGGAAGCGGATGGTCTCGGCCTGATCGCACCAAAGAACGCCGTCCGGAGCCGAGTCGCCAGGGGCGAGGGCCGCGCCGGCGGGGCGCTCTCGCGAGGGTGCGTAGACGCCGTGCGCAAACAGGACCAACGCGCCGCTCAGCTGCTCCGCCACACGCGCCAGAGCACCGGCGGTCGCGGCGCTGCCGCGCGGCCGATCGGGATGCGGGTGCGCGAAGGGCTGCAGCAGGCCGTCCACGGTCGACGCGGTGATCGGCAGCTCGGGCAGCGCCCAACGCGCCCGCGCCGCGTCGGTAGGCGACGACGCGACGACCACGCCGACGTCGGCGCGAGGCTCGGCGGCGGCGCCGCGCTGCCCGTCCCACTGGTCGTCGCGTTGGGCGAGCCAAAGCCCCACCGGCAGCGACGGCAGGTCGGCGATCGCGAGCTCCATGCCAAGCCATGGCTCCGCCTCGCCGGGCAGAGCCTCAAACGGCAAGCCGCCGAGCAGCCGGCGGCCGACCACGGTGAGCGCTCGCCAACGCCGCACCTTGGCGCGCACCGGCTCGGGCAGTGCCCACGCCGCAACCCGTTCCGCCGCGCGCCGGATCTGCAACGGCTCCGAGGCTCGGTCGCCAAGCAAGGCCCGCAGCTCCCCGACTTGGCGCAACAGCTGTGCATCCGAGCCGAGCTCCACACACTCGACGCCGTCGCTGGTGACCACGACGACGTGCGACTGCACGACAGAAGGCTGATAGACGAGGATCCCGCCATCGCGGGGCAACAGCTCGGCCACCACCGCGTCGACGGAGCCCGTGGGTAGCGCCAGTGTCCGCGCCAGCGACCCGCAGGCTTGCACCCGCAACAAGTCGCGCAGCACGGCGCGGGGACCGGCATCGGGTGCCAAGCGCAACCGCAGCGCCGCCAGCGCGCCGAGCAAGTCGCGCCGCTCGACCAGCTGGAGAAACCCAACGCCACCGGCGCGGGGCGGTACGGCGCGCCAGCGCTGGAGCGACTCCTCAAACAACGCCACCAGCGCGTCGCGCCGTGCCTCGAGGTCGATACGGGCGCCGGCGGCGTGCAGGGCCAGCTTCGCGCGCGCGACCTCAACGTTGATCTTGGTGGGCAACGATAGGCCCGCTTCGCGCTCGGGGTCGATGGCCGCGAGCACCCGACGCGCCCTTTCGAGCTCGGCCGCCTCGATCTGCAGCAGCGCGAGCTGAGCCCGCGCATAGCACCGGGCGTCGGCATCCAGCCCGTCGTCGGCTGCCGCGGCGGCCAGCTCCCGCTGCGCCAGATTGGGCTGCACGCGCTGGCGAGCCCTGGCCATCGCACGCCAGAACCCCGCCCGGGCCCGCTGCGGCGCCGGCGTGCCTGCCTCATCCAGCAACGCCTGCGCGAACCGCCCGACGCCGCCGAAATCCATGCTCGCGGCGGCGAAGCGCAGCTCATGCCAGCGGACGCGCGCGTGGTCGGGACCGAGCACCTCGCGCTCCTCGGCGAAGTCCAGCCACGCCAGATCCGTCAGGCCCAGCGTCGCGTGCAGGTCCCCACGCGTGCCGTGGAACGAGGCGCGCGCGGCCGCCTCCGCTCCTTCGAGCAGCGTCCCCGCCTCGTCGAGCAGCGCACTGGCCTCTTGCGGTCGGTCGCGCGCGAGCCCGAGATCCGCCGCGAGCGTCAACAGCGAGAGCCGCGTCGACGTGCCGCCGGCCCCGAGCCCCAGCTGCGCGACATCGCTCGCGCGATCTAGCTCACCCGCGCTCGCCAGCGCCCCGGCCAAGCCAAGGCACGCATAAGTCACGGACTCGGGCGATCCCTGCGCCTGCGCCGCGCCGTAGGCATCCTGCCACAGCGCGACCGCGTCGGCACCGGCCGCGGCTCGGGCCGCCAGCGCGGCGTCGCGAAACTGGGCATCGGTCGTGGCGGTGCTGACTCCCGCCGGCGCCGGCTGCTGCGCCGCGCCGCGCGCCGGCAGCCCGACCATACCGGCGAGACCGAGGCCGAGCAGCGGCCCCGCCAGCCATCGCGATCGCCCCACCGTCCGCTGCCGCCACGTCACCGCAGCTGCGCCTCAGCGCTCGCCCGCTCGACGGCGGCGCCGCCGGCGTCAAACGTCGTCACTTGCCAACGAATCCGCTGCGGCAGGCCAGCCTGCTCGGCGGCATCCGGCTGCCAGCTGGCCTCACGCAGGCGCGTCTGACTGCGCGCCACCGGCGGGCGGCCAGCCGGCTCGGCAAAGACGCGGACCTCAAACCAACCACCCGGCGGCAGCGAGCCGCGCCAGCGGAACGTGCCGTATGCCGTCACGTCACCGCGCGGCTCGAGCAGCTCCACCGCAGGACCCAGCACCGTGGCCCCCGGGTCATCCTCGGCGCCGCGGCGCAGCAGGAACGCCAACGCCAACGCCGCCGCCGCGGCGGCCGCGGCGAGCCACAGCCAGCGTCGTGAGGTGGGGCGGGGCGGGGAGGGCAACGGCGTCGCGGCCGCCTGCCGTAACGTCGCCGCCTCGCTCTCGCCGGTCGCGTCGAGGACCCGCTGCATCGCCACGAGCTCGGCGAGCTCTGCCGCCCACTCGGGATCGCGGACCATCAGCGCCCGCACCTCGGGATCGTCCGGCAGCCGAGCGCCGGTCACGACCTCCTCCAGCAGCTGTGCGCGGCGGTCGTCCGTCACGCCTCCCCCTCCCCCGCGCGCCGCATGAACCAGCGCCGCAGCTTCTGCAGCGCCCGGTAGTACCGGCTCTTGACGGTGTTGACCGACAGCTCGCAGCGCGCGGCGATCGCCTCGAAGGTCAGGTGCTCGAAGTGACGACCGCGGACGATGACGGCGTCGACCATGTCCAGCTCGTCGAGGCCCTGATAGACGCGCTCGAAGTCGATGCGCCCGTCGCGCAGCGGCCGTGCCGCCGCGCTCCACTCGTCCTCATTGAGCGGCTCACACTTGGCGCCGTGCCGCGCCGCGCGGCGCAAGGCGTTGCGCAGCTCGTACTCGCAAAACTTGTAGACCCAAGTCTCCAACGCGGCGCGGCCGTCGTACGCGTGGAGCTTGGCCCAAACCCGCGTCCACACGTCCTGCACGACGTCGTGCAGCTCTTGCCGGCCCAGCGGGTGCCGCAGCCGCTGGTTGCGCGCGGCGACGACGTTGGCGATGCACTGCATCCGCGCGGCGAACCGCGCCCGCGCGGCGGGGTCTGCAGCGAGGACCGCGCGAACGAGCTGTCGATCGTCGTCGTGGGCCGACACAGAACCCTCGCGTTCCGGCGTCGTCGGGCCAGCGGGGTCGGCGACGGAATCGCCGCGGCGCTCGACCGGACGCGAGATACGGTCCCTCACGCTTCGAGTATAGGCGCCGGATGCGACACTGGGCAGGTCTCATCTAGGGCAGGTCTCATCTGGACAGGCCTCATCTGGGCAGGCCTCATCTGGGCAGGCCTCATCTGGACAGGCCGATCTCGGGCGCGGGCGCGCCGCGTCAGCGCAGCTGGAATTCGTGCGCCGCCGAAGTGGTCCACGTCAGCGGGGCGGGCACCGCGTAGCCCTGTGCCAGCACGCTGAATCCGTTGAGCACCGGCGACGGCGGAATCGCAAACGAGAACGTCTGCGTGCCCGTGCCGACGCCGAAGAGCTGCGGCGCCACGCCGACCCAGAAGCCCAGCGTGAACGTCGGGCCGACCGACGTGTTGAACAGGTCGAGCACCAGCACGAACTGGCCCGCGGCGCCGCCCCCCGCGTCGGTGATGTTGACAAAGATCGTGTCGTTGTTGGTCGTCGACTTGACGTCGGCGAGCGGGCCACCGCTCAGGCCCACCGCGCCGCCCGTCGGCGACACGCCCGATGTGATCGCCAGCGGCCCGCCGGTCCCCGGATAGGTGAGCATCGACGGCCCGTTCGTTTGATTGACGAATGTCAGGTAGTTGCGCGCCGTGCCGTTGGATTGATCCACGATGATCTCGGGGTCGCCGTCGTTGTCGACGTCACAGCACTGCGGCCCGAACACGATGCCCGCCGGTTGCGGCACGAACGGGGTGGCGCCGCCGAACAGGCCCGGGATGATCTGCAGTGAGTTCACGAGCGCCCGGGCGGCGACAATGATGTCGACGACGCCGTCGCCCTCGACGTCACAGCAATCCAGGCCGGTCACGTTGCCGGGCAAGTTGCCGCTGAGGAAAGGACCGGTCGGCGTCGCGGTACCCTGCGCGAGGAGCACCGACACCTGCCCACCGTGACCGACGACGACGTCGCTGCCCAGCTGCCCGTCCATGTCGCAGCAGGCCAAGTCAAAGACGGGCCCGTTGACGGTCGGCGCGGGGTTGGTGAGCGTGACGATCATGCCCGCCTGGAACGACGAGATCCCCGCGTAGTTGAGTAGCACGGTGATCGTGCTGGTGCCGTTTTGAAACTGGGTGACCACGATGTCCGGGCCGGAGGTCGACTGCGACATGTCGCAGCAGATGACCGTGTTGACGAACGAGTTCTGCACAAACGGCGCTTGGTTCAAGCTGGTAGTCTGCGGCGCCGCCAGCGGTGCCGCGGGGCTGCAACCCTGGGCAATGCAGCTCTGCCAGATCAGGAGCTGTTGGTTCGCCGCGTCGGTGGCCAGGATGTCGTTGTCCCCGTCGAGGTCGAGGTCGCAGCACTGCAAGTTGCTCACCGTGCCCACCACGCCAGTGACGGGAGCGGTCCCCGGCGCGAAGGCGGGGAACCCGGGCGTGCTTTGGTTGATGAAGAGCAGCACGTCGGCGAAGCCGTTGGTGTCGGCGATGATGTCGGGCTGGCCGTCGCCGTCCATGTCGCAGCAGTCGACGTTGCCAAAGGTGCCGGCGGCCACGACGACGCCGGGGCGTAGCGAGCCGTTCTCGTTGCCCATCATGACGACGATCCCGCCGGACTCGACGGCGACCACGTCGTTGAGGAGATCGCCGTCGACATCGCAGCACGCACGTTGGGTGACGGCCGGGATGCCTTGGGGCGGCAGCGGTGGCGCCTGGAGGAAGGTCTGCGAGGGCCCGGGCGCGACGAACGCGGTGACCGCGAGGGAGATACAGAGAATCTGCGCGAAGGGAGTGTGCTTCATGGTGCCAAGGGGTCAGAAACTGCGGGGGAGGACGCGACATGCGGGCCGCGTCACCTCGTGGTCGTCGGCACCACCGCGAATCGATGCATGCGGCCGCCACTTTTTTGGCGTGGCGACCGCCGCCCGAAAAAACCACGGAATCCGCTGCAGGTGGCGCGAGCTCCGCGCGCGGGCCTTTCGGGAGCGGTGGCCGGAGATCCGGCACCGGCTCCGGCCCCAACACCCCCAATCACCTATGACCTTCTCGCACCTGGCGCGGCGTTGCCGCCCTCTGCTCGTTCACCTGCCCCTGGTCACCGCCGCGTTCATTGCGTGCGTCGCGGTCGCCCCGGCGCAGGGCACCTGCATCTTCCCGACCCCCGACGGCGCGACGATCGAACGGGTCTACACCCCGCCCGAAGTCACGGCGCCGCACGCGATGCACCGCGCCACCGTCTTCTATCCGCCGACCGGCACGCGCCCCGCCAACGGCTGGCCAGTCATCCTCTCGAGCGGCGCCGGCAACTTCTTGGAGCCGCTCAACGGCGCCGGCGGCACCGGCCCGCGGCTCCAGATCTGCAGCGCCTCGGCCGCCGATCTCTACTCGCTGTGCATGGCCGGCTTCTGCGTGGTCTCGATCGGGACCGTCGGCATCAACTCGACGGGCCTCGGCCCCGATCCCAACGTCTTCTATCCCTACGGCTCGCCCGAGTGGAACCGCTTCGACCTCTACTGGGGCGAGAAGGACATCGTCTGGGCCCGACAGTGGCTCGCCGAGAACGAGGCGTCCCTGCAAATCGACAACGGCCAAGTCATCACCATGGGAGTCTCGGCCGGCGCCTCCTACGCGTCGTCAATCGCGCTCGGCCCGCGCCGCAAGTTCCTCGGCGCCGTGTCGACGCACGCCGAGCAGGACACACGCTGCGCCGGCGTCGTCGCCCTGATGCTGCCATCCTGGATCCGCGCCTTTACCGACTCGTTCTTCGGCAACCACTGGATCAACCCAACCACGGGCAGCCATGCGATCACCATCGCCGAGGCCGACCCGGACGACCTCGCGCGCTCGAGCGCGTCACGTTGGATCCGCGACCCCGCGAGCTACGCCTTCGACACACCGGCGTTCCTGGCGTACGAGGACCCGCTGGCTAGCAACGAGTTCCGGCGCGACGCCGTCACCGGGGATCCCATCCTCACCGGCGCCATCGATTGGGTGACGGCGCTCCACGCGACCTGGTTCGGCCTGAACGCCATGCAGGACCTGCTATCGATTCACGCCGACTTCCACACCGGTCAAAGCCTGCTCATCGTCGAGGACGACGTCGATCTCAGCAGCCTCGGGTCGCCAGCCTCGGGCTGGACCGACCTGCGGTTCGACGGGACCGTCGGCACTCAGATGGGTGAATTCCAAGGCCTGCTGTTTGCGTGGCTGCAGCGTTTTCTCGTCCCCTCCGACGCCACCGCAACGACCCGCAACGGCAGCGGCATCAACCCGGTGGTGTTCACGACCAACGAAGTCCCAGTGCTGGGCACGACTTGGAACGCGCACATCGACGCGTCGGCCTACCCGCTCGCCGTGTCGGTCCTGGCCCTGTCCCACGCCCAGCCGTCCAGTGGCATCGTGATCGCCGGCGGAGAGCTGCTGATCGACATCTTCAGCGCCAGCAGCCCCTTCGTGTTTGCCATCTCGGGGCCGAGCAGCACGGGCGCCGTGGAGCTCGCGGTCCCGGCCGATCCCAGCCTGCTCGGTCTCAAGGCCCCGACGCAGGGCATCGTGCTGGGTGGCGGCTACGTGTTGACCAACGCACTCGACTTGGTGCTCGGGTATTAGGCGCCCCGGCGCTGCCGTGCCTCATCTACACCTCTTGGCCCATCCGCCGACATGTGCTCGTGGACTCCGCGCGGGGCGCCGATCTTCCAACGACCCTTGCGGAACTTCGCCAGCCGGGCTGGGCCGACGCCGCGCACTGCCGGGCTCGCCTGGGACCAGAATGGGAATCGCGCCCCGCCCGCTCGTCGAGGCGGCTGGGTATCCTGACGACCCACCCGTCTCATCGGAGAGGAGCCCACCATGCGCGCTGCGTCCACGATCTCGATTCGCGCCGCCACCCTATCTCTCGCCTTGCTCGTCGCGACCGCGAGCGCGACGTCGCCGGTGCCGGGCGGCACCAGTCTCGACCTCGACGGCCAAACGTCGGCCGTTGGCGAGCTCGGTCAGTCGGTCACCGTCAACATCAGCGGCACCCCGGGCCGGCCGGCCATCCTGCTGCTCGACGTGTCGCCGGGGCCGGTCGTGCTGTTCGGCCAGAGCGTGCCCCTGGGGATCACGCCGGCGGTGGCTGTGGTGCCCGTGGGCAACATTCCAGCCGGCGGCACGATCTCGCTGTCGCTCAATTTGCCCGCGAACACGACTGCGCACGGTGCGCAAATCTTCTTCGCCGCGGTGGTCGACGAAACCGGCACGCGGCCGGGCTTGTCGTGGAGCAACGGCGCCGACCTCACCCTCGCCGACCGCGCCGCGCAGCTCGCCGGCAATGCGCTGGCGCAGTTCCCGTTCTTTGAATACGTGCGGGCGATCAACCGCGGCTCGAGCACCGAGCTCGCCGTGGACCCGACGCGCTATCCGTTCGTCACGGGCAAGACCGCGTCGGTCTACGTGACCGCGTCAAAGACCCGGGCGCAGTGGGACGCCGACCCCTCCCTCGTCGACGTCCGCGGTACCCCGCAGTCGGTGACGTTCAACGGGCCCTCGATCCAGGCCAGCACGGCCGTGCTCGACGCCGGCACGCTGCTCGGTCCAGACGAGAGCGCCAGCTCCGGCGACGCCCGCGTTGGTGTGGGCTACGACGTCGTGGTCGACTTTGACGGCAACGGCCAGCTCAGCGGCCCCGACCTGATCGACGGCTACGACGCCGTCCAGGCGGGCTTCTACATCGTGCGCGACACGGCGCGCGGCGGCCTCAAGACCGCGGCCAGCCAAGGCCCCTACGCCGTCACCGAGATCCTCTACAGCGGCGGCTCGTTCCTTGGCCAGGACACCTACTACCCCACGAACATCGCCGCGATGGGCGAGCTGCCCCTGGTCGTCGTGAGCCACGGCAACGGCCACAACTACCAGTGGTACGACCACATCGGCTACCACCTGGCGTCGTACGGCTACATCGTGATGAGCCACCAGAACAACACGATACCGGGCAGCCACACGGCGGCGATCTCGACGCTGGACAACACCGAGTTCATCCTCGGCTCGCAGGCGACCATCGGCGGCGGCGTGCTCAACGGGCACATCGACGACAACAACATCACCTGGATCGGCCACAGCCGCGGCGGCGACGGCGTGGCACGCGCGTACGACCGGCTGTTCCGCGGCACCTCCACGCCGGAGCGGTACTCGATCGCCGACATCAAGCTCATCTCCAGCATCGCGCCGGTCGACTTCGGCGGCACGACGGGCAACCCCGCGTCGCATCCGCGCAATGTGCCCGCCTACCATCTGTGGGTCGCGCAGTCCGACGCCGACGTCACGGGTTGCTCGGCGAGCAAGTGGTACCGGCTCTACGAACGCGCCACGCGCAACCGCCAGTGGATCAGTCTCTACGGCGTGGGTCACGGCGACTATCACGATGGCGGCGGCAGCTCGGTAGCGTCGGGCCCCTGCCTCGTCGGCCGGGCCCAGACCCACACCATCGTGCGTGGCTACCTCTTGCCGCTCGTCGAACACTTCGTCCGCGGCGACGTGCCGTCGCGCGACTTCCTGTGGCGCCAGTACGAGTCGTTCCACGCCGTTGGCTCGGCGGAGGGGACGTGTGTGAGCGCCAATCTCGCCTTCCAGGACGAGCCGGCGTCCGGCAAGTTGGTGATCGACGACTTCCAAAGCAACCCTGACCCGGGGCTCGCCAGCTCCGGCGCCACCGTGGCCGCCACCGTCAACAACTACCGCGAGGGGCGCTTGGCCGACGTCAACTCCAACTTCACCTGGATGGCGAGCGATCCGTTCAACGGTTTCATCCACGACTCGACGACGGCCTCGACCCGGACCGACAGCTTTGGCGTGGTGTTCGACTACGAAGGGAACTCCAGCATCACCTATAGCCTGCAGCCCGGGCAGCGCGACTTCCGGCCCTATGTCTACCTCGCGTTGCGCGCCGCGCAGGGCACTCGCAACCCGTTCACGATCGCCGAGCTCGGCGACATCACGTTCACCGTGATGCTCGAAGACGGCGACGGCGACCGCGCGTCGATGAACATCGGCGCCTACGGCGGCGGCGTCGAGGAGCCGTATCAGCGTACGTCATGCGGGACTGGCACCGGCTGGACGAGCGAGTTCGAGATCATCCGCCTGCGGCTGACCGACTTCCTCAACAACGGCAACGCTCTGGATCTCAGCGACATCACCGAGCTGACGTTCCAGTTTGGCCCGTCGTTTGGCTCCCGGCAGGGCCGGTTGGCCCTCGACGAGATCGAGCTCACCGGGCGGTAGCCGCGGCGGGCGAGTCGCAGAACCGCACGAGGTCGGCGGGGTCGGACAACATCCGACCTCCGCCGAAGTCGCGCGCTTACCCTTCGCCTTCAAAGTTGCCGACCCAAGAGCCGACCACGGAACGCAGCCGCTCGTAGTCAAGTCGATAGATCGACTGCCGCCCGTCGCGCCGCTTCTCGACAAGACCCGCGCTGCAGAGCACGCCAAGGTGCCGAGTGACCGTTGGCCAAGTGCACTCAAAGCGCTTGGCGATGTCCCCGGCCGACATCTCGCCCCCGCGGTAGTGCAAGACGAGCAGGATGTGCCGCCTTGAGGCGTGCGCGAGGGCCGAGAAGACCTCTTCCGTGTCTGCGAGCTCGCGTTCAGCGTCACTCACCGCCCACGTCGAGGCGTTCGAACATCGGGAAGTCCATGTCCTCGCAAATCGCCCCCATGGGCTCCCAGACGGCCATGACCTCCGGAGTCTCGTGGGCAAGCTGAGGACCATTCTCCTTGGCCCACGAGAAGATCTCGATGTAGACCCGCTCCGCCCCGTGTGCGCCTCCGGGTTTGCCGGAAGGCAGGCCGCGATAGATCACCGGCCGCTGTTCGCTGGCCAGCCCCGCCTTGCGCAGTGCTGGCCAGTGCTTCGCCAGCAGCGCCTCCATCTCGGCCTCGTGGCCTGGCTTGACGCGGTACTGGCAGATGTTGACGTTGCGTGGCTTGGCGTCGCTCATGCCCCTTGATTAGCCATTTGGCTAACTAACAGCCAGAGACATTTTGCTTCACGGCTAAATAACGCCCTCGGCACCCTCGGCTCGGGACGCCGCAGGGTGCACCGTCAGAACAAGACGACGTCCGCGGGGTTGGTCAGCGTCAGCCCGCCGCCCGTGTCGAGCACCACGGCTTGCACGGTCAGCGATCCCTCAAACGGGAACAGGGCCGCGTTGATGATCGTACTGAACGGCAGCGCGGCGCCGGCCTCGACCGGCTGCGTGTAGAGCACCAGATGATTGGCCGACAGGCCGAGCGGCCCCCACGGGGTCCACTGGAACGGCCCCGGCGCGCTGACCGCCAGCACCGCTGAACCGTTGGCGTGCGGCCACAGCTCGGTCTCCAGCTCTTCGCCCAAGCCCGCGCCGTTGGCGCGCAGCGCCGGTTGTGGCACGGGGATCGGCGCGCGGCCCGCCAGCCTGCCGACCGGCACGCGGGGATCGACGATCACGACCGACTGCAGGTTGTCCAGCGCCGGCGTCGCCGTGGGCGAGCAGCCGCCAAAGCGACTGCAGGTCTTGCCAGCAGCGATGCCTCGAGCGCCGCTGCCGGTGATCAGCGCGGCGCTGCGCTCAACGCGCAAGCCAACGTCAGAGATGCCGAGGGAGCCATCCGCACCGGAGATCTGCGTCTCGCTGACCAAGAGCAAAGTGTCGCGGGCCCACACCGCGGGCGCACCGAGCGGCGTGGCGCCCGTCACCGTGCTGTCGGTCAGCAGCACCTGGCTGCGCTCGATCTCCAGCGGAAATGTACCGCTGAGGGAGCAGTCGGTGAAGGAGAGGTGCGCGCAGTCTTGCACTCCCACCGTGGGGAAGGACAGGAGGAACTGCACCGACATCGTCACCAACCGCTCGACGACCACCTGCCCGGCGCACCGCTCAGCCCGAAAGACCGGCACCGTGTCGAGCAGCGATGGGCGGCTGAGACCCGCCAGCAGCATGCGTTGGCCGGCGGGCAGGTCCTCGACCGCCAGCGTCTGGCCGCTGTTCAGCACCGCTCCGTCCTCGAAGAGGAGGCGAATGCCGGCGCTCGTGGCGCCACCTGAGTACCCACCTGGACGCACCTGCACGATGTCGTCGGCTTGTGCCACCGCGAGCGCGGGCGGGAGGTCGGTGAAGGACGCGCCGGGGCCGCCGGCTTGGTCCACGATCCAGGTGGTCTGCGCGACGAGCGACGGCGCGACGAGACAGACGGCAAGTACCGTGCGAGGCGAGATCATGGTCGAATCTCCAACAGAGGGGGTTGCTACGAACCATAGAGACTCGGCCGGTTGCGCGCGCGCTCGCACCCCCTCCGAGCGGGAAGGACCCAACGCGCCCATGTGATGTGGGAATGGCCCCCGCGCACGAGCCAACCTGCACGGTCGCCGACCTGGTCGACCGCTAATGTTGCGTCACCGAAGTTCGTCACATAGGTCGCCGGCCCTCTGCGCCGTTCGCCGCGTTGCATCAACTTGTCCACCAACAAACCCTGCGGCGACAGCGCCTTGCGAACGACACAGATTCCTCGCCGACTTGTGCAACGAACTTCGGTGACACACCACTAGAGCCCTTAAACGCGTCTGAAGTTGACGAATGAGTCAAGAGCAGATTGAGTCGAGCTGCCGCGCTGGACTGATCTCGCCAAAGTCGGTCGATGGCATCGTCGACGGCTTGGAGCGCCTTCTTGAGCGTTGAGTGGTTGAGCGACCGGCTGGGCTCGAGGAGCGTCGAGCCCGGTCGGAGGAGCCGCGCGTACGCTCTCGTTAGGAAGACTGCAGCGCGCGATCCGAACTCGGTCAGGTTGTAGCGACGAGATTTTGGGACGCGCTCGACCAGGCCGTTCAGCCGCAGTCGGCGAAGGTCGTACGTCATCATCCCAGGACAGCGTCGTACCGAGCCCCCGGGCGTCGCCGGCGGCGTTGCGGGATTGGCGCCGAGTCCCGTGGCGAGCACCGGCTCGCCCGTCGGGTCTTCCGGAGCCACGTAGAGCCATTCGACGGTCGCCGTATTTCCGCGTCGACGAGGGACACGGCGATCGTCGCCGGCGAGGCCTTGGTCGCGGCCACCGCCAACCGCGGGGCGTTGACCCCTTCGGAGCGATCGCCACCAACGAGAGCCGCGGTGACGCTGCCGTGGCCGCAACCCGCCAGTGTGACCGCGCGTAGGGCGCTCAAGCAAACCTCGGCGGCATGCCGTGGCGGGAGGTAGGTACGCTCCACGGCAGACTTCCCTCGCATCGCCGCGGGTTTCTTTGCGAATTCTCACCGTGCCGATGATCACTTCACCGCCCCCAGAGCACCGAGAGATCCCCGCTGCCCGTGTTCGCGGCGGCGAGGTCGGTGTCGCCATCACCGTCCAGGTCGCCCGCCGCCACCGCGTTGGGATTGTCGCCGGCGGCATAGCCCAGCGGCGCCGCGAACGACCGCGGCGCTTCTTGGTACACCACGACGACTTCGTCGGTCCCGCCGCTACTGACCGCGAGATCCAGGTCGCCGTCACCGTCCAGATCGGCCGCCACGACGGACTGTGGGTTGTCGGCGGCGGCGATCGGCGGCGCCGCAGTGAAGAGCAGCGGACCGTCCTGAAAGAACACGCTCACGTCGTCGCTGTTCACGTTGGCGCAGACGAGGTCCAGGGCGCCGTCGCCGTCGAGGTCGGCGGCAGCGATCGCCCTGGGAAAGCGGCCGGTCGGCAGGGTCGCTCGCGCGGTGAAGGCACGCGGCGTCTCCTGAGCCAGGACCGTCAACGAGTTGGCCGCGCCACTCGCCGCCACGAGATCGACGTCGCCATCGCCGTCGAGGTCAGCGGCCGCCAGCGCGGTGGGGAACCGGGCGGTGCCGAGCGGCGGCGCCGCGACAAAGGTGCCGGGCCCTTCTTGCCAGAAGATCCACACGTCGTCGCTGCGACTGTTGGCACACGCCAGGTCTAAGTCGCCGTCCCCGTCGAGATCGGCCGCGACCACTTGGCTCGGCGTGTCGCCCGTCGCCAGCGGCGGCTGCGGCGACCACTGCCGCGGCGCCGTCTGCAGGAGATTGCGCACCGTGTCGTCCATGGCGTCGGCCGCGACCAGGTCCAGCGCGCCGTCGCCGTCGACGTCGGCCGCGACCACCGACACGGGCTGCGGCCCGGTCGGCAGCGCGGGTGCCGTCGCGAAGGTGCGCGGGGCGTCCTGATAGGCAATCGACAGATTCTCGGTGCTCCCAAACGGCGACAGCGTGGTCCCGCGATGCGCCGAGATCAGGTCGAGGTCGCCATCGCGATCGAGGTCGGCCGCCACCAGCGCCGCAACTCGGTCGCCGGTCGGCACCGGCGCCTCGGCACGGAAGCGGCGCGGGACGCCACCGAACAGGATCTGCAGCTCCGAGTCGTTGTTGCCGCCGACGGGCAGGTCGATACACCCATCGCCGTCGAGGTCCGCCGCCTCGACGTGGCTGCGAAACGGACCCGTCGCGAGCGGTGGCTGGAGCTTCAGCTCGCCCTCGGGCGTTTGCTCATACAGCGACAGCCGCTCGCTGCGGAGGTCCGCCACGGCGAGATCGAGGATGCCGTCGTCGTTCACGTCGGCCACGGCGACACCGCTGGGGATGATGCCGCCCGGCGGCACCGGTTGGGCGGCGAAGACCAAGGGCGCGGTCTGCGCGATGACCTCGGCCGGCGTGACCAAGTCGGCGTCGCCATCGCCGTCGAGATCGGCGACGACGACGGACATCGAGGGACTGGCGGTGGCGACCTGTGTGGCGCTGAACGTCCAGGGCGCGGTCTGTTCAAACACGGTCATTCCGCTTTCGAACTCGTGCGGCACCGCGAGGTCGAGGTCGCCGTCGCCGTCGAGATCCGCGATCCCGACCGACCCGGCGCCGTAGCCGGTGGGCAGCGCTGGTCGCGCCTGGAAGCCGCCCGAGCCGGTTTGCTCGTAGAGGCCCAGCTCGCTGCTGTCGAGGTAGGGCACCGCGAGGTCGAGGTCGCCGTCGCCGTCCAGGTCGGCGGGCACTAACCCCGCCGGACTGCTGCCGGTCGAGGCGATCGGGGCCCTCGGTGTGAACGAGCGCGGCGCGGTTTGGTCGAACACGACCAGCGAGGACTCGGTCAGAAACCGCGGCCCCCTAGCCGCCGCGAGGTCGAGGTCGCCGTCACCGTCCAGGTCTGCCACGGCGACCGCCACGGGCAGCAGGCCGGGCACGTCGGGCAGGGGCTGCGGGTTGAAGGTGCGCGGCGCATCCTGCAACCACAGCGTCAGGCTGCCATTCAGCTGGCCGGCGTCGTGGTTGGCGAGCACCAGATCCAGATCGCCGTCGGCGTCCAAGTCCGCGGGCACGAGGCTCGAGATCCACCAATCGTCGGGCGAAGTCCCCAGGAGCAGCTGCTCCGCGAACGTACCGCTCACCGTTCGCGGCACGGCGGTTTCGGCGGGTGTGCCGAGCTCGTTGTCCATCACGGTGGCCTTGAGCAGCACCGGCGAGCCGACCCCGACGTCGCCGCTGTCCCAGACGAAGGTGGCGCCGACCCCGGCGGGTGTGCCACGGATGGGATTGCGGAACGCGTCGCGACCGACCAGCTGCCAGGGTTGCTGCGGGCGGGGCGGCGGATCGAACGCGACGCCCACGGTCGCGGTGGCGGTCTGGTGGTCGAAGGCCGCGAGCGGTCGCGACTGTTCGATCCCCCCGCCGGCGGCGAGGTCGGCGGATCCGGGCAGGGTCACGACCACCAGCCGGGATGGGCCGGCCGCGACGCTCGAGGCGTCGGCGCCAACCGTTCCCAGCGACACCGCGCGGGGGTCCGGGCTCCCGAGCGTGACCGCAAACAGCTCCCGCCCCGGCTGTCCCTCCGGGTCACACAGCGCGATCAGCCGGGCGGGGCTGCCCGGCGAGGGGCCGCGTTGCACCGCGAGGGCCGTGGCCCGCGGGAGCGCCGGACCGCCACCGCCGCGGGCCGCAGTCACCGCCAGCGGCACCATCGCGCCGCGCTCTAGATCCACGGCGACGACTCGGCCTGTTCCGCCCGGCACGGCGGCGTCGCGTTCGGCGAACCAAATCCACCCTTCGCGCATCGGATCGCGCGCGAGTCCCCAAGGCGTCGCCAGCGGCGCCGCCGGTCCGCCCAGCACGAGCGCCTGGCGCGGGTTGGTCGGGTCGCTCCAATCGAGCCGCCATAGCCCGTCCGCCGCACTCACCAGCGCCGCGCGTTCGCCGAGTGCCAGCACGGCGCGGATGGGTCCGGGGGGGCCGCTTGGGCCCGAGCGGACGAGCGGCGTCACCGACCCGGTGGCGACCTCTACGAGGCTCAGCCGCCAGTCGCTGGCGACGCCCGTCGCGACCAGCACCGCACCCGGAGTGGCGGCGGCGGTCATTGCGGTGGGGCCGCCCGCCAGGCCATCCACCACCCGCTGTACCACCGCCCCGGTGGCGAGATCGACCTCCACGAGCGCGGTCGGTCCCGCAGCCGGGCCGTCAGCGACGAGCACCGAGCGACCGTCGCCGCGCGGCAGCACCGCGCCCGGCGCAACGAGCGGGTTGGGTCGGGTCCAGGAGCCCGCCAGCGGTGCGGGCGCGAGCTGTGGCCGCAGGAGCTGGAGCTCGCGGAACTCCACGCCGCTGGCCAGCCCCTGCGCGGCGCCCTGCACGAGCTCGGGGAGGCGCACGCGGGTGGCGTCGACCGGGATCGCGCGGCCGCCGACCGCGGTGGGGAAGCGTGTGCAGATCTGCTTCTCGCGCGCATACGCGGGATCTTCGAGCCAAGCGGCCAGCTCGGTCGGGTCCGACGTGCCGAGCGATTCGAACCTGGCGCTGCTTTGCCGGCGCCACTGCCAGAGCACCCGCACCGGGTCGCCCTCGTCGTCGAAGACCGTGTACGGTAGCGGGATCCCGCGGCGCGGATTGGGGTTGAGCCCGAACGCGACGCCCTCGACTTGCACCAGGGGCTCGTCGTTGTCGTCGACGCGAAACGGCTGGGTCACGGCTCTCTCGCCCGCGATGACGGGGTCGATGGGCGTGACGCGCAGCTGCACGCCGCGCTCGAGGTCGGGCAGATCGAAGCTGGTATCCCAAAAGAACACGAGTGGGCTGCCGGTGCGCAGTGCCTGCACGCCGGCAAACGCGAACTCCGGCGTCGGTAAGGTCTCGTCGATGCCGGCGGGTCGCGCCAGCCGCCACTCTCCGGCGCCGCCCTCTTGATACTCGATGGCGATGTCCACCAGGTCGTCGGACGAATCCTGCACGGCGAAGCGCAGCGACGTGATGCCGGCGACTTCGGCCGCGGGCTGGACGAGCTGCGTGATCTCCGGCGGGTCGTTGCCCAGGCCGACGACGACGCTCTGCGCCGCGCCGCTGTCGAGTCGAGCGATCAGCTGCACGCCTTCGACGTAGCTCGCATCGACGGGCAGGCTCGGCTCGGCCGCGAAGTCCCAGGACATTGTGTGCCGCACCCCGGCGGCCGACGTCTCCAGCGTCGTCGGGTTGCCGGGCACGGCGCGGAGCACCTGCTCGCCCTGCGGGTTGCCGGGCACGACCATGGACAGCGCGATGGTCGCGGGGTCGGACTCGGCATCGGACAACAGGACTTCGACCGTGGCCGGCGAGGTCTTTGGTGCGACCACGCCGACTCCTTGGACTTCGAGGCTGCCGAGCGTTGGGGCGGCGTTGTTGCGCTCGCCGTCGCCCAGCACGCCGGCCAGGCTTGCCGAGCCGTAGCCACAGCCCGTGACGAGGAAAGCGACCGCCAGGAGTGGCGCAGTGATTCGGGAGACGCGCTTCATTGCATGACGCCGCGGCCGGCGTCGCTGGTGATGAACAGCGCGGGCGCGCTGGCGTCGGGTACGACCGCCTGCAGCTCGAAGACGGCCCCCGTGAACACCGCGCTGACCGGCATCGAGAATCGCGCGTTGACCACGCCGGTCGGCGCGGGCAACGGGATGAGGATCAACGGGAAGGGTTGGGGATAGAGCCAGCACCCAATCGCGCCGACCGGGTCGAGGCTCAACGCGCCTGAGCCCCGCCCGCCAAACGCGACCAGCGCGACCCCGTCGGGGATCGGCGCCAGGTCGAAGTCGAGGCTGGCGCCGATCGCCGGTACCGGACTGCCGCTGACCACCGGTTGGATCGTCGTCTCGCCCATCGCCCCGTCGCATCCCGCGCCAAACGTCTCGAAGAAGGCGCCGGTCCCGCCGTAGGCCCACGTGTTGTTGTTGTAGGTCGAGCTCGCGGGCTCGCGGCCGCCAAAGCCGATCACGCGCTGCGTGCCGCTGTGGTAGGCGATCTGTGTGGCGTCGGAGTCTGGCGGCGTGGTGGCGGTGAACGTCTGGTGCCAGTCGCTGCCGTCAAACTCCCACATGTCGTGGAGCGACGATGAATAGCCGCCTACCAGCGTGCCGCCACCGCGGAGGACGACGCGGCCGCGCGCGGCGTCGTAGGTGAACGCCGGCGATTGGCGCGGGGGCGACACGCGGTTGGGCGTCGAGACCTCGCGCCAGTCGACGCCGTCCCATTCCCAGGTGTCGTCCAACACATTGGTGCCGTCGAAGCCGCCAAACAGGACGCAGACCTGACGCGCGCTGTCGTAGGTCATGACCGCGCCGCGGCGCGCCGAGGGCGCGTTGGCAGGAAAGCGCTGGGTCCAGCTCGCCCCGTCCCATTCCCAATGCTCAGCGGACAAGGTGAGGAACGGATCGTTGCCGCCGAAGTGCACTACGCGGTTGCGCGCCCGGTCGCCGCAGAGAGCGAACGCGTCGCCAGCGGGGGGTGAGGTTATGCCGGGTGCGAGCCCGGCATCGACGATGGACCAGTTGGTGCCGTCCCACGCCCACGTGTCGGTGGCCGGCATGAAGATGGTCGGATCGATCCCGCCCAACATGATCGTGCGCCCGTCGGCCGGGCTGAACGCGAGCCGACCCGCGCCGATCCGGGCCGGCGGCGAGATCGCGGGCGTGTGGGCGATCCAAGTCGTGCCGTCGACTCCCACGTGTCGTTGAGCCCGGGGAAGCCGCCGTCGTCGCCGCCGTACAGCAGCAGCCGCCCCGATGTGGGTTGCTCGACCATGCTGTCGAAGCTGGGGCCGCGGGGCGAGGGCGAGATCGGCGGTGTCAGCGGGGTCCAGTCTTGCGCGCGGAGCGGAGACATGACGAGAGCGAGGAGAACGGCGGCGGCAATGCGCATGGGATTGGGGCTTTCAGTGCGGGCGAGCATGCGCCAGCGCGCAATGGGCAGGGGTGACGGGTACGGGTGCGGCGGCAAGGCCGCCCCGTGCTTCTACAACCAACAGCAAGTGCGCGATTCCCGGCGGGTTTCGCAGAAACGCGCGACCTGATGACGTCCTGGCTCAGGCCGGCGAGACAGGCTCGCGTCGGACGTCGATCGGGCTATGCCACGGAGAACCCTGCATGAGACCGCTACCGCCCCTAATGAGCTCGTCCGGCGGTTCGCGCCACAGGTAGCATAAGCTGACTCCTCCCGGGAGTAGGATCCGACTCAGCGAACGCGTCGCGAGGAGCCCTGGTGGGTCGGGGCACACAAAGCGCGACCGCCCCAGGTAATCCGCCCTGAGCTCCGAAGTGGGCACGGACCCCGCCCACTCCCTGGCCGTCGCCCCCGCTGCCCCCCTACCCGAACGGCTACACGTCGGGCGGCCCACGGGCCGGCGCCAGCAGCCTCCGCCGTGCTTCTTGCTGCGCCGAGCTTGTGCAGCGTTGATGAGCACACGACGGATGCCGGTCGCGGCCCCGGCGAGCAAGTGGGCGCGGCTCTCCCGGGATCGGCAAGCTCGGTCTCCTTGTTCCAGCCCATGGCAGCCCCCGAACGGGGCTTTGGATCAAGAGGCCGATTCTGGTCCACCCGGGGCCCAGCTTGGTCAGCCCAGATTCCGGAGAAAAGAGGGACCACGGTCCGAGCGGCTGTTGCGGGGCAGTGTGGCCGCGGGGGTTTCCCCGGCCATGTCTTCCCACTCAAAGCAGATTCCAATGCGACTCCAAGCCGTTCGAACTCTCTCCCTCCTACTGCCGGCCCTTTCGGTCGCGGCGCAGTCGATCTCGACGAGCAAGCCCGACGACGTCGTCGGCGCGCGCGTCGATCACTCGGCGGGCACTGCAAGCGTTGCCGCCCTCACCACGTGTCCGGTCTTTGCTGCGGCAATCGGCACGGCGCACGGCAGCGCCGCGTGGAATGGCCCGAACGCGAAGATCGTGGACTTCAACGGTGACGGGCGCGCGGACTTCGTCTACACCGGCGATCTCGACCTGTGGGTGCGGTTGTCGAACGGTGACGGCACGTTCCAAGCCGTCGTCCAAGCCCCCCACGGAAGCGCCGGTTGGAACGGCCCGGACGCGAAGATGGCCGACGTCAACGGTGACGGACGCGCGGACTTCGTCTACACCGGCGACACCGACCTCTGGG
>JBCCGH010000073.1:0-45489 GCA_039029375.1 Planctomycetota bacterium
AAGTCGGCGAGCCATGTGTGCCGCTCGCAAGGCGCTGTCGACGCAGGGCTTGTTGGTGGACAAGTCGAGGAGACGCAACGCCGCGAGCGGCGCAGAGGGCCGTCGACATATGTGACGAACTTCCGACACGCAACACTAGTTGACGGCGGTGGGGCCAACTACGGCCGCGGGCGTCCCGGGCTACTTCTCGAGGAGTTGCTCCAGCTCGGCCGCTTCTTTAGAGAGCGCTTTCTTCTGCTGCTCGTGTCGCTCCTGCGCCGCGGCCAAGCGGGCGTCCATGCGTTCGAGCGTTTGCGCGATCTCGGCGAGCCGGCTCTCGACGAGCGCGGACACGCCACCCCGCTCCAATCGCTTCAACAGCTGGTCGCCGATGAGCCCGGGAACGCTGAGCAACGCGGTCACTCGTGCCTTCTTCTTCGCCTTCTTCTTGGACTTCTTCTGCGCCATCGGTCGCGTCCTCGGTCATGGGATGTGGTTGAAGTCGGCTAGCGGAGCGGGCTTCGGAACCGGGTAGTTGATCGGCTCCGCCTGGGCCAGGTTGCCCATGTAGAGCCCGCGATTCGAATCGAAGTCGAAAATCGCCGCGCCGCTCCTTCCCCGCAGCGCGTTCCCCACAACGGTGCACTCCGCTCCCTCGAGCAGCACTGCCGAGCGCACGCCCTCGAGGTTGTCGTGCAACGCCACGTTGTCGTGAAAGCTCAGCTGCGCGTAACCGCGTTTGTCGGCGGGGTCCGGCTCGCCGATCTGGACCAGGTAGCTCGCGCCGGGGCCCTCGAAGCGGTTGCCGTGAACGAGCGCCGATCCCAGGCGCAACTCCTGCCGCAGGTCGTCGGGGCCGAACATGATCAGCGACCGATGCTCCTTCGTCCGGTCGCGAACTGCGCTCGAGTCGCTGAACGTGATCGCGTTGTGCTGCACGTCCACGCGATCGGCCGTGATCTCGAGACCCACTACCGCCAGGTCAATGGTCGCCTGGCCACTGGCTGCGAACCCGGGGTCCCTGATCTCGCAGTCGCGAACCTCGACCGTGTCCGCGCTGATCTGCACTGCAGCGACCACCTTCGTTCCCGCAGTCGGTTGCCCGCTGAACGCGTATTCGTAGCGATCGCCGTGGATGACCGCTCGGTTGTCGGCCGCGACCACGATGGCGGAGTAGGAGCTGCTCACCCGCACAGCGTTGCCCTTCAGCTCGGCGAACTGTGCCGACCGAACGAGGATGCCAACGCCGACCTGCTCGAGTCGGTTGCCATCGAGCACGACGGGCCCTCTCGGTTCGAGCCGAAGGCCGGCATCCTTCGCGGTTCGAATGTTCGACCCGGCGATCAGAGTGCCACGCGACTGCTGGTCCCACACGCCACGGGCGAACCCCTCGATCCGATTGTCGCGGGCTTCGGTGCCAACCGTCGACACGAGGGCGATCCCCGCGTCTGCCGTGTTCGTGCCCGCGAGCAGCGTGTTGTCTAGCAGGCGAACTCGGCGGCCGAACTCCACGCGAATTCCGTCGCCGTGATCCGCGACGAAGTTGCCGCTCACCACCATGTCCTCGGGCGGGTCGTCGGCGTCGATCGTCATGGTCCCCACGGCGATACCGATGGCCGGCCGCACGTCGAGGTCTTCGGGCCCGGCGACGTGATTGTCCACCGCCTGCAGCCGCGACCCGTAGAGCTGGATGCCAGCGTGCTCTCCTGCCGCCGAAGGCGCAACGACGTTGTCCCGAACACTCCCGATGGACGCGTGGAGCGAGATCCCGTAGGCGAAGCCGTCGGCCAGGGTCAGGTCGCTGAAGATCGCCTGACCTTCGCGCGCGATGTGATTGGTCTCGATCCGGATCGCTGCGGCGTCCTGAATCTCGGGTGCGAAGCTCGGCTCGTTCGCGCCGACGTACACCCCAAGCGAGTATCGGGTCACGTGGTTGTCGACGATGGAGATCCTCAGGTCGGCAAGCGTGTTCACGTCGACCGGGAACTTGGGCGCGCTCTGCAGGATCAATATGCCACCCGCGGCCGTGTCGCGTTCTGCGCTCGGCGGGGCGACGATCTGGTTGCCCTCGACGGCGATCTCGCCGCCGCAGGACTGCACCATGACTCCGAACATCAAGTTCGACAGCCGGTTGCCCCCGACCTGCAAGTTGGCGCACTCCCTGGCCAGGATCCCGAACACCTGCTCGTCGCCAGGTGGAACCTCGAAGCCGCAGTCGACGATGGCGACGTCGAGGGCCCTGAAGATGCCCACCATCACCGCGCCCTCGTCGACGGCTTGAAAGCGGATTCCCTCGATCCGCACCCGCTCCACGAGCAAGCCCGCCACCGACGTGACGAACAGCGCCTCCGAGGCGTCGTCTCGCTGCACGATCGTTCCAGGCGACTCGCCGTGCAGCGACACGTCGGAACGCGTGATCAAGATCGCCTCGCCGATCTTGTGGGTGCCCGACTTGAGGCACACGCAGCCGCCTTCGGCAGGCAGAGAATCGATCGCGTCCTGGATGCTTTCGCCCGGGTGCACGACCACCGTGCAACAACCCGCGCCGGTCCGCAGATCGCGAGGCCATAGCTGGCGACAATCCTCGACTTGCGACGACGCGGCGTCCGGGCCCCACGTCACGAACCCGAGCGCGGCGTAGTGATGGTGGCGTTCCCGGGGCGGCGCCTTGTCCAACTCCTCGATCGAGCCGCTCGCGGTACGCGCGTGAAAAACCCACGCGTCGCCCCGCTTGAACTCGCCCACGCCATCGGTCGAAAACGCCAGCTGCACGCCATCGGTGCCGATCGCGATAGGACCCGCGTCGACCGTCTCCAGCCCGCCGGTCGTGTCGCCCTGTCGCTGATCCCAGCGCCGCACAAAGGTCCGCCGGTCGGCGTCGGCCGCGTCGAACACACCGGTGGGAATGATCGGATCGACGACCAAAACGTTGTCCGCCTCGCGCACCTCCTTCACGCGGAACATGTGACCGGACTTGCCGGCGAGGTCACGGTGGACGTCGTTGAGCTCGATCCAGTACCCCGCGGAAAACGACAGCTCCTGGTCGCGCCCCAAGCTCTCGACCACGATCTCGTCGGTGCCGTCCGTGATCCCGGTCACACGCGTCACGATCGAGGCGTTGTTCTTGCACCACTTGAACGTGGCCGCACCGAGAGCGCCGTCCTCGTGGACTTCGACGCGGTAGAGCCGATTCTCGATGCCCCGGTAACCCCCCGCGCCGGTCACGATGCAAGGATCCTCCGAGGGCGTCGGCGCCAGCGTCGACGTGGTTAGCCGGCCGCCTGACCGCGCCAGGTCCAGCGGCGTGTCGCAGTCCACGTCCTCACCGACTCCGAGGATCGCGCGGACCTGCCACACCGTCTGCGCGCGCGTCGTCGTGTCCACACCGCCGAGCGCGTCGTCGAGCAGCTCGCCCCAAATCGCGGGCTCGAGCTCGCGCCGGAACACGTCCACGTAGAACAGGTCCCGCCGGCCGGCGGCGTTGGCGACTTTGAGATCGATCTCGTCGTGGGGATACGGCTGCGCCTCGAGCGGCGTCGGATCGGGAGCGCGCTCCTCCTCGAGAAACCTGTCCCAGCTGGGCGTGCCAGTGCCGTGGTTCTCGATCTGGATACCGTCCACATAGGCTCGACCGCGACCGATCGAGAGCGCACCCGTTCCGGTCGGAACGAGCAGGAACGCGTCCTCCGTCGTCCGCGGCACGACACACTTGCCGTCCTTGGTCGCGTCGAAGCTCGTGGTTAGCGTGTCGAAGGCACCGGTTCGAGTGCGACGGTCGACGATGTCGACCGCCTCGTTGTGATCCGCGTCCAGCCGGACGCGACCCTGCTGCTCTAGAACCGCGGCGTAGTTGTTCGTCGGCTTGAAGCGCTTACGGGTGATGTCGCCGGCCATGCGAGAGCTCCGATCAGGTGACGTACAGAATTCCCGGGACCAAACCCACGGGCAGGTACTCGTCGATCCGCACCGCGAGGTTGGTCGCTCGTTGCGGCGTCTTCAGGTGGGAGTAGGCTCCCATCTCCGAGCCGTCTTCGGCGCCCTCGCGCAACTCGACGGGTGACGACCGCCTCAACTGCAGATACGCCGGGTGGCCGTAGCGAGTCGAGGTGTAGGAGGGCACCAACCACGATCGCACCTCCTCGCGGATCGCTGCCTTCTCCGCCTCTACCAACGCCGCGCCGGCCTCGGCCTCCGCCTCGGCAATGCGGTCGGCGATCACCACGTCGGGTTGGCACTCGTAGCGCCGCGGCGTCAGTGAACCATCGGGCAGGGACGAGAAACGGACGCAACCATCCTGCCGATGCTCCGCGACGATCGGCTCGTCGAACAACGTCTCGCTCGCGGAGAGAGTGCGGACGTGCGACGATCCGAGGATCGTGCTCCGCTCGATCGACGTCGCGCCCGCCTCGCCCCCGGACGGCGCCTCGAGCGCGGGCACCGCGCCGAGGCCATCTACGATCGTGTCCAAGATCCACAGAACGGCGACTCCGGCCGGCACACGCAGGGGCCCGGTAATCGAGAAGACCAGATCGCACTCCAGCTGAGCGTTAATCACCGCGCCCCCGGCGCTCTCGTCGACCACGAGGCTCGGCTCCGTCGAGCCCGGCAGGCCGTCCTCGGTCAGGCTTCGGCCGGGGATCAGTGTTGAGTGCAACACGCGGAGCTTGCCCAGGTCGCCCACGACGTGAACAAATCCCTCCACGACCAAGCCCGAGAGTGTGAAGCTCGCCTGGCGGTCGTCGCTGCCCGAGTCGACGGTGACGTCGACCTCGAGACCTCTAGTCGCGTCAGTGATCAGCAACGGGCGCTCTCCGTTAGCGGCCTGAATGACGAGCGAACCCGCGTCTGGAAGCGTGATCGTCGTCGTCGACAAGTGGTAGGTGCCGCTGTTGACGATCGTGATTCGTCCGGTCGCGGGTGTCGTCGCGTGCCACAGCGCGAGCGCGGCGTCGAGCCCCGCCGAATCCGCGACCTGTTCGTCCAGTTCGACGCTCGACGTCTGGATCCACTTGGAGCGGTCGTACGACCCGCCGCCCAGAGCCGCGGGAAAGCCGTGGTGGAACGACACGTCGAGTGAGGAGATGGCGGGCCAGCCATCTCCCACCGCCAGCCGGCCGTTCGCGACGTCGACCGCGAGGACGAAGCCAGTCGGCTGCAGCGCCGGCCATGGCTCGAGCCGCCGGCACACGATACGCGGCGTGAATGCGTCGGCCGGCGCCTCTACGTCGGCTGCCGGCAACACCGAGGCGCCGTTTGCCTCGATCGCGAAGCTTCGGTCGGGGCCGTAGAGGTTGGTCTGCTCGCCTCGCTCCTCACCCGCCGCGGCGTATCGCTGCAAGTCGTCGAACCACAGCGCGCGGCGAATCGGCGCCGGCACCGTCAGCTCGGTGGTGCGAGCCTCGTTGTCGGTGTCGTCGGGGACGCGCACGAACAGCGGCGTCGGATTGCCGAGCGGGCTGAAGTGATAGCGCCACGACTCGCTCGCCTGACGCGCCGGCACCTTGGAGAGCCCGAGGCTGCGCAACCGCCACACGAAGAAGCCCACGTTCGGGACGTGGTGCCATCCCTCGGTCTGCGCGATCGGCCGGACATCGACGTTGTGCGCGTAGGCGTCGAAGGGTCCACCGACTCGATCCGCGACCTCGACGGTTCGCAACATGGCCGTCCCCGTCCCGTCCATTCGGAGATGATCGAGATGCTGGCTCCACACCAGCCGCTGGAAGAACTCGACCAGTCGCGCCCCCCACCCCGTGACGTCGCGCGCGATCTCCTCGAGCATGGTCGGCGTCGACTTGCGACGCCGGTAGTAGATGGTCTTCGCCACGTCAGCGCGTCGACGAATCGCCAGCGGCGGCCGCAGATCCGGGCCCCGGAGGCCGAGCTCATGGACGAGTCGTTGGGTCGCGGTGTCGACAGCGCGATCGGAGACGTCGTGCAGCGTTTTGTTGCCCACGAGCCGGCCCAGATAGGGCAGAACCCAGGGCGCACACGTCTCGACGAACAGGTCGTCGGACAACCCGTCGATGTCGCGCTTGAGGATCCCGACCTGCTCGCTGATCACGCTCAATAGCGCTTCGAGCTGGTGACCCTGCTCGGCGTCTCTCGAGCGAACGTACGCGGGGAGCAGCTGATACAAGTCGAGGCTCATGACTCCTCCGTCAACGTGGCGACGACGTCCACGTCCGTCGCTGGATCGTCGATCGCCGCGAGCTCGTTCGGCAGAAGGAACAGGTGCTGCTGTACCGCGGCCGGCGAGCCGTTCTCGAACACCACGCCGCGCTCCTTCATTTCCGTGTCGCTCAGTCCTTTGAACGCGAGGCCATCGACGACGACAGCGCCAACGCCCTCGACACCTTGGAGCACGACGTAGATCTCGCTCAGGTGCACGGCCTGACCCAGCTCGGTGGCCTCGAACTCGAAACGGGCCTTCAGCGCGTCGGCCGCGGCCGTCACGACGTCCTCAGCGACGTACGCCGAGTCGACCGCGATGCGGGCTGCGATCGTGACGTGTATCGTCGCGTGATCGGAGAGCGAGATGGGGTGCGTCCCGGCTCGCAACCGATCCAGCGTTTCGCGCAGGTCGGCGAGTCCCTCGGTGCCCAGGGCCTCGCCCTCCGTGCCCGCGACGGTCAACACGATCTTGCGCGAATCGCCCACCCAGCTCCACGCGGCTTTGGCTTTGGCGACACCCTGATAGTCCCGTGCGGCGTCCTCGTAGTCGAGCAAGGAGACGATCCGTCCCAGCGTGCGCACGGTGTTGGGCACGTTGGCCCGCGCCTCGTCCGGGTCCTCCGCGTCCGCGCCGCCAAACGATCTCGCCGGGTTGTGCGCCGACTTCAGTCCGGTCGGCTTGTCCAAGAGCGTGCGCAGCTGACTGGACACGACACGTCCGTCGCGACCGATGCCAACCCGATAAGTCGCGGTGACGTTGCCGGTGCCGGTCGTGAGGCGCGAACCGGTGCGGCCATCACCGAACAGCACGACCGTCTTGCCGTCGGCGTCGAGGCGCTCGACGTAGACGCGCGCGTCACCGTTCTGGCCGTAGAAGCCGTCGACCGGCGTCCAGAGTACTCCATCGACTCGCAGCTCGAGCGACGAGGCGGCACCGCCCGCCACACTCGAGTCGGGGACGTGCGTGACCGGCGTCTTCTTCGGCCGGAACAGCTGGAACTCCGCCGCGGCGTCGCCGTCGCCGAGCGACTCGTCGACGCTCTCTCCGTGCGTCGCACGGGCGACGTTGCCGTAGAGCTTGGCGGATCTAATCGCGAGCGTGCGCGGCTTCTCGAGATCGGCCAGGCTCGGCGAGAACGTGATCTTCAGGTGGTTGACGCCGCCCTTGGCTTCCTGGCTCAGGCCCGTCACCTGGACGCGTACGGGATCCGACACTTCGTCGTCCAGCAGCAGGGTCCGCCCTTCCTCCAGCTGCTGGTCGTCGGCCGTCGCGAGCTCGTCGTCGAACCGGGTGTAGACCGTGTTACCGCTGATGACGTCGACGTAGCGGCCGTCCCACACCGAGAGCGCCTTGCCTTCGAGCAGGTACACGACGGCTGTGCGCCCATCGTCGATGTCGGCGGACAAGTCGGCGTTCAGCCCAAGGCTGGTCGCCGCCCCCTGGACGAGCCCGAGAGTCGCGTGCGTCTGCTCGACGCTCTTGACCGTGCGCACGACGGCTCCATCGGGCCAGACGACCGCGACCTCGGTCCCCGCCTCGATGTCGTCGTAGACGGAGTCGAGGATGATCGGCCCATCCTTGGGCACCCCGGCGTCCATCGTCACCGACCACGTCCTCGAGGCCGGCGACGCGGGGTTGGTCACCATGTCCACGACCGTGTAACTGCCGGTCGCAGAGTGCCCGAAGAGCTTGATCTTGCGCGTCCACCGGTAGACCTTTGCGGCGCCGCCGGAGGCGACCGCGGGCCAGAACTTGACCTCGCGGCGCCAGTCGTCCACGCGCACGGCCGTGACGCGCTTCTGCTCGACGGCGCCATCCGCGACCACGAGCAGCCGCGTGCCCTCCGCGACACCATCGGCGTCGTCTTCCGGCTCCAGGGTGAACTCGGTCTCGCCTTGTAGGCTCGCGCTGTCCGTCTTGAAGTCGTAGACGCGGCGCTCGTTCCACGGCGCGTGTGCGTCAACCGTCTCGATCGTCTCGTACTTCTGCGTCTTCTCGTTCTGCCCGGGGACGCTCTGGATGCGCAGGCGCTCGGGAATCGACACCGTCTTGCCGGTCTCTGCGGCGAACGCGACGTCGACGCTCGCGGCGACGCCAGCCGCGATCTGGTAATCGACGAGTGCGCCGAGCCGGGCGATGCTCGAACGATGCGCGGCCGTGCCCAAGAACGCTTCGTTCAGCGTGCGTTCCTGATAGAACGCCAGGATGTCGGCCAGATAGGCCCACATCTCGATCAACGCGAGGCCGTAGTCGCCGCGCTCGCGCGCGAACAGGCGCGGCACGTCCTGCTCGCCGGCCGCGTTCAGAACGGTCAACGGGGCGCGCGCCGTCCAGTTGCGCAGCGGCGTCTGGCTGGCGAGTGCGAGCAGCATCGCGGCACGGAAGGAGGTGAACGTGCCGACGCGGTACGAAACGACGTCGAGGCCGGCGCGATTCCAGTGCGCGAACGGGACGACCGAGTCCTCTGGCGCGCAGCCACCACAGCTCGTCGCGCAGGTCTCTTTGAACGCGGTCACTTGCCCCCCCACATGTGCAGCTTCAAGACGCCGCTCTCGGGATCGCTGGCGCTGTTGGCCAACTGCGCGATCTCGAGCCGTCCGATCGGGATGACGCCGTTCTTGAGCTCGCCGGCGGCGACCTGGCCGTAGCGTTGGAAGACCTTGACCGAGGCGGAGTCGACGCCTTCTACGTCACTCACAGCCTCATACAGCGCGCTGAGCCAGATCGGCTGATCGAACGTCAGTCGGTCGGGGTGGAAGAACCCGACCGATCCGTCCGACCTGACGCTACTAGACAGGCGCTCGTACAGCGCTTCCTCGACCTCCCCGCGGAAGTAGTCGCTCGACACGCACACGTCGATCTCGATCTCGAGCGGCACGTACACCGGCGGCGTGATCTCGACGTCGTAGCCCGTGAGCCGAAACCGCTCGAGGTAGCTCACTAGCTCCGCCTCGAACTCAGCGTCCACCGCCACGCCATCGACTGGATCGACGGCAATGAAGACGGTGGACCAGCTACCCGTCCACCGGTAGGTCGCGACAGCCTTCGTCACGTCGCTCCGACGTTCGAGCACTTCGGCGTAGTCCGCCTCGGTGACCGCGCGCAGCTGATCGGCGCGGAACGCTTTGGGCGCCAATCGCTTGACTCGCTCGATCGGCTCGGGGTCCGTGCCACCCCAGGCGGGTAGCGGGTTGCGCACCGTCACTAGCTTGGGCAACGAGCTGCCGACCGCGTGCGCGATCGCTCCCGCGCCGACGTTGCCCGCGGTCCCCACGCCAACGCGATAGGTCACCGCGAAGTTGGCGCCGATCTCAGGCTCTCGGCCGAATCGGCCATCGCCGAAACGGAGGAGGCCGCGACCGTCGCTGCGCACCTCGGGGACGACGTGGCGCTGGTCCTCGCTGCTGTCGAGGAGGTGCCGCCGTGCAATCCAGTCCTCCTCGCCCATCGCCTTGCTCGGATCGAGTGGATCCGCCGGGTGCGGCTCGAATACGACCACACGCCGGACCTCCGGCTCGGCGTCGCTCACGACCAGTGCAAACAGATCCGCCACGGGTCCGCGCGCGTCGGTCAGCGGCAGCCGCATGCTCAGCGGCCCCTCGTCGAGGACGAGACGGAAGGCCCGATCCTGGATCGGATGCGTGCTCTCACGCCGGCCTTCGTGCACCTCGCCCGCGATCGTCCGGCCGTGGTCCACCAGCACGATGTTCCCGCGCGCTACTCCGACCTCAGCGTCGTACTCACCAGCCCGACTTCCGCTCGCGATATAGGTCGCCACGCATAGCGAAAACGTGAGGGCATCGTCATCCGCCCACGCGACGCGCGTCAGGGTCTCCGGCAGCAGTGCGTCCTCCGTGAGCGATACGCCGGTCAAACGGACGACCTGGCGATGAGTCGGGTCGGCATCGCCGTCGAGCCCGGTCTGCGCGCCCAACCGCTCCTCGAACAGGAGCAGATCGCCCACGGACAGCAGGTGGGTCCAATCCCCGACGAGGTCGGCGCCAGTGGCTCCCTTGGGCAGGTAGCACTCGCGGCTACCCCACGTGTGGAGCTGGAGCTTGTTGAGATCCGCGTGCACGTCCGTCGCGGTCAGCGACTCGAACGCCGCGTTCGCCTTCGCGGATGCCGCAGCCGCAACCGCGTCGTCGAGATTCGCACCGTGCGGCCCGCTCGTGCCTTCCAGATCATCCTCGACCCGCGTGAGGAACACGGTTTCGGCCGGCACCGAACCGCCGCCCGCCTCGACCTCGAGAAAGACCAGAGCGCGCGAGCTGGCGCCGTCGTGCATCGGGTAGTCGACGAGACGCGCATGGCGGCGGACCGAGATCCGTTGCCGTGCGGTCTCGAGATAGGCCTCGTTGGCGACCGCGTCCTGGTAGTAACTGAGCTGATCGCCCGCGTATGCCATCAGCTCGACGAGCGCGGTCCCGAGGTCAGCCTCGAGGCGTTCCGTCCAGTCGGGCAGTAGTGATGGCAGGAGATCGAAGAGCGCACGGCGGAAGCTGGCGTAGTCCTTCGCGAGGTAGTCGATCGGCGGCGCGGGCAACGGGTCATCCGGGCAGTCGACCTCGGTCGCGCAATCGAACGACGACGGACAGCTCGCCTTGAAGCTGAACGGCGCGCTGGAGTACACCGGGTCGAGCTTCGCGTTGCCCGTCAGAGTCAGCGTGTAGGTCGAGTAGTCACCGGCTTGGTCGCACTCGACCACGAGCACATCCGCCTCGGTGCCGTGCTTCTCGATGGACAGCACCCGGATGCCCGTGATCCGCACGCCACCCGTGATGTCGACGCGCTCTGGGTGACCGGCCATGTCGTCCGTGAACCCGGCCGGTGGGTTGAGCAGGTGGACCGCCAAGAAGCGGTTGTCGTCCACCGACGCGGTCGAGACCTCGATCGAGTCGATGCCCGTCCAATCGGCGGCGGACCAGACGGCAGCCCGCCGCTCCTCGTCCGCACAACAGATCGGAGGGAGGTCGGTCATCAGACTAAACGCCCCCCGTGTCGTAGCTCTCGCGCACTTCCACCCCGTCGGTCAGCCGCGTGTAACGCACCACGACCTCCAGAGCCTCCTCGATCGCCGTGACCCGAATCTCGTGCACACGGATCACGTCGCGCAACCATCTCTGAAGCGCGCCCTGCACCAGCAGCTTCGTCGCAGCGGCAGCGACCGTGTCGTTCGGCTCGAACACTCGCTGCAGCAACCCGCAGCCGTAGGTCGGCCGGTTCGGTCGCTCGCCGGGCGCGGTGAACAACACGTCCTCGATCATGTCTCTGACGTGGTCGTCGGGACTCGTCGTCGCAGGGCGACCCTCGCTGCCGATGTGGAACGAACGGTCCAAGTAGGTCGTCACAGCGCCCTCGCCTTCGTCTGAACGCCGGACACGAGAACGCCGCCCTGCGGCGCCTGCTCCGCACTCTTGCACAGTCCGATGCTGCTCTCCAGCAACACGCCGACGCCACCGATCTTGGCGCTGACGGCTTCCAGGCTCCAATCCACCGACAGGCACGGCTGCGGCTTGCCACCGATGTTGAGCGGGCACGCGACAACGGTGAACATGTCAGTGGGCAACAACGCGAGGGCCCCGCCGACGCGCACTCGCGCATTGCCTGGGACGACCTGCACCAGCCCGCCGTGGGGGCACTGCATCGTGCAACCGAACTGGAGTACGGCGGCGCCCATCACGTCAGCTCCATCGCCCCGCCGTTGATCGACACCGAGCTGCCGGCCACCTCGACCGACATGCCGCCCTTCTCGATCTTCACGCCCGAGGAGCCCACGGTGATCTTCGCGCCGTCGCCGGCGACGATCTCGAGGTCGCCGCCGTCGTCGAAAACCAGCGCGTGGCCCGACTCGGTCTGCAGTGTCTTCTTCGCCGGGTCGCCGTCGCTCGGCGTCTGGCCCTCGGCCCACCACGCGCCGCTCCAGATCGGACGCGACACCTCGCCTGCCTCGAACTCGATCCAGACGCCGGCCCCGACATGGGGTACCGCGAAGAAGCCGACGCCGTCCCCAGCATACGGTGCGCACGGCAGCGCCCACCCGCATTCGACGTCGCCGAGTACCTCCGGCAATCGGGCTCGGATTCGGCCCTGCCGCCGCGGATCGTCGACGTCGCTGACGATGCCTCGATACTTGCCGAAGAACAGCTCGGCCGTCGCTTCGCTCGCTTGCGGTTCGGTGGTGATCGCTTCCATGATGTCACTCGTCACGCGACGGCGTCGTCCTCCTGAAACGACTCCGCTCCCGACAGCCCCACCGCGTTTCTGCGCAGCGAGAAGATCTGCGAGTAGCTCGTCCCCTCGATGCGATGCAAGACGTGGTCGACGTACCAAACGCCACTGAAGCGGCGGCCCGCGCCGCGCACGTTCACCGGCCGCTTCGCGCGCAACACCCCACCGTATGCGGACGTCGTCAGCTCCCCTTGGGCGACGAGTGCCCAGGCTGACCGGTCCACCGCGGCCTGGGCGGCGGTCTGCAACTCGTTGGCGTCCGTCAGCCCAGTGCCCGCGAGCAGCACCTTGCGCGGGCGGTCGGCCGGCAGCACCGATCCTCCGCCCATCGTGCTGGCGGCGACGGACTCCACCTCGGCGCGCTGCTCCGATTGATCTCCCGACCCAATGCCGATTGCCGTCACGACAGCGGGACGAAGCATGTCGAAGCTCGCCGCGAAACTGTGGACGTTGGTCGCCTCACCGAAGCTGACCGAAAGCGTCCCTTGGGGCGCGTCGTCAAGCCGAGGCGCGTGGAAGTGCCCCGTCGTCTCGCCGGTCGACGGATCGACCTCGACGTAGACCTCGAAGCCGTTGCGCTCGGCCAGGCGCTGGAGGAAGCGCATGTCAGTGCCGCGCTGCACCGTCGTGCCCGCCACTTCCTGTCTTTGCGGCTCCGTCGTCTCGACGTCCTGCGCGAACCCACGCTCGGCGAAGATTGAGGCCGCGATGTCGGAGTCCGACATATCCGGCCACGCGCGCACGACCTCGTCGAGGTTCAGCAGCACCGTCGGATCCATCGCGACCACGTCGAGGCTGGACCCGCCAGGCTTGGCACTTAGCCGCACACTCGACTCGATGACGTAGGCGTCGATCAGTGTCTCTCTCACATGCGAGCCAATCGCAACCGCGACGGTCAGTCGGGCCAGCCGGGGAAACACGTCGTCATCGAGGAGGGTCCACCCCGCGCCGTCCTTCTCGATCGCGATCGCCAACCTGATCCGCAGCATGTCTGCCAGCAGGGCGTGGTCTTCGACCTCGATGGCCGAGACCGCGCCGAGGATCTCGTCCTCGAGCGGCTCGCCGTCGAGGGCGATCGTGTACGAGACGGCGGGCAACTAGCTCTCCTTGCTCGACGGGATGCCAATGACGCGCCCGACGTCGGCAACGAGGTCGGGGGGCCATTCGGCAAGGTTCGCGTCGCAGATGCGCCAGAAGCGCTCTGCGTCCTTGAAGTAGCGATGCGAGATGTGATCGAGACGCTCCTCCGCCCCGACTTCGTGTCCGGCTCGCGCCACGGCATCGCCGATGAAGCGCGTCAACTTGTAACTGACCGCGCGGCCATCGAGCTCGATCTCGGCGGTGTCGACGTTCTCGTACCGACTTCCCTTGAAGAACATGATCTACCCTCGCTCACTGCGGCAGCAGAGCGCGGATGCGCTCTACTCCCTTGCCTGCTCGGTGGTCGGATGCGAACTCCTCCTTGCGCCTCTGGTACGCCATGTACGCGTCGCGGCCGATCGAGTCCTCCTGCAGCTCGACGTACGTGAGGACCTGCATCGAGAGATCGACGCGTGCACGAATGGGGCTCAGGTTGGTGTCGAACGCCTCCTCGCTGATCGAGAAGCCGGTGATGCGCACGGGCACGACACGTGACTCGCCCCACACGAGCAGCGTCAGCGGCAGCTCCTCCGGCCTGACTTGCACCTCCCCCGCTTCCGCAAGCTGCTCGTTCTGGAGGATCTGTGCACCCGGCGGATACATCAGCATCTCGAGCGTCGCGAGGTGACCGTGGAGTCCGTGCTCGATGACCGCGTCATTGCCTTGGGGCCGAGCCAGGTGCTCGGTAGCGTCCAGCTCGACGGCCAGCGTCAGCGTCTCGATCGGTGGACCTGCGACTCGATTGGCATCTTCCTGGGATGCACCGGCATCGCTCGCTTCGGAGGGCGGTGTACGACTTGCCAACGTGCGCTTGACGGCCTCCGGGTTGAACTGAAACGGGATCACCGTCGGCTGCGTGCCGGCGTCCTGCGACGGATACACCGCCAGCGCGCCCCTCAGCAGCCGCGGACTACGGGGGTGATCGGAGGTCACGCTGCACCTTCCTCGTTCACGCCGGCCAGGACCTCCCGTGCACGACGCGCGTACTTGTCGTCGCCAGCGGCGAGTTCTTCCAGCTCGCCCCGCCCCTCATCGATGGCCCCGGTTCTGCACGCGGCGAGGGCGTGGTAGAACCTCGCACGTGGCAGCGTGGGAGACTGCTGCAACAACCTCTCGAGCAATGCGCGAGCGTCTGCCGCTCGGCCCTCTGCGAGGTCCATCACCGCGCGGTCGATGCGCGCCCCTCGATGCTCGGGATCGAGTGCCAGAACCTCGCCGAGCTGTGCCGCTGCCGCACCACGCTCACCGCGTGCGAGGTGAACCAGAGCGAGGTGATGGCGCGTGGCCGTCTCCGCCGGCGCGATCACGATCGCGCGGCGTAGCGCCTCCAAGGCCGAGCCGAGGTCACGGTGTAGGAACAGCACCAGCCCGAGCTGTCCCCAGCCGCGCGCGTTCTCCGGATCTCGCTCGACCGCACTGCGCAGCAAGCGAACTGCTTCGGCGTACCGTCCCGAGGCGGCCACCACCGTCCCGAGGGAGACCAGCAGATCGCAGCGCTTGCCGTCGAGAGCCAGCGCGCGTCGCCACGCCCGCTCCGCACCGCGCAGATCGCCCGAGCCGAGTGCCACTCGGGCAAGGTCGTCCAACGCCAGCACGTGATTCGGATCGATCTCGAGCGCGCGCAGCAGCAGATCGCGCGCGCCCGCCAAGTCGCGTTCGGCTGCACGCACGCCAGCCAGGTTGATCAACGGCATGACGCGCTTCTCGTCGATCTCGAGCGCCCGCTGATAGTGCGCCTCGGCCTCCTCCAGACTGCCCTCGCTCGCGAGCATCCACCCCATGTTGTTCAGCGCAGACGCGCATGCGGGATCGGCTGCCAGCGCGCGCTCGAACGACGAACGCGCGGCCTGTGGATCGCCTTCCATCAAGGCGACGGCGCCCCGGTTGCTCAACTGCACGGCATCGTCGCGCGGCGTCATGTGGGCGGTGTCCATTGGTTTCTCCTCGTATCCGCTCATGGCAGGCTGGCTATCAGCTCCCCGAGGAGCTGCTCCGTGTTGATTTCGGGGTACGTGAACTCGATGTCATCCCAGCTGATGTCGAACGGCTCGCCCTCTTGGTAGTGGATCGGGAGCCGCGCACCGATCGCGAGGTTGCTGCCGAACTCCATCTCGCCGATCTGCCAGTCCTTGCGGTAGAGCTCGATCGAGCTCACGATCAAGTCGGCCTCCACGAGCACCGTGCCCACCACGTCGAGCTTGAAGACCGGCTCGCCCGAGATCTCGCCCTCGGCATCGATCGACAGCCCCGCCGCCGGAGACCACGAGACGTCGACGTCCGCGCGGGCCGCGGCCTGGAAGCCGAGCTGTCCGCCGACCGTCAGCTCGGCCGTCGCGCTGACCACCGGGATCCCGACCCCGATGCCGCCGCTGACGTACAGGCGCAGCCCCGCAAAGCTGGGTATGTACAATTCCGCGCCACCCTCGAGCGTCGTCTCCTCCTCCCGGTCTGGGTTGTAGGTGACGGTGATCGCCGCCTCGCGCAACTGCCCGGGTCCGAAGCTCGCCTCGAGATCGAGCCCGGTCGAGACCGTCGCGAAGACTCCGATGCGCTGGCCGGCGACCGCGACGCCCACGAGGGGCACGTCGAACCCGATGTCGACGAGATTGCGCTTGTCTTTCCACTCGGGGAACAGGTCGAGCGTCGACGGTAGCGATACGCCCCCGGACACCTCGATCTCGCCGTTGGGGAGGAGTTCGAGCCCGATCGTCCCCTGCAACCACGGGGCGAGCACGATCGTCATCTCGCCGCCGCCATACGCAACGACCGCGTCGGTCGGCTCGCCGGTAGGCTCGCCGTTCTGGTCCAACGCCCTGTTCGTCGCACCGACGGTAACCTCGCCCTTGACCATGCCGCGCTCGTACGCACCCGCGCCCTCGACCGTCAGGGCCCCGTCGTCGTAGCTGACCGTGAGCCCGACGTCTGCACCCGCGACGTCCGCCGTGGCTTCACCCGTCGCCGTCACGGCCCAGCGCTCCTCCTCGGGTATCTCTTGGACCGTCACGTCGATGGAGCCCTGCTTGATCGCCGGGAGGTCACCCGCCAGCGCGAGGCTGCCGCCGATCGTCATGCCTTCATCGGGTGAGTAGGCGAAGCGAAGACCGCCCTCCTCCACGCCCTGGATCTCGGGCACCACCGTGCCCTCGGCTTGGAACGTCTCGGTCTCGCCGTCGTACGCGACCTCGAGCGTGGCGGACTCGATCCCCGGGACGGTGCCCTCACCAATGGTGATGCGGCCGCCGAGTGACAGCACGCCTTCGCGGTACGCGATGTCGACCTCCGCCTCCTCGAACAGCTTGGTGTCGAACTCGAACTTGCCCGTGAGGTCGACCGCTGAAGTGGTCGATGCCTGAGCCACGAGCGATCCACGCCCCATGCGATCGATCGCGAACTCGAGTGTGCCCTCCGCCGTGAGGCCGGTCTCGGTGCTCGCCGTCAAGCGCAGGGCAGCACTGTCGACGCGGAACGGCGGTGGCACCTTGAGGTCCTCGGCGACGAGCTCGGCCGACACCTCGAGTGCGTCGCCGATCATCCCGAACTCGATCTGCAGCCCCTCCAGGAGCTCGATCTCGGGCAGGATCCGACCCGTGAGCTCGATCCCCTGCTCGCCGATCTCGAAGTCGTCGAGCTCGATCGGGCTGGCCTTCTTAATCCGCAAGTTGCGCAGTTGCGAACGCACGGCGCTGCGGTCGATGAAACCGGCCGACGTCGCCCCGGCGAATCGCTTGACGTCGATCACGGCGTCGTCCGGGAACGGCTCCCACTTCTTGTTGCCCACGGGAATGTTGAAGCTGATCGTGCCCAGGCTCTCGTTCTCGACCGACTGGGTGTCGAACGCGAGACTCGTGATCACGTAGGGCTTCAGCCAGTTGCGATCTTCGGGAGTATCGCTCGGCCAGGTAAACGACTTCGGCACCCCACCCGACTCGCTCGGAAACACTCGGACCCTGCCGTCTTCGCCGAGCTCCGCGGGGTTCGCCGGAACCACCGCCTCCAAGTGGGCCCCGGTCTTGATCTGATCGGGCGTCCAGTAGTCGACGCCCTTCTCGACCTTGACCGTTTCACCCGCGACCGCGTTCTCGAACTCGAGGTTGTAGTTCTGCTTGACGGCCGAAACCGACTCACCGTACTGACCGCCGGTCGCGCCGATGAACCCCTGGACCTTGCTCGAGATCGAGTTCTTGACGTTGCTGCCCGAGCTTCGATTCTTGCTCGAGTCGAGGAGCTCCATGTTGGCTACCGTGTTGGCCCATGGGTCCTCGCTCCAATTCGCGAGCTGCAGCTCGACGATGTGGTCCACGTCGTAGCTGTGCCCGACCTGGCCCGCGTCCCAGCTGGGCAGGACGAGCTCCGTCGCGATCTCGCCGACCGTGCCGATGAAGTACCGCGTCTTCTCGCTCTTCGAGTACTTGGACGGAGCCTTGAAGTACAGTGGCTGGGCAGGATCGAGTGCGCTGAGGTGCTGATCGTTCTTGGCCTTTGCGGTGAGGTCGTCCTGGATCGCCTTCGTGTCCGCGCTGAGCTTCTCCTTCCATACATCGCGTTGGTTGGGTGAGCCTCGCTTGTAAGCCTTCGGCTGGCGTAGTACCGAACGGCTGTCGAACGCGGCCTTTCGGTGATCCTCGACCTTGAACGACGGGACCGCCACCGCGTCGAACGTGATCGTCGACGTCGTCGTGTCCAGCCGACCAGTCTGTTTGTCCAGCTGAGTCGCGTCGACGCCGCCTTCACCGGGCTGGCTCTCGTCTTTCACCGAGTCGTCGTCTGCTTCCCGCTGAACCAGCGGGGTGTTCGGACGACTGACGGGCTGCTGTGGCGCCGGGGCCGTCGCGCCGCGTTGACCGACCGCGGCGCCCGGATCCTGCTGCACGGTGTGGGCCAACTCATGTGCCAGGAGCCGGCGGCCCTCGGGCGTGCCGGGGCTGTAACGCCCCGCACCGAAGTAGACGTCGCTGCCGCGCGTGAATGCACGCGCGCCCAAGTCGCGGTTCAGCGTGGCGGCCCGCGAGCCCGTGTGGACCCGGACGCGAGACAGGTCGCGGCCCAGCCTCGGCTCGAAGAACGCGCGCTGGTCGGCGGTGAGTGGCGCACCGCCCCCATGCGTTCGCGCCAAGCTGTCCTCGAACGAGCCCGGGACCGACGGCACCCCCGGGTGGTCGCGCTTTGTAAGGAGAGTGCTCTCGTCTTCTTCCTTCTCCTGAGCGTCGGTCTCCAGCTCCTCCTGAGCGACCTCGGAGGCGTCCTCGGTCTCCAGCTCGGCCTCGGATGCGGCCAGCGCCTCGGCTTCCTTGCGCTTCAGCTCCTCGATGTCGGGGGCGGCGATCTCTGGCACCGCCGCTCGCTGCAGCGGCGGCGGCGCCCTGCTCGTGACCAGGTCGGGGATCGACGACGGCTCGCGCTCGATTTGCTCGGCGAACCTGTCCGCCTCGCGCTCGTGCACGTCGTCCACCGCGCCGACAGCCAGCTTGGGCTGGATCCCGAACGGATCGAGCAGATCGCGCAGCGCTGCGTTGCTCGGACCGACGACCTGCGCTTCATCCGCGCCGTCACGACCATCGCCGCGCCCGCCACGAAACGCGCGGGCGTTCGACCTGCTTCCAGCGGACGGCCTGTCTCGTTCTTGCTCAGTCAACGCCCCGACCTCCTCGCGCGGCACGAACCCTGTCCGCCACTTCGCGCGCAGCGCGGTGGACGACCCGCACCTGGGCGTCCGACATGCTGGCCGGACGCGCGAGGCGCTCGCCGCTGAGCTCCGCGCGAACCGCGCTGGCGAGCGTCTCACCCAACGCCGCCGGCGTCCACCCGCCGGCGAGCCCCCGCCACACGACACGCTCGATGTGCACCCGCGTCATGCCTGCGCGCCTCCGTTGGCGAACAGTGAACGGGCCACGGCAAAGCCCAGCTTGCGGTACTCCTTCTCGACCGCACCGAGCACGAGGCTCATCGTGACGGCGCCGCCGGCATCGGCCGCGCGGAAAGCGGCCCGCAACGCCGCGTTGCGAATGTTGCCACCCGCCAGCTCAAACGCGGCCAGGCGGTCCCAGTCGAGGTGATCGACTGGAGCCGACCGCGGGAACATGTGGCGCCACAGCTTTCGCCGTAACCCGCGATCCGGGAACGGAAAGTCAACGGAGAAGCGCAGCCGGCGCAGGAACGCGGGATCGAGGTCGCCTTTGCGATTCGTGGCGAGCACGACGAGACCGCGGTACTGCTCGATGCGCTGGAGCAGGAAGTCGATCTCGAGATTCGACAGCCGGTCGCGACTCTCCTGCACCTCCGTGCGCCGCCCGAACAGAGCCTCGGCCTCGTCGAAGAACAACGTCACGCCGCCGCGTTCCGCGGCGCGGAAGACCTGCGCGAGGTGCTTCTCGGTCTCGCCCACGTACTTGTTGACGATCGTGGACAAGTCGGCCTGAAACAGATCGGAGCCCAGTTCGGTGGCGAGGATCTCGGCAGCCAGCGTCTTCCCGGTGCCGCTGGGACCCGCAAACAGCACGGCGACTCCACGTCCTCGGCACGCACGGGCCCCGAAGCCCCAGTCACTGAACACCGTGGTTCGATGGCGCACGTGCGCGCCGATCTCGCGCAGCTCGTCCATAGCGTCGGCGGGCAGCACGAGGTCGGACCAGCAAGCGCTGGGACGCAACAGCGTCCCCAGCGGTAGCCCATCCACGCCAGCGTGTTCGCGGCACGCCTCGCGGAGGTGCTGCTCCCCTGGCCCGTCCGCGCTGCCAGCGAGTTGCGCCTTCGCTCTGGCAGATCGCGCCACCGCGTCGATGTCGGTCGGGCCGAGCTCGAACCGCTCGGCCAGCTCCACGGACAGCGCATCGACATCGCGCAGCTCGGGGCCGAGCGCACAGCGCCAGAGGTAGCGTTGCTCACTGGCATCCGGTTTCCTCAGGGCGACCGTGGGTATCGCGCGGCCCGCGATGACTGCGGGGGTGCCGAAGATGACCGGGCACTCGAACGCCGCGACTCGATCGAGCGCCGTCAAGCAGCGCGCACTGCGCTCACGCGGGAGCTCGACGTACAGCGCGACTCGACCAAGCAAGTGCTCCCGCGCGAGCAGCGCCCCCACGGCGTGGGGCCACTCGACGATCTGATCCAGACCCTCCGGCCCAAGCCGTAAAAGCTGCCAACCCAAGCGCGCACACACGACGCCGGCGGCGGCCTCCCGACCGGAGCCCTCCGGACCGAGCAACACCAGCCGAGCCCGCGCCGGCGACTCGGCACGCAGGCCGCGCGCCGCCCGCTCCGCGAGGACCTCGTGACCCGGCGGCGCGCTCGGCACGTCCACGACTCGGGCAAGCCCGCCGAGCTCGGCGTCGGCGCGATCGACACCCCGCACGTGGTCCACGATCCTGGTCGGCACTTCGAGCGGCCGCAGCAACACACCGGTCCCGACGCGCGCGCGACCCAGGCGGACCAGACCGAGAGAGCGCAGCGGAGCCGCGGGCAGAAAGCTATCGCGCGCGAGCGGCCGGGCTTGCCCCGCGAACAGTGTCAGCGCGAGCTCGGGCGTGGCGTAGGACAGCCCCGGGTCGTCCTGGAGGTAGCCGTAGAGCAGAGCGAGCCTCGGGTCGAGACTCGGCGCCAGCGCTGTGAACAGTGCGCTCCGCTCGAACGGCGTCAACCCGGCCGCGCATGCCAAACCGTCGAAAGCCGAGCCTCCCTCCAACCCCGGCCACGCGAGGACCTCGGGCGGCTCGTCGTTCGGTTCACGGCTCAGCCACTCGGCCTCGGCGTCGCTGACGATCCCCGCGCGTCGGCTGGCCAGCGGGTCGTGCTGCCACTCCGCTCGCAGCTGTGCCTGGCGACGACGCAGCGTTTGCCGCAAGCGCGCCAGCTCGCGTTCGAGGCTCGCGTCGTTTTCTCGATACCACGACCGCGATCGCGCGACGCTCGGCTCAGGAGCTGCGATGGTCACGAGGTCACCTCGAACGTCTGGGTGGTCTCTCGGCTGAGCGCACCGTTCACTTGCACGCGAACGGAGTAGACGCCTTTCGCCAGCGGCACGGGGTCATGCCTCAGCGCCGCGAGCGAGACCTCCACGCGAGTCGACGTCGGATCGGCCCACGGATCGGGGGGCGCCGCATCGGGGTCCATCGGCTGCACCGGAATCGAGAGGTCGCCGACGATGACGTCCGACGAGAGACCAGGTGCAAACAGCCGCGTGCCTTCCACGGCCAAGACGGCCGGCGACCCTAAGTCGTCGGGCGGATCGACGTTCGTGACCGTGGGCACGATCTGAAACACCCCGCTGTTCGACGACATCACCGATTGGCCGTCGACGACGTCGCCCTTGTCGAGTGCGCCGCCCACCACGGCCTCCGAGTCAGCGGCCACGACGACGCGGACGCTGCGCACGCCGGCTTGCAGAAGCTGATCCTCGGCAATCGGGTCGCCGGAGTCGGGATACGTCGCGTCCGGAACCGTGAGCTCGATGCGCGTCGCCGAAGTCGGCGTGACCTTGATCGGATCAAGCCGCTCCAACACGACCCACGTCTCCGCGGCAACGAAGTTCTCGCCCTCGATCCGGAGAATCTCACCAATCGCGAGGTGACCATCGCCCTCGAGCTCGCCGGCGCTGGGTCGGCGGTAGACCCGCGTGATCGTCGGGCGGCGCAGTCTGCCGACGTGGATGCGCCGCTCCGTCACCGGGGGCGACTGCCGGCGTGGGCCCTGGCTCTCGATCAACGCCATCCGCACGGCGTACGCCGCTGACACACGCATAGGCTCGCCCAGACCCATCCAGATCTTCGACAGCTCGTCGAGCCCGAGCGGGTCGAGCGTGACTTTCACCAGCTCGACGTCGTCCCGCAGGCTCTTCTCGAGAATCCGCTCGCCCGCGTCGTCCTCGAGATCACTCGTGATGACGGGATAGTCGTAGAGCACACGCATCGCGCTCCCGAGCAGGTAGTGAGCGATGACCTCGGTCTGCGCCGTGGTCGTCCCGGAGGTCTCGTTGACGGTGCCGAACCCGGTCACGAGGTAGTACAGATCGAGCGAGAGCGGCGGGCGTCCGGGGTCCCCAGGATGCGCCGATGGGTCGTGGTTCTGGAGGAACTCGTTCTCGAGCACCATGTACAGGAACAAGTTGAGACGAGCTGGTTCGGGGCCGTCGTCTTCGGCCAGCGGCGAGGGCAGGCCGACGGTCACGTCGAACGACGCGATGTCGTTCGGCTTGTCCATGCGATCGGATAGCAGGTTTTGCAAACTGCGCGAAACGGCTCCGATTGCGTGGATGTCAGCCATCGCCTGCCCTCACCCTCGGTAACCCCGACGGTAGTTGCGCAACGCCGAGAAGCGCGCGAAGCCGATCGGCGCCGTGCCCACTCGCGGCGCGGCACGGCGCACGGGCTGAGTAAGCGTGGGCTCATGGATCTCGACGGATCCCACGACGACGTGCAACGGCCGGTCATAACTTCGATGCTTCGCGCGATCGAGGTCGGGTTCGGCGCGGTGGGCCGGCCGCGGCTCGATCGCCGGGTCCGTCGCGAACACGCTTTCCAACGATTCGGTGCGCGCAACGTCGATCTCGCACTCCGGACGAGCCACCGCGAGCTCGTCAGCAACCGGCATGACGAGAGTACGCTCCGGGTCGTCGACCGGCGCCGGTATCGATGCCGTCTCGTCCGCAGTCTCAGCCGGCGCGCGCGACCTCGCTACCAGCGGTACCGAGACCACGGGTTGCGGATCGACCGGCGCGACCGTGTCGGTTGGAACTGCCAGAGCGCGCTCCTCTCGGCTGGCAGCAGGCGGCGACGGTCCTTCCGCGGTGTCCGGCGCCTGGTCCATGGGCGCGACCGGAGGATCCGCGGACTCGTGCGGTCGCGTGCTCGCGCGCGCGGCCGGCACCGGCGCCGGCATCAGGGGGCGAGGCCGAGGCCCGTCTCGATCGTGCGCATCGCCTTCGGGCAGTGGTCCCTCGGAGTGCGCGTCGCGGACCGGGGCCCCCCGCTCCGGCGCTACCACCGGATCGACCTCGGGTACATCCACCGCCCGGGCACGCACCTGGCGATTCGCCCCCGGTTCGGACGTGCTCACGGGCGGAGCCTCGATCGACGGCGGCGCGCCCTCCACACTCCGAGCCACGGCTCCCGGCTCCGCGTTCGGTGCGACCGCGTCGGCGGGCGCGACCACGTCGGTCGAGTCGGCCGCCGGGTCGCCCAGGAACGGCAACGCCGGCGACGCCGGCGTCACGATTGGCGCGCGCTCCGCGCGATCGACGGCCAATGGTGTCGCGCGTGCTCGCTGCACGAGATCGGCGAAGAAAGTCACGACCACACCCCCTCTCTCGCCGTCGCGCGCGCGATGCGTGCCACGTAGCGTCGGCGACGGTCAGGATCGAGGGAGAGGATCTCGCCTTCGCTCCAGTGATAGGTGGACGCGAGCACATGGATCTCATCGAGAAGTCGGACTGCGTGAGCGCGAATCTCGGCCGCCAGGAACGCGCCAGTGTCGAACGTCGTCTGGAACTCGTGGCCGCAGGCGTGGCAGTCGAGCGCGAGGCGCAGCTCCGCTTGCGGGTCGCGCTCCCTCATCGCGCGACCCAGGTCGCGCACGTCCCGCGAGGTGAGCGAACCGTGGTCCGCGGACAGTACGCATCGATCCATGAGCTCGCGCACACCGCGCGCGACGTCGGACGCGCGCGCAGCGACCTCCTGATCCGCCCCGGTCGGGAGCCGGAACCGCACGACGCCGGCAGCGCCGATGCAGATGTCGTGCACGGCGGCCGCAGTGTCATCGGGCGGTTTCTGCAGGAGCTCGTCGACGACCAAGCCGAGACTGAGCGACTCGCTGCAGCTGCGGGACGGACACGCGAGAACACACTCGATGCTGTCGCCGAACAACGATCGGCGCAGCTCCAAGAGGAGGGCCTCGCGATCGCCGACCACGAGGTCCCGCACGTCGTCCGCGCATACCGGCTCGACCTCACCGATCCGCACGAGCGCACGCGTGAGCACGGCCGTCGTCCACTCGGCTTGCGCGAGCGCCGGCGGCAGCGCGGCGATCCACTCCTCGTCTCGGCCGACCAGTCGGCGCAGAACGGCGATGCGCTGTCGATCACCCGCGCGGTCGAGTCCAGTCGAAAGGAGCAGCTCCCTGGCCTTGCGGATCAAGCGGGCGGCTGGGTGTAGCTGGGTTCCTTTGGCTCGCGCACGCTCAGATCGCGCTCCCATCCCTCGCACTCGAGTTTGAGTGTTCGGATCGCGATCGCGTTGGCGTTCGCGTCGAGCTCTGGCAGCGCCTGGTACTCGCTGACCCAACAGCGATACACGTTGTAGGCCATCACCTTCTGATGGGCCGCATTGTAGAGCTCGATGATGATGTCCTTGCGCATGTCGGCGAGCGAGGACTCCTGGGTGCGCTGCCCACCCTCGGCCTGTGCGTTGGCGAAGCTCCAGACCTTGTTTGCCCACCTCTCGAACTCGAGGTCGTGCGTGACGCCCTGCTCGAGCGTGACCGGCTCGTACTTGTGCCGACCGGGCGACTTGGTGGGAATGCTCGGCGCACTGCCGTCGCGGTGCTCCAGCACCTCGGTGGTGCGCTTGAGCGCGCTGACCTTGTTGACGCCGGCGACGTACCGACCGTCCCACTTCACGCGGAACTTGAAGTTCTTATAGGGATCCAGGCGCTCGGTGTTCTTCTTGAACTGAACCACGTTTCGCCTCCTCAGGACTCGGACTGTCCAGCGAGCTGCTGGATCTTGATGATCACGAACTCCGCGGGTTTGAGCGGAGCGAACCCGACGACGACGTTGACGATTCCCTGGTCGATGTCGGCCTGAGTCGTGGTCTCGTCATCGCACTGCACCAGGTAGGCTTGATCCGGAGTGCTCCCCTGGAAAGCACCCTGCCGGAAGAGCTGGTGCATGAACGTCCCGACGTTGAGCCGCAGCTGCGCCCAGAGCGGCTCGTCGTTCGGTTCGAACACCGCCCACTGCGTGCCGCGGTACAGCGACTCCTCGATGTAGAGCGCGAGGCGGCGAACCGGCACGTATTTCCACTCGCTCGCGAGTGAGTCCGCGCCTCGCATTGTCCGCGCCCCCCAGGAGACGATTCCCGGATCGCGGAACACGCGCAGGCAATTGGCGCCGATCTGGTTGAGCACGCCGCACTCCGGATTCGTGAGGAGGTACGCGAGCTCCTGCACACCCCGCAGCGGGGCGTCGATGCCCGCTGGTGCTTTCCACACGCCGCGCTCGCCGTCGGTCCGCGCGAACAACCCGGCGATGGTCCCGCTCGCTGCAAACGACGTGAGCCGGTAGTCGTTGAGCGGATCGGCAATGCGCGGGCGTGGAAAGTAGGCGGCGGCGTTGCGGTGACGGAGCGTCGCGTTGTCGAGCATCCACGCCTCCATGGCGTCGACCGACGCGATGCTCTCGTGGATGTCGATGAGCAGCATGGCGCGCCGCTCCAGGCAGTACGCCTCGGCCGCGGAATACAGGGTACGCATCTCCGTGCCGGCCTTGTCCGCAGCCTCGGGAATGCAGAGCAGGTTGAAGATCTCCACGTCCTCGAGCGCATACATCCCGGACTTGTCCGCGCGGACGCCCGTCAGGTCGGCCGCACTGGGAGTCGGTGCATCGGTGCCCTCGGTGGCGGTGCCCTGGAACGCGACCGCGCCGGCAATCGCGCCCAGCGCGTACTTCTGCACGTTACCGGTCACGTTCAGGCCGAGGCTCGCCGTGATTCCCGAGCTGAAGTTGAACTGCACGCGCGGCGTGTAGCTCGGCAGCACCCGACCTGCGAGCACCCGGAGCCGGAAGTCTGTCGCGTCCGCGTTGACGGGCTCGAGCAGCACCACCGCCTGCTCGACGAGCGGGTTGCCCGAGTCCGAGGCGCGGATCGCGGCCTGCACGACCGCGCGCACCTCCGCCCACGTCGTCGGCGCGACGTCGAACGCCAGCGTGCAAGTCTGCGGGCCCGAGCCGAAGTCGAGATCGAAGCCGTCGGTCGTGTTCAGCGTCGGCACGGTGGAGCCGAGCGCATTACCCGCCGTCCCCGTTGGCTCGGGCCGCTTGCCCGAGCCCGGCGTCAGCTGTACGAGATCCGAGCCGGCGTTGACCTTGTCGACGTAGTAGTCGGACGACGATGTATCCGTGCTCAGATTGCGGAACGTCTCCGTCCGCAGCACCGTGAGCTCCGACCCGTCGTCTTCCTCCCCCGTGATCGTCATGTTAAACAGCGTGGCCGGATCGCTGGAGTCGTAGTCGACCTCGATGCGCAACCCGTTGCCCCACGTGCCGGGGCTCTCGAGCGAGTCGCCTCGGATCTGCGTGCCGGCCGTCGCCGTGAATGCAACCGCCGCGTCCTCGTCCAACACCTGGACCGAAGCCGTGTCCGCGCCGTCCGTCACCCGGACGACCTGCGCCTCGGTCCCGCCGTTCAAGAAGAACTGCTGGATCCCGTACGACGCGGGAGAGCCGACGTCGAGCCCACCGAAGTCGCGCTCGAACTCGCCGAAATTGTTGACCCTGACCGGAGCGTTCTCCGGGCCGCGGGCGAAGTAACCGACGAAAGCCGTCGTCGACGTACTGACACCGACGATCGCGCGAACTCCGCTCGGGATCTCCTCGATGTAGACTCCGGGGTAGGTCGGTCGAACAGGCATCTCGTTCTCCTAAGTTTGAGTCCTGCCAATGCGTCCTAGGGCGTCGCGTCGCCTCCGAGGAGCACGCTGACGGAAAGGGGTGCGGCCCCGCTGTTTTTCACGAAGATCGGCGAGGGTTTGCCGAGCAAGCCGACCGCGGCCGCTCCGGTAAGGACCAGGGGATGGTCGAGCACCTTCCAGGACGTGGCGTCACCCTTGTCGAGCGTGTATGCGATGTCCCCCGAGTAGTCGGAGGCGAGCAGTGCCAAGAAGGTCACGTCGTCGCCGCTGCCGGTCGTCACCTCGACCGCGGTGTCCGTCTCCGGCACCGGGACCTCGATGTGGATCACCGCCTCCACACCCTGTACGCGCGAGATGCCAAGCGACGGTCCTTCAGTGGCCTCGATGTCGAGGCTCCAACGAATAGAAAGGCTCATCCTGTCTCCTCACTCTCGTCCGCGGTTTCGATCCAATTCGCCTTGACGAGGGCCGCGCGTGTCGTGCTGCGGATCTGATCGACGAGGCCTTCGGGTGTCGGCGAACGAAGCGCGCGTCGCCTTGGCTCCAGCTCGAAGACCCGGGCGTCTCGTCCGTCGCCCCTGATCTGAAACACCTTGAGCCGAGGAACGGACTCCAGCACATCCGCGATCGCGATCTCCGGCTCCTCCCCGAGAATCACGACGTCGGGTCGTTCGGCGACGAGCGCCTCTTGCAGTTGCCGCCAGCCGCCGGAAACGGGTGTTACGTCAAAGTCACCCTGGCTCCGCAGCACCGGCAACAGGACATCGCGAAGCAGCATCGGGAGAGTTCCCACGAACACCCGAATCGCGGCCTCGCTCATGCCGGACGACGCTAGGGATCGCGAGAGCGACCGAACATTCGCCAGGAGATCGGTTTCGGATCTAACAGCGGATCCAGTCCTCTTCCGCACGCGGTATTCGAGAAGTGACAGAGTCACGGCGCGCTAGCGGCGCGCGCGACGCGTTCCGGCCGCGCGTTCGGCGACATCCACCCAACGATCTAGATCTCCACGCGGCGACTGCGGACTTCCAGGTGGGACAGCAGCGTGGTAGCTTGGGACGACATCGGGAGGGATCCAGACCCGGGCTCGCGTCGTTTGAGGAGAAGGAGAATGATCCGGACGGTAGTTGCCGGCGACATCCACCTCTATCGAGAGGGCATCGTCCTCGCGCTGCAAGACACTGCGGACATGGACGTCGTGGCGGTAGCGACGAACGCTTACGAGGCGGTACAGGTCGCGACGAAGAACGCAGCCGACGTGCTCCTGCTCGACATGGCGATGCCGCTCGCGCGCCGCGTACTACGCGAGGCCAAGCTGCGGGCCAGCACGACTCGCGTCGTCGCGCTCACCGTTCCCGAGGAAGAAGAGGAGCTCCTGCGTTGCGCCGACGCCGGCGTATCCGCGTTCGTGACCCGGGCCGGAACGCTCGACGACTTGATCCAGGCCGTTCGGGACGCGCATTCGGGCGAGCTGCACTGCCCCCCCCGGATCGCCGGTGCGCTTCTCCGGCGCGTGGCCGGCCTCGCGAACGGCCTTGCTCCGGATTCCCGATTCGCACAACTGACGAGGAGAGAGCAGAGCGTGCTCGGGTTGATCGAGCGCGGCATGTCCAACAAGGAGATCTCCTGCGAGTTGTACATCAGCGTGTCCACGACCAAGCAACACGTGCACAGCGTGCTCACGAAGCTAGGGGTCCGAACCCGCACCGAGGCCGCCGCGCTAGCGCATCGCGTGGGCTTCGGGGCTTGATTCGGCATCAACGCTCGCGGGCATCGCTCTCGTCGGACTGACTCGCACCGAGCAGGACTGTGTCGTGCCCGTACTCGTGCTGAAGCGCAATCAGCGGCCCGCCCACTACCGCCCTCGGCGAAGACGCAGTGGCCGATGCCGCGCGTTCACGGCTGCTGAGTCGATCACGATCTGCATCCCCAGCCCATCTGCGACCACGACGTAGTTGGGAGGTCGCAAACGAACCGGCTCTCCCCCCGATGCCGGGAGGAGAGCCGGTTGCCAAGAGCCGGTTGCGGGCAGTGCCGCGCTGACCGCGCGCGTCAGAAGCAGCCGATGGTGATGTCCAGGGCATTGGTCAAGATCGGCATCGACGTCGCCACAAGCGAGCCGCCCTGCACACACAGTGTGGTCCCGAGCAACGCCCGATCGTCGGGAATCGGCACGGCGAACGGCTGCCTGGACGAGGCCCCTCGTCACCCAATCACAACCGAGAGTCCACCATGCATCGTTCACGCTCCATCCCGCAGCATCCCGTCCTCGCTGTTCCCACCGGCGCTCTGGCCATCCTGGCCGCACTGGCTCCGCCCTCGGCTGGACAAAGCCCGAGCCTCGCCTGGGCCGGCCAAATGGGCGGCGCCCAAGAGGAAACTGGCCTGAGCACCGCCGTCGACGCGGCCGGCAACGTCTACGCAACGGGTATTTTCGAAGGGACGGCAGACTTCGATCCCGGGCCCGGCGTGTTCAGCCTGAAATCGGCTGGCCGCAACGACGTCTGGATCACCAAGCTGGACCCGGATGGCAATCTGCTCTGGGCCAAGCAGTTCGCCGGCGGGGGTGAAGAGAGCGGCAACAGCATCGCCGTCGATAGCACGGGCAACGTCTATTTGTCGACGGCCTTCTCGGGCTCGGCGGACTTCGACCCGGGCCCCGCAGTGCTGAGCCTCGCGTCCGCGGGCGAACACGACACCGCGATCGTCAAGCTCGACCGCGTGGGCAGCCTCGTGTGGGCGCGCCAGATCAGCGGCCCCGATATCGTTTTGAGCACAAGCATCACTGTGGATCGTCATGGTCTCGTCTACAACGCCGGATGGTTTACGGGTACCGCGGACTTCGACCCCGGCGCAGCGACATTCCAGCGGACGTCGGTCGGTGAAGGCGACGGCTTCTGCTCGATGCTCAACAGCCGCGGCGAATTCGTCTGGGCCGCACAGATCGGCGGCCCAGGATGGGACTCCGTCTGGGGGCCTCGCTGTGGACGACGCGGGGAATCCGCACGCTACCGGCAGCTTCACGCGAACGGCCGACCTCGACGCCTGTACCAGTTCGTGGCCGGTGACGTCGTTCGACGAGGCAGACATCCTCATAGTCAAGATGAACAACCCGGGCGCCGGCCTCGCGACGTTGACCGCCGATTTTCCATCCGCCGCCTCGACAGTGTTCGCGAACCCAGGGTTCACCGGCTGCCGCACGCCCCAACACACCCCCGGCTCACGCACGCATAGAAACCGCACGCGCTGCGGCAACGAACGGCGAACACCGGTTGCAGCCACACGCCCAGCAGGATCCCGCCGGGCAGCAGCCCCGGCCCTGCAGCGACAAACAACGTCGTCGCGTCATTCCAATGCGCAGGCGATACGTGGCCCTGCCATAGGGAGCGAGCATGCGCCCCCTCAGATCGCCTAGCCGGCGTGCGGCTCCTGATTGCCGCCGTGTGCCGCCCGTGCCCCCGCCGCCAACTGCTACGAGGGACCCTGGAATGCGAAGGCCGCTCCCGTGGCCGGGCCGGCTGCACCGATCGTGGCGGCTGACCCGACGATCGCGGCGTCCCGGGACAGACCGACAGCAGCGCCAAAGATGGCGCAACAAAACTTTGTGGGCATCAACATAACTCGCTCCCGCCGACCTGACCGCCCGGCTGACTTTTCCAGCACAGACGGGGTCTGAGGGTCATCAGCAGCGGGCGCCGGTGACCAGCCTGCCACCGCCAAGACCAGATCGACCGACGGGGGTCCGTTCCTCGCGCCAGCCCCACCGCCAAACGCGGGGGCGTCAGGAGGGTCTTGACGCCTAGCCGCGTTCCAAGAGGGCGCATGCGCGAGGCCCACCGCCCCAACTTTGGGCCCGGTCACTCCCGTGCACTCGCACGGGCGCGGTCGCCCGACGCAAAGCAAGAGTGACCAGAGCCGCCCCACGACTCTCCGGGCGCCCCGCGCCTCACGACCTGGCCACGATCCCCCGGCGGGACCGACAAGTCTTGACAGCAGGTCGCAGCCAGCCGAGGATGAAGTCAGGGTGTTACGTGGCACGCAAGACCGTGTCGCCAGGACGTCGTCGATGGCGTCCCGAGGCGCGCGGTGCCACCGTAAGAGAGTCGACTGGCTCGCCACGTTTGCGTCAGTGATCAAAGCTGGTTGAAGTGAACAAGTTGCAATATGTTGCTGCCGCCGCTGCCTTTATCGCAACAGCGACCTGTAGTTTTGAGTCGAGAGCGTCGCACTCCCGAACGGTCTATGTCGCAGTAGTCGCTGAGGGTGCGCCGCGCGCTGAGCCGGTACCTGGCTATAAGAGCAAAGCTCCGCCTCCGTATCCGTACAATCGTTCACAGGGTCGAGCGGTCTGCCGTGCAGTCAGTCACGCCAAGGAATTCTCGACGGCGTGGACCAACTTGGCCCAACATCTCGACGTCAAGATCATCCACTTCGACGATGATGGCATCGCCGAGAAAGCCCGTGCGATCGCTACGCATATGCAGTCGATTCCCGATATCATCGCTGTACTGGGTCATAGCTCTTCGACGACGACCGTCGCTGCAGCCGAGCTCTACGCCGAAGTGGGCATCCCCCTGCTCATGCCCATTGCAACGAGTCCCCGTACCGGATATCCAGGCGGAGACTATTCCAGGACGCGTCTCCGCAATTGTTTCAGGATTCCCGCAAGCGACGCGTTTCAGGCGCAGGCCATCCACCGGTACTTGGCACGACACCGACGCGCCAAGCGCGTGGTCGTCCTCTGTGATGGAGATCCGAACAACCAAGACTACGTCCGCCCTTTGGCCGAGGATGTTCTTCGCAACCTCCATCCTCTGCGAACTAGCACGATTGGCGGACTGGCAGAGCCAGTTGACCTGTCTCGAGGTGATCCGAGGCGGCTTGCTGAACAAGTCGAGCATCATCGACCGGACGCAATTGTGTTCGTTGGGTACGGATCTACTTACAACCGATTCCTTCTGTACCTCCGAGATGCGTACACCCATCACAATGAAGAGAGTCGACCGCTCGTGGTCCTTACCGATGGGTGCATGATCGACGACCTCCGGGTCGATCAGTTTCCGACGTGCATAGCGTTTCCCGTAAAGCCAATTGGCAGCATTAGCAATGATCACGAGGAGGCCAGCTCGTTCCAAGCCTTGATCGAGCAAGACGCAACTCTTGGCCAGGTGTACGCGTACCAGGCAACAGCATATGACGCTATGCTGATACTGGCCAAGGCCCTCGCAAACTCTCACCAGGAGCGTGCGGTCACGCGCGATCGTGTAACTCGAAGCATTCGCACCCAGCGGACATCAGGACTCCTGGCCACGTACAGTTACGGCGCGGACGGGGAGCCGACCGTGGACCGGTACTATGTTTACCCGTGCTCAATGGGAGAAAACCGGAAACTATCCCTTGGCACGCCGACGGCCGTTACGGTTGGCCCACGATGACGCTCTTGCTCGGTGTTTGGCGGCATGGCGCAACCTACACGTCCGTTATTATCGCGGGACTCTTTGCTCTCGTCATAGGATACGACTTCTGGACGTACGTTGCGACCGAGCGAAGCATTGCACCGATCTTTCGGAACGCGCTCTTGCCAGCGCCCCCGGAAGTCTACCTCCAAGTCGTCGCAACTACGTTTCTCCTTCTCGTCGCCGTGCCGCTGGCCTTGTCCACTGCCACCCTTTGCCTGGCGGCGCCGCTTCCCGCCGCGCTCACCCGCGACAACCGACTGGCGCGCCGGGCACTGATTCTACTGGCCAGCGCATGCGGCATCGCCCCTTTGCTCTTGTGGAAAATCCAATACTGCAGCGGGATCAACCACTCAGCGACGGGGGGCCACGCCTATGAATCATTCTACTTGCGCCTAACTGACTTGTCGGTGGCGGCCCCAGCGTCTTTATGTGCGAGCGGTTTTTCGGTGGCAGTATGGCTAGCTGAGCGCAGAGATCGCATTTGGACATGGGCTCGCCGCTTCTCCGAGACTGCGCAGCTCGAGTGCCTCGACACAGCGTATCACCCTGAAGCCGGGTCTCGGCGGGCAGTGATTTTTGGCGGAGGCATCTCCCCGCGCATTCGATACAATGCCGCAAAGGAGCGGTCAGTAATAGCGAAGCTGGAAAGCCATGGCTTGTCGTCGACGCGAGCAGAAAAGTGCCTCAGCAGCCTGATATCCAGCACAACCAGCGAGGTCCTCGCACTATTTGAAGGGCGAGGGCAGGCGCCACCGGCGCGAGTCTACTTCTTTCCAACCACGAGCCGAGCGCTGGAGGTCGCACTCTTAGCGGCGCAGCATAAGAACCTGATTATTGTCTCTCCCTATGAGCATCAATCGGAAGTCGCCGTTGTCCGCGGGGTGGAGCGAATCACCGAGCACCATGCTGTTATTCTACCGTTCACTGGCGCAGAAATGCAGCAGCCCCACGACGAACAAGTTGCGACGATCGCAGCCAGGATCGAAGAGATCGTGAGGAAGCATGAGGAATACAAACACGTAACCCTGGTGGTAAGCCATGTGTGCCATCGCAGCGGCATCATTGTGCCATGGCAGGATATCGCTCAAGCCGTCCGCAGCCGAATCAAAGAGACCCTACGCTTAGTAGTGGATGGCGCACACGCAGTCGGCAACATACATGTTGGAGGCGATCCTAGTGACACATACGCATATATTTTCTGCGGCCACAAATGGCTATCGACTTCTGAACCGATCGGCGTCCTCGTGACGACAAGGGTGTTGGTCAAGCCACCATATGACGCTGTGTCAAGTGATCGTTTGCCGGATAGCACGTTCTCGATTCGGGCGCTCGTGTCTTTAGCCGCGAGCCTGGGTGGCTACGGGGGAATGAGCCCGTCTATCCGGGTCAAGAGAACCAGAATGCTCTCCGGTTTCCTTGTGGAGCTCGTTACGCATCATTCAAGTCTGCGCCTGTTCGGTCCGGGAGACTGTAAGCGAAGCGGTATTGTTCTACTGGGGCCGGCGGGAGGGTACGCGTGGTCCAAGACGGAGAATGATACTCGGCAGGTGCTTGAACGAAGAGGAGTGCCCGGCACGTTCTTTGCGCTCGAGGGGGGCCGTTGGCTGCGGGTCACCTTGGCGTACTATTTGACCCGTCGGGAGGTGCGACGCGTGGTCGGCGTCATATCGAGGCTAGTTGCACCCATGAGCTAGTGCCGAGTCGTTGCTACCGCCGCATTCGCGCCGCGGACGGCGCCACAGCTTGGTCGGTGGCCCGATCTTGTGGAAGCGGCAACTCGTGCGGCCCCGCGTTGTTTGACGATGCCGTCTACATCAACGACGGCATCGTGGTCAAACGGTTCGACCTCGGGACTGGCTCTTTCCAGTATCAGAGCCCACCGATGGTCGGGGGAGCCGCCCAACACGGTGATGGTCGGCCCCGACGGGACGGTCTACTACCACCACAGTTGGACCCCCGCGCCACCGAGCACGTTCTACGCCTGGCGCGAGACCGGCAGTGAGTTCATCACCAGATGGCAGCATCCCTGCGCCTTTGCACCGTTTGCTCTCTTCGCCGCCAATGCGGGTGGCTTGGTGTACACGGTGCAGGAGGGGCCGATGCTGACCGCCTTGGACAGCAGTACGGGGGCGATCCGGGCGCTCGAGCCCCAACCGCTGGCCCACGGCCAAACGCGATTTGCCGTGGACGCGGACGGGCGTCTCTTCGTCAACGACACGGCCTCGCCAACTTGCCAACTCCACATCGCACCCTAGGGGCAAGCCAGACGCACCGTTCTGCACATGCCGGGCGGCGCTGCACGCCCGCACAGCTCCCCCTCGCGGGGCGGGCATCCGGTCCCCGCCGCTCAGAAATCTCTGCGGCCCGGACCCGCGCGGCCGCCTCTTCTACTACGGCACGGAGCGCATCGCACCATCGCACCGCCTCCCCCGCCCCAGCGCGTAGGAGCGCCACCGACATGATTCGACAGTCCCTCGAGCTCGGCAGGGCTCTCGCGGCGCGAGCCAGTAGGGGGCGCTGTATCTCGCATCCGGAGGCGCGCTCCTCGACAACCTTCCTACGGCCAAAGTCATGACCATCAAGATTCGGGCTTGCTGCACCTTTTCGTTGCTTCTCTCCGCCCACCTCGATTCACAAGTCATCACCGACCCGAGCTTGCTGAATCCAGCGGCTGCCTTGGTGGACTTCGAGGACTTCCCGGTTGGCACGGCGGCCAACCCCCTCGTTCTGGGCCCTGTGACGTTTTCGGCGGGCCCGGGCCTCGGCGTGGCGAGCGTTGCTCGATGGGCCGCGAGCGGCACGGAAGTGACCGACAAACACCCTGCTGCCTTTTTCCAGCCTCGTTTCCCGGCGGTGGCTACACGCCGATTCGAATCGACTTCGCGACTCCGGTGAGTGAGGTCGGCCTCGGCTGGTTTGACCCGAACAGGGTCGACAATCGCTTCCGTGCATATGACGGCGACGGGGCGCTGATCGCTGAAGGCACCCCCGAGCTCGGCCCTCCCGGCGGCTGCTGCGCCGCCTTCGTCGGCGTCCAGTTCGCAACCGAGGTCGTGGCGTACGTCGAAGTGATTCCGCACTCGGGCGGGGATTGGTACTCCATCGACAACGTTCGGTACTTTCCGTGTCGGAGCGCCACGACGGAAATACGGCCAAGGCTGCCCCGGGACTGGCGGCGTTTCCCCAACCCTCTCCTCACTCGGCTGCACCTCGGTGGGAACCAAGCTCAGTCTGACGGTGGCAAACGGACGAGGAGGCGCCCCCGCGGTCGTGTTGGTGTCGGCAGGAACCGCGGCGGTGCCTTTGCAGGGAGGCTGCGCGCTGCTATTGGGCCCGCCCTTTGCGCCAGCCTTTGCGCTTCAACTGCCTGGGGGCGGGAGCGCCACGGTCGCCTTCGGGCTTCCCTATTGGCTGCCGCCCGTGGTGCTGAGCTGGCAGGCAGCGATTCTAGATGACGGCCCTCGAGCGGGGTTCACTCTCACGAACGGGCTCACGGCATCCGTGCTGTGAAGGGCTCGTGCCCTGTAGCGGGCGGGGCCGGCGCCTCGATCGCACCGCACCGGCGGGTCCTGCTACGGTGGATTCGCCGGCGGGCTCTCGGGGGCCGCCCTACTCGTACAGGAGCACGGACTCTACCAGACGATCGAATGCGGCCAGCCGGCGCGAGGCCAACTCCAAGGACGGCTGCTCGGCCAGAAGGATCGAGGGCATGGCGTGCTCGACCTCCGCAGGCAAGCCAGCGCGCGATGCCGCGATCACGACCTCACCGAGGGCCAGCGCCTCCGCGCGCTGCTCCGGCGATCCGATGAGCGTTCGAAGGTCGAGCAAAGGCAGGAGCGCGCCCGGTATCCCCGACCGGAGCGCCGCCGCGGCGGTGTCGATCATGGTCGTCACTCACGCGCCCAGCGGTCGAGCTGCAGCAGATCCTCGCGCGAAGCTCTTCGGGGCGCGCGAATGAGTCGATGGTAGAACCCATGGCGCTCGCCCGCGATCGCCTGGGGCCAGATGCCAAAGTGCGAGGCCCAGAACCCGGCCTCCTCGCCACCGCAGCCGGAGCTCCCATCGCAGGCGCCCGGTGCACTGCGGTCGACGCAAGGGGCGACACGGCCACGCACACGGCGCCGGCGTTCTACCGACCCCTGCAACCTCCCGGGAGCGCGACACCGGCGAGGGTTGGAACCTGGGTTCCTTTCTCCTCGCCGTGAGCGTCAAGCAAGGACTGCAGGTTCGGCGCTACGGACGCGGTCGAACCGGGTGGCGGCCAACGCGGTGGAACGAACCGGGTGAAGTACACCGCGGTCGGATATGTTCGGCACGCCGCGCCGATGCAGGACCCCACCCACTATCCGGTCAGCGAGTTCGGTCCCGCCATCCCGGGCATGGTCATCGGCGGTATGGGCATCGTCCACGTGTTCGTCGCGCAGTTCGCAGTGGGTGCCGGCGCCCTGCTGCTCTGGCTCGAGCGCGCCGCGGGCCGCGGCGACGCGCTCGCCCGACGATTCAGCGACGGGTTCTTTCTGTTCCTGGTGCTGGTGTCGTTCGTGTTCGGCGCGCTCACCGGCGTCGGCATGTGGCTGACCGCCGTGCAGGTCAGCGCGCCAACGATCGGCGCCATGGTGCGCGAGTTCCACTGGCTGTGGGCTACGGAGTGGTGCTTCTTCCTGCTCGAGGTGGTCTCGGGCTACCTGTTCTTTCGCTACCGCCGTCGCCTTCCGCACCGCACCCGCGTGGCGTTGCTGACGCTGTATGCGGTGTCCTCTTGGCTCAGCCTGTTCTTGATCAACGGCATCCTGTCGTGGCAGCTCACCCCCGGCGAGTGGCTGCAGACCGGCTCGCTGTGGCACGGCTTCTTCAATCCGAGCTTCTGGCCGTCGCTGGTGTATCGCACGCTCGTAGCCTGGACGCTGGCGGCGCTCGCGGCCGTGCTGGTCGCGCAGCTCGCGCCCGCGTTCTCGGCCGCCGAGCGGGCTCGGCTACAGCGAGCCATCGCGCCGTTCCTCGCGCCCATGCTGGTCATGCCCATCGTCGGCCTGTGGTTCGTGTCCGTGCTGCCCGCGGACAGCCGGGGGTGGTTGCTGGGCGGCAGCGTCGCGATGACGATGTTCTTGGCCATCGCGGTCGGCGCCTCGACGTTGCTGGGGCTGTACGCGGTAGTGGTCCTCTGGTGGCGCCGCGTCGCCATCGACCGCGCCACGGCCGCGCTGCTGCTGGCGCTCGCCTTTGCCGCCACCGGGGCCGGTGAGTTCGTGCGGGAGGGCGTTCGCAAGCCGTTCACCATTCGACACGTGCTCTACTCCAACGCCGTGACGCCCACCGACGTGGCAAGGATGCGGATCGAAGGAGCGGTCGCGGACGATCCCTATCCGGTGCGCGGCGCCGAGCACCTGCCCAACGACCAGCTGATCCTCGGCCAGCGCGTGTTCCGCCGACTGTGCGCGGTCTGCCACAGCATCGAGGGCGCCAACGGCGTGCGCCACCTGACCGCGACGTGGACCACCGACCAGCTGCGCATGAACCTCGCCCAGCTGCAGCGCACCAAGTCGTTCATGCCGCCCTTTGCTGGAACGCCGACGGAGCTGGAGGCCCTGGTGCAGTGGCTGCGGTGGATCGCCGCGGACCGGCCGAGGGACTGGCCCACCACTAGCGGTGACCCCGCGCCGCTCGCGCAGATTCGCACCTGGCTCGACCAAGCCGGCACGGGGCCTGGCGGCAGCGTCGAACACAAATGAACCTGCACGCTTGGCTGTACCAGGCGACGTTGGTGCCGCACGCACTGTGCGCGGGGTACGTGACGGTCGGTAGCCTCTGGCTCGCGGGCCTCGGCCTGCGGCGCGCTCCAGAAGGCGCCGCCGCGGACCCGATCGCCGAGCTTCTGCGCGACTGGCTGCCATTCGTGCTCGGCCTCGCGATCACTTTCGGGGTCGGCCCCCTGTTGTTCGTGCAGCTGCTCGATGGACCGGCGTTCTACACCGCCAACCTGCTGCTCTCGCATCGCTTCATGGCGCTGCTGCCCGCCCTGATGATTGGCTTCTACCTGCTCTACGTACAGAAGAGCGGCTGGCGCTGGACCAAGACGCGCGTGGCGCGGGTCGCGCTGCCGGCCAGCGCCTTCGCGTGCTTTGCGTTCACGGCGTGGAGCTGGAGCCGTAATCACCTCCTGGCGCAGCGGCCGAGCACATGGCCCGCAGCGTACGCGGACCCGAGCGCCCTGCCTCAAGCCGCCGACTTGCTGCCGCGGCTGATGTTGTTCTTCGGCCTTGGCCTGCAGGCGACCGCCCTCCTGCTGCTCGTGCAGGCCGGCCGCATCGTCGCGGCGGACGCGCGACTGCGCGCCCGGCTCGCTGGCGCGGCCGGGCTTGGGTTGGCGGTGTTGCTGGCCGGTGGCTGGTTCTTGCTCCCTGACGAAGTCCGCCACCGGCCACCACTCGTCGCGCTCGGGGTCGCCCAGGTCGCGCTCTTGGCCGGCTGGCTGATGGTGTCGGTGGCGGATCGCGACGGTGTCCTCGGCTGGGCCGTCGGCTGGGCCCTCGGCTGGGTCGTCGGCCTCATCGCGACCGCCACAATCGCCTCCATCGGCGCGTTGGCTTGGATGCGACGCGCTGGCAACCAGCAGACCGAGGGGACCGCCGGGTCCGGCGCAATCTTGTTTGGCGCGGTCTTGATCACCGTCGCGATCGCGATCGCCTGGGCCGTCCGCCGCGTGGTCCGTGACCTGGGACAACCGACGGACTGAGCTCCTCAGCGCACGAATTCGGTCTCGGTCACGTTCGACGACAGGATGCGGCCGGTCGCGCCGGCGGCTTCGAGGGCGGCCGCTCGGGCCGGGCCGCTGTCGCCCGAATACACGAACGCCACCTGTCCACCGATGCCGAGCACTCCGGAGGCCGTGGGCGTCGCGGTGCGCACGGTACCGAGCGCGCACACTGTCAGCGAACGGGGCACCGTGTCGACCTCCCAACGCTCCCGGCTGCTGACGCGGCCGGCTCCTTGTCCGAAGTGAGCCCCCGAACCCCCGGACAGCGTCTCTCGCACCTCTAGAACCGCAACGACAGGCAGGTCAACCCACCGTCCATCTTGCACGACTCGCTCATGTCGAGTTCGACGACCGGCAGCCCGAGCTCAGCGAGCTGCGCGTTGACTTGCGGGAAACCGGCGGCCATCAAGACGGTCCCATTGACGAGCACGACGTTGCACGCGTAGTCCTCTTCGCGCGGTGTCACCACGAGGTCAAAGCCCTCGAAGTGGCGGGACGCCGCGAGTGCCTCGGTCAGGATCAACCGCCGTTCCCCGAGCGCGTTGACGCTGGACTTCAGGTGCAGCCCGGCACCGACCGGCACGTTCGAAGACGGGTAGCCGGCGCCCGCGAGGATCCGCGCCAACTGATCGGCGCCCTCGGCGTTGGTGCGCTCCGAGAGGCCGATGAAGAAGTGGCCGCCGACCTCTAGCACGTCACCGCCATCGAGCGTGCCCGGTGCCTCGATGCGGTGGATCGCGCGGTGTGGCGCGAGGGCACCCTCGATCGCGAGCTCTTCGCCCCGACGGGCTGGCGCGCCGGGGCGCGTGATCACGGCCAACTCCGCGACGACGACGGCCGCGTCCTCCACGAAGTGCGCGTCGGGGAATTCGTCGAGCGGCTCGAGGACGACGACATCGACTCCCAGTGCGGTCAGCGAGTCGACATAGGCGGCGTGCTGGTCGAGCATGCGCGCATGCTCAGGCCGGCCGAGATCGGCGGTCGTGAGCCCGTTCGCGAAGGTCGTTGCGGGAGTGCGTGCAATCGCGCGCGAGAAGGTGCTCATCGTGTCTTCCTCAGTCTCACGGCAACGTACACCGGCAGCCACGCGAGCAGCAACAGGAAGCCCCCCACCCACGAGTACCGACGCCGCCGCTTCGTCGCCGTCGCCCCATCACCTTCACCTCGAGCCTCCTCGGAGGCCCCGTCCTCTCCGGGATCCTCCTCGGGCACCACCAACGCTCGCCCGGATGCCGCCGGCGCATAGACTCCGTAGCGGGGACCCATCGCGCGCGAAGCGCGTGATGGGCGCATCGGTCGTCAGATTCACCCGAGGCCGCGGGATCAACGCTGCCAGCCTCCCGATCAACGTCAACGGATCCAGCACCACGTGCGTCGAACCATCGCGCCAACGCCCGCTTGAACCGATCCACCACTTTCCGACCGTCCGCGCTCAGCCTCATCCGCTCCGGCACCACCGCCGGGCGCGCCGCAGTGGCCCGTCACCAACTCGTCGTCGCGCCTTGAGTGGAGCCAAACGTCACTCCGAGCTGGATCGGGATCGCGTTGGTGCACTCGTCCTGAGCCGCTACGGCATGCGCTGAGGTGGCAACAGCCAAGACCACACGATGAGCAATCGAGGTGAACATGATCAGCTCCACCCAGGACAGCGGAGCGCGACCGGGGCTCGCGGGGAACGCCAACCGACCCAAGGCCGCTCCAAGAAACCGGTCATATGTGGCGTACCGTGTTCATGCCCTCATCGCCGAGGCACGACGGCCGGGCGCTACGCTGGTCCGGGTGCGCCACGGCCTGATTGCTGTCTGTCTGCTCCTCACCTGCGGTGCTGCGTTCGTCGCCGACTCATGGCTCGCCCCACGCCGGCCAGCCCAACCCGCCGCCCCAGGGGAGGCCATCAAGATCCGTCGCACCGACGCGCCGCCAAACGAGCCGCAACGCGCGCCGCCGCGGCACCTCGAGGTTGGCGGCGAGGTCGCGGCCAGCTCCAACCGTGCGAATCCCTCTCACGCAGATCGACTCGCGAAAGCCTCGCCGAATCCACCGATTCGCCTACGTTTTCGCGGGCCGACATGCATCGAGAATCACCACCCTGCCGGCCAAAGCACTTCTTCAACGGCCCGCTACAGCAAGCGCATGCGAGGAGCCTTCAGGTGCGAGTGAGTGCTTGAGCGATGGATCTGACGTCGGGCTCGCGTCTCACTTTTTTTTGCAGATGGGCGGACCGCCATCAGCCGCCAACGCACTCGACCACAAGGCGAGGTGCACGGTCCCGCTCTCGACCAAGGCCCTCTGCACAGAGAACGCTGCCGCGCGCACAGCGACACGATCCTCTTCGCGAGCGTGTCGTTCGCGACCAACGCGGCGGGTCACGCGGATGTCCCTGCGCCGATTCCCGCCGCCGTGGGCCTACTCGGTTTCTCACTCGCGACGCCGGCTGGAGTGCTGGACCCCAGCGGGTCGTTCGCCGGCGCAGCGTTCACCGGCAGCCTGTTCCTGCGGCTCGGCCACTAACGGCTCGCCCTCAGTCCGGCGGTACGGTGCCGCGACAAAAAGCGCCGGTTCGCTGCGGCCACCGTCCCAATCGCACACCGCGGCAGAGCCGCTCATTCCCGTTGCTATGCTGGCGGCGGCGATGATGATCCTCCGCGCCCACCTTCAAGAGTCGCTCAGAGCCGCCAACTCGTCGCAACGCGCGGCGCGACGACGGGCCGGGCGTCTGCACGCCACCGCTCGCGCCTTGCTGCCCGCCGCGCTCCTAGGAGTGACCGCGGCGGCGCAGGACCTCACGTTCGAGTCCGACCCGCTCGGCGAGCCGCCGGCCGGCTGGCGCATCAGCGGTGTCAAACCCGAGTCGTTCGAGGCGCGCGTCGCCTCGTCCCCTGACCACCGACGCGCCCTGCGGATCGAGCGAGTTGGCCCCGGCGGATTCATCATCATGTCCGCCCGATCGCGACCGATCGCCGCCGGCACGGTGGCGATCCGCGTGAGGGCAATGGTGCACGCGGACCGAGTCCAGAGCCGGATCAGCGGATTCTTCGTGACGCTTCGCGATGCACGCGGGCAGGTCGTGGCGACCGACAACATGAACGGCCGCCCCGTCACTGGCAGCCGGCCCTGGGGTAGAGTTGAGACAACCCTGCCGGTGTATCCAGGAGCCACCCAACTCGAATTCGGGCCAACGCTGGCTGGCCGAGGCGGGGTGCTTTGGCTCGACGACTTCCGAGTCGAGGCGTTGACCGCGAACGACATCGGCACACCCTCGGTAGAGGCGCAGTCGTTCGCCCTGCGCGCCCTCGAAACCCTGCGCGAGCACGCGCTCCGCAGCGACTCCATCGACTGGGATGACGCCCGCGCCAGGCTTCTCGCCGGCCTCCTCGGAGCGCAGTCCAACAGCGCGACCTACGATGCCCTGCGCGACATCGCCCGCTACGTAGACCGGCACACGAAGTTCTACTCGCCGGAAGAGATGGCGCGGAAGCGGGCCACCTCACCCGCGGACGCGGAGCCGATTGAGCTAGAGATGCCATCCGGACGCCTGCTACCGCAGGGGGTCGGCTACGTTCTCGTGCCGGGCGTCCACGTCCTGGATGACGCACGGCTTCAGACCTTCGCTGACGCACTGAGCACGCTCGTGTTCGAGATCGAGGAAGCGGGCGCCACGCGCTGGATCATCGATCTTCGCCGCAACGGCGGCGGCTCGATGTACCCGATGCTCGCCGGGCTAGAGCCACTCCTCGGCACCGGCGATCTCGGATACTTCGTCACGAACGACGACCAGGCGACGCCCTGGTACATCGTGCCGGTCGAGGAACGCTCGACCCGACCTGGCGTCCCAGTCGAGGGCATCGGGTCCGTGCGACGACGGCTGCGGGCTCCCGAGGCACCCGTCGCGGTACTGATCGGCCCAGGAACGACATCGTCCGGAGAGGTTGTGGCATTGTCGTTTCGCGGCCGCCCCGACACCGCGCTCGTGGGATCCCCAACCGGCGGGTTTACGACGGGCAACCAATTGCATGAGCTTCCGGGCGGTGCCGTGCTCGCGATCACGACGTCCGTCTACGCGGACCGATCCTTGCGCCGCTACGGCGGCCCCGTCCACCCCGACGTCACGGTGGACCAACCACTGCGCCGCGGGACCCAGCCCGGTGGCGACGACGATCCGGGGATCCAAGCGGCGCGGGACTGGCTCAACTCGCATTCTCGCCGACGTTGAGCGACGACGACGCCGGCGGGGATATCGCCACGCGATCGATCCCTTATGCCTCCGCGGCGTCCCCGCGCCCCGCCCTCCCGCTGGATCGGCGCGATGCCACCACGGCGGGGCGCTGATACCCACGAGCTCTCGTGGCAGTCTTGCGCCGGCGCGGCCGCGGGCGAGTGCACAGAACCGAAAGCGCGGCATCCACGTCGCGTCATGCGCCGAGGGCGCAGCGGCCCGCCGAGCGCGACCAGCGCCTTCGCCGCGTCGCGTTGGTTGCATGTCGAGGCGGGTTCGTGCGCTCCGGGGCACGCTGGAGTCAGGGTTCTCATGACGGTCACATCACGGATGTCGTGCCTCGATCACCGCATCGTCGGACTCGCCCTCGCCCTCGCCCTCGGCGCAGCTCGCCTGGCGCCGGATCCCGTTTGCCCGCCAGCGCGATGCGCGTGCGATGGCCCACGACCCGTTGCGTCAACGCGTCGTGGTGTTTGGGGGTCAGGGTGGCGCGGGCCTAGCGGACACGCTCGAGTGGGACGGCGAACGCTGGGAGGAGCGCGCAACGCCGGTCGCGCCGTCCGCTCGATGGGGAGCGTCGATGGTCTTCGACCCGATCCGGCGCAAGACGCACCTTCGGATACGAGCAGCCCATGTCCTCCTGCACTTGGCTGAGGCTGCCGTTGGCGGCGAGAAACCGTGAGCAACCCGAGCGTTGCCGTCATTCGCTGAGCGCTGCGGCGCCCGTACACCGCCCCCCGCGGCACGCACGCCACGCATCGCCCGAGCTGCCACGCGACCGCTTGCGTCAGGTCGGCACCCAACGGGGCCGAGCTCGGTCCGAGCACCCGCCTGAATGCCGACCCGCACGCCGGCCAGCGCCGCGGCGTTGGGGATCGGGATCGGCAGCTGAAATGCACCGGCTGGCGCCGCGACCGGTGCCAGCACCGAGAGGCCGATCGGTCCAAGATAGAACTCACAGCTCGAGAAAGTGACCGGCGGCTGCAGCGCTCCGAGCAGCACAGCGCCGGCGCTGCCCGGCGGCGCGCCGGCGCCGCGCACGGTTGCCACCGAGCCCAGCACCGGATCGTCCAAGGCCTGGGCGTAGCATGCGCGCGGGCTGGGCCGAGCAGCTCGTGCCGACCGCCTGCGCGCTCGCGCCCGGGTCGACCACCCAGAGCTCGTTGCCGCTCACGCCGTCGTCAGCCGCAAACAAGAGCCGGCCGCCGCTGAACACCAGCGCAGAGGGCGTCGGAGCACGAACCCGGCGAGTAATGCGTACTTCATCGTCTTCTCCTTTCGCAGAATGTCAGCGCTGCTCCAAGCGCAGTCGGCCGTTGCGAGCGCACTGTGAAGCACGCCGCCGCAACCAGATAGAGGATGACCAGCGGCATGCCGGCGAGGTCCGGGAAGCGGTTCTCGGGCTACCCGGAGCCACTGATCTATGTCACGGACAGCTTCCTTCAGGTGAGTCAACTGGTAGCTTTGGCAGCATTTCCGGCATTCCCTTTGTGACGACGACCGGCGGCACGATCACGATCAACGAGACGTCAACGCCTTCGTCCGCAGACATCTATGGCCCGTCGGTGCGCGGCAGCACGGTCACATTCTCGCTCGATGCATTGCCAGGAAGCCTCGCCGTCCTGCTACTCGCCTACGACCCCACGCTCGTCCCGCTTGAACCCTTCATCCCAGGATCGCCGCTCGGCGCGTTCGTCACGACTCTGGGTCCCTGGACCGTGCCTGGCACAGGCAACCTGCTGGTGCCTCAAGGGATCCCCCAGACCTGGCCGCTTGGCCATGTGAGTTCCGGAATGTCTGACCACCCGATTCCGGAAAGTCTGGCCGCCTGAGCCAGGCGCGTGCCTGGCGTGATCTAGCGGACAGAAATCGAGCTACCACGCGCCCTTCGGTCTTGGGGCGAGGCGTTGGCGCGGTAGCT
>JBCCGH010000074.1:0-44687 GCA_039029375.1 Planctomycetota bacterium
CGCGCCCGTTGCGCAGCAGCGCATCGCACCACGCACAAGAAAAAGCGCGCGCCGGGAGGCTCGGGCTCGTGCCCTACGACCCCCGGCGCGCGCAGCCTGTTTCGCCGGTCACGGTCGGCCGGCGCGGACCACGGAGCGGTTCGTCACGCTGCACGGCTCCGGTGTCGGCATCGGCCGAGACCGGAGTTCTCGCGTTGCGTCGAGCTGGCGGGGCGAAACCCGAGGTTGTCGTTGCGGTTGTCGGGGCGCCACCTGTTGCGGTACGCAGAGCGACACTCCCTGGCGTCGTTCCTCCACGCCCCCCCGCGGATGACACGGTTGCCTGAGCCGGTGCTCCGTGACCCGTGGTGTCTCATAGCTCCAGCGCGTGCGCGGCAAACCAACCCTGCCGAAGACCCCGCGTGTCCGCGTGCCCCAGATGCGCCAGCACAGCGGCGACCGCCGCGCGGTAGCTCGCCGCGTCCCGGCGGCCCTGCTCGTACTCCCAGCGCCGATGCCGCAGCCGCCAGCGCGCGCGCCGCAGGTTGTCCCGCTGCACGCGCACCGTCCCGCGATACACCCGCCAGCCGAGCCAGGGCAGTCCTTCGCGGACCGGTGCCAGCACGGTCGCGCGCTCCTTCAAGCGCAGGCCGAGCTCATCGCGCAAGAACGCGGCGATTGCCCGGTGCGCGTCGCGCAGCCTTCTCCGATCCCCATCAAGCAGCGCGAAGTCGTCCATGTACCGCGCATACCCCCCAGGCCGCAGCTCCTGGAGCACGAGCCGATCGAGGCGCGCCAGCACGAGGTTGGCCCACCATTGGCTGGTCAGGCTGCCGATCGGCAACCCGCGCCCGCGCGAGTGCCCGCAGGGGCCCCGCAGAATCCGGTCACACAGCCCGAGCACGCGCCGGTCCTTGATGACCCGCGCGAGCGTTGCACGTACAGCGTCGTGCGGGATCGACGCAAAGAACGCGGCCACGTCGAGCTTCAAGAACCACTCGTGGCCGCGCACCAGTCGCCGCGCACAGCGGAGCGCCGCGTGCGTGCCCTTGTCGCGTTGGCACGCAAAGCTGTGCGCGATCATCTGCCGCTCAAACACCGCTTCCAACGGCCCGAGCAGCGCATGGTGCACGACCCGATCCGCAAACGGCACTACCGTGATGCGCCGCTCCTTGGGGTCGTGCAGCACGAACGTCGCCGTGCGCCCGGGCCGCCAGCGATCGTCGCGCAGGGCCCGCTCCAGCGCCAAGCACTCGGGCTCTAGCCGGTCCAAGAAGCTCGCCACGGCGTGGCTGCGGCGCTTGCCGCGCGCGGCCCGACGCGCCGCGTGGCACAGCGCGTCGAAGTTCGCGACCTGCGGCCAGAGGTTGCCGATTCGCCTCACGGCGCGGCCTCCCCGCCCAGGCGCGCGCGCCAGCCGTGCAGCATGCGGCCGATCTCGTCGAGCCGGCGCATCGCGCCCGTGAACGTGCGCGCCGGGCAGACGCCGATCGTCTTGGCCAGGCGCAGCAGGTGGCGCATGCGCTCGAGGCGCAGGTTGGCGCGGGCGAGGCGAGCGGCGCGGTCACGGCGCTCGTAGCGCGCTTGGACCAGCTCGTCGATCACGTCGAGGACATGGCCCTGCAGGCGCTGGGTCACGACGAAGCGGGCGCTTTTGGGCCAGCGCTGCGTGTGGGCAAACAGCCAGGCGGCGCTGTCCTCGGCCTTCTGCAGCACGAGCAGCTCGGCGCGGGCCGGCCGCGCGGCCGGGCGGGGTGACACGGTCATGCGTCGGCCTCATCGGGTGCGGCTTCCTTATGGTCGGTTCCTTCGGGTGCGGGAGCGAGAAGGGCGAGGATCTGCGTGCCGTGGCGCGCGACCTTCTTGGCGCCGATGCCGGGGATGGCGCGCAGCGCGGTGTCGCTGCGTGGCTGCGTCGCGGCGATGGCCTGCAGCTCGCGGTTGGTGAACAGGACGTAGGCGGGCACGCCCTCGGCGCGAGCCCGCTCGGCGCGCCAGCGCCGCAGGGTCTCGTAGACGGGCTGCGCGGCCTCGGGCAAGGGCGGTGAGGCTCGCTTGGCGGCGTCGGGCGCCGAGGCCGCGCGGTAGGTGAGCAAGCACGCCACGTGCGGGAGGCCGTGCGCGGTGAAGAAGTGCTCGCGCAGCGCGAGCAGGTGCACTTCGGCGAGGCGGGCGCGGAGCGCGGTGTCGTCGAACGCGCCGGCCGCCGGGTCAAAGCGCAGCGTGAGCAGCTCGGCGCCAAGGCCGGCGCCTGGATCGGAACTCATGCCTCTTCCCGCCCGCCCGATACCCACCGACCGACACGCCTGTCCATAGGGTGGCGGGCTTTTCTTGCCGCGCCATCCTCTTCTGGCGGTGAAGGGGTGAAAGGGGCTCAGTCGTCAGAACTGGCGGGGCGAAACCCGAGGAAGTCGTAGCGGTAGTCGGGGCGCCACCCGCTGCGGTACGCAGAGCGACACACCCTGGCGACGTACCACCACGCCCCCCCGCGGAAGACACGGAAGCCAGAGCCGTCCTCTTCCCATGCGGCCCCGTTCGCGGGCGCTCCCTTGTAGTCGCCGTGCCAGTGGTCGTGGCACCATTCGTCGACGTTGCCGTGGACGTCGAACAGGCCCCAGGCATTGCGGGGCTTCGTGGCCACGGTCTGGGTGCCCTGGCTGTTCTCGTTGAACCACCCGACTTGCTCCAGATCCTCGCCCGTATTGCCGTTCCAATACTCGGTCGTCGTCCCCGCGCGGCACGCGGCTTCCCACTCGGCCTCCGACGGCAACCGCGCCCCGAGCCAGCGGCAGAACAGCGCGGCGTCATACCAGCTGACATTGACCACGGGATGATCGGGTCGTTCGGCAATCGCCTCGGCGTCAAAGTCGGGGCGGAACCGTGCGTAGAGCGCGTTGGTCACCGGCACGGCCGCAATCCGGTAGGCGCGCGCGAACCGAACCCGGTGCACTGGTTGCTCATCCCCGTAGGCCTGCTCGGACTCACTGCCCATCGCGAACTCGGTCCCCGCCGGGACCTCGCGCCAGTACTTGTGCCCGGGATGGCCCGGCACCTCGAGGCCGGCGACCTCGTCGGCCGTGAGGCGTGGACCAAACGGTGCCCAAACCCGCGCCCGCGCCGCGGCGAGCTCGGCGCCCGGGACTTCGTTGTGGCCTTCCCACGCGCGGAGCGCCTCGTCGAGTACCCAGAGCTCTTGCGTGCTGGGCTCCGGCTGCGCGACCACGCGCTGCACGAGCTTGTCGAGCAGGCGCACGGTCGCGCAAGCTTCCCCACCCACGAGCTCGGGCACGCGCGCGTAGCTCTCGCAGCGCCGGTCGACGTCGTCGGCGTCGGCCTGGAGCAGCCGCAGCAGCACGGCCTCGTCGACGCGGTCGACGGAGCCGAGCGCGCGCAGCGCCAGGGTGGGGTTTTGCTTGCTGAGTCGCTCCAGCCACGGGCCGGTGTCCTTCTCCATGCGCCCGACGAAGAGCGCAAACGGCTCGGCCCAGCGCCCCGCATCGTCGCCGATGCGCGCGGCTTGCGCGACGACCGCGTCCTCCGGCAGCGTCGCCAGCCACTCGGCGCACAGGGCCTCGCGAAAGCTGCGGTGCCACCAGCGCCAGGGCGCGTCATCGCGGAGCAGTCGGTCAGTTGCGCTCTCCTGGTCTTCGTCCGCCGCGTCGCCGCCGTCGTGCGGCGCGAGGATGCTGGCGCGGTGCGCCTGCTCGGCGAGAAAGCGCTTCTTGTCGGCGCCCCAGGGTTCCTCGCCGGTGAGCGAGCCCCACGTCGTGGTGCAGTGTTGGCGGACGAGCGTCTCGAGCTCGCTCGGCGTCGCGGCCATGGTGTCGCGCTCGGTCATCACGAACGCGAGCTGCGCCAGCAGCCGTCGCGTCTCCCCCGCAGCCGGCATCGCCGGCGCGCCGCGGCCGCGGTGCCGGCCGTCGAGCAGGAGCGTGAAGATGTCTTCGTGCAGCTGGTGTCGCTGCTGCAGTGCGGTGAGCGCGTGGGCGTCGCCGCGGGCTTCGACCACGAGCGCGATCAGCGTCAGATAGAGCGGGCAGCCGCTGAGCAGCGCGAGGGACGTGCTGCTGTCGACGATCGCGAGCGTCTGGTCCGCGGGCCCGCCCTGGGCGTCGTCGCCAAGCCACTTGCCCAGAAACAGCCGCTTGCGCGGTGCGTCGAGCGGCAGGAGGTTGACGTCGACGTAGCCGTGACTTCGAAGGTCAAAGCTTTCAGCGCCGATGCGGCGGCTCGCGACGACCACGGGGGTGCGGGGCCACGCGCGGTGGAGCTCCAGCAGTGCGTTGTCCGTTTGGCTGCGGCGTTCGGCCGGGACCTCGTCCAGGCCGTCGAGCAACACCAGCAGGCGAGCGTCACGCGCGAGGTCGGCGAGCACTCGGCCCAGCCCGACAAAGCCGGCCGTGCCGAGCTCTTGCTCGATGTAGCGCTCGGGCGGCAGGCCGGCGTGCAGCAGCTGCGGCAGCGAGAGGTAGAGCGGGACGAACGGCAGGCCGCCGGCCTCGGCCAGGGTCGCGGCCTGGTGGCGCAACAGCGTGGTCTTGCCCGAGCCCGGGTCGCCGCGCAGCAGCCAACGGGTCGCGGGCGCGAGCAGGTCGTCGAGCCGGGTGCCGCCGCGGCGGAGCACCTTGTCCGGGAGGCGCGGCGCCGCGGCCTGAGGGTCGACGGCGAGCTCGACCCAGACGTCGGAGAGCAGCCGTGTGGTGTCGCTGCGACCGAACATCGCGAGCAGGTTGTTGTGCTGCTCGCGAACGTGCGCGAGGTAGCGCTCCAGCAGCGATGACTCGGGCGTGGGCTGCGCGCCGGCGAGCTTAGTGCGGAACGCTCGCACCTTGGCGATCACGTCGGGGTCCTTCTTGCCGTAGCGCTTGGCGACCAACGTGAGCACCCGCTCGGCGCGGACCGCGGTCGGGTTGTCGGGCGTCGGGTCTTCGAGCGTGGCCGAGGCCGCGGCTTCGGCCGTGGGCAAGTTCTCGAGCGTTTCCTCCTCGATGCCCAGCCGCGCTTCCCAGGTCCCGCGCGCGTCTGGGTCGTCCAGCCACTTCGCGAAGAACGCGACCAGCTCGTCGCGCAGCCCCGCCTCGAGGTAGCGCGTGACCGGGGGCATGGCCTCGAGCCCCGCCGGTGGCTCGGTCGCGGGATCGCACAGGTGATGCACCAGCGCGCGCAGCCCGGCCGCCGGGTCGCCGTGCAGGTCGACGCACTGCCGCGTCTCCCAAAACGGCGGCAGCGGCGTGGGCCACAGGATCACCGGGACCACGCGTCCCGGTTTGCCAGCGCGGTTGGCCAGCGCCGCCTGCATCTCCTCGCGCACCCAGGCGCGCGACATCGAGCTCGGCGAGACCAGCACCACGACGAAGCGTGCTTCGTGCAGCCCGCGCTGCAGCTCGTCCTGCCACAGCGACCCCGGCGGCAGATCCTTCAGGTCAAAGAACACGTCCAGCCCGCACCGCTCGAGCGCGTGCACGAGCCAATGCGCCTGCGCCTCGTCGCGCCGGGCGTAGCTCAAAAACACCCGGGGCTTGGTTTCCGTTCCCTTCGCGGCCACGTCGCCGCGGATCGTAGGGTCCGACCGGGCCGCGGTCAGCAGTCCGCCGTCACAAGATCACCCTGCGCGTGGCCACCCCGGCCGCCGGCCGCCGGGTCAGTTGCCGAACGTTAGCGCGGTCCCGTCGCTCGCCTCGAGCGGGCTGCCGAAGAACGCCTGCAGGTACACGGTCTGCTCGAGCAAGCTCGGCACCGCGGGCACCTGCAGATCAAACACGCCACCGGTCATCGGCAGCGCCACGTCGGGCGCCACGCGCAAGCTGCAAAACGAGCCGATCTGCGAGAGCACGCGCGGCAGTGCCAGTGCGCCCCACTGGGTGTTCGAGGCGCCGAGGAGGAGCACCGCCGTCGTCGGCGTGGGTGCGCGGAACACGTCGAGTGTGACCGGGTAGCGCTCGCCAACCGTCGGCACGGTCGGCGCGGCGCGGAGGCGTGCGCTCGCGCTGCCACAGGGGTTGCCAAAGGCGCGGAACGTGCCATCGATCTCGCCCGGCCGCGGGATCGCAGCGGCGACCACGGTCCCGCCAGCGGTCTCGCCGTTGAACGCGCCGGGTGTCCCGGCCAGCACCGCGGGCCGGCGCTCGTCGCCAAACCCTGGGTGCAGCGCGGCACCCCAACCCAGGAAGCTGCCGGTCTCGGTGCCAAAGATCTCGAACAGGAGCCGACGCGTGCGGCCGGAGTACGCGCGCACGGTGCCCGAGAAGATCCCCACCGTGCCGTCGGGCCAATCCGCGACCACGAGATCCACGCGCCCGTCGGCGTCGAGGTCGACGCCGCCGCCGAGCCCCGAGCCGCCCCTACCGGGGAGCGAGAACAACAACGACCCATCGCGACCGGAGTGCACGTCGACCCCCAGATCGGACGTGATCAGATCGGCGATGCCGTCGCCGTTGACGTCGCCGGCGGCCGCGACCTCCGCGGTGCTGGTGGAGATCCACAGCACCTGGCCGCTGCGGCCGCTGTGGACCGCGAACGTCCGGCGCGACTTGATGATGTAGTCGCCGCGGCCGTCGGCGTTGACGTCACCGATGCCGATGACGTCTTCGGTGAGGGACAGCGGGGGGTGCGAGTGGATCGGCGCGCTCCCGGCACCCGACGCCACGACCACGCCGTTCTGATCCTGAAACGCCCAGTCCGGCACGCCGTCACCATCGACGTCGCCGACGCCGGCCACCGTCACCGGCCCGGTGGCCGCGGCCTCGTGCAGGCGCGCACCGGTGGCCCCGGAGAGAATGACGACGCTCTCGGAGCTCGCGGCGATCAGGTCCGGGACGCCGTCGCCGTCGAGGTCGCCGAGGGCGTCGATGTCCTGGCCGAAGTTCGTCTCCGTCGGTGCTGCATCGAGTCGACGCAACGCCGTCCCGTCCCGGCCCGAGAGCAACCACACATGCCCGGCGCCGCTGGCGGGCTGTGTTTGCGTGGCCGCGAAGTCCGACCAGCCGTCCCCGTCGACGTCGCCGATGGTCGTCACCGTCCGGCCGAAGTCCGATACGGCGGTGTCGCCGACGGCTTGGGCGAGCTGACGGCCGATCTGCGCGGGCGTCGGTGCTGGCGTCGCGAGCAGGGCTCCGAGGCACACACCGAGCACGGTCGCGGCGCGGGCGGGGCAGGAGGACAGAGAAGGGCTCGACGCGTTGGGCATGGTCAATCTTCTGCAGTGCATGACGGTGGGGGCACGCGGAGGACAACGGACGGTCCCGGCCCGATGGTCCAGGAAATGGCGCGCCGCATCCGGGACCTTCACGGGGTCGGGTCGAGCGCCGCGAACGGGCCGTGCTCGCCGCGGGCGGCGTGGGCCGCGGCCCGCAGGAGTCGGGCGCGGCGTCCGGTCGCCGGCGGCAGCGGCGTCGGGCACGCGTCGAGCTGGTCGAGCACTTGGCGGTGGAGGCCGCGCGACAGGAGTCGGGCCGCCTCGGCAACCCGGGCCGCGGGCCCCTCGACCACGGCGCGCGGCGTCGCGCGGGGTGCGGCGTCGGGCGCGACCACCCAAAACAGCGCCGGCGGTCCCGGCGCCCGGGCGCGACCCGCGTCTAGCATCCAGGCGACCCTCACTCCCGCGCCAAACGAGAGCCCCTGCGGCAGCGCGACGTGGCGCACGCCCGGCTCGAGTGTGACGTCCCAGGCGCTCGCCGTGCCGTCGTCCGCGCGCAACGACATGCGCAGGTCGATCGGAGTCTCGGCCGTCACCCGGACCGTCAACGCTGCCGGCGTTTGCTCGACACCGCCGCGGGGCTCGAGCAGCGCGACGTGCGAGCCGCTCACCGCGCGCGGCACGTCGGGGAGCGCCTCGCGCAGCTCCGTCCAGATCGCGGCGTCTTCGGCGGGCACCGTGAGCCACCGGCGGTGGTCGGCCGCGGGTGCCCATCGCGCGAGGGTGGTGTCCGTCGCGGCTGGGGTCGATGCGCGTCGATCGATGCGCGCCCAGAGCGCCTCCCAGTCCGGGGCGTCGCGATCGTCCGGCCACGCCAGCCAACCGAGCCCGAGGACCGATGCCGCGGCCGCGACCCAGAGCACCGGGTGGACGCGACGCCGGGGCGGGTGCGGTTGGCGCGCGCGCCACAGCCGCCGCACCGCGGGGTCGCGCAGCGCCTTTCGCGCCAGCGCGGCGCGCGCGTCGTCGCGTCCCTCGGTCATGCGAGGCCCTCCAGCAGCTCGCCCAGCGCCACTTCGGCGCGGCGCAGCCGTTGGGCGAGCTCGCGGCGATCGACGTTGGTCTCGGCGGCGAGGCGTCGCACCGAGCGCCGTTCGAAGTAGTGGCCCACCAGGAGGCGCGCCGCGTCCGGTTGGGTCGCCGCCAGCTGCTCCAACGCGGCCAACACCCGCTCCGCGCGACGTTCCTCGGCCGCGCCGGCGGCGACCGCCTCGGGTGCGGGGGTCGCGGCACGCACGGACACATACTGATGACACGCCGGCTCGAGGCGCCCGGGCTCGGCCGTGGGCGCGAGCTCGTCGCGGTCCACGGTCCCACGCGCCAGACATCGCCGCGAGACCCAGCCATAGGCGACGCAGCTGCCGCAGCGCGGCCGACCATCGTGGCGGCGGCGATCATCGACGCGTTCGCGCGCCAGCGCCGCGAGCACGTAGCCCAGCGAAACGTGCGTGCGCTGCGCGCGGCTCGCGATCCGGCGCAACAACAAGAACAAGCGTCCGAGGACGTCGCCGGCGGTGCGCCACCGGACCTTCGGCCCGGCCACCTCGCGGCCGAGAATGTCGAGCAGCACGCACCGCGCTTGGCCGAGGCCGCCTTCGGGCTGCAGCACGACCAGGACCTCAGGCGGGGCGACGCCCGCGGCGGCGCGGCAGCCGGCGCGCGCGTCGTGCAGCCCGCACTGGCGCATCTCGCACCGCCGCAGCAGATCTCGGTCCTGCTCTTGTTTCATGGCCGGCCACCGCGGGGCACGCGGCACGGGCGTCATAACCGTTCGCCGCGTGGTCCGCGACGCCCCCCACGCGCGGCCATCCGGCGGTGCGGCACGGCGTTTTTCTGCACCATCGCGCGCTCGCGGTCCGTTGTCCGTTGGAATGGAGGATGCGCATGCTCCGTTCGATCGACCTCGTCGCCGCCGTGTTGCCGTTCGCCCTCCTCGTCCCCGCGGCTGCGCAGACCCCGCGCCCCGATCAGGCCGCCGCCGACCCGGCGAGCGAGCCGGCGAGCGAGCCGGTGCGGCAGGCCCGGGCTCACCTGGATCGGGCCACGAAGTTGCGTGACCAAGGGAAGTTGTCTGCCATGCGTCGGGAGCTGCGGAGGGCGCACCGGGCCTTGCGCTCGGTGCCGGAGCCTTGGCTTCTCGAGCGGCGGGAGGCGTACTACCTCCGGGGTGAGGCCGACCTCACGGCGCGGCACGCCGATCGGGCGGTGGGGGCCCTGGAGAAGGCCCTGGCGCATCCGCCGGGCGCTGAGCCGCCGACGGACAGCGTCGCCATGTTGGCGCGCATTCAGCTCGCGGCGGCGCGCGCCCGCCTCGGCGACCCGGCCCGCGGGGCGGCGGAAGCGCGCGCGGTGTTGGCTTCCCTGCGCGATGCGGGCCGCCAAGGTGGCGGCACGGCGCAGGTCGCGTTGGCGGTGTTGGCCGAGTGTCTGCTCGGTGCGGGGCGGCTCGCCCAGGCCCGTGACCTCTATGAGGGGGCGCTCGCCGAGCTGAGCGCGACGCGGCCGCCTGGGCATCCGCATCTCATGACGTTGCGCAACAACCTCGCCGTGGTGCTCGGTCGTCTGGGCGAGCATGCGCGCGCCGCCGAGATTCAGGAGGCGCTCCTCGAGCACCGGGAGGCCACGTTGCCGGCCGACCACCCGTCGCTGGAGCTGACCCGCGAGAGCTACGCGCGGTCGCTGCTCGCCACTGGGCGGGTCGACGAAGCGCGCACGCGCATCGAGCAGGTCCTCGCTACGCGGACTCGTCGGCTCGGCCACGACCACGCCGAAGTGCAGGCCGCGCGCGCCAATCTCGCGCTGGTCTTGGCGCAGCAGGGCAACTTGCCCGCGGCCGAGGCCGTGGCGCGTGAAGTGCTCGAGGCCAAGGAGCGCGTTCTGGGCCCGGGCGCGACCAGCGTCCAGCTCAGCCGCCTCACGCTCGCGTCGCTGCTGATGAGTCGCGGTGCCTTGGCCGACGCCGCGCCGCTGCGGGGGGCCGCCATTGCGGCCCTCGAGGTGAAGGCTCCCGACTCCGACAAGTTGCTCTCGGCGCGCTTGGAGCAGGCCGACACCCTCGTGCTGATTGGCGATTTCGCCGCCGCCGACGAGCAAGCGTCGCGCGCGCTGGCGGCTGCCGAGCGGTTGAGCGCGCCAAACCTGACGCGCGCCGCGCGCGCGGCGTTGGCTCGCGTTCGCGCGGCGCAAGGGCAACTCGAGCAGGCGATCGAGCTGTGTGACGCGGCCGCCGGCGCTGAGCTGGACCCCGATTCCGGCGGGCCCGACGCGTTGGCTGCGTGCTTGCTACTGGCGCGTGTGCCGGAACACCCGGCGCTCCCGCGCGCCCTCGCGCGCGCGGCGGCCGGGCTGCGATCGCAGCTCCTCGCGGCGCACCGCCAACCCGGCTGGCACCGGTTGCGGCTTCGCGCCGGGCGGCTCGGCGTGGGCGTCGACGTGCTGCTCTCGCTCGCCGACCGGCATGCTGATACCGCGGCGTGGAATGCGACGCTCCTCGAGCTCGTCGAGCTGAGCCGCGGCGAACCCATGCCGATGGCCGGCGACGCAGCCGCGGCGGATCGCGCCGCGTGGGGGACCGCCGCGGCCCAATTGGTGCGTGAGATCCGCGCGAACGCGTCCGCCCACACCTTGATCGACGCACGGCTCGCCGTGGACCGCGCCGAGCGCGTGATGCGCGCGCCGCACACCTTGCCGGTGCCCGCGATCCCTGCGGCGATGTGCGCCGCGCTCGGGCCCGGCGAGGCGGCCGTGGCCTATCGCTGCTACACGGCGACCCGGCTCCCCGATCGCGGACCACCGCAGTCCGCGCCGCGCTGGATCGCCTTCGTTCTGCGCCCCGCGGCGCCGGTGTGGCGCGTCGATCTCGGGCCGCATGCCGTGGTCGACGCTGCCCTCGGCGCCCTGCGGCGCGCGATCGAAGATGAACTCGCTTGGCGGCTCGATCCCCACGCCCAGCGCGAACGCGTGCGAGAAGTGTTGGACCGCTTGCGGGCGCTGCTGTGGCAACCGCTCGGCCTGGCGCCCGACGCCACGAGCCTGGTGCACCTGGCGCCGGACGGCGAGCTCCAGCTCGTACCGTTTGCGGCCCTTCCCGACGGCGCCGGCTGCCTCGGGGACCGCGTCGACATCGCGATTCGGCCGACCCTCGCGCACCTTGGCGGTGCGGCTCGCGCGGAGGTCGGTGGCGATCTCCTCGTGGTTGGGCCGGCGGCCGCGGTGCCGGCGGTGCCGACGTTGCCGCATGCGCGCCTCGAGGTGAGTGCCGTGCAGGAGCTGTTTGCACAGCGGCATCCGGAGGGCGCGGCGCGGACCGTGGCGACGCCCACCGGCGCGGCGCTCCACACCGCGACGTCGGGAGCGGGCTGGGTGCATTTCGCCGCTCACGGCTGGTTCGCGCCCGAGCTGGGCCGGCCTGGCTTTGCCCAGCCCGATCGCGCACCGTCCGGCTGCGTGCCGCCCGACCGCGGGGCCGATCCCCTGCCGTCCTGGCTCCACCGCACCGGCGCCTACACAGGCTTGGCCGAGGCAATGAGCCCCCTCGCGTTTTGCGGCCTCACACTGGGGCCGCGGCCGACCGACACGATCACCGGCGAAGAGCTCTTGACGCTTGATTTGTCGGGCTGCCGACTCGCGGTTCTCTCCGCATGTGACTCGAGCCTGGGCTACGCCATCTCGGGCCGCGGCCTTGCCTCGCTGCAAACCGCGTTGCACGTCGCCGGCGCGCGTGCCGTGCTCGGCGCGCGTTGGCGGGTTGGCGATGCGGCAACCCGCGCGTTTACCACCGCGTTCTACCGGGCCCTGTGGTCCGAGGGACAGACGCCCGTGGCCGCGTTGCGCACGGCGCGGCAGCAGCTCGCGGCGGCGCGGGGTTCTCAGGGGGCGCCGCGTTGGCCCTGGCGTGACTGGGCGGCCTGGTCCCTCGTCGGAACGTGAACGTACGGTGCCGCGACAAAAACCACCGCATTGGTCAACGGGACGACCGCACCGAATCCGGAAGCTCGGGTTCGAGCGCGGTGACGAGTCGCTTGAACCAATCGAGGATGCGGATTTCGCCCGCGGCCTCGCCGATGAGCTCTTCGCGAAACAGATCGTCGCCCACGTGCTCGCCCAACGCGCGGTAGGCCTCGAACTGATCCTCGTCGAAGAGCTGGTCGCTCGTTGGCTGGTGGGGAAAGGCCGGGTGGCGGTCGCGATACTCGCGCACGTAGTCCCGCTCGTTGCCCGTGACCGAGAGCTTGATGTAGAGCAGGTAGCCGACCTGATGGCCGTGGCCGTCGCCGGCGCCGTAGTCGATGGTGCCCAGCGCGAAGTGAGCCTGTGTGTGCCCGGTATCGTCGAGCTGCAGCTCGTCCAGATCGATGCGGACGTTGACCCCGAGGTCGATCCATGCGTAGCGGCAAGCTTTGATCAGGCTGCCGCACGTGAGGCTCGGGTCTTCTTCGCCATCGATGCAGACGATCAGCTTGCAGCGACGGCGCAGGAGCTCGTAGACGCCGAGGTTCTCGATGTGCCCGCCGTCCGAGACATTGACGTGCCGGCCCTTCTCGTCGAAGCGGTTCCACACCTCCCTGGCGAACGCGACGATGCCGCGCGTCTGCCAGCGGTCGCGGCGGCGGTGGGCGTAGCGGGGATTGGGCAGCCAGTAGCCCAAGCGGGCTAGGTGCAAGAGCGGTCGACGCAGCAACGGGCGGCGCAGGGTCCCGAGGTGCGTCGAGATCGCCGCGCCGGAGATCGCCATCGCGGTACCGAGATCCAGCTCCTGGTCCCGCGCCTCGAGCTTGTTCGTGGGGCCGTAGCCGGTCAGCACCGAACCGCACGCTTCAGGACTGAAGACGAAGAAGTCCGAGCGCCGTCCGCGCAGCTCGGGGCTCTCGCTCCCCGGCAAGTTCACTGCCGCGACGAGAAGGTGATACGGCGCCTCGTCGCCGCACTCGCTCAACTTTGGGACCCGCCCAATGCTCGGGCGCTTCGCGTACGTTGCGGCCAGCCGGTCTCGATAGTAGGGCCGGAACGAAGTGGCGTTGGCGTTGCGGAACATCAGGACAACGAGCGCGAGCAGGATCGCCGATGACAGCCACCACGCCACGCCATCCGGCTCGAGGAGGAAGAACGCAACGAACCCCACAATGAGGGCAGCCGCGACCACGAGCGGCCCCTGGGCGGCGCGCAGGACGGCCCGGCCCAACGCCTTCCGACCGCGCGAGATCAGGTACTTGCTGTCGTTGCGCAGCTCGCGCACGGGCGCCGGATCCGGCCCGGCGTTCCCGGCGCTCGAGCCCACCAGCAGGTCGCGGGCCGACCACCGCTTGCCAACGAGGTGCGCGCTCAGAAACGAGCCGATGTAGCCGCCGCCGGAAACCGTCGACAGATAGTCGACGGCATCGACGACGCCGTGGCGCGCGAGCGACTGCAGGACACCGAGCGAGAACGTTGCCGAACGAATTCCGCCGCCCGAGATCGCGAGGCCGGACACTCCGACGCCGCCGATCGAACGCGCGGCCGCGGCGTCCACCTGGTCCCGCCGGTTCGCCACGCGCTGCAGCTCCAGCTCGAGGACATCGTCGAGGCTCAGCTGACCACCGGCAGCGGTGCCGAGCATCTTCGGCGGCACCGGGCCGTCGTCGAAACGACTGGACGGGGCGTCGGGGGCCCCGACGGCCGGCACGCCCGCCATCCGCGCGAACACCTCGACGTAGCGCCGGAACTCTGCCTGCTTGCTTTGCAGCTCGAGGCGAAATTGCCGTCGCTCGTCTTGGCGGTCGAGCTGGCCCGACAGCGCGCGCCGATGCCACGTCGACGTCAGCGGGCGGAGCCGTCCGAGCACGATCTGCACCACGGTCGCAAAGTGACCGCCGGCGGCACCATGGTGCTGGACCAGGTCTCGAGCGGTGCCAAAGAGCGTGCCGAGGCTCTCCAGAGCCGCCTTCTCATCGCCGTGTCGGTAGGGCAGGCGCTCGAAGGTGACGCGCGTGCGCAGCTCAACGTAGAATGCGAGCGCGGCCGCTCGATCGGCGTCACTCGGCTTCCATTCGTCGTCTGGCCAGAGGACTCCGGCGACGAGTGGCCTCTTGGACCCCTCGGCGTCTGTCCACTCGAACTGCCTGAACCAACTGTTCCAAGTATCTTCCATGCCGTTGCCCGATACGCGCACGATGGCCAGGCGCTCCCGGCACCGCAAGCGCACGACCGGGACTTGCTGAATGGGGAGCCTCGTCACTCTTCGCCCGCCCCTGCAGGTGATCGTCGTGCGACACCCGACGTTCGACGCCGGCAAGGCGCTGGCGCAGGCCGTGGTCCATCGTTTCGTGCGGCCCGGCGAACAAGTCCAGGACACCGGGCTGGGTATCCCGGCCTTCGTGCGGTCCAAGGCCCACCCGGGCCATGCGCCACTGCCGCGGCCGATCTCAGACGCCGCGACGGACGCGACTCTGGTCGTCGTGCTGGTGTGCGAAGGGCTGGTCCTCGACGCGGCCTGGTTGGCTTGGCTCGACGACCTCGCCGCAAAGCCTCACGTTCACCTGCACGCGTTCAAGTTCGACGACACCCTGCGGTTCGACTCTCTGCACTTCTTGCGGGGTCGCCAAGCGGTCACCATCACGGCCACGGCCGACGATGAAGAGCAGTGGCAGGCGGCCACGGCGTATGAGCTGGCACGACGCGTCGAGGCCCAGGCGCTGTCACTGCTCACCCAGCGTGCGTCCCCGCCGAGTCTGTTTGTGAGCTATCACGGTGATTCGGGGTCGGAGATTGCTGAGACGCTGTGGCACGTCGTCACGAGCGAGTACCGCGATCTTTCCCCCTACGTCGCGCACCTGAGCGTGCGTCCCAATCAGGAGTGGGCCGCGCACATTCGGGATGGGCTCCTCGACGCGAGCGCGGTGCTGAGTGTCGTCACCGAGGCCTATACCAGCCGCCCGTGGTGTCGCGAAGAGATCCACACCGCCCGTACGCCGCGGCTCGCGGCCGACCTCGACAACTGTTGGCACGTGACGCCCATCGTGGCGATCGACGCTCGCGCGCAGGACTGGGCCCGGTTTATGCCCGAGCTCGGCGGGCACCGCGTCCTTCGCTGGGACCCGCAGCGCAGCCGAGAAGTGATCGACCGCGCGGTCAGCGACGGCTTGCTCGCGACCTTCCACGCCCGCTGGGCGGAGCAGTATGCTCGGGCGGACATGACCGCGGCGGTCATCAGTTGGATTCCGGACGTGCGCACTCTGTTGCGCCTCGAGCCGCATCTGGCCGCGCGCGGCGCCACGTCGTTGCTGTGTCCCGGACTGCACGTCGACGCCGAGGAGCGCGAGCTCATCGCCCGCGCGTTGCCCAGCATCGCGCTGTGTTCGTTTGGGGGGACGGTGTCGTGACCGCGGCCGGCAAGCCGCTCGCGGATCGGCTGGTGGCGATCTCCGTCAGCGGCAACGAGGATCTTGAGCCGCTGGGATACACCGAGACCCATCTCCACGACCTCTGCATCCGGCTTGCGCGCCAGCTCCTCGGCCTCGGCGCGAGCATCGCTTACGGCGGCGTGCTCGGCAGCGGGACCGTGACCTCGACCGTGCATGGCATCGCCCGCCACGAGGCGCTCGATCACCCGAGCCGGCAACCGGGCGCGAAGCGGCCGGCACCGTTCGTCAACTATCTCGCTTGGGACTATCACACCAAGCTCAGCAAGAAGGCCGAGGCTGCCGAGCGGGGTGTGTGCAGCTACGTCCGAGTCGACGACCGCGCCGACATGGCGATGACGGCCACCGAGCAACAGGATGAGGCAGCGGCCACGATCAGGCGTCGGTCCCACGCGCTGACGCGGATGCGGCGCTGGCTCGCGACCGAGGCCGATGCAGCGATCCTGATCGGCGGCAAGCGCACCAACTTTCAGGGGCTGATGCCCGGTGTGCTCGAAGAGGCGCTGTATCACCTCGAGGCCGGCCATCCTCTCTATCTCGTCGGCGGCTTTGGGGGCATTGTGGCCGACCTCGCGCAGGCGCTTCGTGCACCGGGCGAGGACTTGGGACCGGTGTTGATTGGCCAGGGGGAGGTCGGGACGCCCAAGTTCCACCACTTGCTCGATGTCTACCCGGAGAACGTCGAGCTCGGCCACGACGTCTCCTACGAGGAGGCGAGCAAGAGCTATGACCGTCTCACCGCCACGATCGGGCTGCTGCGGTCTGCCGGCTTGCAGAACGGTTTGACCGACGCGCAGAACCACGCACTGTGGGCGTCGGAGGACGTCACCGAGATCGTGGGCCTGGTGCGCACCGGGCTAGAGCAGGCGCTCTGACGAGCGAGCGGCCCGTGGAGTCCCGTCGATCCGGCGGTACGATCCGGCCGTGGCGAAGAGGAAGCGACCAGACGCGAAGCCGCAGGTCTTCATCAGCTACCGGCACGAGGACTGCGGGCTGGTGGCGGACCGGCTGAACGCGGATCTGGGGAGGATCTTTGGGACGCAGGCGGTCTTCTTGGATCACCGCTCGATCGAACCAGGGGGGGACTGGCGGGAGGCGTTGACGCAGGCGGTCCGGGCGAGCGCAGTCGTGCTGGTGCTGGTTGGGACCAAGTGGCTGACCGTGCAAAACCAGCACGGCCGGCGTCGGCTCGACGACCCAAAGGACTGGGTGCGTTGCGAGGTCGAGGCTGCCTTGAAGGCGGAGTCTGCCGTGACCGTGCTGGTCAACGAGGCGCCGCCGCTCGATCCCGAGGCGATCGAGGACTTGCCCATCGCTGCGTTGACCAACCTGCAAGTGACGCGGTTGCGGCGGGCGGATTGGGACCCCGACGTGGCAGCGTTGGCAGCGCTGCTCCAGGGCAAGGGACTCACGCCCAAAAGCACCCCGGCCGCGGGTTTGGCGCCCGCGTCGACACCGATGCCCCCCGCCGTGGACGCCTCCGAGCTCGAGCACTACCGCGCGGCCATGGAGGAGCTGCACGGCACTCTGGCCTTGGTCGGCTTCGAGACCCGCGTGCGCGTGCCGATCCGGCTCGAGGACCTCTACGTCCCGCTCTCGGCGCAGTTGATGCTGGACGGGTCGGAGCGCACCTTTGGCGACGCGGCGGAGGCGGAGCGGGCGGGCGAAGACCTGCAAGCGCGTGAGGACGTGGCCCTCACCCAGGCGTTCTCGTCCGCCGCCGCGCGCGGGCACCGCGGCATCGTCGTGCTCGGCGACCCGGGCTCCGGCAAGACCACCCAGCTCAGGCGCATGCTGCTCGGCGTCCTGCGGGAGGGGCCGGCTTTGCTGGGCTTGCCGGACGGTGTGGTGCCGGTGTATCTGCCCCTGCGGCTGCTCCAGCCCGAAGACCTAGAGGGCGGCGTCGAGGCGCTCTTGGCGCGCACCTTTCCGCCGACCGCGCGCTTTGCTGCCGGTCTTGCGGAGCGCCTGGTGCGCGGCGCGGGGCGACACCTCTATCTGTTTGACGGCCTGGACGAAGTGCCGGCCGCGCGGCGTGCCGACGTGGGGGCGTGGATCCAGGGCGCACTCGCCCACGACCGCGACGGCTACGTTGCCGTGACCTCGCGCTATGCCGGCTACGACGGAGCGGCGCGAGACGCTCTCGGCGTGCGCTTTCTCGAGCTGCACCTGCGGCCGCTGGATGAGGACCAGCGCGCCGACTTCGTGCGCAACTGGTATCGCGTCATTGAGGGCTACTTCGACCCGCAGAACGGCCACGCCAGAGGTGCCGAGAAAGCCGACGAGTTGATCGGGCGGCTGCGGGATCGCCGGTTTCGCGCGCAGCGCGTCTCGTCGCTGACCGCCAACCCGCTGTTGCTGACGAACGTCTGTCTCGTGCACCGCGACCGCGGCAGCTACCTGCCGCAGGGCCGCGAGCGGCTGTATCGCGAGTGCCTCAACGTCCTGCTCGAGCTGTGGCGCGGGGCCAAGCGACTCGGCATCGCGCTCACCGCCGAGCGCGCCCGCGAGGCGCTGCAGCCCGTCGCGCTGCATCTGCATCGAGACGAAGGGCGCACCCGCGCGTCCGCGGCGCAGCTGGCGCCGGTGCTGGCCGAGCCTCTCCGGCAAGTGGGTTGGACCCGATCACCCGAGGCGTTTCTCGAAGCGATCAAGGACGAGAGCGGGCTGCTCACGGGCTGGAGCCACGCGGAGCTCGGGTTCTTGCACTTGAGCTTTCAGGAATACCTCGCCGCGTGCGAGATCCACCGGCTGGTGACCCAGGCCGGGGTCGAAGGGGGCGAGGCTTCGCCCTGGCTCGATGTCTTGGCCGAGCGCTTTGGGCAGAACTGGTGGCGCGAGGTCACGCTGCTGCTGCTCGCGCTCGAGGGGACGTCGCTGTTTGGGCCGCTGTTTGTGCGCGTGGTCGAGCGCGAGGCGTTTGTGGAGCATGAGGATTTGGTGCAGGAGTGCCTGGAGGAGGCCAAGCGCGTGGACCCGGCGCCGTTGGCGGCGCTCCTTGACCGTGAGGCAGGCGACGACGTGGGCTTGGCCGAGCGCCAGCTCGTCGCGGCGCGCGCGTTGCAACGTGTGGCGCCAGACGAGCTGGCGAAGCGTGAGCGGGCGTTGTCCAAGAGCCGGTCGCGCGCCGTCCGCGAACGCTTTGGGGTCCCCACGGTGTTCAAGGCGCACAACAAGTCCGGCGTTGAGATGGTCGACATCCCAGCCGGGGAGTTCGTGATGGGATCACCGGCGATGGAGTTGGGGCGGCGTGATCGCGAAGGCCCGCAGCGCGTCGTCACGGTGGCGCGTTTCGCGCTCGCGCGGACGCCGGTCACGAACGCGCAGTACGCGGCGTTTCTCGAGGCGACCGACCACCGTGCGCCTCGTTATTGGGACAAGCGACAGTTCAATCGTCCCGAGCAGCCCGTGGTGGGGGTGTCGTGGGACGACGCGCAGGCGTTTTGCCGGTGGGCGGGCCTGTCGTTGCCGAGTGAGGCGCAGTGGGAGTACGCCTGCCGTGCGGGTGAGACGACGCGTTTCTGGTCGGGTGACGGCGACGAGGATTTGGAGCGGGTCGGCTGGTACAGCGGCAACTCTGGGCAAGAGCTGCACCCGGTCGCGGAGAAGCCGGCCAACCCGTGGGGCCTGTTCGACTTGCACGGCAACGTGTGGGAGTGGTGCCAGGACGAGTGGGACGACGACTACACGCGTGCGTCTTGTGACGGCACGGCATGGGAAGTTGCGGGCATAGGCTCCCGGGTCGGGCGCGGGGGGTCGTGGTACGACGTCGCCTGGTTCTGTCGCTCTGCCTGCCGCGACTTCGACTCCCCCAGCAACCGCTCCGGCTACCTCGGGTTTCGCCCCGCCAGTTCTCGCGACTGAGCCCCTTGACCACTTCACCAGGACCGCATGCAGTGATCTGTGACCACACTCTCGTGGACCGCCGGCGAGGCCCGGCGTAGCGCGCGCCGCAGGCGCAGCGGTCGCCGTGGCCGAGCGCCGCGGCCGTTGCGCAGCAGCGCATCGCACGACGCCCACGAGAAAAAGCGCGCGCCGGGACGCTCGGTCAGGTGCCCCTACGACCCCCGGCGCGCGCAGCCTGTTTCGCCAGTCACCGTTGACCAGCGCGGCCCACGGAGCGGTTCGTCACGCCGCACTGCTCCGGCGTCGGCTCTCTGCCGAGACCGGAGTTCTGGCGTTGCGTCGAGCTGGCGGGGCGAAACCCGAGGTTGTCGTTGCGGTGGTCGGGGTGCCACCTGATGCGGTAGGGGTAGGCGGGCACGCCCTCGGCGCGCGCGGTCGCTGCGGCACCGGCGCCAGGTCTCGTAGAGCGGCTGGGCGGATGGGGGTAGTGGCGGTGGCGCTCGCTTGGTGGTGTCGGGCGCGGCGGCTGCGCGATAGGTCAGCAGGCATGCCACGTGCGCGACGCCGCCCGCGGTGAAGAAGTGCTCACGCAGCGACAGCAGGTGCACTTCGGCAAGGCGTGTGCGCAGCGGGGCGTCGTCGAAGGCGTCTGCGGCCGGGTCAAAGCGAAGGGTGAGCAGCTCGGCGCCGAGGCGGGCGCCTGGATCGGAACTCATGCCCTGTCCCGCCCGCTCCATACCCACCGACCGTCACGCCTGTCGATTGGTTGGCGGCCTTCCCTTGACGCGCCACCCTGTTTTGGTCGTGAAGGGGTGAAAGGGGCTCAGTCGTCAGAACTGGCGGGGCGAAACCCGAGGTCGACGTAGCGGGAGTCGGGGGGCCACCAGTCGCGGTAGGCAGAGCGACAGTACCTGGCGTCGTAGCGCCACGACCCCCCGCGCCTGACCCGGTCGCCAGAGCCGCCATCCTCCCAAGCCGAGCCGTCGACTTGGGCGCCCTCATAGTCGTCGTGCCATTCGTCTTGGCACCACTCCCATACATTGCCGTGGACGTCGAAGAGCCCCCAGGCGTTCGCCGCCTTCTCCCCCACTGGATGGGTGCTGCCCTCGCTGTCCTCGTCGAACCACCCGACCTGTTTGAGATCCTTGTCCGAGTCGCCGTTGCAGAACTCGGTCGTCGTCCCGGCGCGGCACGCGGCCTCCCACTCGGCCTCCGACGGCAACCGCGCCCCGAGCCAGCGGCAGAACAGCGCGGCGTCGTACCAGCTCACGTTGACCACCGGGTGGTCCGGTCGCTTGGCGACCGCTTCGGGGTCGAAGTCGGGACGGAACTTCGCATAGAGGGTGTTGGTCACGGGCACCGCCGCGATCCGGTAGGCGCGCGCGATCCGGACCTGGTGCACGGGTTGCTCGTCGTTGTAAGCATCCTTCGAATCGCTCCCCATCGCGAACTCGGTCCCGGCCGGAACGTCGCGCCAGTCATCGTGTCCCGGATGTCCCGGCACGTCGAGGCCGGCGACCTCGTCGTCCGTCAGCCGCGGCCCAAACGGCGACAAGACCCGCGCCCGCGCGGCCGCGAGCGCGATGCTTGGGATGTCGTCGTGATCGCGCCAAGCGCGTAGCGCCTCATCGAGCACCCAGAGCTCTTTGGTGCTGGGCTCCGGCTGCGCGACCGCGCGCTGCACCAGCTTGTCGAGCAGGCTCACGGTGGTGCACGCGTCGCCACCCACGAGCTCAGACACCCGGGCATAGCTCTCGCAGCGCCGGTCGACGTCGTCGGCATCGGCCCGGAGCAACTGCAGGAGCACCGCCTCGTCGACGCGGTCGACGGAGCCGAGCGCGCGCAGCGCGAGGTTGGGATTCTGCTCGCTCAGCCGGAGCAACCATTGGCCGCTGGCTTCGCCCGTGCGGCCCACAAACAGCGCAAACGGCTCGGCCCAGCGCCCGGCATCTTCGCCGATGCGCGCGGCCAAGGCGATCACGTCGGCCTCAGGCAACGTGTCCAACCACTCGGCGCACAGAGCCTCGCGAAAGCTGCGGTGCCACCAGCGCCATGGCGCGTCCTCGCGGAGCAACCGGTCGGTCGCCCGCGGCTCACCTTCGGCGTCGCCGCCGTCGTGGGGCGCGAGGATGCAGGCGCGGTGCGCCTGCTCGGCGAGAAAGCGCTGCTTGTCCCCCCGCCAGGGTTCCTCTTGGGCGAGCGGCTGCCACGACTCGGCGCAGCGCTGCGTGACCAAGGTCTCGAGCTCGCTCGGGGCCGCGGCCATCGTGTCTCGGTCGGTCATCACGAACGCGAGCTGGGCCAACAGCCGCCGAGCCAGCGTGCGCGCGGGCATCGCCGGCGCGCCGTGACCCCGGTGCTGGCCGTCGAGAAGCAGGTCGAAGATCGCATCGTGCAGCCGGTGCCGCTGGTGGAGGTCGGTCAGCGCGCTGGCGTCGCCGCGGTCCTGGACCACCAGCGCGATGAGCGTGAGATAGAGCGGGCAACCGCTAAGCAGGGCGAGGCGCCGATCCGGCGGCTCGCGACGACCACGGGGGCGCGGGGCCTGGCGCGGTGGAGCTCGAGCAGCGCGTTGTCCGTTTGGCTGCGGCGTTCGGCCGGCACCTCATCCAAACCGTCGAGCAACACCAGGAGGCGTTCGTCGCGCGCGAGGTCGGCGAGCACTCGGCCCAGCCCGGCAAAGCCGGCGGTGCTGAGCTCTTGCTCGGTGTAGCGCTCGGGCGGCAGGCCGGAGTGCAGTTCGTGGTGCTGCCGGGGCCCACGTATGGCTGCGCTCCGGGTCCCGCGTCCATGAGCCTGCGCTTCCCCGGTGTGGTGCGGCTGATTGAGCAAGGAGCTCTTTGTGCGGGGCGCCTTGGTGACCCAAACCCGAGCTCGCCAATGGGGATTGGGCTATCAGAGCAGCCGCTCGTGCGCCCGGGCTGTGCGCGGTCCGGACCCCGGGCCGGGGCGCTGTCGCCGGGTCCGCGCGGCGCGCTCCAAGAGGGCGTCGCGGGAGAGGAGCCCACCATACGGCCCGGGCGCAGAGCGCCTACTTGGGCTCGACCGAGGGGCCCGCCGCCGCCACGACCGCCAAATACTCCGTCAGGTCGCCGAGCCGGTCTTTGAGGTGCGCCTGAATCGGCATGGTCCCGCCGCGTCGCTTCGGCTCGTACCCCGGCGGATACTCGCCGCGCAGCACCTTGGCCTCGAGCAATGCCCGCGAGGCCCCAGCCACGGCCGGCCCCTGCGCGCCGTCGCGCCAGGGCTCGCTCGGGTGGTGGCAGCTCGCGCACCAGGCGCGATACACGTCGCGGCCGCGCCCCGCCGCGCGCGACCAGTCGGCGGGGACGTCCTCGGCGGGCATGCACGCGGGCAGCAGACCGAGCAGCGCCGGGGCCGCCGCGGCGACGCCGGCGCGGATCGCGCGCGCCAGAGATGAAGACAAGTGCATCATGGCGCTAGACTGTTCGCTCATCCCGATCCGCCGCGCTCCCGTCCGCTCGACCCGCCGCCGATGACCTCGCTTCGCAAACGCAAGAAGGACGCTGACTCCGTCGGCTTGTCCGAGCGCGAGCTGCGGTTGGCGGAGATGCTCGAAGAGGTGCTGGATCACGTGCGCTGGCTGTGGATCCTAGGCTACGGTAACCAGTACCTGGTTGGGCAGAAGCTCAAGGTGGACAAGGCCGAGCGGGATCGAGTTCTTGAGGCAGCAACGCGTGCGGTGGACAGGGACAAGAAGCTCCATGAGTGGCGCGAGCGGCTGGCGCAGCTCAAGGGCGAGGTCGTCCGCGCGAAGCGCGACATCGGGCGCGCCAAGCGCGAGCTGGCCCGGGAGCGCCGCGAGGACGCCGCGGAGGACGCCGATGTCGGCTGAACCCGCGCCCATGCAGCGGCGCACCCCGATCTCCGGGTGCGTGATCGCGTACCAGGAGGAGGACCGGATCGCCGACTGCGTGCGGTCGTTGTCGTTCTGCGACGAGGTCATCGTCGTCGACAGTGGGAGTCAGGACCGGACGCGGGAGCTGGCTGAGGAGGCCGGCGCCCGGGTGGTGATCCACGCGCCGTTTCCGGGCTACCGCGAGCAGAAGCAGTACGCCGCAATGGTGGCGGCGCACGACTGGGTGCTGAGCCTGGATGCGGACGAGCGGATTACGCCCGAGCTGCGGGAACGGATCGAGGGGCTGCGGGGCGACGGGCTCCGCGGCGCGGCGTACGAGATGCCGCGGCGCAACCACTACCTGGGGCGCGTGATCCGGCGCGGCTTGTTCTGGCCGGACCGCAAGGTGCGGCTGTTCGACCGGCGTCGGGCGCGTTGGGGCGGGACCAACCCGCACGACAAGGTGATGGTCGACAGCGACGGCGAGGTGGCGCGGCTCAGCGAGCCGATCGAGCATCTCAGCTACCGCGATCTGCGGCACCAGTTGCGCACGATCGACTCGTTCTCGCGGATCGCTGCGGTGGCGCTGCACAACGAGGGCCGGCGGGCCACATGGCTGGATCTCCTCTTCCGCCCGCCGGCGGTGATGTTCAAGAGCCTGGTGCTCAAGCGCGGCTTCCTCGACGGTTGGCGCGGCTTCCTGATCAGTGGCCTGGCCGGCTACCACTCGTGGTTGAAGTACTGGCGTCTGCGGCGCGTGGCGCGTCCGTGATCGCGCCGGCGCTGCGCGTCCTGCATCTGTTCGCGAACTACAAGTGGACCGGCCCGGCGGATCCGGCGATCCGCTGCGCCGCGCGCCTGCGTCAGCGCGGCGTGGATGTGCTGTTTGCGCAGGCTGCGTGGATGCATCGCGACGGCGAGCATCGGATCCGGGAGGAGCTGCGGCGGCGGCGCTTGCCGGTCATCACCGGTCTGCTGTTGCGCAAGCACTTGCGGCCGGACAGCTTGCACCGCGACGTCGCGGCGCTGCGGCAGCGGCTGGGCCGCGGCGATCACGATGTCCTGCACGCGCACCTGCGCAGCGACCACCTCCTCGCCGTTCTGGCGGCCCGGGGCGCGCGGCGCCGCGGCCGCCGCGTGGTCGTCGTCCGCAGCCTGTATGACCCGGCGCCCGAGTCGGGCTGGCGGGAACGCCTGACGTTCCCGCGCACCGACGGCGTGGTGGCGCCGACGGCGGTTTGTAAGGACGAGGTCGTCCGGCGGTTTGGTCTACCGGCCGAGCGCGTCCTGGTCCAAGAGCCGCCGGTCGAGCCGCGCTCGGTCGCGGGGCGCGCGGAGCTGCGCGAGCGGCTCGGCGCCCGCGAGACGGACGTGCTGGTCGGCATCACGGCGCGGATTCAGCCGCATCGGCGCTTCGACCTCCTCTGGCAGACCGCGCGGCGGGTCGTGGACGAGCGCCCGGCGACGCGGTTCGTGCTCCTCGGCCGCGGGAACGAGCGCGACGTGCAGGAGCAAGTGCTGGACCCGGTGCGGGCGTTGGGGCTGGGGGAGCACGTGGCGCTCCCCGGCTACCTCCGCGAGCCCGACTACGGCAAGGCGCTGGCCGCGCTCGACGTGTTTCTGTTCCTGGTGCCGGGGTCCGACGGCACGTGTCGCGCGGTGCGCGAAGCGATGGCCCGCGGGGTCCCGGTCGTGGCGTCGCGCCGCGGCATGCTGCCGGCGATGCTGCAGCCGCCCGGCGCGGCCGAGTGCGGGCTCATCTGTGACGAGGATCCGGCCGCCATGGCCACGGCGCTGCTGCGGTTGGCGGGCGACGAGACGTTGCGCCAGCGTCTCGGCGCCGCCTGCCACGCCCGGGCGCGCGGCGCCATGGACCCGGGCGCCGCGGCCGCGCGACTGGAGGCGTTCTACCTGGAGCTGTGGCGAAGGGGGCACTGAGCCTGCCGGCGGCGGCCGCGGCCGAGCTCGACCGCTGGTGGGCCGAGCTGCGGCGCCAGCCCGATCGGCTCCCAGCCGGGGTCGAGCCGGTGCAGACCCGTCTCGTGCGCGCGGTCGGCCGCGGGGTGCTGCCGCAGGTCGGTGACGTCCACGTCAAGGCGATGGGCTTCCCGCGCGGCAAGGACCGCCTGCGCTACGCGTTTCGCGCCCTGCCCGCCGTGCACGAGGCGCGGTTGCTCCAGGCGGTGGCGGCGGCGGGGTTGCGGTGCCCGGCGGTGGTGACGGCGCGCGGCGCCCGGCGCTGGGGACTGCCGGCGTGCTCGATGCTGGTGACCGGCACGCTGCCGGTGATGCCCGCCGCGGCGCCGGCTTGGTCGGCCATGGCCGCGGTGGCGGCGCGGCTCGCCGCTTGTGGAGTTTTTCACCCCGATTTGCACAGCGGGAATTTCCTGCCACTTCGCGATGGGGCCACGGCGGTGTTGGACCTGCAATCCGCGCGACAGCTACCGGCTCCCCTCGAGCGCGGGCCGCGGCGCGAGATGGCCGCCAAGCTGCTTCTCGAACGCGACGCCGCGGCGCTCGAGACCCTCGAGGCGTCGGGTTTGGTGGACCCGGCCGATCGGCCCGACGTGCTGCGACGCGCGGCGGCGCTGCGCCGCGCCGCGGTGGTGCGTCGCATTCTGCGTTGCCTGCAGACCAGCACCGAGTTCGTGCGCGAGCGCCGGTGGAACGGCACGCTCCACCGGCGCCGCGACGCGCGGCTCGGGCCGGCCGCGCTCGACGGCGGCGGTGAGCTCGTGCGTCTGTGGTTGGGCGACCGCACGCACCACATCCTCGACGGCCAGGCGCCGCGTCTCGACGCCCTGTTCCGGAAGTACCCGTGGCTTCCGGGACGCCACAGCCTCTATAGTTCTGCCGACCGTTTCATCCTGTCCCGCCATGGTGAACATCTTCTGGAGGGGTTCGAGCGGCTGGAGTCGCTGCGGCGTGGCGAGCTGCTTTGACCGCAGTGGGGTGACTCCGCGGCTCGCCGGCCACGGCCGATTCGCCGCAGGGGGCAGCGCGCGGTCATGCACCTAAACGGCAGCGGCACGACGCTCGAAACCGCGCCCCTCCTGCCGCTCGGCGCCCCGCCGCGGACCGTTCTCTTCGTCGGCAAGAGCATGTCGCGGACGCGCTGCACCGGCGCGCTCATGCACGCTTGGCGGCAGAACGGCGTGGCGGTGCGTTGGGTCAACATCGCCGCGCTGCGGCGCCGCCTGGGCCCTGAGCGCGCCGTGGCTCGCCTGCGGCAGATCAAGGGTCGGTGCCGGCCGGACCTGGTGTTCGTGTTCTTGCGCGACCTGCCGCGCGAGCTGGTGCGCGAGTTTCGTCGCACGACCCCCGTGGTGATGTGGGTCGAGGACGCGCTCGAGGGGCTCGAGGCGGACCATGTCGACTATATGCGCGGCGCCGATCTCGTGAGCGTCAGCAACCCCGCAAACATCCCGGCGCTGCACGCGCGGGGGGTCGGCCCGCTGCTCTTCCAGATGAGTGGCTTCTCGCCGAAATACCACTACCCGGCGCGGCGCCGCCGCGAGCGGCGCGATCTTGCCTTTATCGGCGGGCCCGGCAACCAGGGCCAGCGCGGCGCGTTCGTCGGCGCGCTCAGTGAGCGGTTTCGCACCGAAGTGTTTGGCAAGCAGTGGCAGAGCGAAGCCGCTCGCTTCCCTTCGCTCGTGGTGCGGCGATCGGTGAAGCCCTCTGGCTACCGTCGCGTTTGCGGCAGCTCGCGCGTCGTGCTGGGCCTCAACGAGATCAACGACGCGGCCTACTACTGCAGCAACCGCGTGTGGCTGTCGCTTGGCTGCGGTGCGTTTCACATGACCCACTACGTGCCGGGGCTCGAGGAGGTGTTTCGCAACCACGAGCATCTGGTCTGGTTTCGCGATCTGGATGAGTGCGTCGAGTTGGTGGAGCACTACCTGCCGCGGCGCGCCGAGCGCCAGCGGATCGCGCGGGCTGGTCATGCATTGGCGCTGGAGCGCCACACCTATGCGCATCGGGTGGCGGCCATTTGCGAGCGCGTCTGCTCCGACCATGAGCCCGAGCTGCCGCCCCTGCTGCGGGGTCGAGGTGATCCCGCGGTCGCGGCCACCTCCGCCGGGCCCGTGCCGGTCCGGCGAGCGCCTAAGCAATCCGCGCGGCGGCCGAGCGCATGACCGTGCTGCAGAGCCGCACGTGCGCTGTCGCGCCCCTGAGGCGCGCCATTGATCGGGCGGGCGGGTTCGGACAGTCTGTTCCCGGCCACGGCCCACGCCCCAGCCCCTAACGCCAGCTTGACCCTCCTCGGCAACAGCAACCAGCAGCACGAACGGACGCAGCCCGGCCGGCGCGGTGGGCGAGTGCGGGTGGTGCATATCTTGGCCGAGTTGGGGTTTTCCGGCGGTGAGGTGCAGCTCGCTCATTTGCTCAAGCACCTGGCGACCCAAGGCCACCAGAACCGTCTGCTGCTGCAGCCGGGCGCGGAATTCGCCAACGCCGCGCGCGAGTGCGGCGTGCCGGTCGAGGAGATCAAGATGCGCGCCGGGGTCGACGTGCACGCGGTGCGCGCAGTGCGGCGCGTCATCAGCCGCGAGCGACCGGACCTCGTGCACTTCGCTTGCTCGCGCGCCCACAAGCTCGGCGCGCTGGCGACGATGGGCGTGCCCGGGCTGGCCCGCGTGGTGACGCGGCGCATGGACTACCCGCCGCGGCTCGGGCCGGTGTCGCGCTGGCTCTACGGCAGCGCGGTGGATCGCGCGGTGGTGGTGTCGGATGCCGTGCGCGCCGAGCTCATGCGCGTCGGCGTGCCGGCAACGCGGATCGTCCGGATCTACGACGGCGTCGATCCCAACGCGCTGCGCGGCGAGCAGGCCGAGCGCGCCGGTGCGTTGGCGCGCCTGGGCTGGCCGACCGACGCCAAGGTGGTCGCGTGCGCCGCGTCGTTGCGGCCGCGCAAAGGGCAGCTCCACCTAGTGCGCGCGTTCAAAGCCGTCATCGATCACGAGCCCAAAGCCCGCCTGCTGCTCGCCGGCGAGGGGAGTGATCGCGAAGCGTTGCAGGCTGAGGTTCGGCGCTGCGATCTCGACGAGCGCGTGCAGGTCCCCGGCCGCATGGCCCGCTGTGACGTGCTCGGCGCCGCCGATGTCGCGTGCATCCCCTCGATCCGCGAGGGGTTGTCGGTGTTCTCGCTGGAGGCGATGGCCGTCGGCGTGCCAGTGGTGGCCTCGGCAGTGGGTGGCTTGCCGGAGTCGATCGCCGATGGCGCCACGGGTCTGCTGGTGCCGCCGGCCGAACCTGCCGAGTTGGCCACGGCCATCCGTCGCCTGCTGGCCGATCCTGATCTCCGGCGGCGGATGGGCCGCGCCGGGGAGGCGCGCGTGCGACAGGGCTTCACCGCGGCCCGCATGGCGACGCGCACCGAGCAGCTCTACGGCGAGTTGGTCGTCATGCGTCAGGGCCGGAGCGCGCGAGTCGGCGGCTAGGCTCGTCGAGTCACGGACCGGCTGGCGCCGCGCCGAACTTGATCAGGAAGCGGTCGGTCATGCCGGCGACGTAGTCGCAGACCACGCGGGCGACACCATCCGCATCGATGCGCATCCGCACCCAGTCGGGCAGCCGTTCGGGCGCGCCGCGGAGCTCCCCGAACACCTGTCGGATCCGCGTGCGGCCGGCGGTCATCTTCTCGAGAACGAAGTCGGCGCGATAGAAGCGGTCGCGTAGGAAGCGCTGTAGCTCTTCCATCATCACGAGCACGGCATCGCCGTGGCGGATGCGCGGGGCGTCTCCGTCCAGGGTCGGCGCCGTGCTCTCAAGCACGTCGTGGATGAGCACGGCCACCATTTCGCTGATGATGCGATGAACGCGCGACGACTCGGCCGCCGCGGCGGCGCGTCGCCACAGGTCGAGCCGCGCGGCGTCCTCGACCGGAAACGCCGCCGCCCGCAGGCCGTCGTCCAGGTCGTGGCACAGGTACGCGACCTTGTCGCAGAGGTCGACCAGCTGTGCTTCGAGTGGTGCCGGCTGTGCCTTGTCGAGATCTGGTGCCAGGGGGAAGCCGGGCGGAACCGGCCCCTTGAGCAGTGACCGGCGGACGCACGCGGTGAGGTTGAGACCGTGGCCGTGGCCGTGTCGGTCCTCGATGTAGTCGACGATGCGAGCTCCCTGCGCGTTGTGGCGAAAGCCACCCTCGTCCTGCATGAGCTCTGCGAGCGCGGCCTCGCCGGCGTGCCCGAATGGCGGGTGCCCGAGGTCGTGGGCGAGGGCGATGGCCTCGGCGAGGTCGGCATTGAGCCGCAGCGCCGTGGCGACCCCGCGCGCCATCTGCGCGACCTCGAGCGAGTGCGTCATCCGGCTGCGGTAGTGGTCGCCTTCGAACGCCGCGAGGACCTGGGTCTTGTGCTGCAAGCGCCGAAACGCCGTCGAGTGGATGACCCGGTCGCGGTCGCGCTGAAAGTCGGTGCGCATGGGGTCGCGACTCTCTGGCCGCCGCCGGCCGCCGCTGTCATCGCTAAACGCCGCACAGCGGTGCAGTGTGTCGCGTTCGCGTCGCTCGAGTTGGGTGCGATCGAGCCAGGGCACTTCGCTGGGGGCGGCGGGGCGAGACTCGCCGCGGCCGGAAGGGGCCGCGGGGGGACGAGGTCGCCGAAGAAGGCGACGCCCGGCCGCGATCACCCGTCACAGCGCTTGGGACGATGCGGCGGGCGGTCGCGGCCGGGCGCGACCCAATGGGAATGGTACCCCGTACGGGAGTCGAACCCGTGTCGCATGGATGAGAACCATGAATCCTAGGCCACTAGACGAACGGGGCACGCAGGCGGCGTCCCGAGCTCCTCGGGCCGCCGAGGTAGACTGGGATAGGGAAAGCCGCCGAGCACGTCAAGCGAGCGGGCGGATTCTTCCGAACGACCCTTCACAGCGACGTCCCGTCTTGAGCATGCAATACAGCGCCCACCCCACCTGCCGCGCTGCGCCGCGACTGGCGGCGCCTCTCGTCCGTTCCGTTGCGGCGGCTCTGGTGGCAACCACGGCGCTGGTCGCGCCCGCGCCCGCGCAGGGATGGCTCGGGGTCATGCTGGATCCAGGGGCCGCCCGCCTCACGGTTGCCGAGGTGTTGCCCGACTCCCCGGCGGCTCGAGCTGGACTGCGGCCGCGCGACGTGGTCGTCGCGGTGGACGGTCACGCCCTGGCCGATCTCGATGATCTGGCAGTGGCGTTGGCATCGCGCGATCCCGGGGCCCGGGTGGCCGTCCAGATCGAGCGGGCGGAGAAGGCCATGGAGCGCCGTGTCGTGCTCGGCGTGGTGCCCATTGGGGGCGCGGCCGCTCGCGCCGCCGTGCATCGCGCGGTCATCCGCCGGCGGCTCGGACTCCAGGTCGTGCTTCGCGACGGCCATCCGGTCATCGCCAGAATGGACCCAGGGGGCCCCGCGGCGGGCTCTGGACTGCGAATCGGTGACGAGGTGGTTCGCTGTCAGGGTCGCGTGGTGACGGGTCTCGCCGACCTAGCGGGCGCGCTACAGTCGGCCGCCGCGGGCGAGCCGCAAGCCCGTCCCGAGGTGCTCCTGGTCGTCGATCGCGGAGCTCTGTCGTTGTCGGTCGGGGTCCGGATGGCACCCAGGCCCCCGGTTCCCCCGGCGCCGGCGCCGCGCCGACGATAGGTGGTCGTTGGCGAAGTTCGTTCCCGCCGCGTGTTGCCCAACATCGCTTGCCAACGGTGGTTGGCGATGAGGGCATGGCGGCCCGCCAGACGCGCCCGGTGCGGTGGGTGAATCTGCCCGCCTCTCACATAATGTCGCGGTTCCGCGTATCTCGCGCGCGGCTCATCCCTCTCCCCTGATTGCAGGCAAACCCGATGGCAAAGCTCTTCAGTCTCTTCGTGCTGCTCGCCGCGGCATTTCCCGGCGGCGGCTTTCTCGGCGTCTTTCTCGCGGACCGTGACGGCCCGACCGTGACCAACGTCATCGAAGGCACCCCGGCCGAGAAGGCTGGGATCGAGGTCGGCGACGTCTTCCTCAAGGTTGCCGACAAAGCCACGCCGGACATCGACGCGTTCTTGGGAGAGCTCGGCAACTACGACGCGGGCGCCAAGGTGCGCCTCACGCTGCGGCGCGGCGACGAGACGATGAACAAGGTCGTGCGTCTTGGCGATCGCCCCGACGATCTGCCCACGGAGATGGCAGTGGAGGCCGACGAAGAGCCAGAGGCCGGCGAGGCGCGCGCACTCCGGCCGAGCCGCCGGGTCGCCGTGGTCGGCGAGGCGCCCACCGCTTCGGCGCCGGCGAAGCAGCCCTACGTCGGCGTGCGGATCGACGAGACCGAGGATGGCTTGCGCATCGCCGAGGTGGTGGAGGGCGGTCCCGCGTCCGCGGCAGGTTTGCAGGATGGCGACACGCTGATGGCGCTGGGGCGCACCGAGAACCTCGAGTCGATGGATGCGCTCGTCTCGGCGCTGCGCGTGCTGAAGCCCGATCAGACGGTGCGCGTGCGCGTCGTACGCGACGGCCAGATCGAGACCCTGTCGTTGACGCTGGGTGCGCGGGATGGCGACGGCGGCGCGGCTGAGGAGCCAGAGTCTTCCGACGCGGACGATGAAGGCGACGACGACGCGGACGATGACGACGAAGGCGACGACGACGACGCTGAGGGCGGTGAGCACCACGGCGGCGAACAGCGTGAGCATGGCGGCGACGGCGACCTCGGTCGGCTGCGCAGTGAGCTCCAGGCGCTGCGGCGCGAGATCCGCGAGCTGAAAGAGCTCGTGCGCAAGATGGAGCGCGGGCGCTGAGGGGCCGCCCCCGCGACCCGTGGATTTAGGTCGGCGTCACAACGCCGGCCTCACGCAGCTCGCTGAGCGCGGCCGCGAGGTTGCGCTGCGCTGCAGGGTCCTGCGGGGCGTCCTGCACGGCGCGATGGAGCTGCTCGAGACCTTCGCGGCGTCGGCCGAGGCGCCAGTGGCAGACGCCGATGTTGGTCGCGGCCTCGAGGCAGCCGACCTCGTGGGCCCGCTCGAAGCAGGGCAGGGCTTCCCCGACGCGGCCTAGCTCCAGCAGAGCAGCGCCGCGCAGGTTGAGGAGCTGCCCGTGCTCCGGCGCGAGTTCGAGGGCGTTCGCGAGTGGTGCCAGCGCTTCGGTCGGCGAGCCAGTGACGACCAGCACCTTGGCGAGACCACCGATCGCGTCGGCGGCCTCGGCCTCGGTGAAGAAGCACTCGCGCAGCGCGGTCGCGAGCCGGGCCCGGCCGCCGGCATCACCGCTGCGTAGCTGCGCCAGGGCGAGAAGCACCCGCGCTTCCCCGTGCTGCGGGCAGGCGGCGATGAACGCGCCGAGGTGGGCTTGCGCCACATCGACCGCACCCGTGTTCGCCGCGCGCCAGCCCACGATCCAATGGGCGTCCGGCCAGCGGGGCGTCTCACGCAGAGCCGCCGTCGCGTGCTCGGCCGCCAAGCCGCTGTGCCCGCGCATGAGGGCAATGGCGGCGCGGCCGGCGGCGTGAGGGCGCCACTTCTGCTCGAACAGCTCGCGCTTGTCCTGCATGACCTCCTTGAGCGTCTGTCCCAGCGCCTGGAACGTGCGATGGCCGTGGTGGTGCAGGAAGGCGTCGCGCACCAGGACGAGCCGCTCGCCGAGGAGGCGGAGCCGCAACGAGAAGTCGTCGTCCTCGAACGTCCCGATGCCAAACCGCTCGTCGAGCAGGCCGACGCGGTCGAGGACGCGGCGGGTGAGCAGGAAGCACAGTCCCGACAGCGTCAAGACGTCCTGCAGCTTGCCCGCACAGTGCTGGTCCAGCATCGCCTCGATCTCGGCGCCGCCCTCCGGGCTGGCGCCGGCGCCGCCGATCTCGATGCGGGCCGCCCCTTTGACGTGGTTGCTGACCGGCGCCACCGCGCCGATGCCCGCATCGCTCTCGAGTGCTCGCACCAGCCGGGCGACCAGCCCCGGGGCGGCGCGAGTGTCGTTGTTGATCACCAGGAGGTGGTCGCCTCGCGCGGCCCGCAGCCCCGCGTTGACGCCCCCGGCAAACCCGCGGTTGCGCGGCAGTCGGACGACCCGGACGCCGGGGAACTCGCGGTCCAGTCCACCGGTCGCGTCAGGGCTGGCGTTGTCGACGACAATGATCTCGAGCGGCGGCGCTGCTCGCTGGGCCTGAAGCGCGCGCACGCACTCGCGTGTGTCCTCGACACCGCCGTGGCAGGGGATGATGGCCGACACGAGCATCCTGATTCTTCTATCGGCAACGATCCGTAGCGGGATTGACCGACCAGGGAGTCAACGCAGAGAGTCGCGGTGGTGGTGAGGACAGCGGCAGCGAAGCGAGAGTAGGTGTTCATTGTCAGTGGCCTTTTCTGGTGGCTGCCGCAGCGATGGGAAGGCGCCCGGCGGTGTGACTAAGAAAGGGCCTACCGACCGACAAAGGGGGAAGAGCTCAACCACTCAAGTGGCGGCGCTGCTCGCTGCGCCTGGAGCGCGCGCAACCGTCAAGCTCGCTAGAGCCGCAGCTGCCCCGCCAGGCTGCTCACATTCCGCTGAGTCCCCTCAAGAACTGTGCGTAGGCGGGCTTCGCCGCCCCGTCGGCGTGTTCGCGCAGCCCCAAGGTAGCCAGGAATTCGGGCAACCCCGGTGCTGTGACGGCATGGGTCTCGGCAAGCCGGGTGACTTCGCTGCGGCTCCAATCGGCGAGCTGCCGGAACGACACGTAGCGGATGCCTGGATCCTGCGCGATGGCGGCAAACACGTTGGCCACGAACTGCCGCTGCAGCTCGGGCGAACTGCCATTGGTCGGCGCTCCACTCCAACCCGACGGGTAGCCGATCGCCTGGAGCACGAGCGGCGCCGGCTGGGCGGCCTGTCGCATCGTCGCGAGGTCGGCGGCTACCACGTCGGGCGACCGCACCGCCAGATCCGGCTTCAGCGGGTAGTAGGTGAAGGCGACAACGTCGCTCGCGGTGCGCACCGCGCTCAACACCTGATCGGCCAGGACGATGCTGCTGAACCGCAACGTCGCGCCCACCGCGAGGCGCGCGTCGTGACCGCGCGCGCGGGCTCGCGCCGACGTCACGAAGGCGGCGAAGCCGGACAGATGCTCGGGCCGGCTCGCCAGCCATCCGTCGACCCCGTCCCCCACGGACAGATAGAAGCCGCCGCTCAGCACCAGCAGCGGCGCGACCGCGTCGATGAGCGCATCCAGGCGCGCCAGGACCGCTGGGTGGTGAAAGGTCAGGCCCGCGGCCAACTCGTTGGGGTCGTCCGCATGCACGAGGTCCGCGGGCAGACTCAGGGTGCTGCCGTCGATGGTCTTAATCACCAAGTACGACGCCAGCCCCGAAGTCTGTGTGCGCACGAGCGTTCTGGTGAGCGTCGAGGTGTCCAGCACGCCGGGCGACGACTCCAGCTCGGCCCACGAGAACGATAGTTCGTGGGTGCTCACGCCTGCCGCGATGCACTCGCCGAACGCCGCGTCCAGCGCCGCCCTCGCGGCGGGAGTCGGAGTCGAGTACGCGATTCCGACGTGCTGGCCGGCCGCGAGCAGGGGTAGGGTCGAAGGCTCGACCGCCAGCCCGGCCCCGCTGCTCGAGCTGCCGCCACACCCAAACAGCACGCTGAGCGCGACCCCGCCGAGCGTGGCGCGGCGGCGGGGATTCGAGGTGAGTGACACTGCGGCAAGGATACGACGTCGGCGCGCGCCGTGGCTCGCCGGGCCCGTCAACTTGCGGGACGGGATGCTCCGAATTCTCGAGATCGTCACGCCCAACCCCGTGACCGCACGCAGCAGAACCCGCGCAGATCGTCCGTTACACCGATCCAATCGCGATTCGCGTGCGCGTCGCCGGAGAAGTCGAGGCCGCAGCGTCGGTGCGTCTGGTGCTGCGCTTTCCGACGCACGCCGACCGCCCCACCCACGCGCTTTAGCGCGGCCATTCGGTCACGAGCTGAAACGGCTGATGGTAGTTGAAGGCCTTGCGCACGGTGCGCACGACGACGCCTTGACCTCGCCACACGCCAACGGAGCGTCAGAGCGTCTCGCTCGACGTCGACCATCGTGCTGCAGTCTTCGGGGCGTCGCGGCGCCGGATGGAAGCCCTTGCGGATGACGACGGCACGCTCGAATTGCCACGTCATTTCGTCTCCCGGAGTTCGCAGCGCGGGCGTCAACCGGAGGATGCTCGCTTCCATGTCCTCCACGCCCTCGAAGAAGTAGAACCGGCCCAAAGCGGTGCGCACACGCAGTTGGTTGCCGCGGTCGATCGCTACGTCGCGCCAGAGCCTCTCGTCCGATGGCGCAACCGGCGCGCCGTCCAGGGTCATCGACTCGACCTGCCAGAGTCCGAGTAACTCCGGCACGGCGTGGGACGTCGCACTCGCGCGCTGGCGCCACCCCAAGTGATCGAGTCCGGTGTTCACGCACGCTGCGGCTGCCCACGCCACGCCGACGACCATGAGTCGGACTGCTCGGTGGGGGAGCTGGGTCGACGAAGCGTCGGCGGTACACGTGGGCGGAGCAGATGAAGCGGGTGTTCGAGGTGGACGTGCTGCCAAGTGCGGCGTGCGGGGGAGTTCGCAAGGTGCTGGCGCTCGTGATGGAGGCGGCGGCGGTGGTGGGTCCTCGCGCACTTAGGATTGCCGACCGAGGCACCGGTGCTTGCTCCTGCCCGGCGACCGCCAGGGCGTTGCCGTCCGGGTAGGGGGGGAAAGCCGAATCGAAGACGACCGAACCGGTGGAGCGGGGCGCTCCGTAGCGCGCGCGCGATTGGAGTGATGGGCCCGGGTTGAGTCGCGGGCTCCTCGCCCCAGCGCCGCTCCGGCTCCGAGCCACGCGGGCGCCGACGGGGCCGCGAGCGCGTGCCCTTGCCTGCGCCTGCGAGCCCGTGACCCTCAAAAAACGCGCCCGGTGCCGGGGGGGCACCGGGCGCCGGGCTTCATCGGGCAGGGCCGTGCATCGAGGTCGCTCTCACCTGCACACTCACACACCTCGCTCTCGGCACCGAAGGGCTCGCCTCCCATTCGGGCCAAGACCTCGTCGCACGGCGGGGCCGAGTCGGCCGGTGTTCCGTCCGTGGTCGCTGTCGCGCGGCATCCAGCTCTGGGGAGACCGGTTGCCGCACGTTCCATTCAGAGCTGTCGCTCGGTTGGCCGTGGGGTCCTCCGTTCCCACCTGGGCGCCGCAGCATCAAACCGGTTAGTATCCCTGCCGGGCGCTCCGTGGCGGGGGAGCCAAACGACCGCCCATTGCATCAATGGTCCGAGAACGAACTGCCGATCGCAAGGGCAAAATGGACGCACCTCCTATGACGGTGGATGCCGAGCCGCACGCTCGTCTCACCACCGAAGACGAGCTCGCAGGCATTCGGCTCGACGACTTACTGGAGCGATCGTTTCCGTCGGTGCAGCGCGCCGTTTGGCGACGCGGTTGCGCCAATGAGACGGTCACGATCAATCGCCAGCGGGCGCGGCCGCAGCAGCGCGTCCGGCTCGGCGATCTCGTCGAAGTTTGGTTCGACCCAGACGCGGCGCCACAGCTGTCCACTGGCGGAAGGGCCGAGCCGGCGTTGCCGGTGCTGTTTGAAGACGCGGCCGTGCTTGTCATCAACAAGCCTTCCGGGCTGCCCACCGTGCCGGATCGCGGTGGCAAGAACCTCGGGGTTTGGGGCCGGCTGAGCGAGCTGCGGCCGGATGAGGATCTCCGCGTCGCGCATCGACTCGACCTCGGCACGTCGGGTTGTTTGATCCTTACCAAGGGGCTCGAGGCGGCGCGGGCGCTGGATCTCGCATTTCGCAATCACGAGGTGGCCAAGACCTATCTGGCGCTCGCTTGCGGGGAGCCCACCCGGGCCGAGTTCGAGGTCGACCGGCCGTTGGGCCCCGACCGGCGCCGTCCGGGCCGGGTCGCAGTGGTGGCCCGCGACAGCAAGGGGTCCCGCGAGGCCTTTACTCGGGTCGCCGTGGCGGAGCGCTTTCGCGGCTTTGCGCTCCTGGAAGTGTTCCCCCGCACCGGGCGGAGCCACCAGATCCGCGTGCACTTGGCGCACCGGGGCCACTCGATCGTCGGCGACCCCGAGTACGGCGACCGGCGTGAGCTGCTGCTGTCCGACGTCAAACGCGGCTACAAGGCCCGGCGTGGGGCTCGCGAGCGGCCGCTGCTGCGGCGGCCGTTTCTGCACGCGGCGGCGGTCGAGTTCACTTCGCCGCATGACGGCGCGCGGGTGCGCGCCGAGTGCCCGCTCCCCGCGGAGCTGGAACTCGTGCTCGACAAGTTGCGGCGCTTTGCGCCGGCGAGGCGGTCATGAGACTCAAGGTTCGGCCCGAGGACTTCCGGGTGCGCGAAGAGCTCGACTTCGCCCGAGTGCCCGACGGTCGGTTCTACGTTCACCTCGTGCGCAAGGAGAAGCTGAGCACGCACGAGGCGTTGGCGCGCATTGCCAAGATCGCCGGGGTGCCGCGCGCGGACCTCGCGTTTGCCGGCTTGAAAGACCGGCAGGGTCGCACCGAGCAGTGGATCACGATCCGCGGCCGTCGGGTCGACTATCGCGACCGGTCGCTGCAGGTGATGTTTCGGGGCCGCACCGACAAGCCGATCAACAGTCGCATGAGTGCGGGGAATCACTTCGAGATCGTGGTGCGCTCGTTGGATCGCGCGGCGATCGCCCTGCTGCGCGCGCGCGCCGCCGCCGTGAGTCTCGAGGGCCTGCCGAACTACTTCGACGACCAGCGCTTCGGCTGCCTGCAGCATGGTCAAGGCTTCGCCATGCGCGACGTGCTCGCCGGTCGCTATGAGGAGGCGCTCAAGCGGCTCATCGCGACGCCGTCGCCCAAGGCGTTGGGCGGCGATGTGAAGCTGAAGCAGCTCTTGGCCCGCCGCTGGGGCGATTGGGAAACGTGCGCGGCGATCGCCCGCGGACCGCTCTATCGTCCATCGCTGTCCCGCCTCGTCGCGGAACCAGAGGATTTTCGCGGCGCGATCGAGCGCTTGCCTACGCGGATGAAGCTGATCGCCGCGTTCTCCTACCAGTCCTGGCTGTGGAACCGGGCGGTCGATCGGATGCTGCACCGCATGCTTTCACCCGGCCGGCGGATCGTGTTGCCGACGCTCGTCGGTCAGCTCGCGGCGTGGGACGAGCCGGCGCCCGGCGCGCTCCGCCGGCTGGAGCAGTTGCGCACGCCGCTGTTCGGGCCGACGCCGCCGGATGCCGCGGACCCGGCGTTTCGCGAGTCGGCGCAGACGATCTTGGTGCGCGACGGCGTGCGCGGCGGTGTCGGCGCGCCGTTGCCCGGCATGGATTTGCGCGAGGAACATCGCGACCTGGTCGTGCGCCCGCGCGGGCTCGAGATCTCGGACGCCGAGCGGGACGAGCTCGACCGATCGCGCTCCAAGGTCGTGCTGTCGTTTGGTTTGCCGCGCGGTAGCTACGCCACGCTGGTGGTCAAGCGCTTGACTGTGGCCGAACGTCCCCGCCGCGCCCCGGCGCGGTCCCAGGCGCGCTGAGGCCCCGGGGGGCGGCGCGATGCTGGCGAGCGCAGCGTGCTCTCGCCGGCGCGGGCCTTCGCGCCTACGATCCCGCGCATGCCCACACCGACTCTTGGGATCATTGGCGGCTCCGGCCTCTACGATCTACCCAATTTGCAGGACCGCGAAGAGGTCCGGGTCAGCACGCCGTTTGGCGATCCCTCCGATGCCTTGATCACGGGCACGCTGGAAGGCGTGAAGATGGCGTTCTTGCCGCGGCACGGGCGCGGGCATCGCCTGGCGCCACACGAGCTGCCCTACCGCGCCAATATCCACGCGATGAAGCAGATTGGCATGGATGCGGTGCTGGGCGTGTCCGCCGTCGGCAGCATGAGGATGGAGATTCGGCCAGGCGATCTGGTGGTCGTGGACCAGTTCATCGATCGCACGCGAGGCCGCACGCAGGAGTCGACGTTCTTTGGTGACGGCTGTGTCGCCCACGCGCACTTTGCCGATCCGATCTGGGAGCCGCTGCGCAAGCTGGTGCTTGAGGCCGCGCGCGCCACCGAGGCGACGGTGCACGACGGCGGGATCTACCTCTGCATGGAAGGACCGCTCTTCTCGACCCGCGCCGAGTCGAACTTGTATCGGTCGTGGGGTGTCGACGTGATCGGCATGACCAACTTGCAAGAGGCGAAGCTCGCGCGCGAGGCCGAGCTCGCTTACGCCACGGTGGCGCTCGCCACGGACTACGACTGCTGGCACGAGGAAGAGGCCGACGTCAACGTGGCGGACGTGATCGCCGTGTTGCACGCCAACGTGGAGAAGGCCAAGCAGGTGATCTGTGGTGCGGCCAAGCTGATCGCGCAGCAAGACGAGCCGATCAGTGCCGCGGGTGCGATGGAGAGCTCGATCATCTCGGCCAAGGACTCGATCTCGGCAGATGCGCGGCGGCGGCTGGAACAGCTGATCGGCCGGTACTTGGGGTAGACGGCCGGGTGGCCCTTCAGAGCCTGTTACTAAGTCGATGCCACCGGCTTTCTTCGATGTTGCTGGCGCCGCTCCGCGCTCTCAGGGCAGGCGTAGCCGCAGCGGCCGGTAGATGCGGCGAACTTCGGCGGTGGTGCCGGGCTCGAAGACGATCAGGCTGCACCACAAGTGGGCGAGGTCGCCCAGTGGCTCCCGGTCGACCCGCACCGCGGCCTGCCCCTGCGCGTCCAGCGTGCCCCAGCTGCCGTGGAAAACGGGGTTGGCCGGGTCCATGGAGAGCACAAAGAGATCGTCGGGGACGAGTTCCAGCTGGCGCGAGAAGAACAGCTGCACGGGCGGTCCCGTGTCGCCACTGAACGCACAGCAGTAGCGGCAGCCGCGGTCGGCGGTCGAGCGTAGCGCGATGGTGATGCCGTCGACGGGCTCAGCTTCCCCGGGGGCGATCGGGGCGAGTTCGGCGAAGGGTGCGTCGAGGGCGCCACGATCGATGTCGGCCGTGGGCAGCGCCGCGGACGGCTGCGCGTAGAGTACGAAGTCGGCATCGGCGGCGACGACCTGCAGGCGTTCGCTTGCGGCGGGCATGCTGGCGCGGTCGCGCAGCAGATACGTCGCTTCGGTCCGGTCGAGCAACGCCTCATAGTCGCCGCGCCGGCGCAGCGCATCAATCTCGCGCGCGATCTCCCGGCGCGAGGTGGGCCAGCGCGCGACGTAGCCGCCGGTGATCGGCTTGTCGATCAGGGTCTGATAGTAGAGCGCGACGGGCTCGGCGCTGGCGAAGCCGGTCACCGCGCCTGCCGGCAAGTCGGCGAGGGCTTCGATGACCGGAGTGATGCGCGGCCGGTAGAGGAGTTGCGGGCGCGGCCAGACTTCGACGGCGTAGAGCGCAACCCAAAGCGGCCAGAGGCGGCGCCAGCGCGGTCCCCAGCTGGCGGCGAAGGCGACCAGCAACGCCGTGGCGAGCGCGGTCACGACCGTGAGGCGGATCGGCATGCCGCTGAGCCGCAGCGCGGGAATGATGGTTTCGAGCAGGTCGTAGGGCATCGGCACGTCGCTGGTCGATGCGCCGAGGAGCAGGATTTCGTGGCCGAGGCTGCATGCGTAGAACAGGACCGCGACGCCGGCGAGGAACACCGGCACGCGCGCGGTGCCGCGCTGCCAGGCGAGGCGCAGCGCCAGGGCGTTCGCCACCAAGACCGCGATGCCCACGTGCGAGCTGGTCTCCGACCAGCTGCCGGCGGCGGGGTGCCGGGCCCAATAGCTCTCGGTCCATGGATACAGCCACCAGCCCTGACCCGGGATGACCGCGGCGAGCAGATCATTGCGCCAGATCTGCGGATCGTGCCCACCGACGAGTGGGTCGAGTCGCATGGCCATCACCAAGCGAGCGAGGATGGGGCCACAGAGCAAGGTCGCGCTGAGCGCTAGCGTCAGCAGCGGTGCGACAGTGTCGCGCAGCGGGCGGTGCCGGAGGCCGGACCGGCGGCGCGCGGCCGCGGCCGCGCCGAGCATCATCGCCCCGAGGAGCACGGCGTAGAGCGTGGAGTAGTAGTCGCACAGCACGACGACGAAGAGCGCCGCCGCTGCCAACAGCGCTCGGCGGTGGCTCGGTCGCCGGAGCAGGCGCAGCAGCGCCCACAGGAACAGCGGGAGCCCCTGCAGTGCGACGAGGTTCATGTGCCCTTGGGCGTGCGCGAAGTGATAAGGGCAGAACGTAAACACCGCGCCCGCGAGCGCACTTGGCCAGAAGCGGCCGGTCAGCTCCCGCGCCAACAGGAAGGTCGCCCACCCCGTCGCCACGAACGAGAACGCCGCGATCGTGTTGAATGCCGCGACGGGGTTCATGACCGCGCAGAGCGGCAGGCTCAGCAGACCGTTGAACGGCGCGAGCGTCGCGCCGGCCAAATCGATGCCGTGTGGAAAGAACAGCTGGTCGGTGACCCAGGGCGAGTGCAGCTGCAGGATCGAGCGACGCATCCACCATTGGTTCCACAGGTTCTGTGGGCCATCGACGCCGTCCGAGAATAGGTGGGTGGTGAAGGCGCCTAGCGCGGGCAGGCGCACGGCGCAGTAGACTGCGAGGTAGAGCAGTGCTACCCCTACATGCGCGCGCCACGTCAGGGGCGCGGGGGAACAGGCGGGGCCCTCAGAATCGGGTTGCGGCACGGGCTCGATCGCGGTCTCTCCAGCCGGGGGAGCGCCAGGGCGGCGCGCGGCCGCGCCACCCTAACCGTGGAACCGGCCAAACCGGGAGGAGTCTCCCGTTCGGGGCCCGCGGCGGTTGTCTACACTGCTCGGTATGGCAGAGCTCTCGCGGCGGCGGTTCCTGGGCGCAACGGCGGCTAGCGCCGTTCTACCCGCCTTCCACATCTCGTCCCGGCAGAAGTTGCGCGGTCCGGTGGCGGTCGCCAGCGCCAATGGCCTCCAGGCTGTGCAGATCGCGGTCGAGCAGATGCAGACCGGCCTGCCCCCCGTCGACGCCGGCGTGAAGGGCGTCGAGGTGGTCGAGAACGATCCCAACGACATGTCGGTGGGTTACGGCGGGCTGCCCAACGAGCGCGGCGTCGTCGAGCTCGACGCGTGTGTGATGGACGGGCCGACGGGCCTCGGCGGCGCGGTGGCGTCGCTCCACAACATCAAGAACCCCGCGCAAGTGGCGCTCGCGGTCATGCGGCACACCGACCACGTGCTGCTGGTCGGGCCAGGGGCGCTCGAGTTCGCGAAGCTGCACGGCTTCGCCGAGGAGAACCTGCTGACCGAGCGGGCTCGGCAGGCCTGGCTGCGCTGGAAGCGCGGCCTGTCGCGCAAGGACGATTGGGTGGAGGACGCCGAGAACGTGCTGTTCGATGCGTCGGCCACCGGTGGTGGCGGCGAGGACGGCGGCAAGGAGGCGCTCGCGTCGATGTCGCGCCCGACCGGCACGATCCACGTGGGCTGCGTCAACGAGCGTGGCGACGTCGGTGGCGTCACGACGACCTCTGGGCTCGCCTTCAAGATCCCCGGGCGGGTGGGGGATTCGCCGCTACTGGGGTGCGGCAACTACGTCGACAACGACGTGGGGGTCGCCGGCTCGACCGGCCGTGGCGAGGCGGTGATCCTCAGCAACGGCGCCGCCACCGTGGTGCACCACCTGGCGCTCGGCAAGAGCCCCACGGATGCGTGTCTGGAGGCGTGTCGCCGCATCGTGCGCATGACCAAGGTCCGCCGCCTGCTCGACGAGCGCGGCCGCCCCGCCTTCCAGGTGAAGTTCTACGCGGTCAACAAGCGCGGTGAGATGGGCGCTGCAGCCATCCGGCCGTCACGGCACGCGCGCATGGATGCGGACGGGCCGCGGCTCCAGGACAGCGCCGCCGTGTTTGACGACTGACTCACGTGATTCGCGAGCGCGGCCGCCCGCCTCTCCTGCTACGCTGGGCCCCCGCGGACTCATGGCAAGTCACCCTCTTGGTAGCGAGGCGCGGCCGCTGCGCGTCGCCGTGGTCGGCTCTGGCCCTTCGGCGTTCTATGCGATCGAGGCCCTGTTCAAGGCGGCGGACCTGTCCTGCCGCGTCGACGTCTTCGATCGATTGCCGACGCCCTATGGACTCGTCCGTGGCGGCGTGGCGCCCGACCACCAGAAGATCAAGTCGGTGGTGCGCGTGTATGAGAAGACCGCCGCGCAGCCGGGATTTCGGTTCTTCGGCAACGTCGCCCTCGGGCGCGACGTGCTGGTCGATGACCTGACAGCACACTACGATCGAATCATCTACGGGTTTGGCAACGAGAGTGACCGTCGACTGGGCATCCCCGGCGAGGAGTTGGCCGGTGTGCACGCGGCGACCGCCTTCGTGGGTTGGTACAACGGGCATCCCGACTTCCAGGGCGAGCAGTTCGATCTCGAGCGCGCCACTCGCGTCGCGGTGGTCGGCAACGGCAACGTCGCCATGGACGTGGCGCGACTGCTGGTGCGCAGCCCCGATGAGCTCGCCGAGACCGACATCGCCGATGCGGCGCTCGACGTGCTGCGTCAAAGCAAAGTGCGCGAGGTCGTGCTGCTCGGTCGGCGCGGCCCCGCCCAGGCCGCGTTCTCGCCGAAGGAGATCGAGGAGGTTGGCGGCCTCGCCGGCGTCAACCTCGTGGTGCCGCCGCAGGAGATCGCCCTGGATGAGCTCTCGGCGCAGTGGCTGGAGGGCGACGCGCCGCGTAGCGCCGGCCGCAACGTCAGCTATCTGCGGAAGCAGAGCGAGGCCGGCGCCGACGCGACGACGCGGCAAGTGCGCTGCCGCTTCTTGGTGTCGCCGGTAGAGTTCGTTGGCGATGGCGATCGCGTGACCGCCGTGCGCCTGCAGCGCAACGAGCTCGTCGCCGGCGACGATGGCGAGCCGCGGCCTAAGGCCGTCGACTCCTACGACGAGGAGCCGGTCGACCTGGTCTTCAAGGCGATCGGCTACCGCGGCGACCCGGTGCCGGGTGTGCCGCACGACGCGCGCCGCGGGATCGTGCCCAACCGTGACGGCCGCGTGCTCGACGCGCCTGACGGCAGCGTGGTGCCGGGCCAATACGTCGTCGGCTGGGCCAAGCGGGGACCGACGGGCTTGATCGGCACCAACAGCCCGGACTCGAAGCTGACGGTCGAGGCGTTGTTGCAGGACATCGCCGGCGTGGAGGCCGAAGCCTTGGATGCCGCGGACGCCGAGCGCGTGCCGGCCCTGCTCCGGTCGCGCGGCGTGGACGCCGTGTCGTTTGCCGATTGGGAAGCGCTGGATCGCCACGAGATCGAAGCCGGCCGCGCGCGAGGCAAGGCTCGCAGCAAGCTGTCGTCGGTGGACGAGATGCTGGCGGCGATTCGCGAGGCCCGTTCCGCCCAGTAGCGCGGCGGCTCCCGCACTAGTGGTGTGATTCAGGCAGATGGGGCCTTATCCGCGAGACATCGGCGCCGGTCGCAAGGCGGGTCGCCGCAGGCATATTGGTGGATACGGCGAGGACGACCCAACGCTGCGAGCGGCGCTGCGGGCCGTGGATAAGGCCCCAGATTCCTGAATCACACC
>JBCCGH010000075.1:0-43034 GCA_039029375.1 Planctomycetota bacterium
GCAGAGGGTGCGTGACCGGACGCTGCTCGCAAGAAGCACCGACGCAGGCATATTGGTGGATACGTCGAGGAGGTGCGACGCAGCGAGCGGTGGCCGGACGGGTGCCATCTGTGCAGGAACTTCGGATCCAGGACACTAGTCTCGCCAGGGCAAGCGCCAAGTCTTCGGCGCTACCCGACGTCGCGTGAAGACGAAGCGCCCCGCCTCCGGCCGGCAATGCCGATAGCCCAGCAGGTGGAACAGCTCGCGCGCGAGCCAGCGCGCAATCCGCGGGTTGGCGATCAGCGCATCGCGCCGGTCCGGGTGGCGACGAACGCCTGGCAGCATCGGCAGTAGCACGTGCAGGTGCGCCTTCCGCATGAAGCGCGCGACGCCGAGCCAAAACGGCTTCACGTCGCGGCACAGGAAGAAACCGTCCTCGCCGAGTCCCTGATAGAGCGGCAGCAGCATGCGGCCCGTCTCCGGCGCCCGCACGTCGCCGTGCTGATCGCTGGCCAAGAGCTCCCCGCGCTGCACTGGCTGAAAGCCCTCGTAGCCCGGCTGCATGCGGAACTCGTCGACCGGCGCGATCCGGTGGTGGTAGCGGATCTCGACGACGGGCGGCGCGCCCTGCGCCGCGCGCACGAGCGTCGCGCGATGGCGCTCGATGTCGGTGACGGCGCTCTCCGGCAGAGCCCCCGAAGCGACGAGCACGAGCCACGCCGCGGCCTCGAGGTTGTCGACCGTCGTCGGTGCCTGGTGCCGCCCGCCTTCGACCGCGAGCCCGGCGAGGCCGCGCTCATCGAAGTACTCCAACACCGCGCCGTCGATCGTCTCTTCGAGCCCGAGGATGACCGGAATGGGCAGCTGCAGCGCGATGTCGCGGTTGGGCAGGGTGTCGCCTAGGCAGACAAACGGTGAGCCATCGGCCGAGCTGGTGTGAAGGTCGAGAAACAGCACGGGGCCCTGGGCCTGGTCGACAATGGCGTCGAACTGCTCGAGGAGCTCGCGCTGCTCGATATCCTCTTCGGCGTCATCGACGCGCGGCTGCTCGCGAAGCGAGGCGACCTGCGCCGCGGTCCACTGCCGATTGAGGTCCCGTCGCAGATAGCGCTCCCCCTGCCGCAGGGCGCCCAGGTTGCCGGCCAAGGCGACGAGCTCGCCGCGCAGCGGCGCCCGCTCGTCGCGCAGGCGACGCAGGACGCGCTGCTGTGCCGCCACACCGGCTGGCTCATTCCCGTGGATCCCGGCGAGCACGATGACCGTGGGCCCCGGCCTGCCGGCCGCATAGCGGCCGGTCAGACGCTGGAACTGTCGCCCCTCGAACGGTGGCGCCACGGTCGAGCTAGTCACGAATCCGTCGTCTCTCTCAGGTGTTGCTCGAGCAGCTTCGCCGCCACGTCGATCAGGTCGCGTTCCGTGATGATCCCGGCCAGGCGGCCGGCGTCCACCACGGGCAGGGATCCTACTCGATGTTGCCGCATGAGTTCGATGGCCTCGAGCGTCGGGGTATCCGGAGAGCAGGTCACGGGATCGCGCTTCATGATGTCCCTAATGACCACCGGCTCAGCCGAGGCGCTCCCGCCGCGCCCAACCAGCCGCAACAACGAACGATGCGAGACGAGGCCGACCAAGGAACCCTCGTCGTCCTCGACCGGCACGTGGCGAATGTGCTCCCAGTCCATCACGCTCGCCGCCAAATCGACGATGTCCTCCGGCCGCACCGTGAACAGGTCCGTGGTCATGAATTGACCCACGCGCTGATAGCTGCTGCGCCAATCACCGGTCTCCGCCAGCGTCGCCGGTTCCCACGTGTGCACGGGACCGCCACTCCGCTGTCGGGCCAGCATGCCGCGCACGATGGTCGAGAGCCGCTGATCGCGCGTGCCCTGACCGGCCATCGTCGCCAGCGACTTGTGCACCCACTGGGAGCCGGTCTGCCCGCTGCGAACGCGATCCTCGACCACGCCCAAGTAGACGTCAGCGTCGCGCGACGCGATCTTCTGCGCCGCCAGGCCTTGGCGCGCGAGCGGCAGTAGGTGCTCGAGGATCAGCGCGTCGGTGGAGTAGGTCTTGCCGCGCAGCCAGGTCATCTCGCCCTTCAGCCCGCGGCGGGCGGCGGCGACCAGGTTGTCCTTGGCATGGTCGAACTCCATCACATCGGCGATCTCTCCGTATTCCTCGGCCAGCGCCGACATGAGCCCAAAGTAGAAGGCCGACGTGGCGATCTCATCGCGGATCGTGGGGCCGGCCGGGAGCACGCGGTTCTCGATCCGCAGGTGGGCTTTGCCCTCGTGGACCCCATAACAAGCGCGGTTCCAGCGATAGACCGTGCCGTTGTGCAGCCGCAGGGCGGCCAGCGTCGGCGCGCGCCCGGCCGCCACGACCTCATTGGGGTCCTCGTCGACGTCGACCGCCAACAGCACCCGGAACCGGGCAATGTCCTCGCGGTAGATCTCGAGCACCGAGTCGCACACCCAGGCGTCACCGAAACTCACGCGCGGTCGCTCGCCGCGCGCCTGCATCGCTTGGCTGCGAGCGTCGACCGACTGCTGAAAGAGCGCGACGCGCGTCTCCTGCCACAGGCGCTGACCAAGCAGCAGCGGCGAGTTGACGGCCGTCGCGAGCACCGGGCCCGTGATCGCCTGCGCGACGTTGTAGAGCTTCGCAAACTCGTGCGGCGCCACCTGGAAGTGGATCTGAAAGCTCGTGTTGCACGACTCGAGCATCACGTTGTCGTGCGTGATCTCGAGCTCATCGATCCCTTTGATTCGAAAGTGGAAGTTGCCGCCGCGCAGCCGCTTCATCGCGTCATTGAGCGACAGATAGCGCGGATTGGGGGTCATGTTCTCGAGCCCCAGATCCCGGAGCTGGAGCGTCGGCAGGATGCCGGTGAGGAGCACCGACGCGTCCGCCGCCTCGGCCTGCGCCCTGGCCAGACCGAGCAGCCCTTCCGCTTCCTTCTCCATGCGGCTGAGACAGTCGCCGCCGAAGACATAGGGCGACAGGTTGGCCTCGAGGTTGAAGAGCGCCAACTCCGTCGTGAACTGCGGGTGGTCGAGGCGCTGCAAAACTTCCGTCGCTTTGGGCGTGGGACGGCAGTCCCGATCGACCAGGAACATTTCCTGCTCGGCGCCGATGCGCCGGATCCCCGATTCGATCATGCCCCGATCGAGCATCGCCTCCAGCGCCCTGACGTCCGCCAGGAGCGATTTCATGAATGCGCGTAGGTCCTGGTCGTCCAGACCCTTGGACACGTTGTGTTCACCCATGGTGGCGCTCCAAAAAACGCGGCAAGCCCGCCCAGCAAAGCGCTCGGAGCCCGAGATGACAAGCCAGACCCCTCTCGGAACGCCCCGCCACACGGGGAATTGACCTGAATCCGCGTGCGCGAAGGGAAGGCTCGGGACACCATTTGCGGTGCGTCAGGGGTGGGTGGTCGCCGCCTCGCTAACAAGCTCGGTCCTCGTTGTTCCTTAGGGGGCCCCGACCGAGCCCATGGCATCGGCACAAAGCGCGCTAACGCGCGGCGCCGCCGAGTGCGGGCAGCCACTCCTGGCGCAACGGCGCCAGAGTCTCCACCTAAGCTATGCACCTTATGCCCTCCGGCCGCCTCCGTGCGGCCACGCTCGCGCTTGGCCTGATCGGGCTCGCGCCTTCCTCCGCCACCCTCGTCGCACAGCCGGCGGCCGGCTTCAAGACGTCGGTCCGCTTCGCCAACCTGGCCGCGCACCGTCGCGTGGAGTGGGGCTGCGCAACCGTCCCCTTCGCGCAAGGTGTATGGACGCCCGGCCAGTCCTTCATGGTGCCCGGCGCACACTCCGAACTCATCCCGTTCGGGGCCTCCTGGCCGGACGGGAGCGTGCGCTTCGCTCAGCTGCTCACTGCCCTCGATCTCGGTCCACGCGAGGAGCGGGTCATCGACGTCGTGCCCGGCAGCCCTCCAGCCCTCCCGTTCGTCACGTCGGACTGGGTGCAGAAGGGCCTCGGCCGGCTGCGTCTGCAGCTCGCCGTGAAGATGCAACGCGCCCCCGTGCAGCTCGTCGACCTCCGCCAGATCGGCGTCGAGACCAGCACACACCGCCGCATCCTCCACTTCCGCAGCCGCATCCCTAGGACCGACCTGGTCTACGACCTGTGGCTGAACCTGTTCTCCGGCCAGGACCACGCGCCGTTCGAGCTCCGCGTCACCGCGAGCAACATCGCCAGCAGCGCTTGGAAGCAGAACATCGAAGCGCTCGACCTGGTCGTGACCGGTGCCATCCCGGCGGTTCGCGGCGCCCAACGGCGCCAAACGAGCTACGAGCCGCTCAGCCCGGTCGGCCCCAACGTCGTGCACCTGCTACGCGGGCAGCAGCTCTACGACGGCCAAGGCGTCGAGTGGTGGGGCGACCTGCTGTTCTTCTACCCCGCCGGCAACCAAGGCGACGCGCGCCGCGCCGCTACGCTGCTCGCCAGCTTGGCGCAGCCGCTGTTCGGCATCAGCCAGGACTGGGCCGCGAGCGGCGCCTATGGTCCGTTCGGCCACATCCCACCGCCCCCGCGCTGGGTCACCGACGGCGGGCGCGCTGCCGTGGAGAGCCAGCGGCGCGCGTTCGAGCGTTGGCGCCAACAGCCGGGACGGGTCTGGGACGACATGCCCCAGGGCTTGCTCGCCGACCCCAGCTCGCCGGGCCAACAGCAGGACTTCGGCGCCGCCAAGCTGCTGCAGATCTTTGCATCCGGCCTGCCACACGGGATCGAGGAGGCGCGCTTCAACGCCCTCGAAGAGGCGCAGCGGCCCGTGCACCACCTCGAGGCCAACGGGACCCCCATCCGCGCCGTCGACCACCCCAATTGGGTCAGCTGGTCCGGCCGAACCCATCTCAGCCGCGTGGTCAGTCCGGACCGCCTGAGTAAGCCGTTTCCCGAACCGTATGGCCAAACGAATGGCTGGTGGGGCCGCGACCACGAGCATTGGTCCAGCTTGACCCTCGCCAGCACCTACCTGCTCACGCGCAGCCCATCACTGCGCTATGAGCTGGAGAACGAGGCCGAGCTGTACCTGTCGAGCCACACGATCCCGAGCCGCAAACCGAGCTGGTCCACGAACACCATCTTCGCGGCGCGCGCCACTGGCCGCACCCTGCTCAGCATGGCCTGGAACTACCTCTGCACCAGCCGCGACGACATCAAGCAGCGCATGGCGGCGCGCGTCCGCGAAGTGGTCAAGCCACTCGCCGAGGGCCTCCAGGTGACGGGGCCCGTGCGCCCGCTCTGGGTCAACGCCGAAGACCCAAGGCTCCTGATGCGTTTCCACTGGCGCCCGTGGGAGGAGGCGCAGGCCGTCCTCGGTCTGGAGGCTTCCTTCCGCATCACCGGCGAACGCGCCGCTCACCTCGTGGCGGTCATGGCGACGCGCAACTTGATGACGTTCGGCTGGAAGATCACGCCGCAAGGCGTGATCATTGCGACCGCCGTCGGGTGGAAAGACAATGGCGCGCCGCTCACCGTGGCGGAGTACGACGACCCCGACTGGGTTCTCTGGTCCACCGGCACGAACTTCAACGGCTGGTCGATCGCCGCGGTCCAACTCGCGCGTCAGTACGGGCTCATGTATGGCGACGTCGACCTCTATCAGCGCGCCGCGTTCGTCTTCGACGCGGTGGACCGGGACCGGCTGAAGCCGCGGCCCCACTGCGGCTACGACAAGTTCTCCGAGTGGGCGGCGGTCCGGTAGACGCCGTCGCCGCCACCCCGAGGGCCGGCCGCGCCCCCCAGGCCGGCGCCCCGCCCCACGACGCGCGCCCTATGATCGGCGGCGCCATGACTCTGACCGACGCAGAGCGACAGGAGATCCGCGAGCTGCTCGAAGGCCTGCAGAGCCAGCTGGAACGGCGCATGAAGATCGCCGAAGACCGCGCGCAACCCGTCGATCTAGACGAGCCCGTGGGGCGCCTCAGCCGTATGGACGCGATCCAGATGCAACAGATGGCCCTGGCGGGCCTAACGCGCGAGCAGGAGCGCTACGTGCGGGTGCGGCGCGCCCTGGCACTTCTCGACGACGAGGACTTCGGCTGCTGCTTGGGGTGCAAGCAGCCGATCGGGATGGACCGGCTGCGATTCCAGCCAGAGGTCCTGACCTGCGTGCGCTGCGCGTAGGGCCAGGCGCAGCGTCCACACACCGGAGGCAGCGCCCGCTGCGGGGTAGGCCTCGCCACACATCGAATACTTTGCTATACAGAGTTCTTACCTTCCCCAACCATCAGCCTGCATGCCCCGCCCCAACTCTGACCGACGGCCGCTACGCGTCCTCGAAGCCTCCGCGCTCGGCATGTGCTTTGGCGTTCGCGACGCCTTGGCCATCGCCCGCGAAGTCAGCGACCCGCGCCAGGTGACGATCCACGGCGAGCTCGTCCACAACGAACAGGTTCTCGCCGAGCTCCGCCAGAGCGGCTTCGTCGCCTCCCCGGAGTCGGACCGCCGACTCCCCACGACCGAGCGCGTCTTGGTCACCGCGCACGGCATCAGCGACCGCGAACGGCGACGTCTTGCCACCGCCGGTAAGCAGCTCATCGACACCACCTGTCCCCTAGTCCAACGCGTGCACGAAGCCGCCCGCCAGCTCGCGGCCAGCACCGACCTCGTGGTCATCCTCGGGCGCCCAGGTCACGTCGAGGTGCGCGGCCTCACCGACGACCTCACACGATGCGTCGTGGTCGAACACCCAGAGGACGTGGCCACCTGGCTGGCGCGGCGTCTCGGCGTCGTGTGCCAGACCACCCTCCCGCCGCGCCGGGCCCGCGACCTCCTCGACGCCATCCGAACCCGCAACCCACTCGCCGACGTGCGCTTCGTCGACACCATCTGTGAACCCACCAAACAACGCCAACAAGCGGCTGAAGCCGTGGCGGCGGAAGCCGACGCGGTCGTCGTGATCGGCGGCGAGCACTCCAACAACACGCGGGAGCTCACGCTGCTCTGCGAGCGCCTCGGCACGCCAGCGCACCAGGTGCAGACCGCCGAGGACCTGGATCCCACCTGGTTCACCGACTGCGCGACCGTCGGCGTCACGGCGGGGACGTCGACGCCGGAGTCCACGGTGCGCGCCGTGGTGGCGGCCCTGGGCCGGATCGCCACCGGACGCTCGTAGCGCCAAGATCGATGGCCGGCCCGACGGCGAGCCGCCTAGCTCACCCGCCGCCCATGGTGGTGCTGAGGCCATCCGACACGATCGCGCCGAACGGGTTCGCCGGCGGATCGACGACGAGCCATTGGCTAGTCGCGGCGCCGCCAATCACGAGCGGGTCATCGGGGATCTCGTAGGCGATGCCGGCTCGACCGGTGGCGTCGGTGCCAATCGGAATCACCACGTTAGGCGAGGCGAACAGCTCGCAGCCCGGCGCGCCGAGCCCCGCCAGAGGAATCGCGGTGCGCGGCCCGTCGGCGATCAAGGCGCAGGGGACCAAGGCGGGCGCGGCTCGCAGCGTCACGGTGATGAACTGCCCGATCACCGGTGCGCCGATGACCCCGATCCGGGCCAAATCGCCGTCCGAGCTCGGGCAGCCGAACCCGAAGGTCTCAACGAGACCCGGGTCGCCGGCGGGACGGCTGCGGAACAAGAAGGCCGCACCACCGCCCTGGGACATCAGTCGCGAGGTGTAGGCACCGGCCAGGAAGTCGGGCAGACCATCGGCGTTAAGGTCACCGAGCGCCGTGCACGAGTAGCCGAGGCCATCCACGGGGTTGTTGCCGACGAACACCTGCAGCGGCGGCCCCGGCTGAATGCCCGAGTAGAGACGGACCCAGCCGTTGCGTGCGCCCGGCGCCCCCGCGATCCAATCGTTCACGCCGTCCCCGTCGACGTCGCCCACGCCCGACACCGAGCGACCGAGCCGCTCGAGATCGACGAAGCCGGTCTCCTCCCGGAGAGTGGTGCCGTCGGCGCCCGAGATCACGCGCGCGTAGCCGGTGAGGTTGCCAGTCTTCTTGCCCTTCGGCGCCCCGACGACCAGGTCGGGGACGCCGTCGCCGTTGACGTCACCGATCGCCGACAGACCGGCGCCGAAGGCGTCATCGAACGCATCACCCGAGAGCGAGCGGATCGGAAAGCCATTGATGCCGGAATGGATGCGCACCTGGCCGTTGCCAGACGGCGACGGTAGCCACTGCGGGCCACCGCCGGCGAAGTCCGGAACACCGTCGCCGTCCACGTCCCCGAGCACGACCGCCGTGGAGCCGTAGCGCTCGTTGATGAAGACGCCGGAGACCTGGTTGATGATGGCCCCATCTGCGCCTGACACCACCATGATCGCGCCGCGTCCACCGTTGGCCTCGGGCGCGCCGCAGAGGTAATCCGGGACGCTGTCACCGTTCAGGTCGTAGTCGAGCGCGTCGATCGACGACCCGAGGTGGTCGAGGCGCGCAGCGCCGTAGACGGTGTGGAGGACGCTGCCGTCGGCTCCGGAGAAGGCCCGCACCATGCCGCCCTGAAAGAACAGCGTGCCGTTGTGGAAGGCGCCGACCGCATAGTCCTGGACGCTATCGCCGTTGACGTCGCCGATGCGTCGGACCTCGGCACCAAAGCCGTGGCCGTCACCCTCGCCGTCGTGGGAACGAATCAGGGTCTGGTCGGCGCCGGAGTAGATGTAGGCGGTGCCGTTGCTGTTGAAGCCTTGCGAGTCGTTCCAGACCGCGCCGACGCCAAACTCCTCGACCCCGTCGCCATCGAGATCGCCAACGCGTCCCACGGACCAACCGTAGTTCGACCCGGGCGACACATTCTCCGCCAGGGGGCTGTCCTTGAGATGCAGACACGGCCCGCCGCGAAAAACCAGGGCGCGGCCCGCACCGGCCGCGGCGCCGTCTTCGAAGGGGCAGCCAACGACGACTTCGGCCCGGCCGTCGCGATCCACGTTGCCGGCGAACGCCACAGCGCTGCCGCAGCCACCGCCAGCAAAGCTGCCGCGAAACTCACAGACGGGCTCGCCGTCAGCCCCTGACAGGACCACGGCGAGGCCGGCATCCAGGGCGAGCAGATCGGAACCGGGGACGCCGATCACCACGTCGGGTGCGGTGTCGCCGTCGACATCGCCGCCGCCACCGACGGACGCGCCAAAATTGTCGCTCGCGGCCGTGCCGGACCAGGTCCAGAGTACGGCGCCGTCGACACCGGACAACACGCGCACCTCGCCGACGTCGGCACCCGCAAGGGTGTCGACCTTAGGCGAGCCGACGACCAAATCGGCCACGCCATCCGCGTTCAAGTCACCAGCGCGGGCCAGGGCGGCGCCGTTCTCGTCGCCAAGCTGCACGCCTTGATCACGCCACAGCTCACTGCCGTCGGCGCCGGAGAACACGAAGACGGTGCCCTGGTTGAAGACACCGCCGAGCGGTGCCCCAACGGCAAAGTCCTCGACGGCGTCGCCGTTCACGTCGCCGAGCCACGCCAGGGCCGTGCCGAACAGGTCACCGGCGGACTCGCCCGCCACCGTCAGCAGGGGCGTGCCGTCGCGCCCGGAATAGACGCGGGCGTAGCCGTTGCCGATGGTCGTCGCCGGCGGCTGCGGGGCCCCCACGAGGAAGTCCGCAAAGCCGTCGTCGTTGAGATCGCCGGCCGAAGCCATGGCGGCGCCAAACTGGTCACCCGTCGCGTCGCCGTTGATGGCGTAGAGCACCGACCGGTCGCGGCCGGAGAACACCCGGACGCGACCCGCGCTGGCACCGGCCGCGTCGTTGGCCGGCGCGCCGATCGCCATGTCGGCAAAGCCATCGCCGTTGATGTCCCCCACGCCCGACATGCCGATGCCGAACGCGTCGCCGGCGACCTCGCCGTGCGCCAGAAGCAGAATGTCGCCGTTGGCCCCGGAGCGCACCAACACCTGCCCGGCGTCGGTGCCGCCGAGGTCGGCGTCTGGCGCAGCCATCGCCACGTCGACGAAGCCGTCGCCGTTGAAGTCGCCGGCGCTGCCAACGCGCGCGCCGAGGCGGTCGTCGACGCGGCGCCCGCGAAACTCGTAGAGCTGATCTTGCGCGGCGATGGGGAGCGCGCTGGTCAATGCCAGCAGCGCGACCCCCAGCATGGTGGTGGTCCGAATCATGGGTTCAGAGGTGCGGTGGAGCCCTGGGCAATCGTGAGCGGGCCGCCCCAACAGGCGGCTTCGCCCCCACAACAAGGATAGAACGAAGGGGCGCGCAGAGGTGTTCCCCGGCGCCGCCCCTCGTCGTTGGGCCGCCCCACGAGCGTATGGCTCGCGGGCGACATAGGACCGGCAAGTGCCGGTCCTACGGGCAGATCAGGTGCCCGAGCCGATCGTCAGCGTCACGCCGTTGCTGAAGGTCACACCCAGCGGATTCGCCGGGATATCGACCACGGCCCACTGCTGGAAGATCGTGCCGCCGACCAGCGCTGCCGGCACGAGCGGTAGCGGCGTCGGGACGCCCAGCTTGCCGGTGATGTCCGTGCCGCCCGGGAAGAAGATCGAGGCGTTGATGTTGAGGAAGCAGCCCGGCGCACCGAGGGCGGCCAGCGGCAGCGCGGACGGCGTCACGCCGAGCAGGAACACCACGATCGTCGCCGGTGGGGCCGCGCGGACCCAGAACACCGGAACACCACCGAGGGTGTAGTCGCCCGTCACGTAGCCGTACGGCTGCGCGCCCGACGAGCCCGGGCAGCCCGCGGCAAACACCGTGAAGCGACCGGGGTCGAGCGCCGGGACGCTGCTGACACGGAAGGACTCACCCGAGTCGACGATGGCGTCCGCGTCCTGGAGGTGCGCGGTGATGACGACGTCCGACAGGTTGTCGCCGTTGCGATCACCCAAGCCGAGCAGCGCGTGGCCGAACTCGCCCACCGCCTCGCTGCCCGCGAAACCCTGCACCGCCGGCGGCCCATCGGCACCAGAGATCAGGAACGCCGCGCCGGAGCGCAGGAGGCCACCGCTGTCCGTGAGCGGCGCACCGACCAAGATGTCCGGCACGCCGTCGCCCGTCGCGTCGCCGATGCCGGCGATGGAACGGCCGAGCTCGTCACCGCCGGCGGCGCCCGCCACCTGGAACAGCTGCGAGCCGTCCACGCCAGAGTAGGCGCGCATGTAACCCGAATCGTTGCCGTTGATGTCGCCATGGTGGGCGCCAGCGGCGAAGTCGGGGACTGTGTCGCCGTTGATGTCGCCGATGCCGGCGACCGCGCGACCCATCGCGTCGGCGACCGAGTCACCGGTGACGCGGTAGAGCTCCGTCCCGTCCACACCGTTGCGGACCGACACGTAGCCCCTGCCGGACGGAGTCGGCCGGAACTGCGGCGCGCCCACGGCGAAGTCGTTCACGGTGTCGCCGTTGACGTCGCCGATGTTGGCGAGCGAGAATCCGAACCAGTCGTTCACGTTGTCGCCGACCGACCGGTAGAGCTCGGTGGTGCCATCGGCGCCCGAGATCACCCGCACGTTGCCGTTGGCGTCGCCGCGGATGGCGCCGAAGCCGAAGTCCGGCACGGTGTCGCCATTGACGTCGCCGAGCCCGATCACCGAGCTGCCGGCCTCGTCGTTGGCCAGCTCGCCGCGCACCGTGTAGATGTCGTTGCCGGTCTGGCCCGAGATCACCCGCACCGCGCCAGCGGCCGTCGCCACGACACCGTCCTTGACGGCGCCGACGATGAGATCGTCGAAGTTGTCGCCATCGACATCGCCGGCAGCGCCGACCGAGAAGCCGAGCGCGTCGCCGCTGGCGGCGCCGCGGAACACCCAGCGGATGGTGTCATCGACGCCCGAGAACACGAAGGCGCTGCCGTTCCGGCTCATGCCGAAGGCCGAGTCCAACAGCGCCCCGACGATGTAGTCATCGACGCCGTCGTTGTCGATGTCGCCGGCGTTGGCGGCGGAGAAACCAAACTGCGCGTTGGTCGTCGTGGGCGAGACCGAGTCGCCGCTCGCGTAGGTGCAGTTGCGCCCGACGAAGACGCGCGCGGTGCCCGCACCCGAGCTGGCGCCAATGCAGCCGACGATCCACTCGCCGAGGCCGTCCAGAGTGGCGTCGCCGCCCGTCGCGACCGACCAGCCGCACAGATCGCCGGCGTTCTCACCGCGAACCGCGCAGAGGCGCGCGCCGTCGACACCGTTGTGGACGTAGGCCGCGCCGGAGTCGACGCCGCCGATGTCCTGCCGCGGAGCACCGGCAATGACGTCACCGATGCCGTCGCCATCGGCGTCACCAGCGCTCGCCACTGATTCGCCGAGGCCGCCGCCGACCAGGCGTCCGTCGACCTGCCACAGGGTGGTGCCGTCCGCGCCGGAGTAGACGCGGATCATGCCAGCATCGGGGCGGAGGTTGTCATCACCCGGCGCACCCGCCACGAAGTCCTCCATGTTGTCGCCGTTGACATCGCCGATGCCGGCCACGGAGGCGCCGAGCTGGTCGTTAGAGCTGTCGCCCACCAGATCGTGCAGCACGGAGCCATCGGCGCCGGAAAACACGCGCACGCCGCCCGAGCCAGGGCCAATCGGGTCGGAGAGGAACGCGCCGACGATGATGTCGGTGTTGCAGTCGCCGTTGACGTCCGCCGAGCCGACCGCGGCGCCGAAGTTGTCGTTGACGGCGTCACCGGCGAATGTGTAGAGCACGCTGCCGTCGACCCCGGAGAAGACCCGCGCGTAGCCGGGGCCGGGCGCGCCGCCCGGAAACTCGGGTGCGCCGACGACGTAGTCGAAGAAGCCGTCGTTATCGACGTCACCGGCGGCGGCCACGGCCGAGCCGAAGACATCGAACGGGCCATCGCCCAGGTGGAAGCGAATCAACGCGCCGGTGTCGCCGGAGAGGACGACGGCCTGGCCGCGGTTGTTGGGGTCGATGCCGGGGATGCCGATCACGACGTCCGGCGTGCCGTCGCCGTTCGCGTCGCCGACGCCGGCGACGGCGAACCCAGCCTGGTCGCCGATCACCTGCCCGTCGCGCCGCCACAGCTCGGTGCCAGTCGCGCCATCGATGAGGCGCGCGCTGCCCGAGTTCATGCGGACGTCGTCTTCTTGCGGAACGCCGATGATCATATCAGCGATGCCATCGCCGTTGACGTCGCCGGCCGAGGCGACGGACCAGCCGGCGCGATCGCCGGCGAGATCACCGTTGAAGTCGAAGAGAGGAGTTTGAGCCGAGACTGACGCCGCAACAAAGGCGAGCGCTGTACATGGGAGAATCGCGGAGAGCTTCATGGGCGCGACGGTGGTGACGAAAGGTGGGTAGAGTTGCGAGGGTTGCCCGGGCGGAGTGTGCGTGCCGCGAGGCGCGGCGAAGTATAGCCGCCCCCCTCCGCATGAACGGCGCCGGAGACCGCAACGCCGGTCATTTTTGCCGACATTACGCTCAACCGACTGCGATGGGACCGAGGGTTCACGCGTGCAGGCGCGGCAATTCGGGGAGGGCAGTCACAACTTGGGCCTCGTGCGCCGCCAGCTGCGCCAGGCGTGCGTCCACGAGCGCGGGCTCGAACTCACCCTTCGCCAGCTGCACGTAGAGCGCATGGTGCCGAGCCTCGCTGCCCACGAGCTCGTGGTAGAGCGGGGCGAGTTCATGACCACGAGCGACCAGGGCGGCTTCCATGAGGCGCATGCGCTCGCAGCTGCGGGCCTCGATCAACGCGCTACACAGCAACGTGTCCAGCAACCGCTCGGGCTCGGCGCCGCGGACCGCGCGCAGCAGTCGCGACGCGTAGGGGCTCGCCTTCTGCGGCCCGAAGGGGACGCCGCGGTCCTCCAAGGCGCCCAACACCAGCTCGAAGTGCTCCAGCTCCTCGCGTGCCAGGGCGGCGAGGGGGCGCTGCAGAGCGACGCGGTCGGGGTAGCGGAACAGCAGCTGCAGCGCGGCCGAGGCGGCCTTCTTCTCGAGATGGGCCTGCTCGAGCAGGATCTCGTCGAGGTGCTCCAGCGCGCGGTCCCCCCACGCGGCGTCGGTCACCGACGCGAGGCTCAGCATCGCCCTAGCCATTCCATTCCAACACCGAGTCGAGGCGGAGATCGACCCGCCACTCCGGTGTCAGAATACAGACTTCGCCGACCACCTTGGCAAAGCGAAAGTAGGTGGGGTTCGGCGGCACCGCGAACCGATAGCTGGCGGTCGGTGGCACGGCGAGCGACTCGTAGAGCCCCGGCACATCGCCCTGGAGCAGAAAGTAGCGCCCGCTCGCCGTGCCGCCGTCGAGCTGACACTCGACCAGGCCGTCGCTGACCGCTAGGCGCACCCGGAAGCGCCCCTCGTCGATGGTGTCGACGAACAGCCGACGGGTAGTGCGAAAACCCTCGTCGCAGGAGACGATCGCGTCGAGCGCCCGGGAATAGTGGACATAGCGTGCCTCTTCGCGGTCGGCGTCGTCGCGAAAATCGAACGGGGCCGAGCACACCAGCGGGGTCTCCTGCCCGCGCAGCTCGCGCCGCAGGCGCGCCACCGCCGGGCGGTTGAGAAACGAGAACTGCGTCGCCAACACCTGGCCCTCGCCCCGCGCGTTCCACAGGTAGTCCACCTCGCGAATGTGGCAGCGCATGCGCGTGTAAAACATCTCGACGATCGACGGGTGCCGCGCGATCAGCCCAAACAGCGTGGCGAACGCCACCGCCGCGGTCGCGATCCGCGGCCCGGACCAGTGCGACTCGCCCGCTCCCACCATGCCGTAGCCGATGGCGACGGCGCCGATGCCGGCGAGATGGAGGACGAGCCGATAGTCCGCGACCTCGCCGGCAGCGAGCGACGGCAGGATCGGCACCAAGCTCGCCAGGCCGAGCGCGGTGAGCACGGCCCAGCCCACGCGGGCACGCCCGCGGCCGAGCCGCACCGCCGTCAAGACCAACACCACGGCCGCGGCCATGCCCTCGGGCGTCCAGCTGCCGAACGGCCGCGAAGCGCCCCCGAGCATGCCGAGGACGGCCACTCCACTCGCGCCCCACACGCCGGGGTCGACCAAGAACGAAGGGTCGCCGCCGTAGCCACCGAGCGTGCCAAGCATGTCCAGCCGCCAGGGGACATAGATCGCCAGGGCTACGAGCATGGGCGCGCAAAGGCTGCGCCGCACCGCCCACGCCCCCGACACGAGCCAGGGCGCGGCAAGCCCCAATGGCACGTAGGTCTCCTTGTAGAGCATCGCCACCAGGTAGGCGACACCCGCGGCTTGCGCCGTCAGCCAACCCCGGCCGCGGCGCGACGCGGCACGCTGCAGTAGTAGCACGGCGAGCAGCGCGAAGCAGCCGCCTTCGATGTAGTGGCGGAGCATCACCAGGCGCGCACAGACGGCCGCGGCCGGACTGAACGAGAACAACAGCGCCGCGGTCCAAGCGGCGGCCCGGCCCCGCGGCAGGAGCACGTAGTAGAGCCCCGCCGCGAGCAGCCCCAGCGACAGCAGCTGCCGCGCGTAGAAGGTGCTGGGCTCCAAGCCGAAGGCGAGGTAGTCGACGGCAATCGACGTCGCGAACATCGGCGTGAAGAAGTTGGCGCTCACCCGGCGCAGCGACTCCGGCGAAAAAAAGAAGCCGCTGATCGACTCGAACGCCGCGGCGTCGAGCAAGAGCGGATCGTCCATCAGCCACGGCAGCCTCAGAGCATCGCGGTGCAGGGCGAAGCTCAGCGCGACCAGCAAGATCAGCGGCAACCACGCGAGCACGCGCGGCTCGCGCGCCAGCGGCGGCGGGCCAAGGTCGTCGCCCGGCACCATCGCGAACGGTCGCGAAGGCGCCTCCTCGGCTTCGAGCATCTCGTCCAGCGGCGGTCCACCCACGGGTCTATTGGCTCCGCGAGCTGGCGCACGGCTGGCGGTGCACGCTCAATCTGCAGCCGAACGCGGGCCGTGGGAAGGGGCTGCTGCACACCGCTTCACGCCGGCGGGGCCGCCCCGGCACGATCGGCGGGTGGGCGCGGCGCCCGAGCTCCCGGCCCGGCCAGGGGCAAGATGCCATGGTGTCGCTCGAAAACCCCACCTCGGCACGATCGGCACGGCCCGGCCTCGCGCCCAAGCCCGTCTGCGGCTCCGGCGCCGAACCCTTCCGCTGGCCCGACGGCGACCGTGACCGCCGCGGTCGCATGGCCCGTTCCCCCCACTTGGTTCCCCGCTGGACGACCGCGTGCCGTGGGCGCGTCAGCGCTCTCACCCCTACCACTCTTGGGTGACTTGGCCGCGGACGCGCGTGAAGTTGAAGCTGCCGCTGCCGTCGGGCCCGACGACCAGGTCGCCGTCGACGTCGGTCACATCGATGCTGCCCGAGCCGTCGGACTCGATGAAGACCGAGCCGCCCACTTCGTCGATCGAGATCGAGCCCGACCCGTCGGTGACGCGCACATCGCCGGCGACGCCGAGAATCTCGACCGAGCCGGAGCCGTCCGCCACCGCCACGGCCCCGACATCACGCACGACGATCGAGCCGCTGCTGTCCTCGATCTCCACCGGCAACGAGCCCGGCAGTTCGACCGTCAAATCCAACTTCTGTGGTTCTTGTTCTTGTCCTACAACGCGCCTCACACGCCGATGCAGGCGGCCGAGGCCGACCTGACCGCGTGCGCCCATGTGCAGGGCCAACGACGCCGCACTTACGCGGCGATGATGCTGGCCCTCGACCGCGGCGTCGGCCGTCTGCTGGACCGGCTCGAAGAGCATGGCTGCGCGAACAGACGCTGGTCGCGTTCCTCTCCGACAATGGCGGCGCGACCAACAACGCCAGCTGGAACGGGCCACTGTCGGGCGCCAAGGGCTCGGTGCGCGAGGGTGGCGTGCGCGTGCCGATGATCCTCAGTTGGCCCGGCTGGCTGCAGCGGAACGCGATCCACACAACGCAGCGAACGGCGCAAGGGCCGGCGACATATACACCCCACTCGCCGGCCTCGCACGACGTGTTCCAGGGCCGGTCGCCCCGCGCCAAGATTGCCGTCGCCCAGGGCTACACTCCCGGCATGGCCACCGCCAAGGTCTCCGAGATCTTCGACGTCGACGCGTGGGACGAAGTCCCCAGCTTCGACTTCACCGACATCACCTACCACCGCGCCAAGGATGAGGCCGCCGTCCGCATCGCGTTCGATCGTCCCGAAGTCCGCAACGCGTTCCGTCCGCACACGGTCGATGAGCTCTACCGAGCCTTGGACCACGCGCGGCGCAGCAGCGACATCGGTTGCGTGCTCTTGACCGGCAACGGCCCCTCACCCAAGGATGGCGGATGGGCGTTCTGCTCGGGTGGAGACCAACGCATCCGAGGCGCGGACGGCTACCGCTACACGACCGACGGCGGCGAAACCGCGGCGGCCATCGATCCGGCCCGCAGTGGGCGGCTGCACATTCTCGAAGTGCAGCGCTTGATCCGGATGATGCCGAAGGTCGTCGTGTGCGTCGTGCCAGGTTGGGCGGCGGGCGGCGGCCACAGCCTGCATGTCGTTGCCGACCTCACCCTCGCAAGCGCGGAACACGCGCGCTTCAAGCAGACGGATACGGACGTCGCGAGCTTCGACGGAGGGTTCGGCTCCGCTTACCTAGCACGCCAAGTCGGCCAGAAGATCGCGCGTGAGATCTTCTTCTTGGGACGCACCTACTCCGCCGCCGAAGCCCAGGCGCAGGGTGCTGTCAATGCCGTGGTCCCCCACGGGGAGCTCGAGCGAGAAGCCCTGCGCTGGGCGCACGAGATCTGCGCCAAGAGCCCCACGGCCCAGCGCATGGTCAAGTTCGCCTGCAACCTCGTGGACGACGGCCTGGTCGGGCAACAGGTCTTTGCGGGTGAGGCCACCCGCCTCGCCTACATGACCGAAGAGGCGCAGGAGGGCCGCGACGCGTTCTTGGAGAAACGCGCTCCGGACTGGTCCGGCTATCCATACCACTTCTGAGGGCTCGTTGCTTCTTGAAGTGACAAGCCAGAAGGCGCCGCGGAGCCATACTTCCGAACAGGCATGGGCATCCGCGGACGCAATCACGACGCGACCCTCACCTCTGCGAGATGCGCAACGAAGGCGCTTGGTGGAACTCCTGCGCGAAGTCCGGAGGGCCGGACTACCGGATCCATGCCTAAAGAGCGGATGCTCGGACCCCTGTGGCGTGGCTGTCGAGCCGTTCCAGCACGTCCCCCGCGACCGCGCGCAACCGCTCCTCATGCTCGGGTTCGAAGTAGTCGCGCCACCGGCCGATGTGCCCGCGCCGGAACGTGTTCATGTAGGACGAACCGCTGCCGAACAGTCGCTGCGCGACCGCGCCGATGCGTGCCGGCTCTAGCGTGACGCCGGCTTGCTGCGCGACGCGCTGGATCGCCGCATGCTGCGCGGTCTCCGAGCCGCCGCCAGCGGCGCCGACCAAGTCTTCGAAACGAACGGTCTCGCACAGCGGCGAGTCCATCCACGGCAAGTAGGCGCGATACACTCTGCCGAGCGTCATCGCGGCGCCTGGGACGCAAAACCGCGTCGCGACTTCGCGGCCGGCGAAAACGCGTGTGAGCTTGCTGCCCATCGCATCGAGGGTCGAGGCGTCGAGGATCGCGAGCAGTAGCTGGCGATCGGTGAGCTCGCGCGCCTCCGGCCACGCTTCGGGGTGTTTGCGCACCCAGTGCAGGCGCGACACCGCGAGGTCGCGCGGGTCGCGCACAATGAAGATCCCGCGGTAGCCGGCGCGGATCAGCGCCCGTTCCCAGTCCGGATGGTAGGGCACACGGCCGACCAAGTACTCGTCGGGCGCACACGGCAGGCACTGCTCGAAGCGGGCGAGCGGCAGCATCCACAGAGGCTCCTCGCCGGCAGCCAGGATGCCTTCGCGCACGAGTCGGGGCAGCGATGGGCGACAGCTCGTGAGCAGCTCAATGCAGCGGCCGAGCAGCCAGGTCCCCCCCTTCGGGATATTGAGGTTGACGATGCGCGGCGCCATACCGGTTCGTCGACCACCGTCGTCAGCCGGCTACACTCGACCGCGCGGATCGGGCCGGGTCGGCATCATCGAATCCGGCGGTTTTTGTCGCGGCACCGTACGACCGGATCGCGCGCCACGTGGTCAACTAAGCGCGATGGACCGACGCACCTTCTGCATCCTGGCGGGGACCTCGGTGGCCTCGATGGCCACGCGCCTCCACGGCTCGTCGACGCTGACTGCCGCGCTCAAGCACGCGCCGCCGGCTTCCCGGCTGCCGGGCGGCGCGCCGTTCAAGGCGAAATTCGCCCCTCATCTCGACCTCCTGCCAACGGCACCCGAGGGGTTCGTACCGCAGCTGCAGTTCGCCTACGACCTCGGCTTTCGCGCGTGGGAGGAAAACTGGCTGATCCGCGAGAAGCCGGGGGTGCACGAGCAGGTGGCCGAGTTTTGCAAGGACAAGGGCATCGAGCTCGGCGTGTCGGTGATCTCCTCCGGGCAGGGCGTGCACTTCTACGCCCCGGGCAAGGAGGGCACGGAGAAGGTCCTCGCTGACATGCAGAAGGGCGTTGAGCTTGCCAAGCGCACCGGCCAGACCAACATGACCATGATCCCAGGGCCGCGCGACGAGTCGAAGCCACGCGAGAAGCAGATCGCGGAGTCGGTCGACCTGATGCGCCGCTGCTGCGACATCATTGAGGAGCACGGCATCATCATGGCGCTCGAGCCATTGTCGCACGGCGTCACCGGCGGTCCGCCGCTGCTGCGCTCGTTTGCTGACGGCCACCGTCTGTGCTCGCTCGTGGATCGCAAGTCGTGCAAGCTGCTCGCCGACTTCTACCACGAGGCCCAGATCGGCAACCGCGACAAGCTCATCGCATCGGCCGAGCGCGTGTGGGATCAGGTGACCTACGTGCAGTACGGCGCGTCGCCGGGCCGCAAGGAGCCGGGCACTGGCGAGTGCGACTACGAGGCCCTGACCCAGTGGCTCCGCGACAAGGGCTTCACCGGCATCATTGGCATGGAGCACGGCGCGAGCGAGAGCGGTGAGGAGGGGCTCGAAGCCCTGATCGCGGCGTACCGGAAGATCGACGCCTAGTGTGCTGCGTCAGACAGATGGGGTGCCGGTCGGCGTCGCAAGCTAACGCCGCCAACGGTCCGCGCAGTACTCCACAAGCGCCAACAGCACGACTGCCAGCAGCGCCGCCAACCCCAGCGGCGGTGCCAGGCTCTCTTGCTCTTCGACGACCGTCGGCTCCGGCGGCACGAACGCGTCGATCGATTGCAGCGGTGAACCGGCGAAGCGCTCGAGCGCGTCGCGTTCGGCGCGGACAGGTGCCGGTGGCGCGAGCGTGCGTTCGGTGAGCAAGTCCAGTGGACCGCGGTCGGGGAGCGGCGGCATCAGCGCGCTCACCCACTGAGCGAGCCGCGCCGGGAATGCCGGATCCCGACGCCAGGCCGTCCCCCACGGGCCGAGCAGGCCCGAGGTCCACACACCGACTTTGCCGAGGCCGCGGTTGGTGAACGCGAGCAGCGGCACGCCTTCGTCGTCGCGGCGGGCCAGCAGCAGCACGAGGCCTTCCGGCCGCGCCTCGACGTCGACCACGCCGCCGACGGGCGGGAAGCCGTTGGGCGTCTCGGGTTCGAGAAGTGGTGAGCGCGTCGTGGCGACGACCGGCAGCACCGCGGCTTGGGGCTCGGGCTCGGTCGGGGGATCGGCTGGGGGATCCAGGGGCTCCGGCTCGGGGTCGGGTGGCGGCGCGGGCGGCTCGTCGTCGGGCGTCGCGTCGGACTCGGCGGGCTCTTCGGTTGCCGTCGGCCCGGCTTCGCTGTCGCCGTCACCGACGGCGTCCCCATCACCCGGCCCACGTCCAAGCGCGCCGAGCGCCTTCTGGACCTCGACCAGCACTAGACGCGGGATGCGCGATGGGTCGTCGGCCCGATAGACCTGGCCGCCCCCCTGATCGGCGAGAGTCTTCCCGTGCGCGATCAGGTCAGGTGGACCAAACTGGATCACGCTGACCCCGATCCCGTCGTCGTGCGCAGCGCGCGCTTCGAGCAGTCCCTCGAAGGTCCAACGAACGTCGGCAATGTCGCAGTCGGACAACACCACCACAACCTTGCGGGCAGCCTCAGCGGCGTTGAGCATCTCACGCGCGACTTGGAGACCATGCTGAAGCAGCGTCCGGTTGGCGCCCGCGCGCAGTCCCTCGATCGACGTGCGAATGAGAGCGCTCTCGGGTGCCGGGGTCAGTGGCAGCGCGACCTGGCCGTTGATGCCGAAGGTCACCACACCCAGCAAGTCGCCCTCGCCGAGCGCCTTCGCGGTCTGGTAAGCCGATGACTTGGCGTACCCTATGCGCGAGACCCCCTCGGCTGAGCGGAGCGTCATGCTCCCTGATCGATCGACCAGCAGCACGATCGCGACGTTGCGCCGCTCGACCTCGGCTTGCTCCTCGCGCAGCTGCGCGCCGCTGGTATCGCCCGTCGCCGGCCCCTCGGGCTCGGGCGGCGGCGTATCCTCCGCTTCGGGCGGATCGGTCTCTGCGATCTCGGCCGCCGGGTCCTCGGCGGCGGGCTCCTCCGGCGGCTCGTCGACTTCGTCGGTCTCCGGCCCCGGCGGTCCGTCGCCGGCCTCGGCCTCGGGCCCGGCCACACGGGCCTCGCGCACGGTGACCGGCAAGAGCGCGTGCAGCGGCTCGCTCGGCTGCGGCAGGCGACTCGCCGCGGTCCCCACCACGAATAGGCCGCCGCCGTCCAGCACCCAGCCCTGCAGACGATCTTGCTCCTCCGCCGGCAGCGTGCCGAGCGCGACCACGACATCCACGTCCGCGAGATCCGGCGGCGGGGTCGCCGCCGCCCGCGCGCGCACGCCCTGCACCTCGAGCGCCGCGACGAGCGCGTCCGCGCCTTCGCCCGCCACGACGACCTGCCGCGCTGGCTGCGCCGTCACTGCGCCGCGCGCCTCGATCCGCACACCATCGACCTCGAGCGCGCACTCGAGCGCGTGCCACCCCTCGACCGCCGGCGTAAACGCCAACCTTTGGCGACCGTCCCGCTGCAGGAGTTCACGGTCGAGGTCGACCCGCGCCAGCTCGACCCCGGCGGGATCGCGCGCCAACAGCACGCCACCCAGCCCCGCCGGCACCGGCCGCGTGACCTCGAGCTCAACCGCGGCCGGACGGCCGACCTCGGGCACGCCCACGGCGCGGAGCTGACAGTCGTCTGGCTCGACCAGCGGCGGCGGCGCCGTCGTCAGCGCCACGCCGCGCGCGGCGCGGAGGGCCGGCGACCCTGGGGCCGAACTCTCGAAGCGCCCAACGAGGCCGGCCGCATCAAACGGCCCGTTCCACGCAATCGCGATCTGCTGTGGCGCCGCCGCGTCGGCGCCGAGGGCCGCCGCCAGCCAGCGCTCGAGCGGCGGGGCGGCACCTGTTACGACCTGCCAGTCGGCATCTGCCTGCACCCGCTCGGCCAAGCCTTCGAGCCCCGCCGCGTCTGACGCCGTCGGCACCACGACGACGCCCGCTCGCTGCTCACGCGGCACCGCGCGATGGGGATCGAGCGCGCCGGCCAGCGCCACCGCCACGGCCAGCACCGCCGCCAGCCGCACGGCCGCGGCATGTCGTCGCGCCGCCAACCCGATCAGGGCGACGACGACGCAGGCCAGCGCCCCCCAGAGCATCAACGCGCCGCCAAGAAGACGGCCTGCAGCCAGTCGACGCGGTCGCCCACGAACCACCCCTCGCCGAACTCGACGTGCAAGGTCAGCAGGGCACCCGGCGTCACCGCCAACGGCCCGACCGCCGCCGGGGCCGCGCCCGAGCGCACGGTCTTGGGCCCAAACGCCACCGCACCGCCGGCCGGTGCCACCCTGACCTCGGCACTGCCGCGCACCGGAGTCTCGAGCACCGCGTCATCGATCGCGACCCAGGCCAAGAACCGATCGCAGCCCTCGGGCACGCGGTAGGTCAGGCTGCAGCGGCTGTGCACGCCGAGCCCTTTGCCAAACGGCATCCCCCCCGCCACCAGGAAGCCGCCGGTCGCGGCGCGGTCTTCGGCGTAGCGGTAGAGCGGCAGCGCGTCATCGCCAAACGCGTGCCCCGCCTCCTCGACCCGCTCCGGCTCGAGGTCGGACAGATACACGCGATCGGCGCGTTGGAGGGTCAGCGCGGCAATCTCCGACAGCGGCACCTCGAGCTCGCGTTCGGCCTCGGCGACGCCCCGCAGCATGCCGCCGTCGAGCCCGCGCAGCGCCAGCCGCAGGGCGTCACCGGACCGCGTGACCAGGTGAACGTCGGCGGCCGCCTCGCGCGGCAGCCCATCGCGCAGCGCCACGGCGCCGAGGTCCCGGTAGGGGAACTGGCGCGGCTCGGCCCCCACGGAGCCCTCGAACAGCACCCCGCTCGGCGTGAACCGGTGGATCGCGCCCACGACCACGTCAAAGCCGCGCGCCGTCGGCCGAAACAGCGCCTCGTCGGCCTCGCTCCCCTCGGGCAACGCAAACTCGGCCGGCCCCCGGCCCGCGGCGCGCGCCGGGAACAGCAGGGTCTGCAACCGATCGACGGGCACGATGACGGTCCCAAGCGACCGCGACTGCAATGTGAAGCTCTCCCCGGCCGCGTCGCCGCCGGCCAGCGCCCCGCGAATCTCGTCGCCCCCCACCAGGTGCGCCAGCACGTCACCCGCGGGCTCCGGCGGCGCGCCGTGCACGGCGAGCACGCGGGCCAGCGGCAGGCGCCGGGTCCCGGCCTCGCCAAGATCTAGCTCCAGGCCCGCCTCGCGGGCCTCGCCGACCAGGCCCCGCAACACGCCATGCACCAAGGCGCCGTCGGTCAGAGTGACGCGCACCTGCTGCGAACGCGGCGCCGCCAGCACCGCCAGTGCCAGCGACGCGCCAACCAGCCACGCCCCGTGCCGCGGGGCGACCCCTTCCTCTTGCTTGGACCGCTTCATGTCAGTTTGTCACTCCGGTTTGCGGCGGCCCGGTGCGGCCTGCCAGTTTGACGCTGAGGACGCCTCGCCGCCGGCCTCTGCAGGACCGCAACGCCCCCCGCATCACCTTCTGTCGAATGGATTTAGGCACGCCGTCAAAGAACTTATCAGGGCCCGCGCAGGTCCGGCACCGCCTTTGCTTTCGCCGGCGCCTTCGAAGTGCGGGCGCGCCGCGACGAGGTCGCCGCGCGGACCCAACGGCTTCGGACCGCGCGCGACGCGCGCTCCAGACGAACCGGCTGAACATCTCGAGACAGGATACTCATGGCCAAGCAGTTAACGTTCGAGAACGACGCGCGTGAGGCGGTGCTGCGCGGCGTCTCCAAGCTCGCCAAAGCGGTGGTTTCTACCCTGGGGCCCCGCGGCCGTAACGCGGTGCTCGACAAGGGTTGGGGCGGCCCCACGGTGACCAAGGACGGCGTCAGCGTCGCCGAGGAAATCGAGCTAGAGAACTCGTTCGAAAACATGGGCGTGAAGCTGGTCAAGGAAGCGGCCAGCAAGACCTCGGACGTCGCCGGCGATGGCACGACGACCGCGACGTTGCTGACGCTCAGCATCTTCGAGGCCGGCATGAAGTACCTGACCGCCGGCGCCAACCACGCCGAGCTGATCAAGGGCATCCGCAAGGGCACCGCGGCGATCGTCGACGAGCTCGAGCGCATGGCCAAGAAGGTGCCCGGCTCCGATAACAAGGCGATCCAGCAGGTCGCGACCGTGGCGGCCAACAACGACCCGCAGGTCGGCAAGATCATCGCCGACGCGATGGCCAAGGTCGGCCAGGACGGCGTGATCACGTGCGAGGAGGGCAAGGGCCTCGAGACCGAGGTCATGATCGTCGAGGGCATGCAATTCGACCGCGGCTTCCTCTCGCCGCACTTCGTCACCGACACAGACGGCATGACGTGCGAGTTCCGCGATTGCCTGATCCTGGTGCACGAGGACAAGATCTCCTCGGTGCGGCCGCTGCTGCCGCTGCTGGAGAAGCTCAAGGAAGCCAACAAGCCGCTGCTGATCATCGCCGAGGACATCGAGGGCGAGGCGCTGGCGACGCTGGTCGTCAACAAGCTGCGCGGCATCGTCAAGGTCGCGGCGGTCAAGGCGCCGGGCTACGGCGATCGGCGCAAGGCGATGATGCAAGACATCGCGATCCAGACCGGTGGCGAGGCGATCTTCAAGGATCTCGGCATGGAGCTGGAGAAGGTGACGCTGAGCCAGCTCGGCACGGCCCGCAAGGTGGTCATCGACACGGACTCGACCACCATCGTCGAGGGCCGCGGTGGCGCCAGGGACATCAAGGCGCGCTGCGATCAGATTCGGCGCGAGATCGATGCCACGACCTCGGACTACGACCGCGAGAAGCTGCAGGAGCGCCTGGCGCGCCTGACGGGCGGCATTGCCGAGATCCGCGTCGGCGCCCACACCGAGACCGAGATGAAGGAGCGCAAAGCACTCATCGAGGATGCGCTGCACGCGACCCGCGCGGCGATCGAGGAGGGCATCCTGCCGGGTGGCGGGACGGCGCTGATCAAGGCGCGCGCGGCGCTGGACAGCGTTAGGGCCAAGGGCGACATCAAGATGGGCATCGACATCGTGCGCAAAGCCTGCGCCCAGCCGATCCGCAACATCGCCAGTAACGCCGGCCTCGACGGCGGCGTGGTCGCGCGCAAGGTCGAGACGGCCCGCGGCGTGAACAAGGGCTTCAACGCCCTGACCGAAGAGTACGGCGACATGTTCGAGTTCGGCATCGTCGACCCGACCAAGGTCACCCGCACCGCCATCCAGAACGCGACCTCGGTCGCGACCCTGCTCCTCACGACCGACTGCGTCGTCACCGAGGGGCCGAAGGATGAGAGCGAAGAGGCCGGTCCCCCCGGTGGCGCGCCCGGCATGGGCGGCATGGGTGGAATGGGCGGCATGGGCGGCATGGGTGGAATGGGCGGCATGGGCGGCATGGGAGGCATGGGCTTCTAGCGCCCGCCCACGTCCATTCGCGCCGCGCGTCACCGCCCTGGCGACGCGCCCGCACGCACACAGAATTCAAAGAGGAAACGAAATGGCAATTCGACCCCTGGACGACCGGATCCTGCTCGAGGTCATCGACCCCGAGGCAACCACCCCCGGCGGCATTGTTCTCCCCGACAGCGCTCGCGAGAGCTCGCAACGCGGCAAGGTCAAGGCCGTGGGCGAGGGCAAGCTCCTCAAGGATGGCAAGCGTTCGCCGCCCGACGTGAAGAAGGGCGACGTCGTGTTGTTTGGTAAGTACTCGGGCGCCGACGTGCAGGTCGAAGGCGTCGACTACAAGATCCTTCGCGAGAGCGAAGTCCTCGGCAAGGTGGGAGGGGCCTGATGGCGAAGCAGCTGGTGTTTGATGATCTCGCCCGGCGCAAGGCACTGCAGGGCGTCGAGCGCCTGGCCAAAGCGGTCAAGGTGACCCTGGGCCCGGCCGGCAAGAACGTGATTCTCGAGAAGTCCTTCGGCGGCCCCCAGGTCACCAAGGATGGCGTCACGGTCGCCAAGGAGATCGAGCTCGAGGACCCCTTTGAGAACATGGGCGCGAAGCTGGTGCAGGAAGTCGCCAGCAAGACCAACGACGTCGCCGGCGACGGCACGACGACCGCGACGGTGCTCGCCGAGGCCATCCTCAAGACGGGGCAACGCTACCTCACCGCCGGGGTCAACCCGATGGACCTGCGCGCCGGCATCGACGCCGCGGTCGCCGCGGTGGTCGAAGAGCTCGAGCGCTTGAGCAAGAAGGTCAAGGGCCGCGCCGAGATCGCCCAGGTCGGCACCATCTCGGCCAACAGCGATCCGGAGATCGGCAAGCTGCTCGCCGAGGGCGTCGACAAGGTCGGCGAAGAGGGCGTGGTCACCGTCGAAGAGGGCCAGAGCTCGACCACCGAGCTCGAGTTCGTCGAGGGCATGCAGTTCGACAAGGGCTACATCTCGCCCTACTTCATCACCGACCCGAAGTCGATGGAGTGCGTCCTCGAGGACGCGCAGATCCTGCTCTTCGAGAAGAAGATCTCCAACGTCCGCGACCTGATCCCCCTGTTGGAGCAGATGTCGCGGAGCGGCAAGCCGCTCCTAATCATCGCCGAGGACGTCGAGTCTGAGGCACTGGCGATGCTGGTCGTCAACCGCCTGAAGGGCGTCCTGAACGTCGCCGCGGTGAAGGCGCCGGGCTTCGGTGATCGCCGCAAGGCGATCCTGCAGGACATCGCCCTGCTGACCGGCGGGACCTTCGTGAGCGAGGACCTCGGGCTCAAGCTCGACGGTGTCGAGGTGAAGCACCTGGGCTCCGCACGCCGCGTCCGCATCACCAAGGACGAGACCACGATCATTGAGGGTGGCGGCAAGAAGGCCGACATCAACGCGCGGGTCGAGACGATCCGCACCCAGATCGAGAAGACCACCTCGGACTACGACCGCGAGAAGCTGCAAGAGCGTCTGGCCAAGATCACCGGCGGCGTGGCGGTGATCCGCGTCGGCGCGATGACCGAGGCGGACATGAAGCAGAAGAAGCAGCGGGTCGAGGACGCGCTCAACGCGACGCGCGCCGCGGTCGAAGAGGGCGTGGTGCCGGGCGGCGGCGTCGCGCTGCTGCGGGCGAGCCGCGTGCTCGAGGACCTGCGCGCCAAGGGCGACCGCAAGCTCGGCGTGGCGATCGTCAAGAGCGCCTGCGAGGCGCCGATCCGACAGATCGCGCAGAACGCCGAGGAAGACGGCTCGGTCATCGTCGAGGAGGTCCTGGCCGGCAAGCAGGCGCAGGGCTTTGACGCGGTGAGCGGCCAGCTCGTCGACATGTTCCAGGCGGGCATCATCGACCCCACCAAGGTCGTGCGCACCGCGCTGCAGAACGCCGCCAGCATTGCCGGCCTGATGTTGACGACCGACACGCTGGTCACGTCGATCAAGGAGAAGACCTCCGCGGTCGACGGCGCCATCAAGTAAGGGCGCTCGCGGCGGGCCCCTTTCGGGGTCCCCACCGCGGCGCTCCTTGGGTGGCGCGCCGGCCGAGCTAACATGGGCGTGCCGCCCACCCCACCGCGACCGCACTCCATGGCCAACCCACCCGACTACTACGAAGTCCTCGGCGTCGCGCGCGACGCCTCCGAGGACGACATCAAGCGGGCCTACCGCAAGAAGGCCATGGAGAACCACCCTGACCGCAATCAGGGTGACGAGGCCGCCGCGGCACGCTTCAAGACCGCGGCCGAGGCCTACGCGGTGCTCTCCGACGACGAGAAGCGCGGCGCCTATGACCGGTTCGGGCACGCTGGCGTCAATGGCCAGTTCGGACCCGGTGGCCAGGGCTTCAGCAACTTCGACGACATCTTCTCGGCGTTCGGCGACCTGTTTGGGGGCGGCGGCGGCGGCGGCGGCATCTTCGAGCAGTTCTTCGGTGGCGGCCGGCGCGGCGGTCGCCGGGGCGCCAGCCTCCGGGTCGACCTCGAGCTCACCCTCGAGGAGGTGGCGGTCGGCGCGCGCAAGACCATCGAGATCACCCGCCCCACGCGCTGCGAGAACTGCAGCGGCTCAGGCGCGAAGCCCGGCACACAGCCAATGGCCTGCACGACCTGCCGCGGCGCCGGCCAGGTGATGCGGTCGCACGGCTTCCTAGCAATCCGGCAAACCTGCCCGACTTGCGAAGGGGCGGGGAACATCATTGAGTCGCCTTGCCCCAAGTGCCGCGGCCGCGGCATGCAGGCGAAGAAGGAGCCGATCACGATCTCGATCCCGCCGGGCATCGAAGAGGGCCACGTGGAGCGCATCGCCGGCCAAGGCGAACCCGGCCCGCATGGGGCGCCGCCCGGCGACTTGGTCGTGGTCATCCGGATCCAGCCGCACCAAGTTTTCGTGCGGCACGGCGACGACTTGGTCGCGCAGGCGACGATTCGCTTTCGCCAAGCGGTGCTCGGCGACTCGGTCGACGTCCCGACGATCGTGGGCGAAACCGTGGTTCTCAAGATCCCGGCCGGCACGCAACCCGGTGCTGCCCTCCGTGTCCGCGGCCACGGCCTGCCTCGTGGCGACGGCTACGGCCGGGGCAACCTCGTCGTGCGCGTGCAGATCGAGGTACCGAAGCAGGTTTCTGGCGAGCAGCGCGAGGCCCTCGAGCGCTTTGATGCCTTCGAAGAAGAGAAGAGCAAGAAGGGCCGCAAGAAGAGCATCTTCGAGAAGGTGAAAGACATCTTCCAGTGAACGACAAGACCGACGAGCATCCCACCGAGCCCGAGCGCGGCACCGAAGGCAGCGCGCAGGCGCAGCCCGAGGGCGGTCAGCCGTCGTCCGCCCCGGCGGCGGACGGTGACGCGACCGACCTGCGCGCGGAGCGCGATCGCCTCGCCGATCAGCTGCGGCGGGCGATGGCTGATCTCCACAACATCCGCAAGCGACAGGCCAAAGAGGCCGAGGAGACTCGCACCCGCGCGGTCGAGGGCCTCGCCGCCGAGCTGCTGCCGGTGCTGGACAACTTCGAGCTGGCCCTGGCCGCGCACGCGCAGCAGGACGCCCAGCAGGAAGGCGCCACCGACGGGCTCATCCAGGGCCTGCAAATGGTGCGAAGCCTGCTGCAGGGCGCGCTGGAGCGACACGGCCTGGCGGAGATTCCGGCGGCCGGCTGCGCCTTCGATCCCAACGTGCACGAAGCCGTGGGCGTCGATCCCACCGCTGAGGTCGCACCCGGCCACGTGTCGAAGGTCATGCAGGCCGGCTATCGAGTCGGCACTCGGGTGCTGCGACCGGCCAAGGTCATGGTCGCGCCGACGGGCGAAGGGTCGACGCCGCCCGGCGACCCGGAGTGAAGCGATGCCGACCTACGACTACGAGTGCCAGGCCTGCGGGCACCAGTTCGAGCTGTTTCAGAGTATGACCGCGAGCGTCAAGCGGAAGTGCCCCGAGTGCAGCAAACTCAAGCTGCAGCGGCTCATCGGGCCCGGTGCCGGCTTCCTGTTCAAGGGCGACGGCTTCTACATCACCGACTACCGCAGCGACTCATACAAAGCCGGCGAAAAGGCCGCCAAGGACGGCGGCAAGAAGGCCGGCAGTGAGGGCGACGGCGGGAAGCCCAAAGACAAGCCCGCGGACAAGAAGAAGGGCGGCAAAGCCGACGCCGCGGCCCAGACCGGCAAAAGCGGCAAGAGCAAGAGCAGCAAGAGCTGATCAGGCAGCCCGCCCGGGTGCGGCCGGTTGTCCGCGCTCGGCGTTCGCTCTTACACTGGTCTCCCTCGGGTTTGCCCGCTGCAAGTTGGCAGTGGGTAAGGACGGAGAACCATGATGAAGCACTTACTGCCCCATAGCTTGCTGATCACCGCGACGCTCGCCGTCCCCATCGCGAGCCAGAGCTACAAGTGGAACCAGGTCGACGAGCTCGGCATCAAGTTCCAGCTGCTCGACAAGCTCGAACGCATTCCCCTCGTGCTGGGTAGCGCCCACCCCAACCTGAAAGCGCGCTACGAGCCCGCCGACGCCGGTGACTACATCTGGGGCAAGCACGGTCGGTTCAAGTGGAACCTGTACGTCTACTGGTTTACCGGCGAGGGCAACGCGCCGATGGCCGGCCCCAAGGACGGACCGACCACCGGGCCGCAGGGCACGCCGCCGAAGAAAGAGGCCAAGGAAGCCAAGGCCCCGGGCCGCCCCGGGCGCGACACCAACGAGGCGGCGCTGGCGTTCGGTGACTTCGTGACGTCGAAGGCCGATCCGGGCCACTCGAAGCGCAGCTTCGTGGTGAAGGGCAAGAAGGTCGCCAAGAACCGCGGCGTCGGCGTGAAGCTCCCCTACACGTGGTGGGAGTACACCGACGAGCGGACGATGAGCAACGGCCGCGAGGCGTTTGGGCAGATCTGGTACAACTGCGCCGCGCTCTACGAGATCGACGGTCACGAGGTCGCGGTCATCGGCACCATGCCCGTCAAGAAGGGCAAGCGGCTCGCCAGCAAGCAGCTGAAGTGGCTGCGGCGCATGCTGCAGAGCGTCAGCTTGCTGAAGGACAAGGAGCTCAACACCGCGAAGGGTGCCGACGACGACGAAGTCTTCGCGCACGCCGACACGCAAGAGCGACGCGACGCGATCCACGCGGCGCGCAAGAACATCGGCGACCTCGACAACTGGGACCTCGTCACCACGCCGAACTACATCGTGCTCTACTCGTGGGAGAAGCCCGAGAAGCGCAAGCAGTCGCGCAAGGAAGCGTCGCGCATCGGCGCGGAGATGGACCGCATGCGCGACCTCTACCAGGAGTACTATCCGCCTCATGACGGGATGGACATGCCGTATTCGGTGCTGCGCCTGTGCTCCACGCGCGAGGAGTTCAACAAGTACGGCGGGACCGGCGGCGGCGTGATCGGCTGGTTTTCACCGAAGACCAAGGAGCTCGTGCTCTTCATGGGCCGCCGCGACGTCGACACCGTGGCGTTCCACGAGGGCTGGCATCAGTACAGCAATGCGTACTTCGGCGGCGTCGAGCTGCAGCGATGGTTCGACGAGGGCCACGGCGACTTCTTTGGCTCGTTCGCCTGGAAGGGCCGCAAGTGGCGCTACGCCACGTCCCAGATGCGCAAGATCGACGCCAAGGTCGCCGTCACCACCGAGGACTTCGTGCCCCTCGAGGAGATCGTGCAATGGCACAAGAGCAAGTTCTACGGCCCCCGGGCGGGCTGGTACTACGCGCAGGGCTATGCGATGGTCGACTTCCTGCGCAACGGCAACAAGAACCGCCGTATGTGGAACACCGAATGGGACGACATCCTCGAGAACTACCGCAAGGCCGTACTGGAGACCAAGAAGCCGGAGAAGGCCGTCGAGATGGCCTTCGAAGGTATCGATTGGGACGCCTTCACCAAGGCTTGGACCGCGTGGGTGAAGGGCTACTGACCTTGCGCGCATTGCCTCGCGCGCGCGCCCACGGTGGGATCCTGCTCTTGCCGCTGCTGGCGCTGAGTGGCGGCTGCGCTCACGGCCTGTTTTCAGGCGTGGAGTATCCGGACCGCTCGCGGCCGGTGGCGCGGATCGAGACGCGCGGCGGAGTCGAGTTCGGCGCGACCACGGCCGAGGGCGTGCTGTTTCTTGGCCGCACGGCGATCGAGGGTCCCTGCCGGGTCCACTACTTCCTGGGGCCCAAGCCGACGATCATGGTCGAGAACGGCACGATCGAGCCCGCCGGCGGAATCTACTACCGCGCCGACATGGACCTTAAAACCCAGGCGGCGCCGGTGCTCGAACGCAGCGTCGAGACCGATGACGACTTGATCGCCGTGCTCCACATGGGCTCGGACACGCGTGAGGTGCCCGTCCGGCTCGCGCGCACCGAGGGCGTGACGGGCGACGTGCTCGAGTGGCCAGGCGAATCCTTGCCCGCCGGCACCGGCCTGTTCTGCCGCATCGACGAACGGCTGCACTTTGTGGGGCTGGTGGCCGGTGAAGCCTCGCTGTCCGACGCGACGCGGTTCTTGGTGTATACGGGGATCGACCGCTTGCGAGAGGCCCTGGCCAAGCCACAGCCGTTTCCGCGTGAGGATCGCATCATCCACCGCCCGGATGACATCTCCGTGATCAAGTAGCGCCGCCCCCAGTGAGGGCTGACCCCCTTGGAAGTGTCAGCCTCGGGGCGCGACAGCGCCGTAGAGCGTCTCGCGGCCAAAAAAAGGAGCCCGCGTCGCCCCAGACGAACGCGGGCTCCATGTCGTCGAGCCTGGCTGGCCGGCCCCAGCCTAGGCCTATTCTCTCCTCGGAGATCCCCTGTTGATCCCCTCATGATCCTGATTGAGCGGCAACTCAGTGGCTTCCATGCGCGATCAAGGCGCCACGTTGAACGTCGTGCTCTCTCCACCACCCGACACGACCATCGACTGCGCCCCGGTGGGCACCGTCACTGAGCAGCTCGGGGGGCTGCCGGTCACGCTGCAGCTGACGCTGCCGAGGCTCTCGGGCACCCAGCTGATGGTGATTTCGAATTGGTCCGGGATGCTCCCGGACACCGAGACGGTGACCGACTGACCCTGCAGTGCAGGGTCCGGCGAGATGGAGAAGGTAGGTGGGCTGTCTGGCATAGTCCTGCCGCGATACCGCGCCTCTTGTTTGTCTAAGGGTTTAGCCAAAGAGTTGGGGCTTCCGCAAAGTGCAAGGCCACAAACATCGCCAATGGGGACCGACTCCCTGATTTGGACCTGAAATCTCAGGTCCTAGTCACACGTACGTGACGCCAACCTCTGGAGGTCCCTAGGTTCGCCTCCACACCAACACCTGATTAATCAGGTGCACGGAAGCCGGAAGACCCGCGGTAGCAGCAGCGCGTCGCGGCAAACCGCGGTTATCCTCCCGACACTGCGCAGGTGAGGTGATCTGGTTGAGCGATCGTGACAACATCGGCGAGCTGCTGGCTACCGCAAGAAAAGCCAAGAGACTCACGCAAAAGGACGTGGCCGTGAGACTCGGGGTCGCGCTGAGCACCCTCCAGGGCTGGGAGTACGGAAAACATAGCGTGCCGGCCGACAACCTCCGCGACCTCTGCGACCTGTATGATTGCTCGGCGGACGTCATTCTGGGGCGCTGCGACGGCACCTTGAGGGCAGAGGCTGTCGTGGTCGACCGGGGCAAGATCGACAGCATCATGACCGCGACGAGTTGGAACGAAATTGAGCCCATTTGGGACGAGGAGCTGGAGGCCATCCCGTTCTGGGTCCAAGTTCCGCGCCAGTGGGCGGTCGTGAATTGGGACCAGCTCGCGCAATACATCGACGACACTTCGAAGAAGCTCATCCAGCTGAAGGACGCACTATGACTCAGGTCCATCTAGCAGCCTGGCAACAACGCGGCTTCGGCGGCGCCGGATTCGAGGACGCGCGGCGCCGCCGGACGCGTCGGCAGACCCGACGGCGCTGGTGGACCAATGCCGCCGTTGTCGCGGCGGCGCCACTGATGCTCGCCAGCTATCAGGTCGGCACCCGATCCATCACAATGGAGCAGGCATTGATGCTGATGGAACAAGAGCTCGTCGCCGAGCAACGCGTGGGCGCGGGTGAGGTCCACCGGCAAGTCACGGATCGGATCGTACCGGCGCTGCTCGCACGGACGGAGGCGGTCGGCGCAGCGGGCACACCGACGACGGCCGCGGTGGACGCCTATAACTACCTCGCTTACACGGCGCACCGATGCCTCGGCGTCATGATCGAGCAGAGCGAGCAGTTCCCGGACTACTACCGTCGACATCGTATGCTCATCGACGCGTCCATGGCTCTGCACGCTGGCCCCCTGTCCGACGGCGGCGTCGAGCTCTACTACTCGAGCTTCGACCCCACGTGGAAACTGCAACTGACCGTCGCCGACGCGTACGGGAATGACCTCCCGATCCCCGCCTGGACCGCGACCATTATCAGCGAGGGTGACCGCCGCTGGACGCTGAGCGGCCCGGCCGGCCACCCCGCCCACCTCCCCGGCCTCCAAGGCGACGGCCGCATCGAGGTCCAGTTCGACCCCGACACGGTGACCGAGTTCAAGCTGGTGCACTTCGAGGTCGAGCGCAGCAACCGCCGCGGCGAGACGGAGACGCTCCGGGGACACAGCCGCATTCCTTGAGTCTGCGGGCCGCCCGTCGACACGGCTCGCCCGCCTACCGCCCGACCACGACCTGCAGCCCGTCCGCCAGTACCAGCCCGCGGAACCCACCCGCGGGTTCGATCGCGACGCCCGAGGCGTAGAGCGAGCCGCCGAGTAGCGTCGGCAAGTTGGGCACCGGCAGGCTCAGCTGCGCGGCGCCGGCGGGATCCAGCGCGGGCAGCGGCAGCGCCAGCAGCGGCGCGCCCACCCACAAAGTGCACGCCCCCAACGGCAAGCGGGCGCGACTCGGGCCGATCAGCAGCGCCGCGCCCGCCCCGGGCTGGCCCTGCGCGACGCCGAGCGCGAACGTCGCGCTGCCGAGCGTCGGCAAGTCTGTGGCCGCGGCCTGCAGCGGCACGCCGCCCGTGCCGGCGCAGCCAAACCCGTACCGCTCGACGTTGGACAACGCGAGCGTCACCAGATCGATCGCCCAAAGCTCGCGCCCTGTCGTCGGCTCGTGGGCACAGAAGAAGACGCGATCACCGGCGACCGTGAGCTCGAAGGGATCGGCATTGCCCGCCAAGGGCGAGATGTCGGTCACCCGCTGCGTCCCGGCCGTGGTGCCGTCGGACTCCCAGACCTCGACGCCAAACACGCCATCATCCGCTTGGAGCAACAGATGCTGCGAGGCCCCGGCCAAGACCCCAAAGCGGTAGCCATCGCCGGGACCGGGCTGGATCTCCTTCACGATCCGCGTGCCGGACCCCGTCCCGTCGGTGCGCCACAGCTCGTAGCCGGTGTTGGGCTGCCAGCCGCGAAAATAGAGCGCGTCGTCGGTCGGCAGGAGGGGGCGACGCACGTTGGCAAAAGACAAGCCCTCGAAGATGAGCGCCGTGCCCGCCACAGTGCCGTCCGAGCGCCATAGATCGCCGCCAAACGACGTGCCCATGTAGACCGCGCCTCTCCAGACCGTCAGGTCATCTGGGTTGGACGGCTCCGGCAGCAACCTCGTCCCCGCCCCGGTGCCGTCCGAGACCCAAAGACCGTTGGAGAACGTGCCCGGCCGACGCGAGGAGAACAGCACGAGATCGTCCAGCACCGCGAGGTCGCCGCTAAAGAACAGCGACGGCACCGGGCCGAGGCGGGTCAGCCGACGCGTGCCCGCCGTCGTGCCGTCGGTCCACCACAGCTCGCCGATGTCGTCAACCGCATCGATGAAGACGAACAGCCCGTCCCCGACCGGCTCCACGTGGCGCACCTCTCCACCCGGCGGCCCCGGATCCAAGACCCGCTGCGTCCCAGCCGGCGTGCCGTCGGTCCGCCACAGCTCGCTGCCGGAGATGAACCACGCGTCGCCGCGCCACTCTCTGAAGCCAAAGAAGTTCCCTCCTGCCGGCGACGCCAGTATTTGCGTGCCCGCCGTGCTCCCGTCGGTGATCCACAAGGCGCCGTCGGCCGGCACCAAGACGCGACCGCGATACTCGCCGAACGTGCCGAAGCTCGAAGACGCCGAGCCCGGTTGCAGGTCGCGGACGAGCTGGGTCCCAACGGCGGTACCGTCAGAGACGAACAGCTCGTCGCCGGTCGCCTGAGTCCAAGCCTCGAACACCACGCGCCCGTCGGCCAGCCGCGTCGTGCGCGTCGGTTCGGATCCGCGCCCCTGGGCCCCGGCAAGGTCGACGACCTCCTGGGTCCCCGCGGTTGTGCCGTCGGTCCGCCACAGCTCACGGTCGACGCCGTCCGTCGCCGCAAAGTAGAGGTCGCCAGCGAACACGCTGAAGGACGACGGGCCGCCGCTACCGGCGCCGGGGTTGATGTCCTTGACGAGGCGCGTCCCGGCCACCGTACCGTCCGAAGCCCACAGCTCGGTCCCCTGGGCTGTGGTGCCGCCCGCGAAGTAGGCGTCGCCGTTGAACACGAACAACTCGGGTCGAGACGGCGGCGTGAGACTCGCGACTTCGAACGTGCCGGCCGCCGTGCCGTCGGAGCGCCACAGCGCTTCGCCCGTGCCGTCATCGGCGAAGAACACCACCGTGCTGCCGACCGCGGTTAACCCCTCGATGAACGAGCCGCCAGACCCGGGCCGCAAGTCGACCACGCGCTGCGTGCCACCCGGCGTTCCGTCCGTGCGCCAGAGCTCCCGACCTTCCGACAGGGTGTGCGCGAGGAAGTAGAGATGCGAGCCGGCCACGGTGAAGTCGGCGGGGACGCTGCTCGGGGTCCCAGGGCTAATGTCGCGGACGAGACGCGTGCCCGCGACGCTGCCATCGGTCACCCAGAGTTCGGCCCCGGACTGGGCGTCCGTTGCGGAGAAGTAGACCTGACCGTTGAACACCGTCAGGTCCTGGGGCGAGCTGCCCCTGCTGCCGGGGTACAGCTCCACCAGCTGTCGCGTGCCCGTCGTCGTGCCATCGGTGACCCAGAGCTCCCGACCACAGAGGCCATCGTCCGCCGCAAACAGCGCGGCGCCGCCCAGCACCGCGAACGAATCCGGGTCCGAGCCGCGCGAGCCCGGCCGGATGTCGTGGAGCAAGAACGTCCCGGTCGGTGTCCCGTCGGTCCGCCAGAGCTCGCCAAAGAACCCCGCGCCCAGCACAATCGCGCCGCCCACGATCGCGTGGTCGCCCGGATCGACGAGCCCGGCGGGGTCGATGGTGGCGATCTTCTGGGTGCCGGCCGCGGTGCCGTCGGTCGACCAGAGCCCATCACCCAACCAGCCGCCGTAGACGACGCGCCCGGCGACCGCCGTGCCGCCATAGCCATAGCCGTGCTCAGCACCAGGAACTGAATCAGCGACGAGGCGCGTGCCGCCCGCGGTGCCGTCCGTGGCCCAGATCTCTCGGCCGAGCTGCGGCGTGGTCGCCGCCAGCAGGAGCTCACCGCCGAACTCGAGCAAGGGGATCGGCACCGACGAGCCCTCAAGCTGCGAGGGCTCGATGTCGGCGACCAGACGCTGCGCGGGCAACGAGGCGAGGCAGAGGAGAACGTGCGTGAAGAGGGTTGCGGCGAGCGAGCGCATGGGGATGTTGGGGGATGAGGACGGTCGTCTGGCGTGGGTGCCGAGAACCGGGGGCCCCGTTTCAACAAATCCTCGCCGATCCTCGATGGAACCGGCAGCCTCCGCGCTGCCGGCGGTGGCACGGTCGGCTGGGGTTTGCCCTGGCGCTTCGCACCGTGGGTGCGGACAGACGCGCCCAGACCGACGTGCTACCCGGTCACGGTATTGATGACGCCGGCCTTCAGCCGCACCGGGATCCGCGCGGTCTCGGCGCCTCGACGGTAGAGCCGCACCTCGTGAGCGTGGTCCGGGACCACGACGATTTCCGGCACGCCGATCCGCAATGGCCGGCGCCGCGCGCGAGGCCGCGCCGTCGCGCCGGCGGTGCGCGTGGCGTTGACGCGCGGGTGGAGCCACAGAGGTCGGCCGCCCGCGTCGACGACGCCGAACTCGTCGTGTTGATCGGGATGCGTCACGGTGACCCGGAGCATGGCCTCGCCCGGCACCACGATGCGTAGCGGCTCTAGCGTCGGCGCAACCAGGCGATGCCGGGCGCGCAGCCGGCCGGGGGCGCTCAAGTGCAGTGTCACGCGATCGGTCGCAACGTGGCGAAGACGGAAGCGGCCGGTGACGTCCGTGCGAGTCGTCGGTCCGGAGACCGTGAAGTTGAACGGCTGGTCGCGCTTGCCGTCGAGACCATCGATCCGCATCGAGATCGCGGTCGCGGCGGCGCGCACCGTCACGCCCGCAAGCGGCGCCCCGTCGCGGTCGGTGGCGAGGCCCGAAATCTCAGACGCGACGGCGTCCGTCGGAATCTGCAGTCGCACGGCGGGGCCGTTGGGCACGGCTTCGACACTCACCGAGGCGAGCGTCTTGCGCACCAACGCGCGCACGCGGTAGGGCCGCGCCCCAAGTCCGCCGAGCGTGAAGCCACCAGCCGCGTCGCTGCGCGTCCGTAGGAGCAGCTCCTCGCGTCGGCCCGCGACCAACGCCTCGGCGACCCACGGGCGGTGATCGACGCCCAGCACCGTGGGGTCCTCGATCCAGACCATGGCTTTGGCAACGGGCTCGCCGCGATCGTCCACGACCACCCCGCGGATCTCCCGTGGCGGCTCGGCCAACGTCAGCGTGACTTCCTCCGGCCACGGCTCGTCGCCCGGCCGCACCGCCGTGACCGGCAGCAAGCCCGGCGCGGCGGCGTGGATGCGGTCGACGTGCTCAAAGCCAGGCAGCAGCAGCGCGAACCGGCCATCTTTGGCCGTGCGCGCGACGCGCGGCCCCAGCGCCACCACCGCACCAGCGAACGGCGCGCCGGCGCCGTCGAGCACCCGGCCGCGTACGCGGGCCTCGCCGAGCGCCAAGGGCTCGAGTCGCACCTCAGTGAAGGGCGCGACCGCCGCGTTCTTGGGCTCGAATTGGTCGGCCACGACTTCCAGCTCGGCGCCGGCGAGCCAGTACGCCTCGGGCAAGACGAATCGCCCGTCCTCTTCGGACTCGGCGCTCGGAAAGTTGCCGTACGGCTGATGCAGCTGCAGTGACAGCCCGCTCCAACATCGCTCGGTGTGCACAAGGCGCACTCGGGCGCTCGCGACGCCGCGGCCGTCGGGGGCAATCACACGCCCACGGATCTTGCGGGTCGGCGCGACGATCAGGGTACGGGGCGCCTCGCTCGCCGTGCCGACCAAAGAGCCCACAGCCGTCGTCCAGCCGGGTCGCTCCGCCAGAAGCTGACCAGAAGCAGCGTACGGCAGGTCAAGCGCGAAGTCGCCCTGAGCATCGCACGCGACGCGCGCCCCGTCCCGTGCGTCGCGGCTGGCATCACGGCTGGCATCACGGCGCGGCTCGAAGAAGGAGCTGGCTCCGGGCACGCTCCGCACCCGGCCGGGAACGAAGCGAACCCGAGCGTCTAACACCGGACGACCTTGCACATCCACCACCCGACCGCGCACGTGCCGCTGGTTTGCAGCACCCGCCGACCGCCCCGAGGTTGGGGCGCGCGGCAGTGCCGAACGTCGGGGTGTGGCGCCGACGGCAGCAGGCGACGAGCGAGCCGTGCTGGTGGTGACCGTGGGTCGCGCGCTCAGTCCTGGCTCATCACGCCAAGCCGCCATCGACACCAAAACGACCGCCGCGGCACTCAGCAGGCCCACCGCGGCGCGCAGCGCGCGGCCGCCGGCGGCACCTCGCCGTGCGAACCAGGGCCACACCAACCCAACGTGCCGGCGTCGCCGCGGCGGCGGGACACCCAGGCGCGCCCGCAGCATGCTGAGCCCACGCTCGAGGTGGGAGTGCACCGTGCGCACCGGGCGCCGGTGCCGCGCCGCGATCTCGCGCGGCGACCGCCCTTCGAGGTAGCGCTCGATCAGGGCGCTGCGGTACGGCTCCTCGAGCTGTAGCAACGCCGCGCCGACTCGCTCGAGTCGCGCCTCGTGCCGCGCCGTTTCGGCCGCCGCCTGGCCGCCCCTGCGGGCGACTTCGTGCTCGCCGCGGCGCTGTCTCGCCTCGCGCCGGCGCATGGTGCGCCAACGGTTGCGCGCCACGGCCACCAGCCAGGCGCGAAGAGCGCTGCCCGCGGGCGGCGGGCGCCGCAGCACCTGGAGCCAGACGTCTTGCAACAGATCATCGGCGCGCTCGCGGTCGGCGACCCAACGTCGCACCACGCCCGCCAGCCAGGCACGGTGCGCAACAAGCTCTTCATCCGGTGGTTGAGCGGTCACGGTGCAACGGGAGCTCTCCCCCCGACCGCGCTTCAGCCGCCGCATTGTGACGCATCACGCGGGGTCGGTCCATCGGCCCCGCGCGGCGTCACCGCGTCACCGTATCGGTGGTGACGTTCGTGAGGTGAGCGCCGCCGGAGGCGGACACCACCACCGCCTGGGCGTGCAGCGCCAGGCCTGCGAGCGCGATGACGCGCGGGATGCGCAACGCAACGGTCGCCGTGCGAGAGACCGGAGCCACCGGGACCGCCGGGAGCGCGAGGGTCAGCTCGGGGGCCAAGCCCAAGACACCGAACGGCGCCACGGGAATGCGGGCCGTCGCCGGGGCTAAGAGCGGAATCGCCACCGTGGCTTGGCCGGCGGCCGCCCGCCACGCGTGGGCGTCGAGCTGGTACAGCTGCCCCAGCCGGGCTAGGAAGGGCGCGTGGAGCTGACGGGCGCGATTGAGCGATAGCCGCGTTGGGGCAAACGCATTGGCCGCGAGAAGGTCGAGATCGCCGTCTTGATCCACGTCGGCAATCGCGAGATCGAAGGTCTGCTCGGGCACCGGCCGCAGTGCGCTCGTGGCGACCGTGAACCGGCCGGTGCCGTCGTTGGCGTAGACCTGGTTCGGCGCGCCCTGTCCGGGAATGACGGCGAGGCCTTCGCCGCCGAAAACGAGATCGGGGTCACCGTCCAAATCGAAGTCCGCCAATGCCACGGCGCCGCTGTTGTCATTGTCGCTTGGCAGCTGTGCGGCAGTGACCTCCGCAAACACGCCGGCGCCGTCGTTCACATACAGACGATTGCGCCGCGGCGTCGGCACAATCGGTGAGCTCGAGTTGGCGCAGACGAGGTCCAGGTCACCGTCGCCGTCAATGTCACCCAGCACGACGGCGGAAGTCAGGCTCGCATCCGCGGGGAGATGCGACGCACTCACGTCAACGAATCCACCGGCGCCGTCGTTGAGATACAGCGCGTTCTGCAGGGCCCGCGACGGGGAGCCGTTGCCGAACACGAGATCCGGGGCGCCGTCGCCGTTGAGGTCGCCGACGGCCAAGTCGTTGGTGTAGAACCCGTCGGACGGCAGCGGTGACGCAGTGCCGTCCCGGAAGGTACCAAACCCATCGTTCAACAACAGTCGGTTCGTCTGAGCCAAGTTGCCGACGAGCAAGTCGACGTCGCCATCCGCATCCGCGTCGAACAGCGCCAAAGCCGCCGTCGTCGCCGCGGCGCCCGGCAAGCTTGCCGGACGATCGACAAACCGGCCCGAGCCATCGTTGACCAAGAGTCGATTCTGCCCGGCGTTGCCGGTGATCAGGTCCAGGTCGCCGTCGCCGTCCACGTCACCGAGCGCGAGCGACAACGTCTGGTCAATGTCGTCGGGGAGCCGCGTCTCCGTGGCGTCATCAAACCGACCGTCACCGCGCCCGGTGAGCAGGCGGTTGCGACCGCGCTGGTTGGCTTCGACGAGATCGATGGCGCCGTCGCCGTTGACATCGCCCACCGCCAGGGCGCTAGTCGCGTCGACGCGTCGCGAGAGTCGACTTGCCGTCGCGTCGGCGAATCTCCCGGCACCTTCGTTGAAGTAGAGCCGGTCCGGGGTCACCAGGTCGCCGAACAACAGATCGACGTCGCCGTCCGCGTCCAGGTCTGCCGCGGTGACGGCCACGGTTTGCGGACCGCCGACCGGGAAGTGGGTGGTGCTGGCCGCGGCGAAGAGGCCAGCGCCGTTGTTGAGAAGGAGTTGATCCCCCCTCACGTCGCCCAGCACCACGTCCAGATCGCCGTCCGCATCCACGTCGACCAAAGCCGCGGCGTTGGCCGCGTCCGGCGCCGGCGGCAGCGCTGCCGTGGCGTCGACGAAGCGGGCCGTGCCATCATTCAGCAGTAGTCGGCTCTGTCCCCACTGCGCAAGGAGTAGGTCCGGGTCGCCGTCCTGGTCCAAGTCCCCGACCGCGACTGCGGTCGTGAATTCGAATTCGATCGGCAATCGGCCGGCAGCCGCGTCAACGAACGTCCCCGCCCCGGTGTTGAGCAGCAATCGGTTGGGCAGCCCGGCCATCGTGGCGAGCCCATTGCCAAACACCAGATCCAGATCGCCGTCGCCGTCGAGATCGGCCAGCGCGAGCGACCGGGAGTGATCGTCGACGACGGGCAGACTCACCGCGGTGGCGTCACCAAACGTCCCCGTGCCGTCGTTGAGATAGAGCTTGTTCTGACCGAGCAGCGCAGCCACGAGGTCGAGGTCGCCGTCGCCGTCGACGTCGCCCAAAGCGACCCCACCCGTGCCATCGAGTGCGGCCGGGAAGCGCGCGGCCGTCACATCCGTGAAGCGGCCCGATCCGTCGTTGAGCAGCAGGCGATCCTGCCCCTGGTTGCCAACGACGACGTCGGTGTCACCATCGCGATCGACGTCACCAGCAGCGATCCCGGCCGTCGCCTCGGTGACCGCCGGCATGTGTGAATATGTGACGTCGAGCAGCGTCCCGGCGCCGTCGTTCAGCAACAACCGGACGGGGCCGGAGAAACCGCTCGCACCGCCCGTCCCCACCACGACGTCTTGGTCACCGTCGCCGTCCACGTCGACGGCCAGCACGGCGGAGGTGGTGTCAGAGCTGGGCGGCAGGTGCCGTCGTGGCAGATCGTCGAGCCGCATCTGCGCCGTGACGAGCGATCCGAGCGACAGCGCCACCGCGAGACCAAGGGTGCCGCGGCGGCCGGAGCGAGAAAGACAGCACGGTCGTGGGGTCGTGTTCATGGCTTGCCGTCCTGGTCATGCCCGGACGCGCAGGATTACCGCAACTCGGGCCCGCTTTTTGACCCACAGGCGGGCGAAACACGACGCTGGCCGGATGTCGCGCGCCGCGCCCGACTAGTGTTGTGTGTCGGAAGTTGGTTGCGTAAGTCGGCGAGCCATGTGTGCCGCTCGCAAGGCGCTGTCGACGCAGGGCTTGTTGGTGGACAAGTCGAGGAGACGCAACGCCGCGAGCGGCGCAGAGGGCCGTCGACA
>JBCCGH010000076.1:0-42875 GCA_039029375.1 Planctomycetota bacterium
CTCGCTAGATTCCGACAGTTGTTGCTGGGAGGCCAACTAGGGGAGTCGACACTATGGGGACCCCGGACGATTCTGCGCCGCGCCGCCGCGACGACCGCTACGAGCACGAGACCTACGCTGGTGTGTCCACACACCGGGCGCAGGACAACGAGCACACCGTCGCAACCGTGATGAACGTGTCCCGTCGCGGGCTCTGCCTGCGATCCAACGTCGCGCTCACGGTTGGCGAGCTGGTCTCTCTGCGCATCGCCGCCGGCGAACAGCTACACCGTCTGCCCGCCGTTGTGCGACGGGTCAACGAGACCGAGCAGGGGGTCTTCGAGGTGGGGCTGGAGTTCGACCCCGGCCTGGACACCGCCCCGGCGTTCCTCGAGGCCACGATGCCGGTGAGCATCCACCGCGTCGCCCGGGGCTGACGCGGTCGGCGCGACCGCGCGAAGATTCTCGCGTCCGGCCCTTGCAGGGGGTGGCGGCCGCGCTAGCCTCGCGCAGCTGCGGCGGCGCGTTGGCGCCCTCGCGTCGGCTAGGCCTATAGCTCAGTTGGTTAGAGCGTACGCCTGATAAGCGTAAGGTCGGTGGTTCGAATCCACCTAGGCCTACCAATCACACCTTCAGCTGCCACGCGCCTCGAGGCCGGGCGGATCCCAACCGGGAGATGCCGATCACCAGGAGCAGCGCCGTCACCGTGAACACCTCGCGCAGGCGGGCGGCGGCGATGAAGCGGAACAAAGGCACCGAGCTGACGGCGATGTCCTGAAAGAGGAGCACCGCGAAGGTCGACTGTCCGGCGGGCGTCTTCAGCGGACTCTTCTCCCCGAGCGTCTCCAGCGCGATCGCGGTGGAGCTCTGGGCCAAGATCATCCCTACTGCCAACGCGCGCCGGCTGCAGTCGGCCGCTGCCGTGGATGACAAACGGCGGCAGCCACTCCATCCCGCAGAGTCGCGCCGTTTGCTCGAACGGCCGCATCAGCTCGCCAATCGTGTCCCGATTCGTCCCGCCCGCCGCGTACGCCTCGCAGCGCCTGCCGGTGGAGATGGCGCTCGTGGCTTGCCTCCCCGGCGAGTGCGACGCCGTCGGGTCTGAAGGCCCCGCCGTACTCGAGCACGAGGTCTTGCCACTGCTTCAGCAGTGCAGGCGAGGAGTACCAATAGAACGGGTGTTGAAACACAACGGTGCGGTGTCGCTCGAGGAGCTCCAGCTCACGGTCCACGTTGACGTGGAAGTCTGGAGACTCTTCGTCCAGGTCGTGGACGGTGATGCCGTCGATGCCGCGGATCGCCGTCACGAGCTGGGCATGAATGCGCGACTTCTGCAGCGCCGGGTGGGCGAACAGGACGAAGACGGGGCCGCCGGTCATTGCCACGGCGCAGCGTGGTGGATCGGCCGCGCCGGCACCAGCGCGGGACGACCCCGGGGCCCGAGCGGTGTCGGGCGGGCTGAAACTTCCCCTGGGTTGCACTAGACTCGCCTCCCTTCGCGCCGGCGGGCCGACCGCTCGGGGACGTAGCTCAATTGGTAGAGCATCTGGTTTGCAACCAGAAGGTCGTCGGTTCGATTCCGGTCGTCTCCACCAATGCGGCCCGTCGGCGCGAGGCGTCGGCCGTGCGGCCGGTTCCGCGCCAGGCCGCGACCCGTTGGGTGACCAAAAAACCACCTTGGGGTCCGCCGGTAGACTGCGTTCTTCGTCTGCAGCTCTGCCGATGGCCGCTCCCTCCCGACCCGACCCGACTGTCTCCGAGACGCTCTTGGCGCAGTACCTGCGACAGGCACTCGGCCTGATCGAAGACGGGCAGGACGTCGTGGCGGATGAGCTCTGTCGCCAGCATCCCGAGCTGGCGGGGCCGTTGGCGGACGCGCTGGCGATGGGCGACGCGCTGCCGGTGCTGCGCCAGGTCGGAGCTGCCGGCGACCCCATGGCGGGCGCTGTGTTGGCCGAGCGGTATCGCCTGGACGATCGCCAGGGCATGGGGGCGATGGGAGTCGTCTATCGCGCCACAGACCTCGAGCTCAAGCGCGAAGTCGCCGTGAAGATCCTGGCCAAGAGCTTTCCCGACGAGGTCGAAGAGCGTCGATTCGATCGCGAGGCCGAAGTGCTCGCGGCCTTGCGTCACCCGCACGTGGTGACGCTGCACGACCGCGGCCGCAGCGAGCGCGGTTCGCCGTTCTTGGTCATGGAGCTCTTGGATGGCGCGTCTCTGGCCGCGGTGCTGGCGCGCGTGAGCGAGCGGGCAAGCTCGGAGACCGAGCTCGAGGCGGTGCGTGCCGCGGTCGGCGCGTCGACGCCGTCGCCGGAGTCGAGCTGGCAGCGGTTGGCGGCGCGATGGGCTGCCGAGCTGGCTGAAGGGCTGGCGGCGGCGCACGCAGTCGATGTGTTCCACCGCGACGTCAAGCCGTCCAACGTGTTCATTCGCGCGGACTTCTCGGCGGTCCTGCTCGATTTTGGCATCGCCGCGCGGCTGGGCGAGGGGCGCCTCACGCTGACGTCAGGAATCCTGGGTACGCCGTGGTACATGGCGCCCGAGCAGGTGAATGGGGAGCCGCCGAGCGCGGCGACCGACGTGTGGGGGTTGTCGGCCACGCTCTACCACTTGGTGACGCATGAGCCGCCGTTCAGCGGCGAGTTCGTCGAGGTGCTGCGGACGATCGAGCGTCGAGATCCGCGCCCGGCGTCCGCGTTGGTGCCGGGCCTGCCACGCGACCTGGGGGCGATTCTCGAGGCGGGCATGGAGCGGGTGCCGCGACGTCGCTATTCGAGCGTCGCCCGCTTGGGCACCGATCTGCGTGCGTTTCTCGCACACCAGCCGGTGTCGGTTCGGCCACTGAGCCGGGTCGGCCGCGCGTGGCGGCGGGTCCGCCGCGCCCCCGCCAAGAGCCTGGCGGTGGCTGGCACGACCGCGGCTTTGGTTCTGGCGGGCGTCTTGCTGCCGACGTGGTCGGATCTCGCCGCGCGGGAGCGGCGCGACGCGGTGGCGGCCCAGCATGCGCGGCTGCCGGTCCTGATAGCGCTCGAGGGTCAGCCCGCGGAGCGGCTCATCGCCGCGCTGGTGCCCGAGCGAGCGCGGACCATCAGCGCTTTGGACGACATCCTCGCGCTCGACCCGGGCGACCTGCCGAGTCGGCTGTGGCGAGCGGCGTTGTGTCTCGACCAAGGCGAGCACGAGGCGGCGACGCGCGACATGCAATGGTTGGCCGAGGACGGTGGCAGCGACTACTTCGCCGCGGTCGCGACGCGCTTCCTGGCCGCGGACCCCGCGACGCGTGGGACCGAGGCGGTGGACCTCGCCGATTTGCCCGCGGCGACGACGGACCACGAGCGCTTCGTCGCGGGGTTTCTCGAGCTGCGCAACCGCCACGTCGCCGGCTTCGCCGAGCGGGCCGAGGCGGTGCTGGGCGCGGCCATGGCGACCTATGCGCCGGCGCGTGACCTGCGGCTCATCGCGTTGCTGGCGTTGTCCAAGTTCGACGAGGCGCACCAGGAGGCGCTCTTCCTGGAAGGCCGATACGACCGCAAGACCGCGCGTACTCGGGGCATCATCGGCGCGGCCTTGGTCGGCTTGAAGCGCTACCGCGATGCGGTGCCGCCGCTCCTCGAGTCGCTCGAGCTCCGGCCGGACCGCCACGGCCCACTGCAGAACCTCGGTGTCGCCTACCGCCGGCTCAACCAGCTCGAGCGCGCAGTCGAGATGCTCGAGCAGGCGCTGGTCCTGCGGCCGCATCTCCCCAACACCAGTTTCACGCTGGCGCAGGTGCACTGCGACCGCGGCGCGTTCGACGCGGCGCTCGAGGTGGCGGCGCGCATTCCGGTGGCGCCGTCGGACACCCAAGGGTGGCGGTGGCGCCAGCGCTACATCGAGGCGCGGGCGGCGTACGAGCGAGCCCTGTCCCTCAACGCGCTGGGCCGCCGCGAGGATTTTGCCGAGCACGTCGCCGACGCGATTGAGCGACAACAACAGCTCGCGGCGCTGCCGGACGCGCCCGGCTCGCTGCGGCGTGCCGCCCGCGGCAAAGTGGCGATCCTCGAGGCCGTGGTCGCGGGGAACCACCGGGCCGCGCTGACTGGATTCCTCGGCGCCCTGCGCCAGGCCGACCTCGACCGACCCCACGTGCTCGAGCTGATTTGGAGCCTGATTCCGGCCGAAGGCCTCGACCCCGAGGGCACGGCGGGGCTGCGCACGTGGTTCCTGAGCCTGACTGGCAAACAGCGGCCGGACGACGCGCAGCTCCAGGAGCGACTGCAGCTTCACCTACAATCCACGCGCGACGACCTCGAGCGGGCGCTGCAGGCGCCGGCGGGGGGGTGAGCCCGATGTTGCCTGTCTCGCTAGACTCCAGGGTTCTCCCTCCCCCCGGCTGGTCTTTGGCCGGGGCCCTGCCACTCCCCCAAGCTCTTATGGACACCGTTCGCCCGCTGTCTCTCGTCGTGGTGGCACTGGCCGTGGCCTCAGGGACCGCGGCAGCGCAGCATGACTTCGCGGTTCGCGCCCCGGCGCCGGCCTCTTGCCCCAGCCAAGAGTCGGCGGGGCCCTTCGTCGGCGTGCCCGCCGTCAGCACGGTGCGGGGCTCGGCGACGCTCGCCAATGACCAGGTCTACGTCCGAGGCTCGGGGATCGGCAGCACGCCACCGTCCCGCTGGCCGACATCGACCATGCCGTCGAGCCGGCCGAGCTTCGACTTGTCCAGGGTCCTCCGGGGTTGCAGCGGCGTGGCTGGCCTGGAGATCGATGCGCTGTCGATGGGCGACGACTGGGTGCTCGCCGATTGCTCGGGCGCAGCCGTCGTCACCGGCGTGCGGTGGGCGGCCATCACCTTCTCGGTGACGCGTTCGACGGTCGGTGCGAGCGGCTCGGTGGCCCGCGAGGCGGCGGTCGGGTCGCCCGCCGGGGACATCTTCAGCTGGGTGTTGCCAGGGAGCTCGATCGTGCCGCCGAGCATGATCGGCGTGACGCAGCGGGCGATGGACGCCGCCGAGATGGGCCTCGACAGCACGTCCGACGTCACGTCGTTCGACATGTTCATCCCCTACTACTTGCTCGACGATCGCATCGCCAACGCATCGAGCGATCCGGTCTTGCCGGGGATGATGCCGGCGACGCCCACGGTCTTCTTCTCGTTGACCTCGGCGAGCGCCGCGTTGGCGCCGCCGGCGTGGTTCGGCGGCCTCGCACCCAGCGGTGCGACGATCCTCATGATGCGATGGGTTTCGCCGACGGTGGGGTGGAGCTGTCCGCGCGCGTGGCGGACGTTCTCCCAGTTGTCGCTGCGGAACACCGACGACATCGATGCCTTGGCGGTAGACCTCGAGCGCCAGCACATGCTGTTCTCGACGGACATCAGCATCAACCCGCGGCCGCCGCTGCTGTTCTACGCCTTTGGCGGCTGCCCCCGCCCGTCGGCTGCGCCGGGACCGTACGTGTGCCCGGGGACCGGCGAGCAGGTGGTCGTGAAGATCGGTCTCGCGACGGGGGACGACATCGACGCGATCTGTGCTATGGATCCGACGATCCTGCGGCGCGAGCATGGCGGGCCGCGCGGTAACAACGCGTACTACGTGCACGGCACGCCACTGCCCGTGAGCGGGGCGTTTCCAGGGCCGGCGATGAACGGCAGCGCGTTCCGCGGTTACGACCAAACACTCGGCCAGCTGTTCTTCCGCACGACGTTGGTGGGTTGGCCGCAGGGCACGATTGGCCCGGGGTTGGCCGCCGCCTTTGTCACCCCGCCCGCGGCCTTTTCGCCGCTGGTGCTGATCGCGCCGCCGCTCAGTCGCAACACGTTGCCCGTGTTCTGCGGCGATCCGCACGAGGCACGGCTGCCCATTCCGCCGTTTGCCACCCTGGTCGGCGCGTCACTGCAGCTGCGTTGGTTCGCGGTCGACATGGCGGGGAACTTCGGCGAGGCCTGGCCGGTCTTCATGACGATCTAGTTTGGACGCTGGCTTGGACGCAGAGCTGCAGGAGTTGCTGGCCCGAGCGTCGGCTGGCCAGCGTGATGCCCAGAACGCTCTGGTGCGGCGCGTCCATGCCAAGGTGCGCGTGATCGTGCACCGCGAGCTCGAGCTGCACTTTCGCTCCAACCACCGCTGGATGCTGCCGCTGTTCAGCACGAGCGATGTCGTGCAGGAGGTGCTGACCGATGCGGTGCGTGGCCTGCGCGACTGCGAGTTTCCCGGCGAAGGCGCGTTCGTGCGCTATCTCGCCACGGTGGTGCGCAACCACCTGATTAGTGCGGTGCGCTTTCACGAGGCGGGGCGGCGCGACCGCCGGCGCCAGGTGCCGAACGCGGAAGGTGCACCCGAGCCGGGCGGGTCGACGCGCTCGACCCCCGAGCTCGCGGCGTCGCTGGCGGAGCGCGCCATGGTGCTCCGCGAGGTGCTCGATTCGTTGCCGCAGCGGCACCGGGCGCTGGTCGAGCTACGCCTGATGGACGGCGCCGCATTCCCGAAGATCGCCAGCGAGCTCGGTTACTCTTCGGCGGAAACCGCGCGCCAGGCCTTTTGCGACGTGCAGGCCAAGATGGTGCTGCGGCTGCGCGCGCGCGGGGTGCGGCCGGCCGAGGCCGAGTAGCGCCGCGCCGGACGGGGCGCAGTTCAAAGGGGCCTGTTCAAGTGCCCCGGCCCCGGCGCCGATGGCTTGGGTATGGGCCCCCGTCTGGCGCGATGCGTGACGGTGCTGCTGCTGGCCGTCCCCGTCCAGCCGCAGCAGTCAACGCGGCAACCCGCGGCGTTCGTCGACGTCGTGCCGGCGCGGGACATGGACGTGACGGTGCGTCCCAGGGCGGGGCGTGGTCCCTGTCGCATCGTCTTCTCGTTCGCCTGTCGCGCCGCTCCGGCACGCGTTGCTGCGGCGCGGCAGGCTGTCGAGCGCAACTGGACGCTGGGCCTGGCCGCCTGTCTCGATCTGCTTGGCCGGCATACCACCGCGCAGCTCCACCGGGCCCCGGCTGAGCTCTCGGAGGGGCTGCGGGATACGCTCAGCACGCGCTTGTTCCCGGATGGAGAGGCCGTCGTCCACCGCCTCACCATCGGGCTGCGGGTTCTGGAGGTCGACCGTGCTGAGGTCACTGCGCGGAGCCATGGGCTCGCGGCGGCGCGCCGCGATCGCCGCCGGCGGATGCTGGCGATCCTGCGAGGGCCGGGCGATCCCGTGGTGCGGGTGACCTATGCGTTGCGGCTTCTTGGTCATCCGAAAGCGCAGGTGCGCATGCTCGCGCTCGAGACCGTCGGCGCACATCGCGGTTTGGCGGAAGATGTGGTGGCCGAGCCTGCGGCTCTGCTCGCCGCCGTCGACGACCGCGCGCCGCCGCGCGAGGCAGTGCTCGCGGTTGGCATGCTCGGACCTCGCGCGGCGACGGCGATCCCGCGGCTGGAGAGCTTGGCGGCCGGGAAGGACCGCATGACCGCGGCGGTGGCGCGCGCCGCGTTGCGCCAGGTGCGTGCGGCGCCGCCGTAGGTCGACTGCGCCGTGTGGGCGCGTCGGCCTCCCCGGCGTCAGCGCAGGGGTAGGAGGCGTCCCGGCGGCAGCGACAACTCGGGTGCGGTCATGCCGGGGTCGGCGATCACTGCCATCTGGATCACGAAGTCCGAGCCGAGCAGCCGTTGGTTGTTGGGAATCGGCACCGGCGTCGTGTCCGTGCCGCGCACGAACACCGGCAGGGTGACAAAGATCGGCGGCGAGACCCAGAAGTAGATGTGCAGCGGCGGCGGGCCGATGAACGGAATCGTCTCGGCAAAGCCGAACAGCCAGATGCCGGTCAGGCCGGGCGGTAGGTCTGACTGCAGCGTCACCGTGGTGCCGATCGAGGCCGGGCGCGGTGAGACGTCCATGCTGCCCAGCTGCTGCGCGGGCAGCGATCCCGATACCGTCGCGTCGGTGCCGATCGTGGTGCCGTTCACATAGCTGCCCTGGACCGTGAGCGGGGCGCTGGGCAGGCCTTGCACCGAGCCCGCCAACAGGCAGCTCGCGTCGACGAGCACCGCCGCGCCGCCCTGGGTCGCCAGGTTGACCCGGTCGAAGATGGTGTCGGCGACTTGGATCGACCCGCTCCCGGCGCCGAGGTTCATGCTGCCCTGCCGCAACCGCAGATTGCGCAGCGCGAGGCCGCTGTCCGTGCTGGTGGTGAGGTCGATGCCTCCGGCCACGCGGCCGTCCTCGATCGTGGCGGAGAGCGCGGATCCGGGCGACCCCGCGCGCAAGCCGTGGGCCGATCCCCCGAGGTCACCCATGCGGAGCGTGAGCGAATCCGCAATGCCGGCAGCGCCGTCGATTTGGAGGCCCGTCGTGTTGCCAATCGCCGTGAGGTGGAGGCCGGAGACGCTCACGCGGCGCGTGTTGGCAGCGCTCGCACGCAAGAGGCCGATCGCCAGGTCGGCGCCCTGAATGTCGGTGCGGTCCAGGATCACGGTGAGCTCGCCGCCAACCCCGAGGTTGGCGACCAGCCCGCGTTGCCCGCCGCGCACCGACGAGTCGACCATCAGGAGGTTGCCGCGGCGATCCTGTCCGCCGTCGTTGATCTCGACTGCTGTGGGAACGTTGAGGAAGTCGCAGCGGTCGACTTGTAGTCGGGTCTGCTCGTTGTCGGTCGACGTGTTGAGCTGGATCCCGATCTGCGAGATGTTCCGAAAGCGCACGTTCTCCACCGTCGTGCCGAATAGCGCGGCATCTTGGTTGACGGTGATCGCGACGGCGGCGTTCTCCAGGACCATGTTGCGGAAGTCAACCCAGCTGGAGTCGGCCCACAGGCCGCGCGTGCCGTTGAGATCGATCGTCGGCTCGGGCTTGTCGCTGAGCCCCGCGATCTGCAACCCGTGGATGGTTTCGACGATGTCGTCGAGATCGCGCTCGAGGGTGATCCGCGTGATCACGTCCGTGTCGATCGTGCCGAAGGCGACGTCACCCGGGGGGCCGAAAAGCTGTGCCTGCTCGGCAGAGGAGAGCTGCGATTCGAGCAGCGCGCCCTTGTTGAGCTGGATCACCTCGTTCAGGGAAAGGAACGCGTCGCCGACGGTGCCATGCGATCGAGTGTCGTTGATGGCCGCGAACGAGTGGACAAAGCCGATGCCCTCGATGTAGAGCGGAGGTGTGGGCTCGGTGTGCGGTGGCGCTGCGATGGAGGCGGCGATGAGGCCGAGAAGTGCAACGGTCATTGGACGTGCTGGAGTCTTGGTCGTGGCGTGGCGGGAGGAGGCAGGCAGCGTCGATATGTCATCATGCCCGACCCGCGGGAGGGGTGCAGCCCCGGACCGCGGCAGGGGCGGTGAAGCTTCGATGTGAGCGGCCCTAGCGGCCACAATCCCGTAGCGAGGCGATGCTTGGGTCGTCGCCCTATGCGGGAATGCCCGGCGGCAGATGACGGAGTGTGACGGTCTTACCCCGGGGCGGGACGGGGGTTTCGTCGGACCGGCGGGATCGGCCGGTTCGCCAGCGAGGTGCCCCTCGCGTGTGCAGTTCGTGATCCTGGCGCCTAGCGCCAGCGGTCGCGGACTCTGACGGCGCGCCGCAGGCCATCCAAGGACTGCAGGACCTTGCGGCGGATGTCGGGCGCGAGGTCGCCGTGAGCGGCCAAGAAGTCCTCGACCTCGGTCAGCGCGGCTCGACTGCTGTGGGCGTTGATGAACGCATCCACCCAAGCGGGCATGAAGAAGATCTTGCGATGGGCCTTCACCCAGTCGACTCGCTCGAGGGCTCGCCGCAGATACGGCAACGTCAGCGCTTCTTGGCCGGGCCAGTGGAAGCTGGACAGGCTCTGGGACATCCACTGCTCCGGAGGCTCGGTCGGTTGGAGGTAGCTCTCGAAGTAGCGCTCCTTGGCGGCGGCATCCGGCCGGGCCGCCAACGCCAGATAGGCATACTTCCTGGCATCGCCGGCGACGTTGGCAGTGAGGCGAGTGACCAACGCGTCGTCGCGTCCGGCGGCGACCAGCGCGGTCAGGGCGCGGTATCGGTCCTCGAGTCCGAGCTGGAGTCCCGGGATCTCGACGCGATCGTGGAGCAGGTCCTCGCACAGGGCGACGGCATCGGCGTGGCCGGAGCGAGCGAGAAAGCGGAACGTCTGCAGCTCCAGGCCGGGGGCCCCGCGCATGAGCTGCGCGAGGAGGAGCTCGGCGGCGCGGGCGGCCAACTCGTCCCGCTCGGCTTCGGCGAGGTAGCGGCGCAACGTCGTGCCGAGCGTGTCGAGCAGCCACCCTTGGGTCTGCGGGTCGCGCTCGTGACGCAGCAACTCGATGGCCAGTGTGGCGTAGCGCGCTGGGTGCAGCTCGGCCTCGCGTACGGCGTCAAACAGGGCGGTGAGCGCCACGGCCCGTGGCAGCGGTTCTCGCCAGTCCGCGACCCGCTCTAGGAGCCACTCGCGGCTCTTGGGATCGGGAAGGAACAGTCCGTAGGCGACGTCGTTAGGATTGAGGAGAAGGGCTGCCGCGTCGGGGCCGACGGCCTCGGTCACGTCCACCGAGGTCGCGTCCATGGCGACCGAGACGGCGCGGCTAGAGTCCGCGCCGAGCACCGCGAGTTCGAGTTGCAGCGGCCACGTTTCGTCACCGCCCAGGGCGCCGGACTGGTGGATCGTCGCCCGCGTCAGCGTCCCGTCGGTGCCTCGCTCGGTGACGACTTGGACGCGGGGCATGCCCGCGCCGAGGATCCATCGGGTCGACCAGCGCGTCAGGTCCGAGCTCGTCGCGCGTTCCAGCGCCTGAACCAAGTCGTCCCAGCGGGCGTTGCCAAACGCGTGCTCGGCGACGAACGCTTGCAGACCGCGACGGAATCCGTCGGCGCCCAAGGCTTCGTGGAGCTGGCGCAACACCGCCGGCGCCTTGTTGTAGACGATGGCGCCGTAGGCCGATTTGGCGTTCGCCAGGTTCTGCAGCTCCTGATACACCGGCGTGGTGCCCGGGGTGCTGTCGACGCGGTAGGCGCCGGGCTTGACCGTCTGGTGGAAGCGCAGCCAAGCCTCGCGTTCCGGCTCGAGTTCGTCCATGAGCTGGTAGCCGACGAACGTCGCGAAGCCCTCCTTGAGCCAGAGGTCGTCAAACCACTCGAAGCTCACCAGGTTGCCAAACCACTGGTGGCTCACTTCGTGATAGATGAGGGTGCTGCGTCGCGTCAGCTCCCGCTCGGTGGGCGAGTGGTCGAAGACGAGCGCCGACTCGCGGTAGAAGATGGCCCCCGCGTGTTCCATCCCGCCGTACGGAAAGCCGGGCAGCAGGACGACGTCGAGCTTGCCGAACGGATACGCGTAGTCGAAGTACTCGCCCAGGCGTCGCAACGACTGGGCGTGCATTTCGAACAGGGCCTCTCGGTCGAGCTCGGCCATCCGGCTCGGCCGGACCAAGAGGCGCAGCGGCACACCCGCGGCCTTCTGCAGCCCGGCGGGGGCGGGCAGCACCGCAAACGGGCCCGCGGCAAAGGCGAGCAGGTAAGTGCTCAACGGCTGGGTTTCGCCGAACCGCCAGCGGGTGCGGCCGGCCTCGGTGGCCCGCTCGGTTTCGGCGCCGTTGGCCACCGCGGTCCAGGCCGCCGGTGTCGTGAGAGTCAGGCGGCAGCGGGCCTTGAGGTCGGGCTGGTCGAAGCACGGGAACATTCGGTGCGCGTCGGCCGGCACGACGAGGGTGTAGAGGTACTCCTCGTCGAGGGCCGCGTCCCGGTAGCTCGTGATCGGTCGGCCCGTCGCGGCGATCTCCGTGGCGAAGATCGCCTGGACCTCGTTGGCACCGCCGCGCAGGGCCGTCGCCGGTAGCACGAGGTGATCGTGCACGCGCTCGACCTCCAAGGTGTGACCGTTGACCGTCAGCTCCGTCAGCTCGCCTTCGAAATCGAGCATCAGCGGCGCTCCGGCCGCCGCCTCGTCACGCAGCGAGAAGCCGATCCGCACGCGGCCGGCGGCCCGGTCGCTCCCGGCATGAAGGTCGAACTCGAGGTCGTAGGTCACGTCGGCGACACGGGTCGCGCGTGACCGCGTCTGGTCGCGGTCCAGGCCGGGCAGGGGCTGCATGGCAACGAGAGCGAGGATCAGTGCATTCACGATGAGCGTTTTGGCACGAGAAAGACCTTCCAGCCACCGCCGAGCGCGGCGCCGGGCGCGCCCACCAGCAGGCGCACGGCGCCGTCGGCGTTGGGCTCGCCGACCTGGCGCAGGCTGGTGCCGAAGGAGTCGCCGCGGCGTTCCCCGAGGAAGGTGTGCATCACATCGCCGGTAGCACTCGAGAACACCTTGACGTAGCCCGCGCGCCGCGCTGGGTCCTGTGGTGCCCCGACCGCGATCTCGGGCCGGCCGTCGCCGTCGAGGTCATCGAGCTTGGCGACCGCGGCGCCGAAGTGGTCGTGCCGGCCGTCGCCCTCGAGCCGGCGCAGCTGCTTGCCCGACTTCGCCGAGAACACAAAGACTGCACCGACCGGCTGCTGCGCCGCGTTGGCCGCGTTCCAGGCGCCGACCAGGACGTCGCCGCGGCGGTCCTTGTTGTGATCTCCGGCGGCCGCCACCGCGCTGCCGAAGTAGGCGCCGGGCTGCTCGCACTCCAGCGAGCGAACCAGCCGGCCGTTGCGCCCCGAGTAGATGTGTACGATCCCGACGGCCTCGCCATCGCCCGCGCCTTCGGCGCCGATGGCGATGTCGGCGCAGCGATCGCGATTGATGTCGTCCAAGCCGCTGATGGACCAGCCGAAGCGGGCGCCCTGCTCCTCGCCTTCCAGCACCCGGATCAGGTCGCCGTTGCGTCCCGAATACAGGTGCACCGCGCCCACGTCGGCGAGGCCCAACTTGTCGAAGAACGGCGAGCCGACCGCGTAGTCCTGATGGCCGTCGCGATTCACGTCGCCGACGTTGGCCACCGACCAACCGAAGGCGGCGCGCGAGGCGCGGCCGCGCAACAAGCGGAGCACGTCGCCGTTGCGCCCGGACAGCACTCGCACGCAACCCGCTCGCTGGAGCACCAGCTCCGGCTCCTCGTTGTCTTCGTGCGGTGCCCCGACCAGGATGTCGGCGTTGCCGTCGCCGTCGACGTCGCCGGCGCTCGCCACCGCATAGCCGAAATTGTCACCGGGGTTGACGCCCTGCAGCTTGCGCAGTGGCTTGCCGGTCATGCCCGAATACAGCGTGACGGTGCCGCGGTCGGAGCCGCCCCGATCGTCACGCGGTGCGCCGACGGCCCAGTCGACCACGCCGTCTCGATCGGTGTCACCGATGGCCGCGACGGCGCGGCCCATGGCGTCGTCTTTGCCCGGGGCGTAGCCGCTGGCAACCACGTTCTGCGCGCCACACGGCGCGATGAGCCACAGCGTCGCGGTGACGCCGAGCTGGGCCAGGCCGCTGGGTGAGCTAGTGCGCATGTCTTCCTCTCGCTGGGAACTCCCCACTCGCGAGAAGCCTAGCGGAGCCAGCGGCAGGAGTAACCGCAAGCACACGCAACCCGGCCACCCCGCGCAGCCGATCAGCGCCGGGCGGTGGAGCGGGAGCGCGCCGTCCGCGGCGGCCGGCCGGAGATGAGGCACTCGGGGCCGTCGCCGATGAGGTCCGTGCGTCCGGCCGCAACCAGCGCCTGGCGGACTTCGAAGTAGTTCTCCGGTTTAAAGAATTGCATGAGGGCGCGCTGGGTCTTGCGGTCGCGGAGCCGCTTCACGGTGTCGACCGGCTGCATGGTCATCGGGTCGAGGCCGGTGTGATACATGCACGTGGCGATGTCCATGGGCGCGGGAATGAAGTCCTGCACCTGGCGCGGCCGGTAGCCGCGCTGTTTGAGGAACACCGCCAGATCGATCATGTCGGCGGCAGTGGAGCCCGGGTGGCTGGCGATGAAGTAGGGCACCAAGTACTGCTCCTTGCCGGCTCGCTGGGAAGCGTCGCGAAACCGCGTCGCGAACTCTTCAAAGGCACGTCGATTCGGCTTCTTCATCTTGTCGAGCACGTGGTCGCTGACATGCTCGGGCGCGACCTTGAGATGGCCGCCGACGTGGTGCCGCGCGAGCTCCTCCAGGTATTCGTCCGATTCCCTGGCGAGGTCCATGCGAATGCCCGAGGCAATGTGCACCCGCTTGACCCCGGGGACGTTGCGCGCCTTGCGCATGAGTCCGATGGTCGGCTTGTGGTCAGTGCCAAGCAGCTTGCACACGGTCGGGTGCACGCAAGACAGCCGTCGGCAGCGCTGCTCGATCTCCGGGCGCGTACACTGCATCCGGTACATATTGGCGGTGGGGCCGCCAAGATCGCTGACCGTGCCTTTGAACTCGGGGTCCGCCGCCAGTTGGCGTAGCTCGCGCAGGACTGAGCCCTCGCTGCGGCTCTGAATGGTCCGCCCCTGGTGCATCGTGATGGAGCAGAAGGTGCAGCCACCAAAGCACCCGCGCATGATCGTGACGGAGTCCTTGATCATGTCGAACGCCGGCACGGGCTGCCGGTAGCTCGGGTGTGGGTGGCGGGTGTCGGGGAGGTCGTAGATGCGATCGAGCTCCGCCTCCGTGAGGGGTGGGCAGGGCGGGTTGATGACGAGGAGGCGGTCGCCGTGGGCCTGCGTCAGGCGACGGCCGTTGCCGGGGTTGGTCTCCAGGTGGAGTCGCCGGGTCATGTCGGCGAAGGCCCGGTGGTCGTGGCGCACCGTCTCGTAGGCCGGGAGGTCGATTGTCGCGGGGGTGCCACCGCCGCGATTCTGATCGAAGTCGTGCGGCTCGAGCGGCTCGGTGCGCCCGAGTAGGTAGGCGATGCCGCGCAGGTCGCGGAGCGCCGTCACCGGCTCGCCCGCCGCGAGCCGCTGGGCACAGGTGACAATGGTCTGCTCGCCCATCCCAAAGCCGACGAGGTCCGCTTTGCTGGTGACTAGGATGCTGGGGCGCACCGTGTCCGACCAGTAGTCGTAGTGAGCGATGCGGCGCAGCGACGCCTCCACGCCGCCGGCGATGATCGGGACTTGGGCGAATGCTTCGCGGCAGCGCTGCGCGTAGACATTCGTGGCGCGGTCTGGCCGGCGACCGATGGCGCCGCCGGGCGTATAGGCGTCCTCGTTGCGCCGCTTGCGGCTCGCGGTGTAGTGATTGATCAGCGAGTCCATGTTCCCGGCGCTGACGGCGTAGAAGAGCCGCGGAGGCCCCAAGGCGCGCCACGCGTCGGCGCTGCGCCAGTCCGGTTGCGCCAGCACCGCGACCCGATAGCCGGCGGCCTCCAGGACCCGCCCCAGGAGGGCTGCAGCGAAGGACGGGTGATCTACGTAGGCGTCTCCACTGACAAAGACGACGTCCGGCTGGTCCCAACCGCGCGCGTCCATCTCGGCTCTGGAAGTCGGTAGCAGCGTTGAGGTTCGGAGGGTCACGGGTCCAGGCGTATGGGAGGCGGCAGAACGCGATCCTACCGCGTCCACTCAGACCGATTCGTCAGGTTCCGGAGGCGGGGCGGTTGTTCTTTGGCGACCTGGTCGCGACGCGAAGAGGGTCGGGCAGGTGACGCCCTGGGTGCCAGCCGCTAGTTTACGGGCTCGTCGGTAGCAAGGCCCCCTTGCCGTCATACTCGGACCCAATGCCAATGCGGTGCCCTCACTTCGTCTCGCTCCTCGCTCCCGTCGCGGCGGCGGCGCTCGCGGCGGCACCGGCCTTCACTCAGCAGGCCGGCGTGCACCGTATGTACTCGCCGCGCCTGTCGAGCACGACGACCTACCTCGTCGATCAGCAGGGCGTCGAGATTCACACGTGGCCGAGCTCCTTCCTCGCCGGCGTGTCGGTCTACATGAAGGATGACGGCAACCTGTTTCGGACGATCCAGACCGGCTACGGCGGACCCGGTGCCGGTGGTGGCATCCAGGAGCTCGCGTTCGATGGCACCGTCGTCTGGGACTTCCGCTACGACACCGGCGGCGTCCACGCGCACCACGACATCGAGCCGATGCCGAACGGCAATGTGCTCGTGATCGCGTGGGAGGACCGTACTGCGCAAGAGGCGTTGGACGCGGGGATGGACCCGCGGTTTGTGTCCGGTCTCATCCAGCCCGATCACATCATCGAGGTGAAGCCCACCGGTCCCACCACTGGTGACATCGTCTGGGAGTGGCACGTCTGGGACCACCTGATCCAGGACTACGACGACACCAAGCAGAACTACGGCGTCGTCCAGGACCACCCTGAACTCATCGACATCAACTATCCGCCGATGGTTCAGCCGCAAGGCGAGCTCAATCACTTCAACTCGGTCGACTACGACGAGCAACGCGACCTGATTGTGATCAGCTCGGCGTTCCAAAACGAGATCTGGATCATCGATCACAGCACGACGACCGCCGAGGCCGCGAGCCATGCGGGCGGGGCGCACGGCAAGGGCGGCGACCTGCTGTATCGCTGGGGCAACCCGGCCGCTTACCGCCGGGGCACGCCGCAGGACCAAGTGCTGTTCTTCCAGCACTCGGCCAAGGTCGTTCCCGAGCGGCATCCCGGTGCCGGCAACGTGACGATCTTCAACAACCAGGCTTTGCCCACGAGCGAGGTCCTGGAGATCGTGCTGCCGATCAACGCACAAGGCCGGTTCTTTCTGCTGGCGACCGGCGTCTATGGCCCTCCGGGGCCTATCTGGCGCTACCAGTCACCGGAGTTCAGCTCGAGCCTGATGTCGAGCGCGGAACGCTTGCCCAATGGCAACACGCTGATCTGCAGCTCGTTCGAGTCGCGCATCTTCGAGGTCTCGCCCGCCGGCCAGGTCGTGTGGGAGATCACCCCGGGTGGGTTCGGCTTCGGCTTTGCCTTCCACTCGACCTACGTGCGTCGCTCGATTTGGAGCGACAAGAAGACCCTCTCGACCTCGGCGGGTGGGACGGTGCAGTACGACTTGGTCGCCGGCTCGCCGTTTGAGGACGACATCTACCTCCTGCTGGGCACGGTGTCCGGGACCTCGCCGGGCATTCCGTTTGGCGGCAAGAAGATCCCGCTCAACCCGGACGGCTATCTGACCTACACGCTGTCCGTGCGCGGGAGCCCGCTGTTCGTGGCGCAGGGTGGCGTGTGTGACGCTGTCGGCAGTGCCACGACTCAGCTGGTGATCCCGCCCGGGTTGTTCGTGGGCCTGGAGGGTCTCGAGATGCACCACGCGTTTGTGGTGATCGATCCCGTCACGGCGTTCCCGACGCACGTGAGCTTCGCCGAGAGCCTGGTCTTCACCCCATAGAGGGCCGGCCGAAAAGCTCGCACAGGAGCGGCGCCCTGAAATCGAATCTCGGCTCACGAGAGCCTCGCTGAAACCGAGCGCGGCCATGTCGTCCCGGCGCGGATGGTGGTCAAGCGCTACTGCCGGCCGAAGTACGCCTGCCGGCATGGGCACACGGTGAAGACCGCTCCCCTCCCGGAGGGTGTGGTGCAGAAGGGCAAGTACGAGGCGTCTGTTTACGCGCACGTGGTGACAGCCAAGTACGCCGATCACCAGCCGTTGCACCGGATCCAGGGGATGTTTCGCCGCCATGGCGTCCATTTCGCAAAGCAGTCGATGTGGGACCTCCTGGCTCGCTTCGACGAGATCGCTGCGCAGCCAATCCTCAAGGAGATGCGGCGGCAGCTACTCGAGGAGAAGGAGCTGCAGGCCGACGAGACCACGATCAAGGTTCAGATGGACGGAGAGCGTGGTACGCGCCGCGGCATTCTGTGGGTATGGCGAAACGTGCGTGGTAGCCCGAGGCAAAAGGTCGTCGCGGAATTCAAGGATGACCGGTCGGCAAAGGGGCCAGATGCATTCCTCGGCGACTGGACCGGCACGCTGCTGACCGATGGCTACGACGGGGTCAATCCGGTTGCCGATCGAAACAAGATCAACCGAGCGGGCTGCTGGTCCCACGCACGCCGGAAGTTCCGCGACGCACTCGCGACGGGAGCGACCAAGGCTGGGGTAGCGCTGCGTCCGATCCAGAGGCTGTTTTGGATCGAGCGCGCCATCATGGCCAGAGCCGAAAGAGACGGTCTTGATCAGTCGCAGCTGGCTGAGTTGCGGCTCGATGTTCGCCAGCGACGCTCAAAGGTCGTGCTCCGCAAGCTCTATGACTTGGTGTTCGCACTCAGTGCGGATCCCGCGACGCAGTCCAACGATCAGCTCAGGAAGGCTGTCACCTACCTCGAGAAGCAGAACGGACCGCTGTTGGCGCACCTCGAAAACGGGCGGATCCCGATCCACAACAACGACACCGAGCGAGACCTGCGGCACGTGGTGACCGGTCGCAAGAACTGGATGACCTTCGCAAGTGAGCGGGGCGGCCAAGTCGCCGGAAGACTCTACTCGCTCGTGATGAGCTGCAAGCTGGCGGGGGCCAACGTGGAGGCGTACCTCGAGGATCTGCTCGTGCGCGTCGCGGCCACGCCGATGTCGCGCATCGGCGAGCTGACGCCGTGGGGTTGGGCGGAAGCTCGCGCGGCGGAGACCGCGGCGGAACCCGTGGCCTGAGGCGGCTACCGCGAAGGGCTGGTTCGGTCCAGCCCTCCGCGGGATGGGGTCACCGGACGCTTACGTTGTGGTAACCACAGCTTCCCGGAGCGGGTGCCCGGGGTGGGTCAGTTTTCGTTTGCCGCGACGAGATCCTGCGTCGCGCGCTCCGCTCGACGGTGGGTCAGGTTGCGGCTGCCGACTGGGTCAGAATCAGACGCGATCACGTCCGCGTGGGCAGCGAGCCGCGCAACGCCAAGGCATGTCGGAGCGCGCGAACCGCGGCCAACCCGGGCAATCCACCCCCCTAAATTCGAGGTGGTTACGGACCCCGCAGCGGATTTTGGGGCAACGTCGGCCGTAGCGCTGACGTTCGCCCGGATCCGAGCCCCCCATGCGTTGGATCAGACCCACGGTCGCCGCCCTGGCCGGCACTCTTGTCGTGTTGGCGCCGGCGGCGCAGCCCGAGTTCGTCGATCGGGCGAAGCGCCACCTTCCCGCCGACCGAGATCCCTGCACCGCCCTGGCCCACGGCGACGTGGACGGTGATGGCGCTCTCGATCTGTTAGTCGCCAACGGCGGCAGCGACAACCGGCTCTACCTCGGCGACGGGCTCGGCGGCTTCCGCGACGCGACCGCCGGCCGCCTCCCGGCCGATGGTGACCGCTCCGAGGCGGTCGCCCTGGGCGACGTCGACGCGGACGGCGACCTGGATCTGGTCACGGCAAACGCCGTGGGGCAGCAGAACCGGCTCTACCTCAACGACGGCTCTGGCATCTTCACCGATGTGACAGGGGCTCAGTTCCCTGTGGATGGGGACCGCAGCTACGGCATCGTGCTTGCGGATGTCGACCGGGACGGCGACCTCGATGCGATCTTTGCCAACACTAGTCGGCAGCAGAATCGACTCTACCTCAACGACGGTACAGGAAGGTTCGTCGACGTCACGTTGACGCAACTTCCCACGGACGCCGACGGCAGCTGGGCGGTGACCGCTGGCGATGTGGATGGCGATGGCGACCAGGACCTGCTTTTCGGCAACGCGCGGCAGGATCGGTTGTACCTCAACGACGGTGCCGGCCGCTTCACGGATGCCACCGCCGCGCGTCTCCCGCAGGAAGCCGGTAACACCCACGACGTCGAACTAGGCGACGTAGACGGCGATGGTGATCTGGACATCTACCTGGCGAACAGCAACCAGGGCGATCCGCAGGACCGGCTCTTCCAGAACGACGGCAGCGGCACGTTTGTCGATGAGACGGAGCAACTGCTCCCGCGGGCCGACCGGAACGCGCGCGCCGCGGCCCTGCGCGATGTGGACGGTGATGGCGATCTCGATCTTGCATTAGCCAACGCCGGTGAGCTCAACCGCCTGCAGCTCAACGACGGGACCGGCGTGTTCGCAGATGTGACACCAAGCCGCCTCCCGTTCTCGCTCGAGTGGTCCACGGCCAACGCTCTAGTGGACGTCGATGAGGACGGGGACACGGATCTGCTCATCACCAACTTTGGTGACCCCAACCGTCTATACCTCAACACGGGTGTCGGTCGCTTCGTCGATGCGACGGCGGGAAGCCTGCCGAGTCGAGGATACCGAAGCAGCGGGATCGCCTTGGCCGACGTCGATCGCGACGGCGACTTGGACGTCGCGTTCGCCGTGTTCGGTCAAACCTCCTGTTCGTGAACGATGGCTCCGGCACGTTCCGCGATGCGACGACGCGCATGCCGCTGGATGACGACTCTTCGCTAGCCGTCGCGGCTGCAGATGTCGACCTCGACGGTGACGTTGATCTCTTCGTGGCCAACAGCGGGGAACGCAACCGGCTCTACCTCAACGACGGCAGCGGCGGGTTTGGCGACGCGACAGAGGGACGCCTCCCACTCGACTTGGATCGAACGGAGACGGTCGCGACGGGCGACGTAGACGGCGATGGCGACGCGGACGTCATCTTCGGCAACCGGCAGTTCGCGCGTGACAAGCTCTACCTCAACGATGGCGGCGGCGTCTTCGTCGACGTCACGTCGGCGCGGCTGCCGGCGAGCGGCGACGACACACTTGGGGTCGGGCTTGGGGATGTCGATGGAGATGGCGATCTGGATCTTCTGCTGGCCAAGGACCTGTTCTTGTCGACTGGCCGCCAGAATCGGCTCTACCTCAACGACGGCAGCGGCGTCTTCATCGATGCCACGGCCACGCGTCTGCCCAGCGTGATCGACGAAACGTCGTCGGTCGCCCTCGCGGACGTGGACGGTGACGGCGACCTCGACGTCATGTTCGGCAATCACGGACAAGACCGCCTGTACCTCAATAATGGCCTCGGCTTCTTTCGAGATACGACCGGATCGGCTCTCCCCTCGCTAGGTGATGCCACCGAGGCGGTGGCCTTTGCCGACTTCGATGGCGATGGCGACGACGATCTCGTGGTGGGAACGCGGGACTTGAGTGGTCCGCGCGAAGACCGCCTCCTGGTGAACGACGGAGCCGGGAGGTTCACCTTGGCGCCACTGAGCCCGCGTACCGAGCCGACGGGGGATCTGGCGGTCGGGGATCTTGATCGCGACGGCGACGAGGATCTTGTCCTCGGTGGGACGGCGGTCCGTGTGTACACGAATCTCCGGCGGCACCTGGAAGCCCCGCTCATCCCTGTCTTGGGGCGTGGTTATCGTCTGGAGGCCCTTGCCCAAGACGGAGCGTTGGCGGCACCCATCGTGGCCTGGCCAATTGTGTCGGTGGCGCGGTCAAGCGTGCTGCTTCCTGGGATCGGTGTCCTTGGCCTCGACCCGATGCAGCTGGTGGCATTGCCGCCGTTTCCTGTGCCCCCGGGGGGACCGGGGGGCACGACGCTGGCCCTGCCGGCACTCCCGAGCTTGGCGGGTTGGCCTCTGTTCTCGCAAGCGCTGATTCTCGGCGCTGGCGGTCAAGCGAGGCTCACCAACGTCGTCGCCGATGAGCTGATTCCCTGACCAAAGCGAGAGTGAAGCTCTTGCTCTCCGGTAGAAGTCACGGGGCGCGAGGTCGCCGGCAAGCGGCAGCCTCGTGTCAGCGATGTGACCGGCGGCTGCCCAACATCGCGCGGGCCGCGTTCGCCCTTGGCGTGCCCATGACCCCGCCCCTCCCCACTGATGGCTCCGGCTCCTACCCGCGAGCCTCGGACGGGCGATCCACCTGGACCAAGCGCCTGCCTTATGGTCCAGACGGTGACACAACCCCACCCACGCCACCCTCCGACAAGCAGAGAACCGTCGCCCCTACGCCCGACGGTGACACGCAGCATGGTTGGGTGAGGGGTAGGAGGGCGCGGAGCCCGTGGGTCGGAGCCAGTGGCATGCCGCTGGCAAGCGCCGTGTGAACGGCGGTTTGCGCTTCAGCCGCGAACGACTGGCCGTTTTCCGGATCCTACAAGCCGCTCAGAACGAACTTGCACCGCTCACCTGACACACTCCTTCCGGTGTCGCGAGACGGTCGCTCCGTGCGAGCGGCCGTCTGCGTCATCACGAGCTCAACGCTCCTTCGCCTCGTCCTTCCCGTCAGCGAGACATTGTTCGACCGCACGCTCGATCTCTTCCGGTAAGGCCGGGCCGAACCCTTCCCATCGCTTGCGGATGATGCCGTCGCGATCGATGAGGACGGTGTACGGGATGCCCTGGCACCAGTAGTCCGAGAACGTCTGCCCCATCGCGAGGAGCGTGGGGTACTTCAAGCGCTGTTCGCGCGCAAACTTCGCTTCCCTCGCGACGTTGCCTTCGCGGTTCATGCTCACCACCGACAGCCCCTTGCCTTCGAAGCGCTGCACGAGCGCGTTCAGGTGCGGTATCTCCGCACGACAAGGTGTTCACCAAGAGGCCCAGAAGTTCAGCAGCACGACCTTCTGGCGCAGGTCGGCGAGGGTTACCTGGTCCCCGTTGTCGGCGTTCGCGTACGGCCGGTCCGGAATCGGCCCCCGTGGTCACGCTCAATCGGGCCGTCGGGTGACTGAGCGACCGGGGTAGCGCGACGACGAGAGCGCGCTGAGTTTGGTTCTCGGGACGGCATCAGCCGTGGCTGTGGTTCCCGGCGTTGGCTTCGGGAGTGCGTCCCGGTACGAAGAAGACCCCCCGGAGTTGGCCGCTCTGGGGGGTCAATTGGTACGGCGCGACTCAGTTGGTGGAGGCTGCGCCGCAGCGTGGTTACGCGGTGCAGAAGCTACTCCCGGTTTGCGGCGGTCTCAAGGCGTACGTTGCGTCGCCGGAGATGCTCGTGAGCGAGCGATCGCGCAAGTGCCCGTTCTGCCGCGACAAGCACCGGCTGCGCCTGCACGGCCACTACCACCGGCACGTCTTGGTCCCCGGCGACCAAGCGCCCGAGCGAGTTCCGGTTCGCCGACTCCTGTGCACTCGCGTACGCAAGACGGTGTCCCTGCTGCCGGACTTCTGCCTGCCTCGCCGCCAGCACGGCCCCGCGATCCTGGGGACCTTTCTGGCCGGCTACTCGCGGGCGCGTCGTTGCTCGCGGCGCTGCGCGCAGCTCGCCCTGACGCCCCCGGGCACTCGGTGGCACAATCGCTGCGCAACGGCTTCCTGGCTCGGGCCGGACCGATCCGGACGTATCTCGCGCGACTTCGCGCTCGCGCTCTCGAGCCTCCTCCGACAGTCGCTGGGCGGCGACGTGAAGTTGCCGCGCTGCTGATCGGGTTGTGCCACGGCTTCGCGACGGCGGCCGGAGCCTTCGTTCGCCACGGTGTCGAGCTGCACACGGCGCTGCACATCGGGCTCGCTTGACGATCCGGATCGCCGGTTTCGACCGGTTGCTCGTCACTCCACCGCGGTCCGCGCGTGCTTCGCGGCTCGCCACACACTCGTTCGGCGTCGCGTGTTCCACCGGCCCCGGGCACAAGGGCGGCATGGTTAGTGAGGGACCTACCGATATCGCCCTGTTCCGCTACGAGATCATCGCGCCGCTGCTGTCGATCGCCGGGCCGCGCGGCACGCTCAAGCACAAGATCACACAGATCGCAGCCAAACAGCACGAGCACCCGCGCCGCGGGCTGATCGCGGTCGGCGGCGGGACCATCGAGGAATGGCTGCTGCGCTACCGGCGTGACGGCCTGGGCGGGCTCGAGGACAAACGCCGTCGCGACCTCGGCAAGAGCCGCAAGATCGACGGCGAGCTCGCGGAAGCCATCACCGAGCTGGCCGAGGGTCGCCCGGAGCTCGACGGTCCGGGCTTGCTCGCCGAGCTCGCTGCCAGGCTCGAGGGCACCGCCTTGCCGGCGCTGTCGACGCTCTATCGCTTTCTGCGGTCACGGGGACTCGACCAGCGGCGGGCTCCCGGCCGGAAGGATCATCGCGCGTTCGCCTTCGACCTCGCGGGCGACTGTTGGCAGGGCGACGTGATGTTCGGCCCGACGTTGCCGACCACCAACGGCCGGCGGCGCAAGACCTACCTGATCGCGATCCTCGACGACGCGACCCGCGTCATCGTGCACGCTGAGTTCTACTTCGAGCAGCACCTGCGCAGCCTCAAGGACTGCCTCAAGCAGGCGATGCTCAAGCGCGGCGTGCCGCGCCGCTTCTACTTCGACAACGGTCAGATCTTCCGGAGCCGGCTGCTGCTGGCGCTGTGTGCTCGGCTCGGCATCCAGCTCATCCACACGCGCCCGTACCAGCCGCAGGGGCGGGCCAAGCTGGAGCGGTGGTTCCTCACTGTGCGCCGCGGTTTCCTGTCCCGGATCGATCCGGACCGATGCGGCGGACTCGACGCCCTCAACCGCCTCCTGTTCGCGTGGATCGAGGGCGAGTACCACCAGCGACCGCATCGCGGGATCGGTGGCGAGACGCCACTGGATCGGTGGATGATGCTCTCCGACGGCATCCGCCCGCCGCCACTCGACGTCGACCTCGACGCACTGTTCATGGACGAGGCAACTCGTCGCGTCGCCAAGGACGGCACGTTGGCGCTCGGCGGTCGTCGCTTCGAGGCCGGTCCGCGGTTCATCGGTCGCAAGGTCACCGTCCGCTTCGATCCCTTCGACCTGCGCTCGGTCCTCGCCGTCACCGACTCGGGCGAGAGCGTGCGCGCCTTCCCCGTCGACCTGACCGCCAACCGGCGCGTTCGGCGACAGCCATCGCCCGCAGAGGATCCACCGCCGGCGCAGCCGCCACTGCAGTCGCTCGACCAGCTTGCCAACGACATGGAGCCACCCGAGGACAAATGACGACGACGACCAAGAAGAAGAGGGCACCTGTGTCCGCTGACCGCCCTCGCCTGGAGACCAAGCTGCGCAGCGCGTTCGGGCTCAAGCGTATTCCCTTCGGCAAGGACTTGGAGCCCGACGAGCTGTTCCTCACCGACTCGTTCAACCAGTCGCAGGACCGCCTACGCTACCTGCTCGACCGGCGGGGGATTGGCGCCGTCTTCGGCGCGCCGGGCACCGGCAAGTCCACGCTGCTCCGGGCCTTCCTCGACGGGCTGGGCAAGGCGGCGTACTCGGTGTGCTACGTCAGCCACAGCACCTGCGCCGTGCTCGATCTCTTCCGCGAGATCGCCCGCGGCTTCGCCATCGAGCCGCGCTACCGCAAGGCCGACGTGATTCGCGAGGTCAAGGACCGCATCGTGAAGCTGTCCCGCGGACAGAAGATCCAGCCGGTTCTGATCGTCGACGATGCCCACCTGCTCCCCACGCACGTGCTCGACGATCTCCGCCTGCTCACGAGCTTCGACGGCGACAGCCGCGACGAGCTGACGATGGTGCTCTGCGGTCACCCGCAGCTCGAGAGCAACCTGCGGCTCGCCATCAACGAGGCGCTCGCGCAACGGATTGTGCTGCGAGTACGGCTTCGCTCGCTCCACGCCGACGAGGTCGATGGCTATCTCGACTTCCGCCTCGAGCTGGCCGGCAGGACCGCGAAGCTGTTTCTGCCCGATGCCTCGGAGGCGATCGCGCGAGCGGCACGGGGCATTCCCAGGCTCGTCGACCGCCTCGCAGAGCACAGCATGCTGATCGCTCTGCGCCAAAAGCGCACCGAGATCGATGCCGAGATCGTCACCGAGGCGATCGACGAGGTCGATCCGTGAAACGGCGACCTGCTCCTCCCCACCCCGACCTCGTCCGCAGACCCCAAGCCCCCTTCGGCTGGCTCGAAGCACACCTACTTCACGACCGCTGGCTGGCGCGGCTCGGACCCGACGCGACCACGGTGCTCGTCCTGCTAGCGCTCGCAGCCGACCGCCGCGGAGCGTCCTTCTACAGCCGAGCGCGCATGGCCGACGCCCTTGGCATCGACCCCGACCGCGTCGACCACGCACTCCACCGACTCGTCGAGCTGCAGATCGTCGCCCATCGGCCCTGGCGACCTGGCGGCCGCGATGGCGTGTGGCAGATTCTCCCCATCGAGACCGGCAGCCGCCAACGGCTCGGTCGAACTGCCTCCGTCGCCGAACTGCTCCGGTCGCTCGGCTTCGCAAAGACCAGCGACCCGGTTGCCGGCTGATCAGCCACCGGCAGAAACCGGACACCGACGCGCCATCGTCACACTACGACGCCGGCAGAAGGTGACGATTGCGCACCGGCAGAACGTGACTGCCGACACCCGTCGAGGTCCTTGCCCGCGAAGGCGGGCGCAGGTGCGCCGTCGAGGCGGGCCGACTTGTCGCGATTCCACACCTGACACTCCTCGACCCTCCCGCGTAGGCCCTCCGGGAGCAGGAACAAGGAGGTGAGGAGGTCGCGGGCGATCACCCTGACCGGCGAGTCCGCGAGCTCGGCCAGGAACTCGTCGACCACCTGGCGGTCGACGACCTTTTGGCCGGGGCGATAGGCGAAGAGCAACCGAAGCGCAGCGAGGAACTCGGCACGCATGCTCTCCTGGAGCTCGGTGGGAACGACTTCGGCGTCGACGAGCCGCATGGCGATGTTCCGGGTCAACGTCGTCTCCTGTTCGTGACTGCGCTGGTCGAGCTGACGCTCGGTCCGCTCGTATGCCAGGAGGCGACCCGAGTCGGGATCGATCTCGTACACCTGCTTGAAGTCCAAGAGTCGCTGGGTCGTCTCGAACCGAAGCGCTCTCACCGGCAAGGCATTCGGCACCAGGGTGATGCGGAGCCCCCGAGCCAGCTGATCTACCCGCCAATCCCATTGGGTCCGGTAGTGGTGGTGGCCGACTTTCAAGGCGCGCACTTGCGCCACTGACGTGTCGGGCCGGCGAGGGGTGTCGGGCGGCGGGAAGGGCGAGAACTCGAGCTCCCGACCTGCCGGATGTGGATAGCACCGCGGCATCAGGATGGACTTCAGGCTCAGGTCTGGCGCGAGACGCAAGAACGTCCCGTACTGTTGCGTGACGGCTTGGCCCGGCTCGTTGCCGGATCCCGTTCCCTTGGGGGTGAAGTCGATCCACATGAGCACCAGCGTGTCGCCGGCCTTCTCGCCGGCGAGGGCGAGGTAGCGCGCTCGAAAGGCGTGGGTTAGCGACGACGCGTAGCCCCCCGTGGCCGTGACCGACACCGTGCCCTCGTAGGTCCAAGCCGATCCAGGCTCGAACCGAGCCAGGGGCGCGGTCTCCTGGGGTGCAAGTGCAACAAGCAACGCAAGTGTGGTGGTGAGCATTGCGAACGAAAGAACTGCTATCCCCGTGTTCGGATGCGCAATAAGTAGTCTTCGCCTAGTTCATATTTTGAGCTAATGACCTTGGGCCCCAATTCACTCCGCACCCTGTCGATCTCGCCCAAACGGGTCGTTCCCGGATCTACTGCGTCGCCTCGCTGCTGCTTGCCTATTGATGACAGAGGCTCCCCGTCAGCCACGCCACCATTGGCCAGCGGCGCCAGAGCATCCTCGAGTTTGGCGTACTCGCGACTCAGACGCAGCAACTCGGCTTTCGCCCGCTCCGACTCTTCCCACGCGCCTCGCCGAAGCGCGCGAGGCTGGCCGTTAAAGTTCGCCAACCACTCTGTGTCCACGTACTGCTGCAGGGACGCCTCCTCCTGTTCCCATCTCTGCAAGTCAGGATATCGACTGAGTTCAAGCGCGATGACCAACGCGGAGTTGCTCGGGTCGCGCCACGGAAACCACTCGTAGATCGACCTCCAACCGGCGGGCAGCTTTGGCACATCGCCCTGTAGCAGGACAAAAACGTCTCCGCGTTGTAGTGCATCAATGCAGGCTCGCCGCTTCTCCGTCAACCGCATGGTTTGAGCATGCGCAATCCAGTCTTGGGGTATCCTTGCATTCAAGCGCTCGCGCGCCGCTTGCTTTTCACCGTTGCGGACTCGACTCCAAAATTTCTCCGCAAGACGCACAGCTTCCCACGGCAGTAGCTGTCGAGTCTCAAGGACTTCCTGACTCACTACCCGATTGGCGGGCGATCTCCGCTCAAGCTGAAACCGACCACCCCGTTTGATCGCCGGAAACCAACCCGGCACTCCATCGCTTCCGACGTCCGCGGTGAGGTCAAACACTAACGGCTTGGGCGGTTTGCTCGATGCCAAATCAATAACCATCAGCAGCAACACGAGAACGGCTACGGTTCCCCCGGTGCGCCACAATAGAATTCTCGTCGCCATCGCCCTTACTAGTCACCTTCTGCAGCAATACACTGGCCACACTTAGGCTCCCGGTGCCCCCATCGACCTCGAATCGAATGAGGAACCGGGTCGTGGCAAGTGACGGTCACTCTCGCCCCTGCCTGAGACTCCTGTGCACAGTCAAGGATCCACACACCGTGCACAATCTTCGTTTCATCCGGCCCGATTGACTGCTGGTTGGCCGTAACACCTAAGCACGACATACCTAGAAAGCTACCTGTGGCATTCATGTCGTAGGGACAGCACTCGCCACAGAGCGAGTCATCACAGCAGCGCCACAGAGCGAGTCATCACAGCAGTCGTCTCGAGTGATCTCAAGTGAGACATACCAGCAGCAGTCTTTGCCCACATCTGACGTGCAGCTAGTGCTAGTAGAGGCTGGTCCAAGCGCACATTCCCCATCTTCGTATCCAAAGGCCTCTACGCTCGCCGTGACGCAAAGGTCCTCAATCTCTTTGCAGGTTAGACAAACGAAACACCAGTACGAAAAGCGTTGGCACGGGCATGGTGTCGGAGTATGACCCGTCGATCCAAGCCCCGGAGTGATAAGCCTGAAGCTTGACTGGGAAACGGGGGAAGCTGCGCACTTGCAATCAGGTTCAGGGCCCTGAGCTGGCAGAACCAAGATTGCGTCGAACGCTGACTCCGGGACAGCGCGAAATGACGCAGCCAGCAGCGGAATTGAGACCAGAAGGAACATCGCGACTGCGCGCCCTCCACGCAACGACCGTCTCATATCGACCTCCTCGAAAGGTCTTAAGCGGTACCAAATTCACAGCGCTCCGTCAAGGAGCGCTCCGGTGTGCAATCCGGCACATGAGTAACACTTTTGTCCCGGCACATGGCCACCACTGGCCGACGCAGATTTTCTGGCGCAGGCCGCTCCTTGGCTGACAATCGCGATCTCTGCGACGTGCCGTGGGCAGGGCCTTCTTAACCTGTTGGGCCCTCTACGCTTGACGATACTCCTTCGGGGTTGCGTGCTCCTCGATGTACGATGCCACTTCCGCCTGTACGGCGCATGCCTGCATCTGCTGACGGTGCCCCAGCGCCGACATTGAGTGCATGGAGAACCTCGCCATGACGTATCTCAATGCGGAACAGTATGACGAGGGCACCCCGCTCATGCGCAGCGTGGTCGCCGCGTGCCGCGGCACGTTCGGCGATCAGCACCCCGTGACTGTGAGGGACCTCGCGATCCTCGCGCGCGCAGAGCTGAATCTGAACAACACCGCCGCCGCGCGCTCGCATGCTGACGAGGTCTTCGCGTCACGGGCGACGCGTCCGCTGATCAAAGCTGTCACCGCGGTGCTGCGCGACGTCTACCAGGCGCTCGATCAACAAACTCCGGACGAGGAGCTGAAGCGGCGCGTCCACGAGCTCAGCGCGGAGCCCGAGAACGGCCGCTGATGGCGCCGGGGCGACACCGCCCCGCAGCCGTGGATCCAGCGAAGCGGGCTCGCTGGGGCCTCCGACTAGCGGTCGAGATGCGACTGACCGAGCTGGATGCGGATCGGGTTGCTGGCCGTGGCTAAGCCGACAATTGGGCCGCCGGACATCAACTGGATCGCCTGAGCGTAGAAGTCGGCGCCGAGGAAGATGGTGCTCGGTAGCACCAGCAGCGTCGCGGTCGGGCCGCTGAACAGCAGGAACGGCGAAGCGAGATCCACCGTCACGGTGCAGCTGCCCAGCGCAACCGGGTTCGCCGCGCCGATGAACAGCGCACTCGCCGCCGCCGAGCCCCCGCTCACCGTGAAGGTCAGGTCGTGGACCGCCTCGGCAATCTCGAAGGCGCCCGACACCGACAGCGTCGGCGATCCGGCGCAGCCCGAGCCGCCCATGTCGTGCCCAAGGCCGCGGAACGAACGGTGGTTGACGCCGAGTGACCGGAGCACGAGACCATCCGTTCCACTGATTCAGCTGCGTTCTCGCGCCAGACTTGCGAGCCCACGCCACCCCTCGCCACGAAAAGCGCTTTCCGGCCGGACCTCCACGTGAGGGAGCGTCCCGGCCGGTCGGCGGCGCGCGCTATGGTGGGGCGCTATGACGCCGTCGCAGCTGCGCCGCCGAGAGCTGCTCGCCCACTATCAGGCGAAGCGTGACCCTCGCGTCTTCGCCGGATTTGTGGCGGCGACCCGGCGCTCGGCGTGGCGGTTTGCGTGCGCCTTGGCGTCAGATCGCATCTCGGCCGAAGACCTCCTGCAAAGCGCGTATCTCACGGCGCTGGAGTCGATTGACACCTACGATTCCAAGCAGGACCCCCAGCCTTGGTTGTTGGGCATCCTGTTCAACTGCGCGCGCCACGCCTGGCGTCACCGCGACCGCGAGGCCGCCGGCCCGTTGTTGGATTCTGACCGCGCCGCGGCGGCCGCCGACCCGGTGCTGCGCCGCGAGGTCCGCGAGCGGGTCGAGGCGGCGATCGAGTACCTGAGCGCGCCGTATCGCGAGGTCACGCGTCTGCATCTGCTCGAGGACCTGCCGCCACGTGAGATCGCCAAGCGCTGTGGCCGTCCCGCGGCCACCGTACGCGTGCAGCTGTCGCGAGGGCTACAGATGCTGCGGCGGGCGTTGCCGCCGAGCCTGGCACTCGGCGCCGCCGCCGTGGCGTCGCTGCAGGCGCGGGTGGCCGCGCAGATCGCTGCCGGAGTGCCGGCTGAGCGTGCGGCTGCAGCGAGTCTGCGCCCCAGTGGCGGGCCCTGGGCGCCGCGGGCGGTGCTCATTGGTGCGACGGTTCTGTTGTTGTTGGTGGCGATCACGCAGGTGGCGCGGCCCCGCGCGCCAGAGCGAGGCGCGGAGCGCACCGAGGCCGCGGCGTCGGCCTCCTCCGAGAGTGACACCGCGGCGCCGAGCGTGGCGGCCCCGGCCAGTGCCTCGCCCCGCATCGCTGCCGCCGAGCCCGAAGAGCCGCGGCGTTTCCCGGTCCGGTTTCGCTTCGAGTTTGGCGGCAAGCCCGCTGCGAGCCTCTCGGTTGCTCTCGGCGTGGAGTTGGACGCGAACGCTTCCATTCTCTCGATCTACCAGGGGCAGGGAGTGTGGCCAGCCATCACGGACGCGCGCGGCGAGGTCACCTTTCCCGCGGTTCCGGTCGGCACCACGAGACTTTGGTTCGACGACGGAGGTCGCGCGGTCCTGCCGCGGTTTGAGGTCGATGGTCCGTGCGAGCACGACGTGGTGCTCGATCAGCTGGTGTACGTCGAAGGAAGTGTGCGCCGTGATCGCGCGCCCGTCGCCGGCGCCGAGATTTGGGTGGGCTTCAGCCACGGCGGGGAGCTGCCGGGGCGGTTGGCGACGCGCACCGGCGCCGATGGCGCCTATCGTTTTGGCGTGGGCAACCCGGCGAGCATCACCTATGTATGGGCGGTGGCGCCGGGGGCGCAGCGGACGCCAGCCCAGGAGGTCGCGCGGGCTGCCGGGGTAGCCAGGGTGGACTTTGAGCTGCAGGCCGCCGGTCCTCCGGCCGCCGTTCTGGTCCGATCGCCACGCGGTGAGCCCGTTGCCGACGCCGCGGTGACGATCCACCCGCGCCGGCCCGGCCAGACCGTCTTGCCCAGTTCCCTTTGGCACGCGGATGCGGCCGGGCGCGTGACGGCGACCGGGCTCGGCGCGGGGGAGCACTTGGTCACCGCGGCCGCGCCTGGCTACGGCGGCGGCTGGGCGGTGGTCGACCTGCCCGCGGCCGCGCCGTTGGAGCTGGACCTGAGCTTCGGCGGCACTCTGAGCGGCCGGGTGCGGGGCTGGAGCGAGGAGGCCAAGGCCGAGCGCGTCGAGCTTGTGGTGGGGCCGGAGGTCCCCGGGTGGGAGACCATCTCTCGCTCGGCTCTGTCGCGCTTCTGTCCGATCGAGGCGGACGGATCCTTCGTCGCGACGGGCCTAACGCCGGGTCGCGCCTGGGCGAGTCTGCGGTCGCGTCTTGGCCAGTTGCTCGACGGGGCCGAGCTGATCGTCCCGGTGGGGGGGACGTGTGCCTGGGACCCGGTGTTGGCCGCGCACTCCGCCGTACGCGGCCGGGTCGTCGACGACGCCGGCGCGGGGCTCGAGGGTGCCTACGTCGGGCTTCACCGTCACGGTGTGGAGGCGGCGGGTCATTTCGCCCTCGAGACGCGCACAGGTGCGGACGGGGTCTTCCGCTTGCCGTACGTGGCGGAGGGTCGCTACCGGATCGTGGCTCATCCCGAGCCCGTCCTGGGCGGCACCTACACGGCCTGGCGCGACGACGTGAGACCGGGTGACCGCGACCTGGTCTTGCGCCTACCACCGGACGCTGCGGGCCGCGCCGACGTGCGGGGGCGGCTGCTCATGCCTTCCGGCGAGCCGGCGGCGACGTGCTGTCTGGTGGGCTCGCGGCCGGGGATGACGCAGGTGGTCATCGGCGACACCACGGCCAATGGCGACCTCGCCTTTCGGGCGCCGCCGGGCCCGTGGGAGCTCACCGTTGTGTCTGGCGGCTACTACACCCTACGGCTCGGCGTGCGGGAGCTCGTCGTGGGTGCGCCGCTGGACCTCGGCACCTTGGTGTTGCCGAAGCTGGCGACGGTCGTCGTGGAGACGGTGGCGCCGGCCGGTCATCAGCCCGAGGAGCTCGTGGTCGAGTTGGACACTCCGTCGGAGGTCGTCTCGCTGGAGCAGCGCGACGCATCGGTGCCCGCCTCGTTTTGGGTGTCACCCGGCACGTGGCGACTCCGGGTCCATGGCCGCAACGTTGCTGCTGTGTCGCGCATCCTCGAGCCTCGAGCTGGGGAGACGCACCGTGAGACGGTCGCCCTCACTCCCGTCGCGCCGCTGCCGATCAGGATTGCCATGCGTGCCCCGGGGCCACTGATCCCGATCGAGCTGCGCCTGCACGATCTGCAGGATCGCCTGTTGCTCCGCGCGTTTCGGATCTTGCCGGGCGAGCCCGGTTTCGCCATGCAGCTGGGCCTGGCCCCCGGGCGTTATCGGTATCTGGCAGTGGCTGGTCACGGCCAGGCGGAGGGCGCGTTCGATGTGCCGGGGCCGCCGCTGCGGTTGCAAATTCGGTAGCGCCACCCATCAGAACGGATAGCCCACGCTGAAGTGGACGACCCACTCCTTGTCGCCCGGCTGCCGGTCTGGATTCCAGGCACCGTCGACACGGATGGGGCCGATGGGCAGGACCAGGCGCAGGCCGGCCCCCACGCCGTAGCGCAGATTGGACCAGCCGAACTCGTGGACCGAGCTGCCGACGTTGCCGACGTCGACGAACATCGCACCCTCGAGGGTGCGCCACAGCACCGTGCGCAGCTCGGCTCCGAGTAGGTTGCGGTACTCGCCGCCCACTGGGTTGCCGCTGGCGTCACGGGGGCCCAACTGCGATTCGCGAAACGAGCGCACCTGGCTCTCGCCGCCGTTGAAGAAGCGTTCCTGCAGCGGCACTTGGCTCGAGCCACCCTTGCCGGGCCACAGCCAGCCGCCTTCGGCCCGGAGCACCAACCGCAGTCGCTCGAGCAACGGGAAGTGCACCGACCCGCCCGCGCGCAGGCGCAGCAGGTTGATGTCGGCGCCGATCGATTCGTCGACCATCTCGAACAGCACGAACTGCTCGTGGCCGCTCTTGGGGAACAACGGGTTGTCGCGACGATCGTTGTGTAAGTCGAGGAACAGACGGCCCTCTGTGTAGTCGACGAACCGGCTGCGCGGGTCGACGATCTCGGCTTGCGCGTCGGCGTGGTCGCGAAAGGTGTAGCCAACGCGTGCGGTCTGTCCGGACAAGATGCGCCGGGCGAACGACAGCGTGGTCCCGAGCGCCTCGTCCCGGAACGAAGGTTCTTCGCGCTGAAAGAACTCGCCGCCCACCGTCATCTCGGTGGCGGTGCCAAAGAGATCGGGCTCGGTGACCGAGATGCCGCTGCGGTGACCGCGCTGACTAACACGGCCCAGGAGGCTGACCTGCACGCCCGTTCCAGCGACATTGCGTTCGCTCAGCCTCATGCCGCCGCGAAAGCGCTCGTAGGAGCCGTAGCCGCCCAGCAGCTCGAGCTCGCGCGTCGCGGTTTCTTCGACCACGATCACGAGCTTCAACGTGCGGTCGTCGAGCCACTCGCGATCGACCCGAACCTTGGTGAAGAGTCCCGAGAGATAGAGGCGGCGGAGGCCCTCCTCCTCGGCCAGTCCGTCGTACGGCTCGCCCACGCGGATGCCGAGCTTCTTGTGGATGACCGACGGCCGCGTCGTCGTGTTGCCGACGATCGCGATCTCGCCGATGCGCGCCCGGCGTCCCGGCTGGCCGTAGACGCGGAGCACGGCTGCCTTTTGGTGTGGGTTGATCTCAGTTTCGAGCCGCAGCTCTGGGTCGGGATAGCCGAGGCGCCGCAGCTGGGCGCGCAACTCCAGCACCCAGTCGCGCGCGACGGCTGGCTCAAAGGCGCCGGTGGGCGCGGGCGGCCCGCTGGTGCCGAGGGCGGCGCGGATTTCCTCGTCGACGATGGCGGCGGCAACGGTGAACAGGGCGCCTTCGGTGACGCGAAACCGCGCTTCGGCCAAGGCGGCGCCGGGGTCCCGCTGGATGAGTGGGCCCTCGACTTCGACGTCAAGGTAGCCGCGTCCGCGGTAGTAGCGCGTGATCTCCTCGGCCAACTGCTCCAGCTGCGCGACGACGAACAGCGGCTTGCCGATGCCGAGGATCCCCGCGGCCTGGCTCCGCCACAGCGCCAGCAACTCGCTGTCGGGAATCCGGTCGTTGCCGTGCACCGCGACGGGGTCGACGACCACGAGCGGTCCTTCGCTGATGCGGAAGGTGACGTCGACGCGCGCGGCGTCGGCCGCGGGCTCCAGTGGCTGCACCTCGTAGCCGACCTCGACGTCGGGGTAGCCCGACGCGCGGAACAGGTCGCCCAGGTCGGCGGCCATGTCGAACACCGTTCCGCCGCGGTCAGGCTCCCGCGACAGATCGAGGAGATAGTCTTCGATCTCCCGGCGCAGGCGGGCCTCGCCCAAGCCTCGGTTGCCCTCGAAGCGGACTTTCACGGCGGCGCCGCGGCCGCCGTTGGCGCGCGTCGCCTGATACGTCGGATCCAGCACGCTGCACGCCCCGAACGCCGCAATGGACAGCGCCAGAGCAAGCCACGCCAGCAGGGCCGCCGCGGCCTGGCTCAGCGGTGCCGTCATTTCGGTGGAACCAGCAGCGTTCGCAACGGGCCGCCCCCTCAGAACCGCAGTCGGTAGACCACGCCCATGTTGAAGTCTTCGTAGACGTCTTGCTCGGCCTGCAGCGCGAACTCGCGGTTGAGATCGAACTCGAACAGGAGGGTCGGCTCGCCGTTGCGGCTGATCTCGCGGCCCGACTCGACGTGGAAGCGATCGATCAGGCCTTCGGTCTGCTCGGTGCTGTCGCTGCCGAACATCGTGTAGAAGATCTCCTCGGCTAGGTAGGAGCCGATCAACGTGGCCTGTCCTTGGGCACCCATGTTGCGCAGGGTTGCCGGCAGAGCACCGGTCGTGACGAGTACGACGAGGTCTTGGGGTGGCACCGGAGGCGACGACGTCAGCAAGACCTCTGGGTTGTCGTAGCGCCCCTTAACCGTGAGGAAGACATGGATCCCGTGGCGTTTGCCAGTGCCCTGTACCAACACATCCGGAAAGGCGGGTTGGTCGGACGAGAAGCTCAGCACGATGTTGTTGAGGTTGAGGTTGGCGCCGGGGAACGAAAGCCGGCCGTCCTGGCCGGAGACGTTGCCGACCAGGTAGGGCGCGGTGCCCGTCCCGCGCAGCCGCAGTACGGCTTCGAGCTTCGCGGTGAGCACGTTGGTCCGCGCCTCAAACGGGGTACGGGTCTGCAGGCCGACGTCAAAGCGCAAGCGGTCACCGATGGCCGCGGGCAGCGCCGGCAGCGCGAGCCCGGTCGCGGCTTCGGCCGAGCGGCCACGGGCGCGGAGGTCGGGGATGAGGGACACGCGGCGGACCAGCTTGGCCGAGGCCACGTCGACGGAGCCGGTGACGCGGATCGCGCCCAGCGTGCCGCGGAGTTGCAGCGCTGGGTCGGCCCGTACGCGGATGCCGCGGTCGCGGTACACGAGGGCGTCGTGACCTCGCACGTCGGCTTGGACGTGCCAATCATCGTCCGGCAGGCGCATTGGCCCGTCGCCCGGTGCCCGCGCCAGGCCTTCGATCTCGATGCGACCGGCCCCCATGCGGCCGGCCAGCGTGTCGATCCTCAGCTCGGACCCGGTCCACGCGAGCTGGCCTTCGATCCCGTCGACGCGGGGGAGCTGATCCGGCTTGATCACGGCCCCGCGCAGGGTGACGGTGGCGGTGGGCTTGGGCTGGGCGAACGTGCCGGTGAGGTCGGCTCGGACGGTCGCAGTGCCGGCGAGGTCGTTGATGCCCGCCAACGCCACGGGCAGTCCGGCCAGGTCGAGCCCGTCGATCGTGAACGTGCCGTCCAGCGTGGCCTCGTCGAGGGCATGAGAGTCACCGATGAGCTGCAGCAAATCACCGGCGATGCTGGCGCGGCCGGCCACGGTGCCGCCGGCGACGGTCCGCCCCGCCAGGTCTCGCACCTCCACGCGTTCGGCTGTGAGGGTGGTGCGCAGGCGCAAATGCTGCGCGACCTTTGTGCCATCGATCGCGACGCTGCCGTCGGCCAACACGACTTCGCCCGTCACCGACGGTGCGGCCAGTGTGCCGCGAACGGAAACCGTGCCGCGGACGAGTCCGCGCAGGAGTAGGTCCGGCCGTGGTTCGCCCACCAGGTCGTGGAGGTCGACGGACACGAGCGACACTTCCGCGGCGAGCTCGCTGGTTGTTGGATCGCGCAGCGAGAACGCCGCGCCATGGGCCCGCAGCTCACCGGCCAAAGCGACGTGGCCGGCGCCGATGGCCGCGCTCATCTGCTCGATCTCGAGCTGCCGGGGCGTGCCGCGGATGGCCGCCGTCACGTCGCGCAGTCGTGGTCCGGCTGGCACCGCGATGGCGCCGTCGCGCAGGCGCAGCGCCAGCTGTGGCGCCGGCTTGGCCAGTGTGCCGTCCAGGCGCAGGTTGCCCGTGACGATGCCCTCGACGCCGAGACCCGACGCGGTTGGACCGAGGGGCAGCTCGGCCAGGGACAGCGCCTCGACCTGGATCGCGCCGGCCAACGGTGCCGACCAGAGAGCGCCGTCGGCGTCGAGTAGCTGCGCTGGCTGCAGGCCGAGCTTCAGCTCGCCGCTGCCACTGCCCGGGCCCACGCGCAGGTCGTCGAGCGCCACGTGCACCCCTCGGTCGTCGGCGATGACGTCGGCGCGCAGCGCCATGGCGGTGCCGTCGGCGGCGTGCCCGTCGGCGTCGATCGCGGCGGCCAAGTCCGTGCTCGACAGCAGCAGTCGCCGGTCCGGGCCGAGGCCGACGCCGAGGTGGCCCCGGGCGCTGATCGCGAATCGCACCGGGCTGGTGGGAGCGACGGCGACCGTTTCCGGCGCCGGCCAATCCAACAGCGCGGCCTCGATGCGGGTGTCCAGAGCGGGATCCGCCCAAGTGCCTCGCACACCGAGCCAGAGGTCGACCTGGCCGCGGGGCAGGGAAGCCGCGGCGGCGCCGCCCCAGGTCACGATGTCGACGGCCCGCCCGATCACGTGAAGGTCGAGCGGCCCGGCCAAGTGGACGATCGGCACGCTACCTTCCACATCCAGCTCGAGGCCGCCGCGGAGGCGCAGCGGTGCCAGCGACAGCACGCCGCGCCGGTCCAGCGCTAGATCCGCCGCGACCTGCACCGGTGGGCGCTCGCCGAGCGTGAGGTTCGGCAGCTCCAGGTGGCCGCGTGCGGTGGCAGGGCGATCCGCACCGAGCGCGGCGGTTCCGCGCAGCCTGATTTCGGTGGGCTGCCGCGGGGCCAAACCCCGCAGGTCCATGGCGAGGCGGTCGAGCCACCCGGGATGGGCAACGGCGGTCGCGTCGACCCGCACAGTGGTCCTGGCATCGCTCCACGCCAGATCCATGTCGCCCCGGAGCTCGCTCGGCGTCGCCGCGTCCGCCAGGGTGACGCCAGCGGCGTCAAGGCCACGCACTTCGAGCTGGCGGTCGGTCCAGCGCGCTTGGCCGCGGAGCTGCGACCAGCGGAGTTGGCCATAGCCACCCGGACCGAGGTCGAGGTCGCCGGTCAGCTCGGGCCGGGGCAAGGAGCCGCGCATGCGCATGGCGGCGGAGCCAGCGAGCACCAGCTCCGTGCCGTTGTCGAGCTCCCAACGCTGCGGCTGTGACGCCGTGGCCTCGAACGCCAGGTCGACGCGGGCGTCTTCGAGCCGCGGCCCCAGCGCCATGCGGCCGCCCGTCGATTGCAGGTGAATGCCGTTGCCGTCGATCTGCAGCGCTTCCAAGAGAAGGTCACCAGCGCTCACCCGCGCGCGCAGCCGGCCACTGGCGGGGAGCAGGCGGCGCAGCGACCGCAGCTCCTGCGGCAACAGGCCGGCATATGGCGCGGCATCGATCACGATGACGTCGAGCACCCCGGCGAGCGTCGCCAGGAGGTTCTCGTTGCCGTCTGCGGTGAACGGTGATGGCGTGTGGAGCCCGTGGCCGTGTACTTGCAGCCCGGGCAGGTCCAGCTCCGCCGACGGCACGCTGAGCTCGCGATCATCGAGAGCGAACGCGATCCGGCTGTCGCTCAAGTCGCGCCCTCGGTACCGAGCGTCTGCCAGATCGAGCTGGCCGCGCAGGGAGACCGGTCGGAGCACACCTTCCGCCTGAAGTCGCAGATGACCGGCGCGGACCCGGTTGGCGACACCAAGCGCGCGGAGCCAGGCGCCGGGGTCGCTGAGAGCGGCGCTGGCGGTCGCGCGGCCGGCCGCCGGGTCGATGAGCCATCGAGCTTCGACCTGCTCACCGCGCAGATCGAGCTCACGTTCTCCTTGGCCGGGGTGCAGCCGGATGGCGACGTCCCGCACCGTCTTGTCGCCGTGCGGGCTCTTGAGATGCACGGCGCCGACGCGGATCGTCAGGCCCGCCGGCGCCAGCTCCCCAACCCAAGCCAGGCTCGGGGGAGGGCTGGAGCTCGGCTCGGCAGGCTCGGCCGTGGCTCCAGCAACGTCGAGGGTCAACGCCGCGGCACGGAGGTGGACGCGGCGGCAGCCGCCGAGGTCGCCCCGGAGCAGGCGCGGGAGCGATAGCGCGGCGCGCAGCTCCGCCGCCTCCAGGTCCACCAAGGCCGTGCGGCCGTCGCGGACCTCGATCTCTCGCGCCACGAGCCCGTTCCACCAGCTGCCCTCGATGGCACCAATCTCGACGTCGGCCTGCAGGATCCGACCGAGCTCGGACCCTGCCCAGCGGCGCAGGATGGGCTCGAGGATCCAGCCCCGGCACAGGTACACCGCGAGCGCCAGGTTGAGTACAACCAGCACGACGCGCAGGCTCCATCGCCAGAGCGCCGGATTTCGCCGCCGACGATTCATGGGACCGTGAGGCGTACCGGCGAGGGCCCCGGGGGCCAACTGTTCTGCCCAAAGAGGGCGCGCGCGGGGTGGGCCGAAAGGGGCTCTAAGACGAGCCGATCGTGGCGCCGAGCCCGTTCGACAGGGTGAGGCCCCACGGGTTGAACGGGGCCTCAGCGTCCACCACGACCCAGCTGTGGAAGAGGGTCGCGCCCACCAGGCCGGGGTCGACCGGCACCGGGAAATCCACCGAGGCCGCGCCTGTTGCGTCGGTGGTCACCGGCAAGATGAAGTCGAGCGACGTCCGCAGATAGCAATTGGGCCCGGCCCCGAAGGGCTGGAGCTCCAGCGGGAGCGCGACGCCGAACGCCGAGGTCGCCGACGACCCGGTGAGCAGCCCAGCCAGAGACCCAGGCGCGCCGTTGCTGAGCAGGACTTGATACGTGGCGCCGAGGTCAGGCGTGCCGCTGCCCCCCACAGTGACAAAGCCGCGTCGCCCGACGCACCAGGTTTCGCCAAACGTCACGAGCCGGCCCGTGGGGGCGCGCAGCGCCTCGAGCTCTTGGCGCAGCGCGTCGTAGGCGGCTTGCTGAGTCGGGTTCAGGCCGGCTGCCAGCAGCTCGCTGTTCTCGAACGGGTCGGCGACGAGGTCATAGAACTCATCGGTGTTCGACTCGGTCGTGTAGAAGCGGATGAGCTTGTACGTGTCGTCGCGGATGGCCGCTGCGCCGCTCGTGTTGACGCCCGTCCAGGTCTCGCCATTGAACGATTCGGTGAACACCGTGTTGCGCCGGGGCGTCGCGCTGGGGTTGCGGAGGTACGGTGCGAAACTCACCGAGTCGAACGGGGCCCACGGTGGAACGACGTCGGTGACGTCGACGCCGGCAAGCTCGGTGAGGGTCGCCACCAGATCGACGGCGCTGACCAGCGCGCCCTCTTCGCGGCCGGGTGCGGTCACCGATGGGCCGCTGACGATGAGCGGGACGTTGACCCCGCCCTCGTACGGCGTCCCCTTGGCGTGGATCGCTCGAAACGGCGTCCGCGTGACGTTGCCGTCGGTGCCGTTGTCCCCCATGAAGATCACGTCGGTGCGGGCGAGCTCGCCGCCGAGCGAGGTCAGCAAGCGGCCGATCTCGTTGTCCATGGCTTCGACGAGGGCGCGGAAGAACGGCCGTGGCGTGGTCCCAGGGCTGAGGCCGGTCAGGTCTTGCGAGTGCAAGCTTGGCGGCGGTGGTTGGTAGGGGCCGTGCGGCGCGTTGAACGACAGCACGCACAGCCACGGACCGTCCTGCCCGCCGATCCAACTCAGCGCGTCGTCGACCATCTGGGTCGTGCTGTAGGCCGTCGACGTCGTCGTGACGCCATTCACGGTGCGCGGCCAGTTGTAGTAGTTCGAGAGCGCGCCGGGGATCAAGCCGGCGAAGTGCGACCATCCCGCGAGGTTGGGGCCGAAATCGCCACCGTTGCGCTCGTCACCGAGGTGCCACTTGCCGATCAGCGCATGGGCGTAGTTGCCGCCGGCGGTGTCGAGGATCTCGGGCAACGTCGTTTCGGGGAGCTGCAGCACCCCGGAGTTGCCAATGGGGATTGCCGATCCCACCAGCGTTCGCATCGCGTGCCGGCCGGTGTGGATCGCGGCTCGCGTCGGCGAGCATTCCGGGTTGGTCCACGCGTTGCGAAACAAGATGCCCTGCGCCGCGAGCTGGTCGATGTTGGGCGTTGGCGCCTGATTGCTCCCCTCGCCATAGGCGCCGACGACGTCGACCCCCAAGTCGTCGGCGATCAGCACGAGCAGGTTGGGCTGGCTTTGGCAGGTGGTGGCGGTGGCGTCGTACAGCGCGAGATCAAAACTCAACGTCGGGCTCGCGGTCGCGTGCTTGTGGAGCTCGACCGCGAGCACATTCGTGCCGCTGACCAGCAGGCTCGGGTCGGGCGCGAAGTCGAACACGGTCTGCGCACTGGCGCCGTCAGACTCTGTGGTGGCCAAGGTCAGATGCCCGAGCACGGGCGTCACCAGCACGTTGCTGCGCGCGATCTCCGTGCCGTTGAGGTAGACCACCGCACCGTCGTCACGCACCAGTCGGAGGCACAGCTGGGTGATCGCTCCGGGATTGCCGACCGTGAACGAGTGCCGGAAGTACGTCGTGACGTGGCGGCGGTTCGGATTGCGGCCGAAGCTGACCACCGTCGCCTCGTCGCCCTCCCCGTACCCCAGCTGCGCCGGACCGGTGGCCCAGCTCGCGTCGTCAAAGCCGGGGAGGCGCCAGGCGAAGCCCTGGTCGCTACCGTCGTCGAGATAGCGCCAGGTGGCCCCGTTCTGCACAAGCGGAGTCTGGGCGGCGAGAGGTGCGGCAATGGCAGCGGCAGCGGCGAGGCGTGCCAGCACGGTGCCCAGAGCGCGGTGGAAAGGCGGCATGGCGGGCTGGTCGGGTCGGCGGGGGGAATTTCAGTCTATGTGAAGATGCGCACCAACGCCCTTGTGCGCCGAAACGCCCCTGGTGTCGATGGTTTCGTCGATCGCGGCGGCTCGCTTCCCGCCCGCTGGCGGATGCCGTACACCAGCGCTCCGATGCCCGAGCTGCCGGATGTCACGATCTACGTGGAGCGCCTGTCGGCGTATGTGGTCGGGGAGGAGCTGCGTGGCTTGGATCTCCTCAGTCCGTTCTTGCTACGCAGCGTCGATCCGCCGGCGACCGAGCTTGTCGGCGGTCGCGTGACGTCGGTCCAGCGGCTGGGCAAGAGGATCGTGCTCGGCTTTGACCGGGACCTGTTCGCGGTGCTGCATCTGATGATCGCTGGGCGGTTGCGGTGGCGCGACGCCGGCGCCAAGTCGCCCGGCAAGACCGCGCTGGCAGGATGGCACTTCGAGCGCGGGACGCTCTGGCTCACCGAGGCCTCGGCCAAGAAGCGCGCCTCTCTGCACGTTGTGCGTGGTGACGCCGCCGTGCAGGAATTCTCCCGCGGTGGGCTAGAGGTGATGGAGGCGACGCCCGAGCAATTTCGTGCCGCCCTGCTGCGGGAGAACCGCACGCTCAAGCGCGCGCTCACCGACCCGCGGCTGTTGAGCGGCATCGGCAACGCGTACTCGGACGAGATCCTGCATGCCGCGCGGCTGTCGCCGGTGCGACTCACGCAGCGGCTCGACGACGCGGAGATCGAACGCCTGCTGGCGTCGATTCGCTCGACACTGCAACACTGGACCGATCGCTTCCGCGCTGAGGTCGGCGACGGCTTTCCCGAGAAGGTCACCGCGTTCCGCGAAGGGATGGCGGTCCACGGTCGGTATCGCCAGCCGTGCCCGGACTGCGGCGCGCCCGTGCAGCGGATCCGCTATGCCAGCAACGAGTGCAACTACTGCGCGCAGTGCCAAAACGCCGGCCGCCTGCTCGCCGATCGAGGGCTGTCGCAGCTCATGCGCAAGGACTGGCCGAAAACGTTGGAAGAGCTCGAGGAGCGGCGCCGCGGCTAGTGTCCTGGATCAGAAATTCCTGTGCAGAGGGTGCGTGACCGGACGCTGCTCGCAAGAAGCACCGACGCAGGCATATTGGTGGATACGTCGAGGAGGTGCGACGCAGCGAGCGGTGGCCGGACGGGTGCCATC